>NZ_JBIGIC010000003.1:0-565512 GCF_043555985.1 Pelomonas candidula | reverse complement strand
ACAAGACAGCCGAAAAAATCTCCGATCGCTCTGGTGAGTTTGTCATGGGCGCAAACGACCTTCAAAGTGTCCACGACTGTACGTGCGACTTGAAAGCTGTCGTTCACGAACTTCTGCTCCTGGCCGACAGCGTGAGGCCATCAAGGCGCCGGAAAGCTGACCCTCGTATGGAGAGGAGCCTGCACGGTCAGTGCCGCAGCGGCGCATGCTGATGGCCCCTCAACTCGATGGGAGACCATCATGGGATCAGCAGCCAACACGCTCTCGCGCGAGCCTTGGAACAAAGGCAAGATCGTCGGCCAGAAGGCACCTTTTAAGGTCAAAGACATCTGGGCACTTCGCGTCCGGCTTCAGATGGAGAACCGCGTGCGCGAGCTCGCGTTGTTCAACCTCGGCATCGACAGCAAGCTTCGCGGCTGCGACCTCGTCGCGCTCAAGGTACGAGACGTCTGCCACGGTGACGCCGTCGCTAGTCGGGCGGTGGTGATGCAGCATAAGACGCAGCGCCCCGTTCAGTTCGAGATCACACCGGTGACCCGCGACGCTGTGCAGCGCTGGATCAAGCAAGCCGGGCTGAAATCCGAGGACTTCCTGTTCCCGAGTCGCATGCACGGCTCGCCGCATCTGGGAACGCGCCAGTACGCCCGAATCCTGGAGGGCTGGGTGGAGGAACTCGGGCTTGACCCTGCCGACTACGGGACGCACTCAATGCGAAGGACGAAGGCGACGCTAATCTATCGGCGGACCAAGAACCTGCGCGCCGTACAGCTGCTGCTCGGGCACTCCAAGCTGGAGTCGACGGTCCGGTACCTGGGCATCGAGGTCGATGACGCGCTCGAGATTTCTGAGCAGACCGAAATCTGAGGAGCCAGGCGGCGGCCGCTTCTTGCCAAGGGTAGGTCGGCCGCCCGCAACGGCTGCTTCCGGGTACCAGGGCCGGTCGAATCTCCCGGCCGGCTCCCCTGGTTCGATGCAGCGCCACGAATGGCAGCGTTGTGCCCATTCAAGCCATCGGCGCTGTCCGCTGCGACGGGTTTTTGGCCGCGCTTGCCTCGACATTGCATGGCTACCGCGCCGTTGCGCAGCGGTTTCGCCGACACCAACTCCAGCCGTCTCGTGCCGGACAGCCCGCACTCGCACAGCGTCTGGCCGTGGCCCGCGATCCTGGGGTGGAGGAGGAGCTTTTACTCGTCGATCAGGATCAGCCGGTCCAACTCGGTCGCTAGCTTGCAGCTGCCCAGAAGTACACCGACCGGCGTCGCGTTCTTCAGCGTCTGAACAACCGCGCGACGGTTACTAGCGAGGATGTGGCTGTTCGTTCCTGGGAAGTCCTTGCGCATCGTGCACGCCACGTACTTGGGCTTGGCCTGCGGCTTGGCCGCCCACTCTCGCATGGCAGGCGGCGCCAGCACGTCTCCGCGGGCCACCAACGGCTAGTAGCCCTCCCTCATTTCGTAGGTGACGTTGATGCTGAAGGTCAGGCTGCCCATGCGGCGAGTGTGCGGCTAGCGAGTCGCAGGTAGGTCGTCAATGATTTCTGCCCAACACTTGCGCATGCGGGCCGGTGCAGGATGGGCCAAAAGGCGGTCATGATCTGGAATCGTACCGTGTCCAACCGCTGCCGGATGATGGATCGCCGCGCCAATCCACCTGACGATTCTGTGCCGTGCTGAGCACCTCAACGCTTTTTGTCGCGCTGTTCGCCGCTTTTGCGCTGTTCGGCCTGACGCTCGCCGTGGCGCGGCGCTCGCTGCCTGAAAGCCCGGCGCTGGGCATCTGGGCGCGCGGAACGTGGCTGACGATTGCCGGGTTCGTCCTGATCGTGTCCCGGGCCGTGGGCCCCGCGTGGTTGGCCATCATTGGCGGCAATGCGCTGGTGATGGCGGGGCTGTGGTTCAACGCCCAGGCGCTGCACAGGTTCATTCAGGACCGCCCCACGCCCAAGCTGCAATCGGGCCTGTTCGTGCTGGGCGCGGTGACCGTCGTGTCGTTCGTCGGCCAACCCTTGCCGCTTCGCACGGCGGTGGTGTCGCTGTTGATTGCCGCGCAAATTGCGCCCATGGTCATTCTCGCGCTGGGCAAAGGGTGGCACGCCGAGCCGTCCCTGCGCACGGTCGGCATCACCTTGGCACTGACGATGGTTGCTCTGGTCGTGCGCGCTGTCCACGCCACCGTGTCCCCCGAGCAATACGTTGACTTCTTTCAGGTGAGTCTTGGCAATGGGATCACCTACCTGGCGTCCTACCTGTTCCCGCTGGGCGCAGGCATCGGGTTCGTCCTGGCCAACCTGGAGCGCGCCACGCGCAGCATGGCCATGCTGTCCAGCCAGCTCCAACAGCTGACGCGTGAGCAGCAGGCCATGCTCGACACCGAACTGATCGGCATCACCAGGCTGCGTGACCGGCGCTCCCTGTGGACAAACCGGGCGCTGGAGGCCATGTTCGGGTATGAACCCGGCGAGCTCGCGGGGGCACCCTCCCGGCTGCTGTACCTGGACCAGGAGGCCTACGAAGCCCTGGGGCGGGATGCCTACCCCGCCTTGCAGTCGGGGCAGACGTATCGTGCCCAGGTGCAGATGCGCAGGAAGAATGGCGACCCCATCTGGGTGGACTTGAGCGGCGTGCTGCTAGGTTCCGACAGCGGTGAGTCTCTGTGGATGATGCAGGACATCACCGAACAGAAGCTGCGCCAGCAACGGGTGGAGCAGATCGCATTCCATGACGCGTTGACGGGCCTGCCCAACCGCGTGCTGCTGAGCGATCGCATCGGGCAGACTCTGCTCCTGTGCGATCGGCTGAAGTCACGCTGCGCCGTCTGCTTCCTCGACCTGGATGGCTTCAAGGCCGTCAACGACGCCCGTGGGCACGACGCCGGCGACCGGCTGCTGACCGAGATCGGGCGACGAATCCAATCCTCCGTCCGTGCCAGCGACACCGCAGCGCGGCTCGGCGGCGATGAGTTCGTCCTGCTCCTGTCACCCGTGGACCGGCAGGAAGACTGCGAAGAGATCCTGCACCGCGTGCTGGCCTCCATCGCCGAACCCATCATCCTGGGCGATGGGCCTGCAACGGCCGTGACGGCCAGTATCGGCGTGGTAATTCACCCCGACGTCCCCGGCGGCGCGGACGAGTTGCTGTCCTATGCGGACCGCGCGATGTACACGGCCAAGCGGGCAGGACGAAACCAGGTCTGCTATTGGCGATGAAGGTGGCGGCACGACGCGGTTCCTACCCCAAGCCCAAGAAGTGGCTGTTCGGCGCCTTGCTCAGTTCCCGGAGGTGTCCTTCGCAAATGCCTTGTTGATGGACCGTTCTCGCTGCGCACCTGCCCGCTGATGAGAGGAGGGCCGATCAAGGTTGGAGGCGGTCTAGTTCATTCCGAGACACTGATGGACATGATGTGCGCTTTCAGCGATAGGCGTAGGGACCAAGCCCATTTGGCTTGGCCGAGTGAAACAGGCTCGCCACTGCCGCGGCCCGCTTACCCGCGCTCAGGCTGCCGGCGAAGAGCCAGTTTTGCCGACCGAGCGCAATGGGCCGGATGCGGTTCGCCGCCGGCACCGGCCGCTGACAGAATAGCCACATTAGGGTGCTAGCGCTGCAACATCCGACCCGCATGACAACACCAGTCTCAAGAGCCGCAGCGGAAGCCCAGGGTGACGAATATTTCGTTGGCCACGTGGTGGCGTCTACCCATGGCGTGCAGGCCAGCGAGGACATCGTCAGCGACAGCGGCATGAAGCTGCTGGCCAAGGGTGCACGGGTCGACGAGCGCACGCGCGAGCGGCTGCTCGCGCACAAGCTGTCCAAGCCGCTGGAGCAATGCCTGGAGGTGCAGGACGCCATCGGCAGCGAGCTCCTCAAGCAGGTGTCCGAGAAACTGCTCGACGAGCAGCCTCTGCTGCGCGCGCTGTGCGGCCGAGCCAAGCCCCACCCGGTGCTCGCGGCGCTGGGCTCGCTGCCACTGCCGGCCCAACTCCGCATGCTGCTCACGCTTTACGCCGAGCTGCCCTCCGACCGGCTGGAGCACAGCGTCACCGTGGCGCTGATCGCCCACGGCATTTCGCAAAAGACCCTGGCCGACGCCGCGGGCGTCGAGCGCGTTTTCCTAACTGCGGGCTTGTTCCACGACGTGGGCGAGCTCTACATCGACCCCCGCGTTCTCAAGCAGACCGAACATCTGGCGCCGGAGCAGTGGAAGCACATCGTGGTCCACCCGGTCATCGGGCACCGAGTTCTCAGGGACATGGCTGGCGCCGGGCCCATGGTTGCCGAAGCGGTGCTTCACCATCACGAGCGGCGCGACGGCTTTGGCTACCCCAATCACCTTGCGGGTGACGCGCTGCCGGTGCGCGGCGAAATCCTCGCCGCAGCCGAGTGGCTGGCCGGCATGATGCGCGCGAGCAATTGGACGCTCAAGGGTGCCGGCGCTGGCGCCAAGCTCATCCCGGGTGGGTTCCGGCAGTCGATCCTGCAGGCGGTCGCTCCCGCTATCGCGGCCGCGTCGCCCCAACCGCGCGAGGACGCCCCTGACGCCGCGGACGACTTGATCGTGCGCCTGGTGCGCGTCAGCGAGACCATGGACCGCTACCGCGACTGCCGTCCCTGGATCGAGAGCCTAATCAAGGCCGGGACGCCGGCGTCTTCCGTGATCGCCGCAAACCTTCATCGCATGGAGCACATCGTGCGCTCGGTGGCCAGCACCGGGCTGGCGGGCGAGGAGCCGCTGGCCCTGGTGGCCCGTCTGAACGCCATCGGCGACGCGAGGATCTACCAGGACCTGGGCAATATCGTGCGCGAGATCGGTTGGCGGCTGCGCGAGTTGGAGCGGGACACGTTGCTGCGCGCCACGACGCTGTCCCCCGAGCAGGAGGACGTGGTCAAGGGAATGATCGCGCGGCTCAAGTACGGCACGAATCCCTAGACGGGTCCCATGTGATCATGTTCCCGTTCGCATCTTGGCTTTGTTCAAAGCCAAGGGCGTTCTGCGTGAGTTGATCCGAACCCTAAAGGTCGCACAGTCGGTCGTTAAAGTCGCATGAGCCAATGCCTCGCCCAAGCCCTCACATCGAGCTAAGGTTAATGGCCGCTTTGGGCACGTTGCGGACGCACGCGACGCCTTGGCCCGCGGCTGCAACGGGTCGCTTCGAGCCAACCACAGTCTGCAGAAGCGGTCCTTCGCGCCGCCTTGCTCGGCCGGCCTTAATCAGGCGACCGGAATCGGCAGTGAAGCTGTCGGACGAGGCTGCCAACGCTGGACGACTGGTGTCCGTTGTCGCCGCCTTTCAGGCCTCTGGCGGCGAGCGTCTCAGATCAGCCTTTAGTTGACGACCCGCTGAGAGCACGGTCATACAGATACTGCAGGCCAAGCTCGTAGCGGCACGGCTGCATCGGTCGCAGGTCAGCGCTCGGCGGAACCCGCGCAGGATCTGCTGGACGGAAGTCTCAAACGATGCCGGCATACGTACGCCATAGCTTCGACGGCGTCCCTCGGCATGGGAATTGACACCGTTGTCAGCCCGAGGCGTTTCGGCGACATTGCCGCACCCCTGCTGACCGGTCTGCCATGCGTCTCCTCTCTCTGCTTCTTGGCCTTTGCCTCGTCATCGCCACGGGTGCCCAGGCCGCCGAGATCGTCGCTTTCGCGCCCGGCCCTTTCGCCGTCGGTTCGACCAACCTTCAGGTCACGCCGCCTGCGGGCCGGCCGCTGATCGACTACCTCAACGGCAGCAAGGACGGCGCCTACCTGGCGGCCATCCTGGCGGCTCCGCAGGCCGTGCCGCAGTTGCAGCTCACCGTGCCCGCCAGCGAGCCCGGTGCCGGCGCGGTCGCCGGCAAGCCGCTGCCGCTGGTGCTGCACATCCTCTACCCCACGCGCGCCGACAACCCGCGGCCCGACTACGCCTTCCCGTACAAGGACACCGGCGACGCCGTCGTGCCGCACATGCAGGGCCCGGCCGACAAGCCGCTGCTGGCCGACTCCGCGGCGAAGTACCCGCTCATCGTCTACTCCGGCGGCTACAACACCCACGGGCTGTGGCACCTGGGCCACCTCAAGACGCTGGCCTCGCATGGCTACATCGTCGTCAACCTCTTCCATGGCGACAGCCGCGCGCCGGGCTACTTCGAGTCGGTGGCGATGCGCGAGGTCGGCGTGCGCGCCGCGCTGGACTACGTGCTGCGCGACCCGGTCTTCGGCCCCGCCATCGACCGCGACCGCATCGGCGCCTCGGGCGCCAGCGCGGGCGGCCTGACGGTGCTTGCGATGCTGGGCGGCATGGACCCGAAGTACCCGGCCCACAACCCGCGCGACCCGCGCATCAAGGCCGGCTTCGGCGTCGTGCCCTTCATGGGCGCCAGCTTCGGCATCTGGCCCTTCCAGACCAAGGCCTGGCACCTTGGTCGCGAGTTCGAGGGGCTGGCCGCCGTGAAGGTACCTTTCTTCGCCGTTTACGCCGAGAAGGACCGCAACGTCTCCCCCGACAGCATCCGCGCCGGCGTGCGCCGCCTCGGCGGCCCCGCCTGGGCCGTGGAGCTGGCCGGCGAGGAGCACATCCTCAGCGCCGCCGCGGAACGCGAGGCCTACGCCTGGGAGCTGACCTTCTTCGATGCCTTCCTGCGCGGCAGCGCCGAGGCGCGCGCCATGCTGGCGGCGACCACGCGGGTCAGCGGCGGCGGCAAGGGCACGATGACCTACACCAGCGCCGGCAAATAGGCGCGGCGCCTAGCGCTGCCCGGGCTTGCGGACCCAGGCATCCATCCAGTTCGACCCCGACAGCACGCGGCGCGAGCGCCACATGTCGTCCTGCGGCTGCGCCGCCGCGGTGGTCGGGCGGACCGGTTGCGCAGGCACGCGCGGCGTGGTGTCCACCGTCGTGTAGCTGATGTGTTGAACGCGTCGCATACGTCCTCCTCCTGCCGACATGGCGATCCGAGCTTCGGACGCCGTGCATCAGCAACGCATAAGGACGCGCAACTGCGGACCGGTGTTACTTTCCGATGCAGAAGCTGCTGAAGATCACGCCCAGCAGCTCGTCGGCCGAGAACGCGCCGGTGATCTCGCCCAGCGCGTCGTGCGCCAGGCGCAGCTCCTCGGCCAGCAGGTCCAGCGCCGCGTCGCGCTGTTCGGCGATGGCGCGGGCCAGCGCCAGGTGTTCGGCCGTGCGGGCCAGCGCCTGCACGTGGCGCTCGCGGGCGATGAACAGGCCCTCGGGCACGGCCTGCCAGCCGGCCGTCTGCAGCAGCCGCCGGCGCAAGGCCTCCAGGCCGTTGCCGGTCTTCAGGCTCAGCGCGATCTCGCCGGCCGGCGCGGCGCCCAGGTCCGTCTTGTTGAACACCTGCACGATGCGGTTCGCGTCCACGCCGGCCAGCCGCGCGCGGATGCGCTCGTCCTCGGCTTCGTAATCAGGCTGCCCCACGCGGCCCAGGTCGTGCAGGAACAGCACCACGTCCGCGTCCGCGATGGCGTCCCACGAGCGCGACACGCCGATGCGCTCGACCTCGTCGGCCGTCTCGTCACGCAGGCCGGCGGTGTCGGTGATGTGCAGCGGCACACCTTCGATCTGGATGGTCTGGCTGACCTTGTCGCGCGTCGTGCCGGGGATGGGCGTGACGATGGCGAGCTCGGCGCCGGCCAACGCGTTCAGCAGCGAGCTTTTGCCGACGTTGGGTTGGCCTGCGAGCACCACCTTCAACCCGTCGCGCAGCAGCGCGCCCTGGCGCGTGCGGGCCTGGACGGCCTGCAGCTGCGCAGTCAGCCGGTCGAGGCGGCCAAAAGCATCCGCCTTCTCAAGGAAGTCGATCTCCTCCTCGGGGAAGTCCAGCGTCGCCTCGACCAGCATGCGCAGCTGAATCAGTTGATCGCGCAGCGCGCCGACCTCGTGGCTGAGTGCGCCGCCCAGCGCCCGGCTCGCGCTGCGCGCGGCGGCCTCGGTGCTGGCGTCGATCAGGTCGGCCACGGCCTCGGCCTGCGCCAGGTCCAGCTTGCCGTTCAGGAACGCGCGCTGCGTGAACTCGCCAGGCTCCGCCAGCCGCACGCCGGCGCCGGCCTCGATGACCCGCGCCAGCAGCAGCTGCATGACGACGGCGCCACCGTGGGCCTGCAGCTCCAGCACATGCTCGCCGGTGTAGGAATGCGGTGCGGGGAAGTGCAGCGCCAGGCCCTGGTCGATGGCGACGCCGGCCGCGTCGCGGAACGGCAGGTAGGTCGCCTCGCGCGGGCGCAGCGGCTTGCCGCAGACGGCTAAGATCAACGGTGACAGGTCTTGCGGTGAAGACACCCTCACGATGCCCACCGCGCCCCGGCCGGGAGCGGTGGCGATGGCGGCGATGGGGTCGGCATGGCGAGACAGCATGGCGGCATTGTCGAACCTCTGCCGCCCCGGAACCCGTGCCCCGCCTGTGACCCCGACCGACGCCGCCCCGACCGACTCCCCTGCTCCGCTGGACCCCGCCCTGCGCGACGAGCTCTACCGCGAGCTGCGCCAGCTGGCCCGCCAGCGCCTGCGCCGCAGCGGCCCGCTGACGCTGCTGGACACGACGGCCCTGGTGCACGAGGGCTGGCTCAAGCTTGCGCGCCAGGATGGCTGGCAGCACCTCGCGCACGACCACTTCATGGCGTACGCGGCCACGGTGATGCGCTCCATCGTGGTGGACTACGCCCGCGCGCGCCAGGCGCAGCAACGCGGTGGCGGCGCCACCCACGTGCCGCTGGACGAGCTGCCCACGCTGGCCCACCGCGACGACGAATACCTGCAGATCCACGACGCGCTGACCGACCTGGAGCGCCAGGACCCGCGGCTGGCCAGGCTCGTCGAGCTGCGCTTCTTCGTCGGCCTGGAAGAGACCGAGTGCGCCGAGGCGCTGGGCCAGTCGCGTCGCACGGTGCAGCGCGACTGGCAGAAGGCGCGGGCGTTGCTGTGGGCCTCGCTGAACGACTGACCGCTGGTCAGCGCCTCGACGCCGCCTTCCCATGCCCGCCCTTTCCCACGACGACTGGCAGGCCGTCGAGCCGCTGTTCGACGCCGCGCTGGCGCTGGCGCCGGATCAGCGCCAGCACTTCCTCGACACCTTGCCCCCCGAGCAGCAGCGCTGGCGCGCCACGCTGGACCGGCTGCTGCAGGCCGAGGCGGCGGCGGCCGATGCCGGCTTCCTGAGCCGCGCCGCCAGCCTGGCCGGTGGCACCGAAGGACGCGGTGCCGGCACACCGTCTTGGCGGGCCGGCCAGCATGTCGGTCCCTGGGCGCTGATCGAGGAGCTGGGCCGAGGCGGCATGGCCAGCGTGTGGCGGGCGCGCCCGCACAGCGGCGACTTCCAGCGTGAGGTGGCGCTCAAGCTGCCGCACAGCCCCGCGCCAGGCTGGCTGGAGCGCCTCAAGCGCGAGCGCGACCTGCTGGCCCGGCTGCAGCACGCCGGCATCGCACGGCTGTACGACGCCGGCGTGGACGCCGACGGCCTGCCCTGGCTGGCGATGGAGTGCGTGCAGGGCCGCGACATCCTGGCCTGGTGCGAGGCCCGCCACGCCAGTGTGCGCGAGCGCGTGGCCCTGCTGCTGCAGGTTGCCGATGCGCTGCAGTACGCGCACAGCCGCCTGGTGCTGCACCGGGACATCAAGCCCGCCAACGTCATGGTGCAGGACGATGGCCAGGTGCGGCTGCTGGACTTTGGCATCGCGCGCAGCCTGGTGGCGGCCGAGGGAGATGTCGCGCTGACGCAGCTGGGCCAGCGCCCGATGACGCCCGAGTACGCGTCGCCCGAACAGGTGCGTGGCGAGGAGCCGGGCATCGCCAGCGACGTCTACGCCTTCGGCGTGCTGGCCTACCGGCTGCTCGGCGGTGCGAGCCCCTATGCGGCCGCGGCGCCGGCCTCGCGGCATGCGCTGGAGCGCGCGGTGCTGGAGGCCGAGCCACCGGCGGTCTCCACCGCCGCGCGCGACGCCGCGACGCGCAAGGCCCTGCGTGGCGACCTGGACGCCATCGTGGCCAAGGCGCTGGCCAAGGAGCCGGCACGCCGCTACGCGACGATGGACGCACTCGCCGCCGACCTACGCCGCCACCTGGCTGGCGAGGCCGTGGAGGCCCGGCCGCCATCCTGGCGCTACCGCGCTGGCCGTGTCATTGCGCGGCACCGCTGGGCCGTGGGCGCGTCGACGTTGGCGGTGCTGGCGTTGGTGGGAACGACGGGGTGGGCGTTGCAGGCGGCTCGCGAGGCTCGACAGGAGGCACGACGAGCCGGAGCGATGTATGAGTTCCTGACCGGGCTCTTCAACCCGCTGCGCGAGGCTCAGCCCGACACGCGCAATCGCGATGTACCGGCGCGCCGACTGATTGAGGAAGGCGCGCAGCAGGTGCTGGGGTCGCTTCGGGACGAGCCGCTCGCGCGCGAACAACTGCTGGTCGACCTGGGCACCCTGACTCAGCAGTTGGGCCTGCCCGATTTGTCTCGCCAATTGGCCGAAGAGCGGCTCCACCAGGCCCGGGACCTGCATGGCACGCGCAGCCGCGCCTATGCCGATGCGTTGCTGGGCCAGCGTGACTTGTGGGAAAGCGCCGGCCGCTACCAGGAGGGTTTCCAGGCGGCCACCGAGGCCCTGGCCATCTACCAGGCGCTGGGTGAGCTGGACCCGCAGCGGCTGGCGCTGGCCCATCTCGCCGTTGGCGGTTTCGGCGCCCGGTTGCATGCGCCGGTGTCGGCAGACATCGCCCATCTGCAGGCTGCTTCTGAGCTGCTCGCACCGTTGCCAGGTCCCAACCTTCTGGGTACGGTCTACGAACAGTTGATCGTGGCCTACCTGGGCCAGGGGGACATGGAATCTGCCTACCAGGCAGGCATTCGCGGCGTGAAGGCCAATCGAACGCAGCGCGGCGCCGAAGACTGGAAGACGGCGGCGTCGGAGGATCAGGTGGGCCAGCTGGCGCTGTTGACGCTGCGCCCGGCCGAAGCCGGTTCGCTGATTCGTCACGGGCTGCAGGTGCTGCGCAAGACCATGGGGCCTGATGTGGTGATCCTGGCCCGTGGGGAGGCCAACCTGGCGTTGCTGGAGATGGCGGCTGGCGCGCCCGATCAGGCGCAAGCGCACGTGGCGGAGGCGCGCCGCATTGCGTCGCTGCCGGCAAACCGCGCCATGACCGTTTTCGGGCTGACGGTGGAGGCGACGGCGCTGGATGTGGCGCAGCAGTCCGGCGACTGGGAGGCGCTGCGTGAGGGCTGCCGGCCCTGGGGCCTGGATGTCCAGGCGCCGCAGCCGGCGCTGCGGATTCGCATCCAGCAGGCCTGCGCGGCGCAAGCCGTTCACGCCGGGGACCTGGGCCGCGCGCGCGCGTTGCTGGACCAGGGCCAGGCGGTGGCGGACCAGTTCTTCGCGAAGGTGCCAGCTCGCCGTGCGGTGCTGTGGTTGCGCGAAGGCGAATGGTTGGCCTCACAGGGGCGCGCCGAAGAAGCGGCGGCTCGCTGGAAGCAGGTGCTGGGCCAGGATGACCCAAGCATCGTCATGTTTCGCGCGCAGGCCTTCTCGCATCTGCGCGAGGCGCACGCCCTGGACGAGGCCTGCCAGGCACTCGCGCGGCGATTGATGCAGCAATTGCAGGCTGCCGGCGGCGAGAAGTTGCTGGCGACGCCGATGGCGCTGTTGCGCGGCGGTTGATCCAGGCCGGCGAAGGCCGTGGCGCTTTTCGGCGCCGGTTCTCGTGAATGCAGGAGAAGGCCCTGGCGTGACTGTCGGGGCTATCTCTTGCAATCAAGGAGAACCGGCAATGAAGAAGTTTTCGACCCTGGGCCTGAGCCTGCTGATGGCCGTCGTGCTGACCGCCTGCGGTGGCGGCGGCAGTGATGCTGGCAGCGGCACATCCACGGGCAGCAGCGGCAGCTCTTCCGGGTCCTCGGGCTCGTCCGGCAGCTCGGGCAGCACCACCAGCTTCCCCTACACCCGCTACGACGTCTACGCGCTCTACGCCACCGGCCTGAACATCGGTGGTAACACGGTGACCTCGGTGTCGGCCACACAGGGCGTGCTGGCTACGGGGTCGACGAGCTTTCGCGGCGCTTTAGGCGGCGGCGAGACGACGATCACGCTGGGCACCGACAGCGTCAGCCTGAAGAGCGCCATCGTGCTGGCGGCTGACCTGAGCTGGCTCGCGCCCGGCGCCGACGGCCGGCTGATCCAGCAATGCTCGGTGGTGCGTCAGGACGTGACCGGCGCCTCCATCGGCGGCTATGCCAAGAGCATGATGGTCATGGTGGCGCCTACGGCAACCGCGCTGGCCAAGGCCACGGACATTCCCGCCGGCACGCGGCTGTACGCCGCCGAGGACTGCCAGTTCACCGGCAGCAGCCCCACGGGCGACATCGCCAAGGTCACGCCGCAGGCCAACGACAGCGCGGTTGTGAACGCCGACGGCTCGGTGACCGTGTCGCCGATCGGCGCCACGGCCTTCACAATCTCGGCCGCCAACATCAGCGCGGCGCTGTCCAGCGGCGGCACGGGCCTGGGCACGGTGGGCGACGTGGCGGTGCCCAGCACGGCGGGCCTGGCAGCTGGCACTTACGCCATGCACGCCTACAGCCTGGCCCGCACCGGCGGTACGCCGCGCTATGTGATCGTCATCCAGGGCACGCCCACCGGCGGCAACGCGTCGCTCGGCAGCAAGGGCTTCGTGTCCATGCTGGTGAGCTCCTGATCCCGCGCTCGCCATGACGCGCACCCGCCTCGCCCAAGCCCGTCGCGCCGCGGCGGCCGGTCTGCTGGCCCTGCTCACCGCCTGCGGCGGCGGCGGCAACGGCAGCACCGCGCCCGCCACGCCCGAACCCGTGCCGCCCGGCCCGCTGACCGTGCCGACGCCGCCATCGGCCAGCGGCGACACCACCGTGCAGGCGGCCTACCAGCCCGGCGTGCGCGAGCTCAGCACGGCCAGCGGCAGCCCGCAGCTGTTGCAGACCGATGCGGCCGGCACGCTGCAGTTCAGCGCGGCGCCGGGCGCCCAGGTGGGGCAGGTGCTGATCGTGGCCGGGCGCGCCTACATGGTCATCACCGTGGACGCCACCGGTACCCGGCTGGGCACACGCGCGCCGGAGCTGGGCGAGGTGTTCGCCAGCTTGCGCATCAAGGCCAGCGTGCAGGACGTCAGCGCCACGCCGGCAGCGGCCGGCCGGGTACGGCCGCTGGCGAGTCCGGCGGCCAGCGGCATGGCCAGCACCAGCTTCTCGGCGGAACTGGGGTCGCTGGGGCCGGTGGGTGTCAGCTACAAGGGCCAGCTGGCGATGAAGCTGAACCTGGACCTGGACTTCTCGGCCGCCAGCGGGTTCAAGACCTTCGACCTGACGGGCGACCTCACCTTCACGCAGACGCTGTTGCTGCAGCTGTTGACCACGGCCGCCGACGGCAGCACCAGCAAGGGCCTGGAGCTGACCCGCTTCCGCTACGTGATCCCGCAGACGCTGGGCCTGGCCCAGGTGGAGGTGCCCGTGATGCTGCAGACCCAGGCCAGCGGCGACGCCAAGCTGGAAATGCGGGTCATCGACGGCGACACGCGCGCCCACGTGGCGCTGCACTACGACCCGGCGACCGGCCAGCTGCAGTCCAGCAATGGCATCGACAGCAGCGCGGCCAGCCAGGCGCCCACCGGCACGCCGGCGGCCGCCAAGGCCACCACCAGCCTGAGCCTGCAGCTCAAGGTCGGGCCGGACCTGCAGCTCAAAGTTCTGGAGACCGTCGCACCGCTGAGCGCCAGCCTGCGCGCCACCCTGGGCGTGAGCGGCCAGATGGTCAGCGACGGTGTGAGCAACTGCGTGAGCTGGAAATCCGAGCTGGGCCTGGAGGCCACGGCCAAGCTCAAGCTTGGCACCAGCGGCGACGCGCAGGCCACCGCGGCCACCTCGCCCTGGCCGCTGGGCAGCGGCGGTGACCTGTCCGCCTGCCAGACGCCGACGCCCACGGACCCCGCACCCACGCCGACCCCAACCCCCACGCCGGTGGACGGCCTCGAGTTGCTGCCGCTTCCCACCGGCGCGGAGCTGCTGAGCGGCTACCAGCTGGTGCTGGCGGTCGATGCGGTGGCGCCGGACGTGAAGAGCGTCTTCAACGTCAGCACGCCGTGCTGGATGCAGCCCTTCTACGACCCGCAGGCCCAGCTGCTGGAGACCGTGCAGGCCTGCGTGCACACGCTGCAGCCTCAGGTGCGCCGCGCCGACGGCAGCCTTGTGGACGTGTGGTCCAGCGACGACTGGCTCATCCGCTTCGAGGGCCCGAGCACGCTGACCTGCGCGGCCGACCTGCAGGACCCGCTGATCGGCGGGGTCCGCGATGGCGTGCTGCTCACGCACGCCCAGGGCTACTTCTCCAGCACGGTCACGTACGCCATCGCACCCGGTGCTGTCCACACCAACCAGTTCAGCGCGGTCTGCCAGATGCAGGTCACCGAGCGCCTGACCGGCAAGCGTTACCTGCTGCGCAGCCCGTTGTGGGGGGCGCCGGCCGGCCGGGCGATGGTATCGACCACCTACGGCGTGATCTGGACCTGGTGGGGGAACTGACGGCCTGGCGCCTGGGCGCGCGAAATCTCGTGAAGCAGGGCATCCCCCACTGCATCGGAGATGCCCGCATGTCGATCCGTCCCGCTCCCCTGACCCTGGCGCTGATGGCCGCGCTGTCCCTCGCCGGCCTGGCCGCCTGCGGCAAGAAGGCCGAGCTGCCCGCTGCGGCGCCGGCCGCCGCTCAGCCGCAGCAGCCCCGCTACAAGGACGCCGGCAAGTTCGGCTCCGTCAGCGCCCTCGTGCTGGATGGCACCGCAGCCCTGCCGGCGCGCTTCGCCAACTACCAGCGCCAGGAGGCGACCGAGTGGGTCAAGGGCGAGTACGAGAAGCAGCCCGACAGCGCCTTCCTCGCCTACCTGGCGCGCTGGAAGACACAGGCCGCCTCCGTGCCCAAGCCGGACTGGGCCTTGATCGCCAGAATCGCCCACCCCGAGAGCGCCGACGAGACCAACGAGTTCAAGAAGCAGGACCTCGCGGACAAGACCCGCCAGGAACTGCCCGCCGACCCGGCCTCGCTGCGGATGGTGATGGCCTACCAGGCTGAGTACGTCTCGCTGAGCGGCCCGGACATCGCGACGGGCGAGTACTACGTCTTCGTGCGGCCCGGCGCGCGCCGCCTGGGCGTGGGCTACAGCGACGGCAAGCACCGCAGTGACCTGAACTACCTACCCGACTTCGAGG
This sequence comes from Pelomonas candidula, assembly GCF_043555985.1. Classification (NCBI taxonomy): domain Bacteria; kingdom Pseudomonadati; phylum Pseudomonadota; class Betaproteobacteria; order Burkholderiales; family Sphaerotilaceae; genus Roseateles; species Pelomonas candidula. Next base: position 550,306 of record NZ_JBIGIC010000003.1, on the reverse strand, counting down.
CGCTGTGCCCCGGCTGCCGCGACCTGCAGTTCACCGTCAAGCTGCCTCTGGAGCGCGCCCGCGAGATCGAGGCGCTGCGCGAGAAGGGCAAGGACATGATGCGCGTCTGGGGCCGCGTGACCGGCTTCCATCAACCCGAGACCGCCATCATCCGCCGCGACGGCGCCACGGCCGATCTGGCCGTGGAGATCGAGGCCATCGAGATGGGCTCGCGCCAGGGCGGCGAGTACAAGTCCTACTTCGTCATCGGCCCTGACCAGCTGGCGGCATGGAAGGCCACGGGCCATTGACGGCATGAAAAAAGCCGCAGCACCCGGGAGGCGCTGCGGCTGATGTTCTGGCGCGGGGGAGGCCGGGTTCGGGCGCTCTCGTGAGGCCCGTCCGGGCCGGTGTTCTCTGCCCCGCGATGCGATTGAACTGCTTTCGACGGGCGTAAAAAAGCCCCCGCGCGCGGGGGCTCATCCAGGGGGTGTGAATCAGTTCACGCCCAGTCGCTTGTTGATGACCCACTGCTGGGCGATCGACAGGATGTTGTTCGTCAGCCAGTACAGCACCAGGCCGGACGGGAACACGAAGAACATGATGCCGAAGGCTACCGGCATGATCCACATCATCTTCTGCTGCATCGGGTCCTGCGCCGGCGGGTTCAGCCAGACCTGGAACAGGCTGGACGCCATCATCAGCAGCGGCAGGATGAAGTAGGGGTCGCGCACCGACAGGTCGGTGATCCAGAAGATCCACGGCGCCTGGCGCATCTCGACGGTGGACAGCAGCACCCAGTAGAGCGCCATGAAGATGGGCATCTGGGCAAAGATGGGCAGGCAGCCGCCGATGGGGTTGATCTTCTCCTCGCGGTAGATCTTCATCATCTCCTGCTGCATCTCCTGCGGCTTGTCCTTGTAGCGCTCCTTCAGCGCGTTGACACGCGGCGCGACGGCCTTCATGCGGGCCATGGACTTGTAGGCGCTGGCGTTCAGCCAGTACAGCGCGACCTTCAGCAGCAGCACCAGGCAGACGATGGTCCAGCCCCAGTTGCCGATGAAGCCGTGCAGCTTGTCCAGCAGCCAGAACATCGGTTCGGCGAGGATGGTCAGCTTGCCGTAGTCCTTCACGCGTTCCAGGCCCGGGGCCAGGGCGGCGAGCTTTTTTTCCTCCTGCGGGCCGGCGAACAGCGTTGCGCTCTGCGTCGTGCTGGCGCCGGGCGCCAGCGTCGGCAGTGTGAAGACCATGCCGGTGGCGTAGGTCTGGTCAGGCTGCTTGCGCACGAAGAACTCGCGGTTGCCAGCTTCGGTGACCAGCCAGGCGCTGGCGAAGTAGTGCTGGACCATCGAGACCCAGCCGTCGGCGGCTTGCTTCTCGATGTCGACCTTGCCCTTGTCGATGTCGTCGAACTTGATCGTCTGGAACTTGGCCTTGTCGTTGTAGACGGCCGGGCCCGTGAAGCTGGGCGTGAAGCCCGCGCCGCCGTGGACGATGCTGCCGTCACGCACCAGTTGCAGGTAGACCTGCGGCGTGACCGGCGTGCCGCCGGCGTTGACGACCTCGTGCGTGACGCCCACCGTGTAGACGCCGCGCTTGAACGTGTAGGTCTTGACCAGCTTGACGCCGCCGACCTCGGCCGACTCCAGGCGCAGCTTGACCTCGTCCTGGCCGGCCTTGAGCTCGCGATCACCGGCCACGGCCGTCATCGGCGTGGTGTGGGCGGGCAGCGGACCCTGGGCGCTGACCAGGCCGGTCTGGGCGCGGTAGTGCTGGCCTTCGTTGAACAGCACCACCGGTTCCGGCGTGAACTCGGGCTTCTTCTGCAGATGCACCATCTGCAGCAGCTGGTCCGTGACCGTCGGGTCGTACGACGTGAGGTACTTGGGCAGCTCGGCGCGGACGATGTCGCCGCCCAGCGTGTCCACGGTGACGGTCAGCACGTCGGTGCGGATCGTGATCTTCTCGGACGGTGCTGCCGCCGGCGCTCCAGCCGTGGCCGGCGCCTGGGCACCGGTGGCCGTGGCGGCCGGCACGCCGGCGGGCGTGGTGCCGCCCGGGGCCGTGGCGACGGCCCTGGGCTGGGGGGCGAACATCGACGGATGCCCGTTGTACTTCTGCCAGCCGTCCCAGAGCAGGACGAGGGACATCGTGAACACCACCCACAGCACGGTGCGGCGAATATCAGTCATGAAGGGACTCGACAGGAGAGGACGGCGCGCGGGGCGCCGGGGAGATCAGACGGGAAAACAGGCGCGGCGCATTGTCAGGCACGGGGTCGTGCCCGCCGTCGCACCACGGCGCGCAGCGCAGGATGCGGTGCACGGTCAGGTAGCTGCCAGCGAGGGCGCCGTGCTTCTCGAGCGCGCCCAGCGAGTAGCGTGAGCAGGTCGGCTCGAACCGGCAGGCGTTGCCCAGCCAGGGGCTGAGCAGCAGGCGATAGCCGCGCACGGCGGCCATCAGCACGCGGGCAGGCCAGCTGGGCTTCATCCGGCGGCTTCCGGCTTCGGCTTCATCGCCTTGTCCAGCAGCTTAGCCAGCTCGGCACGCGCGGCGGCGCGCAAGGCGTCGGACGCGGCGCTGGGGAACTTCTGGCGGTCGAAGGGAGAACGCAAGCGGACGACCCACAAACCCGGCGGCATGCCGGGGCGCTCGGCAAATGCGGCGCGAATCTGGCGCTTCAAGAGCTGGCGCGTCACCGAGCGCTTCGCATGCCGTTTGGGCACGACGATGCCCACCCAGCAGCCTTCAACCGGAGCTGAAGGCGCGCGAGGCGGGGCATGTTCCACAGTGCTGTGGGCAGGCTGTGGGTCGCCTGTTGATAACTCGGCTTGGGCTGTGTGCAACTTCGCGGCATGCCAGGCGCTGGGCGCCGGTTCAGCCGCGAGGTGATGCAGCGCGAAATGCGCGCTGCGTGCCCGGCTCTGACGGCCGAGCACACGCTCAAAGTCCACCGGGCGTTGCAGCTTGCCGATCATCGGGTGCCCGGGGGCTGACGACGCACTCCGGCGCCGTCGCGCGGCTTAGACGGCCAGGCGCTTGCGGCCCTTGGCGCGGCGAGCGGCGATGACGGCACGGCCGCCACGCGTCTTCATGCGCACAAGGAAGCCGTGGGTACGGGCGCGGCGGGTCTTGGAGGCTTGGTAAGTACGCTTCATGAGATACCTCTCTTGAGGGTTTGTTCAGGCTGGGCACAGCGGTTGGCGCCCGGCGGGAAGATGCGCACGACGAAGACTCGCCAGTACGCGAAAACCCGCGATTACAGCAGAAGCCGCGGTGCCGGTCAATAAGTCGCCACTCTCAAGCCGGGTTTGCCAGGGATTGACCCCCTTCGAAATTCTGTGGATAACCCGCCCTCCGGTGGTCTTGGGTCCGTACAATCCAGCCGCTCGAAAAGAAGTTTTCCACAATGAGCCAAGAAGAACATAGGGTGGACGGGGTGCAAGCTTTGGCAACGAGCGCGGTGGGTATGGAATCGGCGGATTGGGCGGCGGAGCTGTGGCGACGTGGCTGTGAGCGCCTGGCCGCCGAGCTGCCCGAGCAGCAGTTCAACACCTGGATACGCCCGCTGCCGCCCGCCACGGTGGCCGGCGAAGGCGGCGACGCCGCGAGCGCGCTGGTCGCCACGCTGAAGGTCCCCAACCATTTCAAGCGCGACTGGATTCGTCGCCAGTACGCCGCCCGCATCGAAGCCATCCTGACCGAGCTGGCCGGCCGCCCGACGCGGCTGGAGCTGGCCCTGGCCGTGCGCGACCCCGCCAGCGCGCCCATCGCCGTGCCGCCGTCCACGCTCGCGAGCGCCGCGCCGGCGCCGCAGCCGCTCTCGTCGGCCCTGCCTGCCGAGCCCGGCGCGGCGCTGCGGCCGGTCGTCAACGCGTCGACCATCGTGCTGCCTTCGCAGGCGCCTGCGTCAGCCAAGCACCGCATCAATCCGCAGTTGACGTTCGACACGCTGGTGCCCGGCCGCGCCAACCAGATGGCCCGCACGGCGGCGCTGCACGTCGCCGGCGCGCCCGGCATCACCTACAACCCGCTGTTCATCTACGGCGGCGTGGGCCTGGGCAAGACCCACCTGATCCACGCCGTCGGCAACGCGCTGCTGAAGGACCGTCCCGACGCCCGCGTGCTGTACCTGCACGCCGAGCAGTTCATCTCCGACGTGGTCAAGAACTACCAGCGCAAGACCTTCGACGAGCTCAAGGCCAAGTACCACTCGCTGGACCTGCTGCTCATCGACGACGTGCAGTTCTTCGCCGGCAAGGACCGCACGCAGGAAGAGTTCTTCAACGCCTTCGAGGCGCTGCTGGCCAAGAAGGCGCACATCATCATGACCTCGGACACGTATCCGAAGGGCCTGGTGGACATCGACGAGCGCCTGACCAGCCGCTTCGATGCCGGCCTGACGGTGGCCATCGAGCCGCCCGAGCTGGAGATGCGCGTCGCCATCCTGATCAAGAAGGCCGACGCCGAAGGCACGCCGATGCCCGAGGACGTGGCCTTCTTCATCGCCAAGAACGTGCGCGCCAACGTGCGCGAGCTGGAAGGCGCGCTGCGCAAGGTGCTGGCCTACGCCAAGTTCTCGCACAAGGAAATCAGCATCACGCTGGCCCGCGAGGCGCTGAAGGACCTGCTGTCCATCCAGAACCGCCAGATCGGTGTGGAGAACATCCAGAAGACGGTGGCCGACTTCTACAAGATCAAGGTCGCCGACATGTACTCCAAGAAGCGCCCGGCCAGCATCGCCCGGCCGCGCCAGATCGCGATGTACCTGGCCAAGGAGCTGACGCAGAAGAGCCTGCCCGAGATCGGCGAACTCTTCGGCGGCCGCGACCACACGACCGTGCTGCACGCGGTGCGCAAGATCGGCGGCGAGCGCCAGAAGAACACCGAGCTGAACCAGCAGCTGCACGTCCTCGAACAGACGCTGAAGGGATGACTCGGAGTTTGGGCCGAGCGCTGTGCCTGCCGAAGCGCTGTGGCCACTGGCCACTGCGCGGTCCCGGCCAAGGTACTCACTGGACGAGGGGCTTCAGGGTTGTCCCGTAGCTTCAACCCCGCCCCCGTGGATCGGGGTTGCACCCTTTCCGGGCGACAATCGCAGCTTCACGCGCGCGCGCGTTTTTCGGGTGTGATCCCGACTGAAATTCCCCCCAAGAGGCCCTCATGATCGTTTTGAAAGCTCCCCAGGACCAGGTGCTCGGCGCGCTGCAAGCGGTGTCCGGCATCGTCGAGCGGCGCCACACGCTGCCCATCCTGGCCAACGTGCTGATCCGCAAGACCGGCAACCAGGTGGAGCTCACGACCAGCGACCTCGAGATCCAGGTGCGCACCACGGTGCAGTTCGACGGCGACGCCGGCAACCTCAACACCACCGTCGGCGCGCGCAAGCTGATCGACATCCTGCGCGCCCTGCCGGCCGACCAGACCGTCAGCCTGACGAGCAACCAGAACAAGATGACGCTGCAGGGCGGCAAGAGCCGCTTCACGCTGCAGACGCTGCCGGCCGACGACTTCCCGCTCGTGCAGGAAGCTGCCGACTTCGGCCCCGCCTTCAGCGTGCCGCAGAAGGCGCTCAAGGGCCTGATCAACCAGGTGCACTTCGCGATGGCGGTGCACGACATCCGCTACTACCTGAACGGCATCCTGTTTGTCGCCGAAGGCAAGAACCTGACGCTCGTCGCGACGGACGGCCACCGCCTCGCGCTCGCCCAGGCCGAGCTGGAGGTCGACATCCCCAAGCAGGAAGTCATCCTGCCGCGCAAGACCGTGCTGGAACTGCAGCGCCTGCTGAAGGACGGCAAGGATGACGACGCCATCGAGATGCGCTTCGCCGGCAACCAGGCCAAGTTCAGCTTCAGCGGCATGGAGTTCGTGACCAAGCTGGTCGAGGGCAAGTTCCCTGACTACAACCGCGTCATCCCCAAGAACCACAAGTTCCGCCTGACGCTGGGCCGCGCGCCGCTGCTGAGCAGCCTGCAGCGCGCCGCCATCCTGACCAGCGAGAAGTTCAAGGCCGTGCGCCTGACCTTCGAGCCGGGCCTGCTGAGCATCGCGTCCAGCAACGCCGAGCAGGAAGAGGCCAAGGAAGAGATCGAGATCGACTACGGCGGCGACAAGATCGAGACCGGCTTCAACGTGACCTATCTGATGGACGCGCTGTCCAACATGAGCCAGGACATGGTCTGCATCGACCTCAACGACAGCGCGTCGAGCGCGCTGCTGACCATCCCCGACACCACCGGCTTCAAGTACGTCGTCATGCCGATGCGGATCTGACGCCACCCAGACTACCGCATGCCTAGCAGGCGGGCCCACGCGGCCCGCCTTGCCGTTTCAAGAAGTTCCTGAAAGTCCCCGATGAGCGACAACGCCACCCCCGAAAACACCCCGGCACCGGCTCCCGCGCCGGCCGCCTACGACGCCAGCTCCATCCAGATCCTGGAAGGCCTGGAGGCGGTGCGCAAGCGCCCGGGCATGTACATCGGTGACACCTCGGACGGCACCGGCCTGCACCACCTCGTCTTCGAAGTCGTCGACAACTCCATCGACGAGGCCCTCGCCGGCCACTGCGACGACATCGTCGTCACCATCCACACCGACAACTCCATCTCCGTCATCGACAACGGCCGCGGCATCCCCACCGGCGTCAAGATGGACGACAAGCACGAGCCCAAGCGCTCCGCCGCCGAGATCGCGCTGACCGAGCTGCACGCCGGCGGCAAGTTCAACCAGAACTCGTACAAGGTGTCGGGCGGCCTGCACGGCGTGGGCGTGTCCTGCGTGAACGGCCTGTCCAAGTTCCTGCGCCTGACGGTGCGCCAGAACGGCAAGGTGCACTTGCTGGAGTTCGCCAAGGGCATCCCGCAGAACGGCGAAAGCGTCATGGTCGACGGCGTCGAGACCCGCCCGATGAAGGTCATCGGCGAGACCGACAAGCGTGGCACCGAAGTCCACTTCCTGCCGGACACGGAAATCTTCCAGCAGAACAACGACTACCACTACGACATCCTCGCCAAGCGCCTGCGCGAGCTGTCCTTCCTGAACAACGGCGTCAAGATCCGCCTCGTCGACGAGCGCACCAACAAGGAAGACAACTTCGCCTACGCCGGCGGCGTGAAGGGCTTCGTCGAGTTCATCAACAAGGGCAAGACGACGCTGCACCCCAACATCTTCCACGCAGTGGGCGACAAGCTCAGCGACCAGGGCACCAACGTCGGCGTCGAAGTGGCCATGCAGTGGAACGACGGCTTCAACGAGAACGTCCTCTGCTTCACCAACAACATCCCGCAGCGTGACGGCGGCACCCACCTGACCGGCCTGCGCGCCGCGATGACCCGCGTCATCAACAAGTACATCGACGACAACGAGCTGGCCAAGAAGGCCAAGGTCGAAGTCGCCGGTGACGACATGCGCGAAGGCCTGGCCTGCGTCGTCAGCGTGAAGGTGCCCGAGCCCAAGTTCAGCTCGCAGACCAAGGACAAGCTGGTCAGCTCGGAAGTGCGCGCGCCGGTGGAAGACATCGTCAGCCGCCTGCTGACCGACTACCTGCTCGAGAACCCGCTCGACGCCAAGACCATCTGCGGCAAGATCCTCGACGCCGCCCGCGCCCGCGAAGCCGCCCGCAAGGCCCGCGAAATGACGCGCCGCAAGGGCGTGCTCGACGGCCTGGGCCTGCCCGGCAAGCTGGCCGACTGCCAGGAAAAAGACCCGTCGCTCTGCGAGATCTACATCGTGGAGGGCGACTCCGCCGGCGGCTCCGCCAAGCAGGGCCGCGACCGCAAGTTCCAGGCCATCCTGCCGCTGCGCGGCAAGATCCTGAACGTCGAGAAGGCGCGTTATGAAAAGCTGCTGACCAGCAACGAAATCATCACGCTGATCACCGCCCTGGGCACCGGCATCGGCCGCGGCGCCGGCAGCGACGACTTCAACCCCGACAAGCTCCGCTACCACCGCATCATCATCATGACCGACGCGGACGTGGACGGCGCCCACATCCGCACGCTGCTGCTGACCTTCTTCTACCGCCAGATGCCCGAGCTCGTCGAGCGCGGCCACATCTACATTGCGCAGCCGCCGCTCTACAAGGTCAAGGTCGGCAAGCACGAGCAGTACCTCAAGGACGGCCACGAGTTCGACGCCTTCCTGCTCAAGGTCGCGCTGCAGGATGCGCACCTCGACACCGGCGCCGGCACCACGCTCAGCGGCGACGCGCTCGACGCGCTGGCCCGCAAGTACGTCACCGCGCAGAGCGTCATCGAGCGCCTGTCCAACTGGATGGACGGCGAGGCCCTGCACGTGCTGGCCAATGGCCTGGCGCTGAAGGTCGATGCGCGTGAAGACGCCGAAGCCAGCGCCGCCGCCCTGAAGGCCGCGCTGCACAACGCCGAGGTCACCGTCGAGACCGACCCGCGCACCGACAAGTTCTTCCTGAAGATCGCCCGCACCCACCACGGCAACGTGCGCGCCAGCGTCATCTCCGCCGACTTCGTGCACGGTGCCGACTACGAAGTGCTGGCCGACGCCGGCCTGAGCTTCCAGGGCCTCATCAAGCCGGGCGCCGTCGTGCGCAAGGGCGAAGGCGAGAAGGCCAAGGAAAGCAAGGTCGACGACTTCCGCGCCGCCATGGCCTGGCTGATGACGCAAGCCGAAGGCAGCGTCGGCCGCCAGCGCTACAAGGGCCTGGGCGAGATGAACCCCGAGCAGCTGTGGGAAACGACGATGGACCCCACCGTCCGCCGCCTGCTGCGCGTGCAGATCGACGATGCCATCGAGGCGGACAAGGTCTTCACGATGCTGATGGGGGATGAAGTTGAGCCCCGTCGTGATTTCATCGAAACGAACGCGCTGAGGGCGGGCAACATCGACGTTTGATTTTTTCGTTCGATCTATTGCTGTTCTATTCGAAGCGAGTTGGTCGGCGATCAGCTCGCTTTTTTCATGGTGAGCACACAATGCAGTCTCTAGTGAAGCGGCTGCTCGCTAGCAGAAGGAGCAGGAACAAAACATGCTGACCCGTCTCGAAATTGATGGATTCAAGTCCTTTGAAAACCTGACGATCGACCTCTTACCTTTCACGGTAGTGCTCGGCAATAACGCAGCAGGCAAAAGCAATTTTTTCGACGCTATTCAGCTTCTGTCTCGACTTGCCACGCAGGATGTGGCCGAGGCCTTTAAAGGCATGCGTGGTGAGCCGCTAGAGTTGTTTCGTCAAACTAGTAAAGGAGAGCGCGTAAAGCAAATTCGGCTGGCTGCTGAAGTGCTGGTCGACCCGATGGTTCGAGATCCTTGGGGGAGTGAAGTCACCTTGTCGCATACCCGCATGCGTTACGAGGTGACGTTGGAGCGTCGGGAAGTGCGCGGCATGGAGCGCATCCAAGTGGCTCACGAGGCTGCGACTCCGATCATGAAAAAGGATGATCGATGGGCGGACAGGCTGGAGCCGTCCAAGAGTTTTAAAGGGGTTCATTTGCGGTATGCCCGCAAGAATCCATGGCTCACCACCGAAGACTTGGCTGAGGGACGCTCGTTCAGTATTCATCAAGATGGAAAAGCTGGTCGCGTTCGGCCCGCTAGTGCCGCTGAAGCATCGGTTCTGTACAGCGTGACGAATGCCGAATTTCCTCACTTGTTCGCACTTCGTGAGGAAATGAAGCACTGGCGCTTGCTTCAGCTTGATCCTGCGCTATTGCGTAGACCTGTGCCGGCAACTGCGTCTGACACGCTTGATGCTGACGGAGCTAACCTAGCCGCGGTTCTTGCCCAACTCAAGGCCGAAACGGCCACGCCTCAACGGCCACAAGGTGTGCTTAGCGACATAGCGGCGGAACTGAACGACTTGATCCCAGGCGTGACTCGTCTAGATGCGTCGCTTCATGAGGCGAGCCGGGAGTATCGAATTGAGTTGACGATGCGTGATGGCCTGCCATTCACGTCGCGGGTGATTTCTGACGGTACGCTGCGAGTGCTGGCGCTGTTGACGTTGTTGCACGACCCGCGGCATCGCGGGCTGGTTTGCTTCGAGGAACCAGAGAACGGCGTGCATCCAGGGCGCATTCGTCCTTTAGTTCAACGCCTGAAGGACATGGTCACCACTCCAAAGGAAGACGTGGAATTGGTGGGCCATGAGCAACCAGCAACCGCCCCGCTGTGTCAACTGCTATTGAATAGCCATTCGCCCGTGGTCTTATCTGCACTGGTTGATAAGAGCCATCAGGTGATAGACGGCTTGGTCCTGTTTGCAGATACATCGTCTATTGTCGAAAAGGGGGCTACCCATTCCCGCCGGCGTACTCGACTGCGGCCGGTCAAGGCCCAGTTTCAGGGCAAGCTATTTGCTGAAGAGTTTCCGCCGCAGGGACACGTTTCGGACCTTGAAGTGGTCAGGGTTCTCGAAACCGTCACCGAGGAGGGTTGAACTTGTTTTATCTCGGCTTGGCCCTCTATGCAGAAGGGCCGACGGACTATCACTTTCTAAGGCCTCTTCTACTTCGTCTGTGTGACGACCTCTGTTTGGCCAGCGCTACCCAGCCAGTGGATATTGGCGAAGTTGTTGCACTGGATCATCCAGAAGATGCTCATGGTCAATCGCGAGAAGCTCGCATTATTGGCGCGGCGCGTCGGCATCATGGTGCATGGCAAGTGCTGTTTGTTCACACCGATGGTGCGGGGGACGCGGATGCGGCGCGAGAGCGTCTTGCGCGGCCCGCGTTGGATGCTTTGTCACGAGAATTTGGTGCAGATGGTTGTGGAGTGGGAGTGATACCCGTTCGGGAGACAGAAGCGTGGGCGATCTGTGACGGAGAGGCCTTACGCAAGGTCTTCGGAACTACGTTGAACGACCGAGACCTCAGGCTTCCTCTGAGTCCGCGAGCTGTTGAGGGGGTGGCAGATCCGAAGGCCGTGCTTCTCGAATCATTTCGCCTGACAGGCCCATCGGCCAAACGCTTGCGACGCGGGGTATCTCCGATGCTGAGCGCCCTCGGTGAATCAGTCTCGTTAGAAAAACTTCGTCGAATGCCTAGCTTTCAGACACTTGAAGAAGAGTTGCGCCTGGCGCTACGGGGGCTTCGAGTGCTGAGTTGAATGATTGCCGACGTTGCTAGTGGGCAGCCAGCCCTTCTCATATGAATGCCACCAGATTACCGGGTGGTCAGCGTCGGCCCCTGACGACTTGGCGCGCTGGGCCTCGTTGAACTCCTCTGCCCGAGCTGTTTATCTTGCTCAGCTCGTCCCTCGGAGGAGGGGCGCTGCATCCAGATCGAGATCGACTCGCTGGCGTACCAGCTCAAACCCGTCGGCCTGCTCCCTCACCTCATACAACTTCCCCCGCGCATTCTTGAACGGCCGATGTACCACCAGCATCCAGCGGGCGTCCAGCGTGCGGAACAGCATGCCGTGGCCTGAACCCTTGGCGAGCCACACGGGGCCGTGCTCCCACGGGCCGAACAGGTTGCCGGAGGGCGAGTGCGAGATGGTCTGGAAGTAGCCGTCGTCGCCCCAGCTGGACCACAGCATGTGCAGGCTGCCGTCGGCCGTGCGGTAGAGCTGCGGGCCGTCGGTGACGATGACGCCCTGGCCTTGCTGCGGCTTGGCGGCGGGTGAGGCGTCGCCGCGGAACAGCAGGCGGGGCGGGCCGACGGCGCGCAGCTCGTCGTCCAGCTGCACGGCGGCGAAGGCGCCGACGCGGAGTTGCAGCCATTCCTGCGAATAGACCATCCATGGCTTGCCGGCCGGGTCGACGTAGAGCGTGCCGTCCAGCGTCATCAGCGCCTTGTCCACGACCGGTTCGCCGTGGCGGACCAGCTTGAACGGGCCGTCCAGCTGGTCGGCCACGGCCAGCACGGTGCTGCGGCGGTAGGTGCGCTGGCCGGGCACCGGGCTGGGCTCGGCCAGCGGCAGGCTCTCGTTGTGCACGGTGACGAACAGGTACCACCGGCCGCGCCAGCGGTGCATCTCGGGCGCCCAGCAGCCGTCATTGGCCCAGAAGCCGGCGGGCAGCTGGAACACCAGCTCGGGCTTGCTCCAGTGCTTCAGGTCACCGCTGCGGTAGGCCATCACGCCGATGGCCTTCTCTCCGCTGAACGACGGGTGGTTCTTCGTGAACAGCCAGTAGGTCTTGCTGGCCGTGTCGGTCACGATGAACGGGTCGTGCAGGTCCATCTCGGGCAGCGTCATCGTGCCCGCGGGCTGTGCCCAGGCGGGCAGCGCACCGGCGAGGGTGGCGCTGGCGAGCAGCTCGCGGCGCTTCATCGCGCGGCGGCCGGGGTCAGCAGGCCGCGCTGGCGCAGCCAGTCTTCGGCACGGTGCGGCCAGGCGGAGGCGTTGCCCAGGCCGTCGCGCATGCCGATGCCGTGGCCGCCCTGCTCGAACACGTAGAGCTCGGCCGGCACGCCGGCGCGCGTGAGGGCGTCGAAGTACATCAGGCTGTTCTGCACCGGCACCGTCTTGTCGCCCTGGGTGTGCAGCAGCAGCGTGGGCGGCGTGGCGGCGGTGACCTGCTGCTCCACGGACATCTGCGCCAGCAGCGCCGGGCCGGGCGAGGTGCCCAGCAGTGCCTTGCGCGAGCCGGCGTGGGCGGCGGGGTCGGTCATCGTGATGACGGGGTAGACGAGGACGGCGAAGTCGGGCCGCGCGCTCACCGCGTCCAGCGCGGCGCCGGTGCGGCCGTCGGGGTGGTCCCACAGCGTGCTGGCACTGGCCGCGAGGTGGCCGCCGGCGGAGCTGCCGAGGACGCCGATGCGGTCAGGCTTCACGCCGAACTCGGCGGCGCGCGAGCGCACGAGGCGGATGGCGCGCAGCACGTCCTGCAGCGGCGCGGGGTGGCCCCATTCCTGCAGCCGGCTCTTCAGGATGAAGGTGGTGATGCCCAGCGTGCTCAGCCAGGCGGCGTACTGCTGGCCTTCCCGCGCGTTGGACAGGTAGCTGTAGCCGCCACCCGGGCAGACGATGACGGCCGTGCCGTTGGGGCGGTCGACGGCGGGCGGCACGACGGTCAGCGTCGGCTGCGACACGTTGGCAATGCGGCCATCGGGCTCCACCCGCTCGGGGCCGAGGTCGCCGCGTGCGGCCGGTGCGTCGGGGCGCCGGGCGGCGGGCACGCCCTCGGGCCAGAGCGGCAGCACGGCGGGTGCGAGGGCGGCGGAGGCGAGGGCCGGCAGCAGGCCGGCGAGGGGCAGCAGGGTCATCAGGCGGCGCGTGCGGTTCATGGCGGCACAGTGTGCCGGTGCGGCGTCGTCATGGCGCTTCGCGGTTGCAACCGCTCAGCAGGTTGACGGGCCGTGTCGCCCGCCGATCACCTGGGCTGCTGGCCGCGCCCCGTTGCCGCCCACCAGATGCCGCCCCACAGGTGGTCGAGGTACTGCCGGTCGCGGTACATCTCGACGTTGTGCCCCAGTGCGGTGACGAACACGCGGCCCTTCTCGTAGGCGTGCCACCAGCTCACCGGGTGGTCGGCGCCCATGCCGGTGGCGACCTGGCCGGGCCAGATCTTCGTGGGGTCATAAGTGCGCTCGTCGACCTTCAGCACCGGGTGGATCTGCACGCCGTGCGGGTTGCTGAACTCGTACCACTCGTCGGACCAGATCCAGCGGTCCGGCAGGCCGAAGGTGGCGGGGTGGCCCGCGTCGGCCTTGGTGACGACGGCCGTCTGCAGCATCGGGTGGATGACGAAGTTGCGGCCGACGAGCTGCTCGTACCAGGGCCATTGGCCGGGCTTGGCCACGATGATGGCGCGGTGCACGACGACGGCGTTGCCGCCGGCCTTCATGTAGCGCTCCAGGCCATTCCGCTGCGCCTCGTTGAACTCCTCGCCCGAGCTGTTCAGCAGGACGACAGCCGCGTACTTGCTGAGGTCGCCCTCGAAGGCACTGGGCTGCGCCGTCCAGGTCAGCTCGAAGGCATGCAGCTTGGCGAGCTTCTCGAAGCTCTCGCGCGCCACCGGGATGTACTCGTAGTGGTACTTGGTGGGCATGGCCAGCACCAGCAGCTGGAACTGGCCGTCGCCGGCGTGGGCGGCGGGCGTGGCCGCGACGGTGGCGGCCACGGCGAGGGTTTGCAGCGTCTTCTTCATCGTGCGGCGGATTCTTCCAGCAACCAGCCGCCCAGCCTCTGCATCGCCGCCGGCGTGCGCGCCAGGCTGCGGTGGTTGGTGCCGGCGAGTCGCTGCACGGTCACGTTGCAGCCGGCCGTCTGCAGGGCCCGGACGAGCGTGTGCGAATGCGCGTGCGGCACCTGGCGGTCGCGTTCGGCCAGCAGCACCAGCACCTCGCAGTTCAGCGCCTGCGCGGTGGCGACGGAGTCCAGCGGCGAGCGCAGCAGCGGCGTCAGCGGCGCGAGCACGGGGCTGCGGGCCAGCACGGCGCGCAGGCTCTTGAACGGCGTGATCAGGGCGACGCCGGCCGGCGCCTGGCCCCTCGCGGCCAGCCGCGCCGCCAGCTGCATGGCCACGCCGGTGCCGAGGCTGCGGCCGGCCAGGTGCAGGGCGCCGGTCGGCAGGCCCAGCCGCGCCAGGCCCCAGGCGGCGCAGGCCTCGGCGTCGGCCACGCAGGCAGCCTCGGACGGCCAGCCGCCGCTGCCGCCGAGGCTGCGGTAGTTGAAGGCCAGCAGCGCGCAGTCGTCGGGCAGCCAGCCGGCAAGGTCCGGCGTCCAGGCGACGTGCTCGTTGCGCCCGCCGAACCACAGCAGCAGCCGGCGCGGCGCCGTGCTCACCGGCACTGTCAACCAGCCCTGCAGCCGCACGCCTCCCGGGCGGGCCAACCAGACGGCCTCGGTGGTCCGCCGTGCGGCGGCGGGGCCGGGGTCGGTGCGGCGGATGCGCCAGGTGCGGCCGAACAGCAGCTTGCCCTGCAAGGCGATGACCGTGGCGAGCAGGGCAAGCCCGGCGAACAGGGCCCAGGCCCAGGGCGGAAGGTCGACGACAGGCAGCGGCATGACAGCCGGCCAGCCTAGCCAGCCGGCGTGACAGGCCGGTGATGGCTCAGCGTGCGCAGGGCGCGGCGCCCAGCGGCGCCGTGCTGGGCTGCACCGCGGCGCGAACCGGCGCGGGCTTCGGCGTCCATACCGTCAACGCGAGGCCCAGGCCGACCAGCGCCGCGCCGGCGATCTCGTTGACCTGCGGCGCGTGGCCCATCAGCGCGTGCACGGCGATGACCGACACCGGCACCATGTTCAGGAACAGCGTGCCCATCGGCGCACCGAGCTTGCGCACGCCGGCGTTGAAGGCCAGTGCCGCGGCGACCGTGGGCACGAGTGCGATGTAGACCAGCTTCGGGCTCAGGCCCGCCAGCAGGTCGGGCGAAGGCGCGTCGATGACGCCGGCCAGCGTCGCCACGACGGTGCCCAGCGCCAGCCATGGCAGCGCGGCGACGGCCGTCAGCGCGGTGTACTCCAGCGGGCTGTGGTCGGGCAGCTTCGCGGCGGCGCGGGTGTAGAGCACCCAGCCCAGCGTGCCGGCCAGCGTGATGGCGTCGCCCAGCAGCATGCGGGCGTTGACCTCGCCGGCCTGGCCGATGAGGTTGGCCACGGTGGCGACACCCGTGAGCGCGAGTGCCGCGCCTGCGACGGCCCGCAGCGGCGGGCGCTGCCCGTCCAGCGCCCAGCGCAGGGCCAGCGTCGTGAAGGGCATGGTGGCCATGATGACGGAGCCGTGCGACGGCTGCGACAGCCTCAGGCCGTGGAAGACGAGGATGCTGAACAGCCCGTAGCCGCCCAGGCCGACGAGGCTGTGGCGCAGCGCGTGGCGGCGCAGCTTGGCCCAGGGTTGGTCGCCCATCAGCTGCACGAGCACGGCCAGCAGGGCCGTGGCGAGCACGTAGCGCAGGAGCGTGAACCAGGCGGGGTCGAGCTGGGCGACGACGGGTTTGCCGATCAGGAACAGGCTGCCCCAGGCGGTGGTGGCGAACAGCAGGGCGGTGATGGCGCCGGTGCGGGTGTTGGCAGTCATGGAGGACTCCAGGCGGAAACGGATGCCATCACTCTCGGCGCTGCGCCCGCAGGGGTCCATTCGTTTCGGCCGACCGCCCCGTTCTGAAAATCCACACCCCCTTGTTCCGGCCCGTGCGCAGAATGCCGGCCATGGAGATCTACCAGCTCAAGACCTTTGTCGCCGTGGCCACCGAGGGCAACCTGACGCGCGCCGCCGAGCGTGTGTTCACGAGCCCGCCCGCGGTCAGCGCCCAGCTCAAGGCGCTGGAGGACGAGTTCGGCGTGAAGCTCTTCGAGCGCAGCGCACGTGGCATGACGCTCACGCCCGCCGGCGAGCGGCTGCTGGCCGAGGCGCGCCGCACGCTGACTGCTGCCGAGGGCATGAAGGCTGCCGCCGCGCAGATCCGCGGCGAGGTGCAGGGCCAGGTGCGCATGGCCACCGTCAGCGATGCGGTGGCACTGCGGCTGGGCGAGGTGTTCGTCCACCTCGCCGAGCACCACCCGGGCGTGCAGTTGCAGCTGCAGCAGCTGGTGTCGCTGCGGGCGATTGCCGCCGTGCGCCGCGGCGAGCTGGACTGCGCCTGCGTGCTGCACGAGCACGAGACCATCGAAGGCCTGGAGCTGAAGCGCCTGCAGGCGGCCGAGATCGTGCCGGTCGTGCCGCAGCGGCTGCTGCTGAACGGCGGCCTGCCCGCCGACCTCGCCAGCCTGGCGGCGCTGCCCTGGGTGACCACGCCGCCGGACTGCGGGCTGCGCGCCCACCAGGAGCGCCTGTTCGCCCAGGCCGGCCAGGTGTTGGCGGTGGGCCTGCAGGCCGACACCGAGGTGGCGGTGCGCAGCATGGTGGCCGCCGGCATGGGCGCCGGCATGATGCGGCGCGACCAGGCCGCGCTGCTGGAGGCCGCCGGTCAGGCGCGCGTGTGGCCGGGCTGGTCGGCGTCGACGTGGTTCTGCTGGATCAGCAGCCCGGCGGCGCTGGCCGCGCCCGCCGTGGCGGCGGTGCGCGATGCCGTGGCGCAGACCTGGGTGTAGGACCGCTGTAGGGCGCCCGCTCAGCGCGCCACCAGCCCCTGCGGCCCGATCTGGATGCGCTCGATGGCCAGGCCCAGGCCGGCTTCCAGGTTGGCCTTGGCGGCGTTGCGGAAGTTCACCTCCTCGCCGGGGCTGGGCTTCTGCTTGAGTTGCTCGCGATAGACGGCCATGAAGGTGCCCACCATCGCCAGCTGCTCGTACATCTGGCGCCTGAGCGCCGGGCTGCCCTGCGCGAACGCGGCGTTGCGGCCCAGCAGGCCCTGCATCTGCGTGACCAGCGCCTTGAAGTCGGCGTCCGGCACCTGCTGCTGCATGAAGGCCGCGTAGTTGCCGGCGATGAAGGCGGCCGTGGCCGCGCCGACGTCGTTGGGCGTGAGGCCCAGCTGCGTCTCCAGCTTCTGCCAGAAGGCGAAGGACTCCTCGAAGGCCTTGGTCATCGCGGTGCGATGGGCGGCCGGAAAGCGCTGCGCGAGTTCAGCGGCGGACTGGTGCACCTGGGCCGGGCCGCTGGCGATGACCGGGGCGCCGCCTGCCGTCAGCGGCGGGGCCGGCGTGGCGCCGAAGGCCGGGATGGGCGCGGGGGCGCCGGCGGTGGCCGCACCGGCAGGCGGCGTGCCGAGCATGCCGCGCATCTGCTCGGCCAGGCTCAGGGACGGCGCGACCTGGGCCGAGGCGGCGCCGGCGGCGAGGACGAGCGCGGCGACGGCGGCGCGCAAGGCGAATCGGGGCATGAACACTCCTGGGAAACGAAACATCACTTGTCGCGGCTGAGGCTGCCGCTGCCGACGTAGACCGTGTCGGCATCGCCGTGCACGGGAAAGCTGAGCAGGCGCTCCTGGTGGCCGTCGTCGAAGTCCAGCGTCAGCACATAGCCGCTCAAGCGGTAGCGCCCGCGGCGGCTGGCGCCGTCGTCGACCTTGCGCGAGCTGACCGCGCCCGCCGTGCCGAGCGGCCCGCCCACCACGCCGCCGCCGGTGCTGCTGCTGCCGCTGCCATCGGCCTGCGACGAGCCGCTGATCATGGTGCCGTTGAGCGTGGCGGCCATCGAGCCGGAGGTGCCCAGGCTGCTGCTGCTGCGCTCGAAGCGGCCGTCGCGTATGAAGCGCATGCCGTTCCTGAACGACATGCCGCCCAGCACCAGGCTGCCGTGGAAGCTGCCGCGGCTGAAGCTGCCTTCCAGCTTCGTGTCGGCGGGCCAGGGCCTGACGGCGTAGTGCTTCTCGGCCTGCCAGGCGCCGGGGCGGCCGTCGTCGTCCTGCGGCTGCATCTCGTAGCCGTTGCCGGCGGCGCGCCAGCGGCCCCATTGCTGCGGCTCCAGCTGGCGCGAGGCGGCGACGTTGAGCTGGTCCGGTGGCATCTCGGTGCGGCGGTAGACGCTGCCGTCGCGCAGCAGGAAGCGCACGTCCTCCTCCCACGTCGTGCCGTTGTTGAAGTTGCTCCAGCCGTAGATGACGATGGCGGCCAGGTCCTTATCGGCCAGTCCCTTGCCGGGCGCGGTGGTCACGCGTTGCAGCAGCACCTCCTCGCGCTCCAGCGGTGCCTGCGGCAGCGGCGACGGCGTGAGGGCGGATGCGTCGGCCACGAGCGCAGCGTCGTTGAGCGACAGGGTCGAGCCGCCGAGCGACGAGGTCTTGCCGCGCAGCACGATCTCGCGCCCCGCCCAGGGCTCGGCATCGAAGTCGAGCAGGATGGACCCGCGCCGCCGCCGGCCGGCCTCGGCACGGTGCACGAGTTCGAACTTGTCGCGCTCGCTGCCCCAGCGTTGCACCCAGCCCTTCACGTACACCACCTCACCCTCGCGCCGCGAGGCCTTGGCCAGCGCCGACACCTGGCTGGGCGCCACGAACTGGCCGCGCGGCTGGCCGGGCACCAGCGGCGGCAGGTCGGGTTTGGACACCATCTCCAGCGCCACCAGCGCGCGGGCCACCGCGCCGGCTTGCGGGTAGAGCGCCGTCACGTCCATTCCGGGCGTCTGCAGGTCGCGCGCGAGGCCCGCGCAGACGGGCTCGGGGTCGGCCTCGCCCAGCACGCGGCGGCGCATGGGCTCGGTGATCTGTTTCCACGCCGGTGCTTCGCTGCCCTGGCGGCGCTTGCTGGCGGCAAGCACGGCGCGCAGCGGCGCGATCTGGTGGCGCTCACGCCAGGCGATCCACGCGGCGTGGGCGGCGTCAGCGGACGGCGCGCCCATGTCCGCACAGGCGTCGACCGAGGCCTCGGTCATCACGTCCAGGCTGACGGCACCGATGAGCTGCTGCACGGCGGTGCGGTCGGTGGCCAGGCGTTGGGCCTCGAGTCGGGTGGTGGGCGTGGCGGGCGCCGCCTGGGCGGAGGACATGGCCAGGCCCAAGGTCCAGGCCAGCCGGCCCCTCGTGAGGGCGGGCATTCGGAAAACCGTCATGCAATGCGAACTGGGAGAACCCGTGGAAGTGCGAGGAGGCGCGATGGTCGGCAGCGCGACCCGCACCGGGCAATCCCATGGACCGAAGTCCGGTAATCCGCACGTCCGCGGTGCGTCACGGCCTTGTCATGCAGTTGCCGCCGCTTTTGCGCACACTCGCGGCATGGCCTTCACCCACACCCTCGGTGGCGAGCGCTACCAGTTCGCCGACCTGCGCACGCTGCTCGCCAAGGCCAGCCCGCGCCGCTCGGGGGATGAGCTGGCCGGCGTGGCCGCCGCGAACGCGCGCGAGCGCGTCGCGGCGCAGCTGGCACTGGCCGACCTGCCGTTGAAGGCGTTCCTGAACGAGGCGGTCGTGCCCTACGAGCGCGACGAGGTCACGCGGCTCATCGCCGACACGCATGACACCGCGGCCTTCGCGCCGATCTCGCACCTGACCGTGGGCGTCCTGCGCGACGCGCTGCTGGCCGACGCGGTCCGGCCGGCCGACATCGCTGCCGGCCTCACGCCCGAGATGGCCGCGGCCGTCACCAAGCTCTGCCGCCTGCAGGACCTGATGCTGATCGCACGCCGCTGCGAGGTCGTCACGCGGTTTCGCAGCACCGTCGGCCAGCGCGGGCGGCTGGCCACGCGGCTGCAGCCCAACCACCCGACCGACGACGAGGCGGGCATTGCCGCCAGCCTGCTCGACGGCCTGCTGATGGGCGCGGGCGATGCCGTCATCGGCATCAATCCCGCGACGGACAACCTGCCGCAGGTCATGCGGCTGCTGCAGATGCTGGACGCCGTCATCACGCGCCACGAGATCCCGACGCAGAGCTGCGTGTTGACGCATGTGACGACCACCCTCGAGGCCGTCCACCGTGGTGCGCCGGTGGACCTGGTCTTCCAGTCCGTCGCCGGCACCGAGGCGGCCAACACCGGTTTCGGCATCACGCTGGCGCTGCTGGAGGAGGCGCAGCAGGCGGCGCTGTCGCTGAAGCGCGGCGGGCGGCAGGTCATGTACTTCGAGACCGGCCAGGGCAGCGCACTGTCCAGCGGCGCCCACCATGGTTGCGACCAGCAGACGCTGGAATGCCGGGCCTACGCCGTCGCGCGGCGCTTCGAGCCGCTGCTGGTCAACAGCGTCGTCGGCTTCATCGGGCCGGAGTATTTGTTCGACGGCAAGCAGATCCAGCGCGCGGGCCTGGAAGACCACTGCGCGGCCAAGCTGCTGGGCCTGCCGATGGGCGTGGACGTCTGCTTCACCAACCATGCCGAGGCCGATGTCGACGACCTCGACAGCCTGCTGACGCTGCTGTGCGCGGCCGGCTGCAACTACATCATGGGTGTGCCCGGCTCTGACGACATCATGCTGGGCTACCAGAGCACCAGCTTCCACGACGCGCTGGCGATGCGCCGGCTGCTGGGCGTGCGGCCGGCGCCCGAGTTCGAGGCCTGGCTGCAGCGCATGGGCGTGTTCGCGGCCGACGCGCCACGGCTGGCAGACGGCGGCCCGCCGGCGCGGTTCGCCGCGCTGCTGGAGGCCTCGTGAAGCCGCCTGTCATCGACCAGCCCTGGGCCAGCTTGCGCCGCTACACGGCCGCCCGCATCGGCCTGGGCCGTGCCGGCGCCAGCGTGCCGACGGCCGCTCACCTGGCCTTCCAGCAGGCCCACGCCGAGGCGCGCGACGCGGTGCACGCGCCGCTGGACGTGGACGCGTTGCTGGCCGGCCTGCGCGCTCTGGGCGAGGCACCGGTGCACGTCCACAGCCGCGCGCCTGACCGCCCCACCTACCTGCAGCGCCCCGACCTTGGCCGCCGCATCGACGACGCCAGCGCCGTGCGGCTGGCGGCGCTGCGGTCACCGGTGGTCGACCTGGCCTTCGTGCTCGCCGACGGCCTCTCTGCGCTGGCGCTGCAACGCCAGGCCTTGCCGCTGTTCGCCGCGCTGCGCGAGCGGCTGTTGCTTGAGGGCGGCTGGAGCTGGGCACCACCGGTGGTTGCGACGCAGGCCCGCGTGGCCCTCGGCGACGAGATCGGCGCGTTGCTGAACGCCCGCTGCGTCGTCGTGCTGATCGGCGAACGGCCGGGCCTGAGCGCGCCGGACAGCCTCGGCGTCTACTTCAGCTGGGCACCGCACCCGGGGCTGCTCGATGCGCAGCGCAACTGCATCTCCAACGTCCGCCCCGAAGGGCTGGCACCTGCCGCCGCCGCGGCCAAGCTGCATGTGCTGCTGCGCGAGGCGCGAACGCGCCAGCTGAGCGGTGTCGAGCTGAAGGACGTGCAGGACGACCGGGCGGTGGCGGCCGAGCCGTCGGGCCTGATGCAGCGGCTGGGCGGCGCGTGAAGAAAGCTTCCGCCGTGTGAGCGGAGATTCCGGTCGTCGCGGCGGGTTTTGCGGTCACCATGGCTGCCGCGCCGGACGCCCCGGACTTTCCGCCTCGTCGAAACTCCCCATGAACGCTGCCGTCAGGCCCACCGCCACTGTCTTTCGCGCCGCGCTGGCCTGGCTGGCCGCCGGCCTTGCCGGCCCGGCGCTGGCGTCCGACGCGGACATCGACCGCGCCGTGCTCGACCACCTCGCCGCCACGGCCGGCATGCATGCCCGCATCGCGGCCCACCTCGACCTGACGGCCCCGTTCCACACCGCGTCGCGGTGGACCCTGGTCATCGCCAAGCAGCCGGACGAGGAGGGCCTGGACGTCAGCGGCGTCGGTGACCGCGAAGGCGCCGTGCGGGTCTGCTTCGTCCACGACGACCGGCCGGACTGCGGCGATGCGCCGTTTCTCGCGCCGTACCGCCAGCGGGGCTTGCCGCTGCCAGCGGGGCCACTGCTCTACGAGCTGTTCGACAGCCGCATCGTGCATGACCACGCCGGCCGGCCGCTGCTCAGCATCAAGGCCTGCTCGGCGCATGGCGGCAACGGCAGCTGCGGCATCTCGACCGTGCTGTTCGAGCACGACGCGGCGCAGGACCGCTTCCGCGTGGTCTTCTCCAACCTGACCGGCAGCAACAACAACCAGGAGACGCGCTTCATCGAGCAGGGGCCGCTGCGCGGCGCCGTCGTCGTGGCCGTGCCGACGCCCACGGCGCCGTTCGTCTACCGGGTGGAGCTGTTCCGGCGCGGCGCGGAGGGCACCTACCAACTGGCGTTGGGCTACCGGGGACACACGGGTTATGGCGACGGCAACCCGCTGCCGGTCATCGACGCCGAGATGCCGGCGCTGCTGGCGCGGCTGGGGCTGTGGACGGCTGGCGACCCGCTGCCGCCGCCACCGGCCCTGCCCGCGGCCTGCACCCGCATCTTCCTGCGCCATGACGTCGAATGGTGCGATACGCCGACGGGCCGCGACCGGTGACCGGTCAGCGGCATGCCAACAACCGGTTGCAGGGGCTCACGCCCTCTTTGAGCGTCGGCTCTAACATGCTGGCGGGCGACTGCCTTCCTGAACAAGTACCTCTCCATGATTTCCCGCTTCTCTCCCTCACCGCTGCTTCCTTTCGCCCTGGCCGGCGCGCTCCTCGTCGCGGTGCCCGCGACCGCCATCGCCGCGCCGCATGCCAAGCCGCACGCCGCGGCCAAAAAGCACAAGGCCGCCGCTGCGCCCGCCGAACCCGAGGTGACCACCGACGCCAACGGGCGCACGGTGCCGGTGCTCGCCAACAAGGCCTGGGTGCTGATGGACTTCGACACCGGGCAGATCCTGGCCTCGTCCAACGCTGACGAGCCGCTGCCGCCCGCGTCGCTGACCAAGATGATGACCAGCTACCTGGTGGAGCAGGCGCTCAAGGCCGGCAAGCTCAAGCCCACCGACCAGGTGACCATGAGCCTGAGCGCCTGGTGCCGCGGCGGCAAGCAGGGCGACAGCTGCATGTTCGTGCCCCTCAACGCGCAGGCGTCCGTGATGGACATGCTGCGCGGCGTCGTCGTCGACAGCGGCAACGACGCTTCCAAGGCCCTGGCCGAGCACATGGGCGGCTCGGAAGCCGGCTTCGTGGCGATGATGAACGCCGAGGCCAAGAAGCTGGGCATGAGCAAGACCCAGTTCGCGAATGCGGCCGGGCTGCCCGACCCCAACAACAAGGCCTCGGCCCGCGACCTCGCCGTGCTGGCGGCCGCCATCATCCGCAACAGCGCCGAGTACTACCCCATCTACGCCGAGCGCGAGTTCACCTACAACGGCATCAAGCAGGGCAACCGCAACGCGCTGCTGTACACCGACCCCACGGTCGACGGCCTCAAGACCGGGCACACCGAGGAAGCTGGCTACTGCCTGACCGCCTCGGCCAAGCGCAACGGCATGCGGCTGATCTCGGTCATCATGAACGCGGACAGCATGCAGGCCCGGGCGGACCAGACCCGCGTGCTGTTCAACTGGGGCTACAGCAACTTCGAGCAGGCCACACCCGCGCAGGCCGGCGCGGCGCTGACGAACGCCAAGCTGACCTACGGCGTGGCACCCACAGTGGCCGCGGGCCTGGCCCAGGCGTGGACGCTGCTGGTGCCCAAGGGCCAGGCCGCCGCCGTGCAGACCTCGATCTCGTTGAATCCCGAACTGACGGCCCCGATCGCCAAGGGCACCCAGATCGGCAAGATCATCGCAACGGCCAACGGCAAGCAGGTTGGCGAGGCTCCGATCGTTGCACTCGCCGACGTGGAGCGCGCCGGGTTCTTCGAGCGGCTGCGTCAGCGGGTTGCTGGTTGGTTCTCGAAGTAAGGCGTGCTCGTCAACGGCCGCGCCGTGGAGCTGCCGTTGACGATGTCGGTTGCGGACTGGGGTACACGTCGGGCCGGGCTGCGCAGGGGACGCGCCCAATGGTGCGACTCGGCTACAAAGGGCAAGGCGACTCCGTGTTGTGCCGTAGCTGAGTGACGTCGGCTATCCAGTTGGACAGTGCGGTGTTGAACGTTGTCTCGTCGACGGTGACCACGCGCGCATCGTCAACGGTGTAGAGGTCATAGTCCGCCTCGTTGTCTCGCCAACCGGTTCGCAGCACGATGCGGCGAAACTCAAAATCCCAGTACTCCCACATCGACCAAGTCGAGTTCAGATAGCGTCTTGCCTCGCGAGGAACTCCAGGCTTTGGCAAGCCACGAATTTGAACGAAGGTAGTCCATTCCGCGCCGCTCGTTGAAGTCTCTGCAACTATGGCGTCACCGGCATTTAGGAAGTTCTCGATTCGCCTTGGGAGCATGAAAGCAGTCTACCCAGCAGGCACTTACGGTCATGGTCGAGCGGTGGAGGCTGCTCGTCTTGCGACAGAGAAGGAAGACCGCTGTCAGCTTGAGGCCGCGCTACCAGTCAGTCACAGCGCCGGCGCGAGTCGCGCACCGCCTCACGTCCCCGTCGCCCGCAACCCCAACCTCGCCTTGTCCCGCCCCGGCGGCGCGCCGAACAGCCGGCTGTACTCGCGGCTGAACTGCGACGGGCTGTCGTAGCCGACGCTGTAGCCGATGGCGGCCACGTCGCCCGCGTCGGACAGGATGCGTGCCCGCGCCTCCTGCAGCCGGATCAGCTTCTGGAACTGCAGCGGGCTCATCGTCGTCGCGCCGCGGAAGTGGCGGTGGAAGGACGACTCGCTCATCGCCACCATATCGGCCAGCATCGGGATGGAGATGGGCTCGGCATGGTGGGCGCGGATGAAGCGGATGGCCCGGCCGATCTGCGACAGCCGACTGTCTGCGAGGCCGATCTGCCGCACCATCGCGCCCTGCGAGCCGTGCAGCAGCCGCCACACCAGCTCGCGCTCCACCAGCGGGCCCAGCACGGCGGCGTCGCGCGGCGAATCCTTCAGCCGCAGCATGCGCACGACGGTGTCGAGCAGCTCCTCCGGCGCGTCGCTGACGGCGAAGCCCGAGGGTTCCGGCGCCGCCATGTCCGCCGGGTTCATCTCCAGCAGCAGCGACGAGATGGTGGCCGTCTTCAGCGTCATGCCGGCGGCGAGGTAGGGCAGTTCGGGGCTGGCCTCGATGACACCGCCGGCGATGGGCAGGTCCACACCGACGACGAGGAACTGGCCGCCGCGGTACTCGAACACCTCGTCGCCCAGCATGGCGCGTTTGGCGCCCTGCGCGACGACGACGAAGGTGGGCTCCATCACGTGGTGCTGCATCTCGGTGGGCGCCTCGGCCGCCACCGCGAACATGCCTTCCTTGCGGCTGCTGCCGACGATGGCGTGGCGCTTGATCAGGGTCTGCAATTCGTCGAGTGATGCCATCGCGCGACCCTACCCGGTGCGCCGCGTTCGCTCAAGCGGCAGGCCCGTGAAATGACGGAATCGTGCAAGAGCTTGGCGGTTTTGGGCTATCGCCACGGGAGCGGGCGGGTGCGCCGGCCAGCGCGCTTCGCAGGCTGGGTGGATCGTGCAATCACATGACTGGATTTGGCTGCCCGGATTGCCGGCCAGCCGATTCAATGCGGGCCTTCGCGAAGGAGGTCGTCATGAGGATGCAGGGCAACACGATTCTGGTCGCCGGCGGTGCTGGCGGCATCGGGCGCGGGCTGGCCGAGCTGCTGTGCCGGCTGGGCAACGAGGTCATCGTTTTCGGCCTGCCGGCCGGCGCCTCGCTCCAGCAGGGCCTGCGCGTCGTCGACATCGATCTGGCCGATCCGTGGAGCGTCGCCGCCTTCTCCGAGCAGGTGGCCGCGGTCTGCCCGGGGCTGAACATGCTCGTCGATATCGCTATCGCCTTCCCGGTGAAGTACCTGCCCGGCATGCAGGCGCTGTTGGGCGACGACGAGACGCCCAGCAGGCTGGAGGCTCATCGCCTGGGCATGCAGCACCTGACCGGCGCGCTGCTGCCGCACCTCCGCAAGCGCGAGCACAGCGCGGTCTGGAGCCTGTCTGTGGGGCCGGCGTTCGCGCCGCTGCATGCTGGACGAGGGACCGCTTCGCCCCGGGCTGCCACGGCGGGCAGCGCGCCCGCGTTCGCCCTGTCGGTCACGAAGCGCTGGGCCAGCGCGCGCATCGAGGTCGTCGACATTGCCGTCCCGTCGCGTGGGCATGTCGCCATGGAGCACCGGGGCATGTCGCGGGGGGAGTTCGTCTCCCGCTTGGCGGGCTTGCTGGCTGAAGGGTTACAGGAGGAGGCCGCGCTCGCCCGGCTGCGGGCGCTCTGGCCGCTGGCGCGGCCGGCGGTGCGAGAGACCGAGGACGACGACTCGGTCTCTGAGGCTGTCTGACTCAGGCGGCCGCTCTGACGGCGCCGACGGTGCTGTCGAAGCGATGCACGGCCTTGGCGCGGGCCGAGAACGCGCCGCTGAGCAGGCCCAGCACGGCGCAGGCCGCGGCGATGAACCAGGCCTCGTGCAGCACCTCGGCGTGCACGCCGGTGGCGAAGCCCAGGCCGAACTTGGCCACGAAGATGCCCATCATCAGGCTCATGGGCACCCAGCTGCCGGGCATGCGCACGGCGCCGCCCTCGCGCGCCAGGCCGCGCGGCGCGAGCAGCGGGGCACCGAACCGGGCCGTCGCCGCGAAGCCTGCCGCCCAGGCCAGCATCGGCACGACACCGGCCCCGAACGTCGCGATGACGCCGTACAACGACAGCGCCAGCATCGCGGCTGCCAGCCTGACCAGCGTGGCGGGCTGCACGATGCGGCTGCGCGACTGGCGGTAGCCCAGGGCCAGCAGGACGGCGAGGATGGCGAAGGGCCAGAGGGGGAAAGAGGCTGCGTTCATGGAAGTGGCTCCGGTCGGTTGCTGCTGCGATGGGCCGCACTGTGCAGTGGCAGCGGCGGGCGGGCGAATGGCTTGCGACGAATCGACAGGGTGAGTTGCGAATGACAGCTGCGTCGCGTGAGTTGCGTCGCGCACGTCTGGCAACAGCTCTCCCTCAGCTTGGGGCAGATCACGACTCTCGCTGCGGAGCTGGAAGCGAGCCCTGACGCCAGCGACGGTGGCGCACTTGAGATGGATCTTCTGAAGCACACCAAGGTGGCCTACAAGCTAGAGATCGCCTACCGGGAGGCGACGAAGAACGCCAGCAACATGCCTTCCTACGAGCGATTGGTCAGAAACTGACCGTCGGCTCTATCAGCCCTCACGCCTCATCCAGGCTGATCAGCCCCTCCCTGATCGCCCACTTCACCAGCGCGGCAATGTCGTTCAGGCCGAGCTTCTTCATCAGCCGGCTGCGGTAGGTGTCCACGGACTTCGGGCTCAGGTGCAGCGCCTCGCCGATGGCGCCGCTCGTGGCGCCCTGGGCCACCATCAGCAGGATCTGCCGCTCCCGGGGGGACAGCGTCTCGCCGCCCGGCCGCGTGTCGCCCTCGGTCAGCGCCGTGGCGGCGAACTCGGCCGCCTGCGGGCTCAGGAAGCGGCCGCCTTCGGCCACCGTTTTCACGGCCTGCAGCACCTCGGAGCTGGCCGAACCCTTGAGCAGGTAGCCGCAGGCACCCAGGCGCAGCGCCTCGGCGACGTGGCGGGGCTGGTCGGACATGGTCAGCACGATGACGCGCAGCTTCAGGTCGCGGCGGCGCAGTTCGTCCAGCAGCTCGAAGCCCGAGCGCTGGCCCAGGCGCAGGTCCAGCAGCGTGACGTCGGGCATCAGCCGACCCAGGTCGGCCAGCGCCGGCGTGGGGCCGGCCGCCTCGCCAACGACTTCATGGCCGGCGGCCTCCAGCACGACGCGCAGGCCGTCGCGCATGATGGCGTGGTCGTCAATGAGATAAATGCGGCTCATCTCCAGCAGGCGTCCAGGTCAGTGCAACCATGGTGCCACGGCCCGGCTGGGCGTCAATGTGAAGTTCGGCATCGACGGCCAGCGCGCGTTCGCGCATGCCGACCAGGCCGACTTGGCTATCGCCTGGCAAGAAGCCGCGGCCGTCGTCATCGATGGTCAGCTCCAGCCATTCGTCGTCGCCGTCCAGGCCGAGGCGGATGACGCGCGCACCGGCATGGCGCAACGCGTTCAACAAGGCCTCGCGGGCGATCATGAAGGCGGCGTACTCGACGTCGGCTGGCCAGCGCTGCAGCTGGGCGGCGTCGCTGACCTGCAGTTCGGTGAGGGCCTCGATGCCGTCGTCGCCATGGCCGCTGCGGTGCTGGCGCACCTCGTTGTCCAGTGCGGCGGCCAGGCCCAGCTCGCCCAGCAGCGGTGGGCTCAGCTCGGCCAGCACGCCGCGCACCTGGCGGTTGGCCAGCACGACGAGACTGGCGATGCGCGCGTCAAGATCCTCGCGCGGCCCGGTGCCGCCGCGATAGGCCTCCCAGTGCAGGCGCAGCGCGGCTATGGTCTGGCCCAGCTCGTCGTGCAGCGTGTGGGCCAGTTTGCGGCTGGTCAGGCGCTCCTGGTCGAGCAGGTGGCGGCTGAGGCGGGCGAGTTCGTCGCGCGTGGACTCGGCCGGTGCCGGCGTGCCACCGTGCGGGCGGTCGCTGCGGCCGCCGCGCAGGTCGTGCAGCACGGCCAGCGCGCCGACGGGGCGCCCTGGCGCGTCGTACATGGGCACCAGGTGGATCTGCACGGCCACGCGCGCGCCGCCGGGTGTCAGTGCGTCCAGCCGCGCGACGAACTCGCCCGGCTCATCCTGCAGCTGCAGCAACAGCCGCGCCCAGGCCTCGCGCCCGGCGGTGTCCAGCAACGGTTCGACGACGGGGTGGCCGAGCGTGGTCTCGCCGGTCCAGCCCAGCAGCCGTGTGAAGGCGGGGTTCAGGTATTCGAGGCGGTACTGGCGGTCGGCCAGCGCGATGGCCACGGGCAGGTGGTCCAGTGCGCGACGCAGGTTCCCGGCGTCGCGTGCCAGCCAGCCCATCAGCCTCTCGGCGGGCGTGGGCCGGTCGCGGCGGGCGACGAGGGCCTGCACGCGCTCGGCCACCTGGGCGCCGTCGGCGGCCGGGCTGGTCAGCACGGCGTCGAACAGCGGGTCCCATGGCGTCAGCAGGCGCCGCGAGGCCCAGAAGCCGGCGCCGCCCAGCAGCAGCGCGGCACCGATGCCGATGGCCAGCATGGACAGCGTCAGCCCACGCAGTGGTGCCAGCGCGCTGTCCTCGCTCTGCAGCACGACAGCGCGCCAGGGCAGCAGTGGTGTCTCGCCGGCGCTGCCGCGTAGCGTGGACTGCGCCAGCAGCCAGGGTCGGCCGTCGGCGTCGCGCCAAGTCCGAGGCGGGCCCAGGCCCGACGGCAGGCCGGCCGGCACGGCCGCACCGGACACGACGCTGCGCCCGCCCAGCGTCGTCAGCACCAGGCCTTGCAGCCCTTCGGCTGTGGCTGTCTCGGCGGCGCCCAGGCTCAGCGCCAGCTGCTCGCGCACCCAGGACAGGCCCAGGTGAGCGGTGACGACACCGACCACGTTGCCGTTGTCGTCGATCACCGGCTCGCCGATGTCGATCAGCTCGGGGCTGCTGCCCGGCGCCAGGGGCAGCAGCGGGGTCAGCGCGACGGCCTCGTGCACGTCGCCCAGCATGCCGTCGCGGCCATCGCGGAACACCGGCCGCTGCGCAATGGACTGGCCCTCCAGCCAGCCGTGGCTGCCGGCCAGCACGCGCCCGTCCGGTGCGACCAGGCCCACCCAGACGAAGCGTGGCGAGCGCTCGACGAGGTCGTCCAGCTCGGCGCGCACGCGTGGCAGCGATGCGCCGGGTCGCAGCAGCGGCGAGCGGGCCAGCAGCCGCACCTGGCCGACGGCGTCGCGCAGCGACAGCTGCAGCTGCTGGGCCAGCAGGTCGGCGTGCTGCTGGTTGCGGGCCAGCGCGCGCTGCGTGATTTCCTCGTGCAGCAGGCGCCGGCCGCCTCCCAGCATGATGGCCGTCAGCGCCACCGCCGCCAGTGCGGGCAGCAGCGCGAAACGCCAGGTCAGCCGGGAGGCCGGGGTCATGCGGTGCGGGCGCCGCCGCCGAGCCGGAACACGCGCACCGACTGCGTCACCAGGTCGGCGCGCTGCGCCAGCGAGAGGGCCGATGCCGACAGCTGTTCGACCAGCGCCGAGTTCTGTTGCGTGATGCCGTCGATGCTGGCCACGCTGCCGTTGACCTCGCCGATGCCGCCGCTCTGCTGCTGCACGGCCACGCTGATGCGGCCGATGAGCTCGTTCATCTGGTCCACCGCGGTCTCGGCTTGCTTGGCTGAGCGGCCGGTGTCGGCGACGATGCGTGCGCCCTCCTCGACGCGGCTGCGGGAGTCCTCGGCCAGCTGCTTGATCTCCTGCGCCGCCTCGCGCGTGCGGCCGGCCAGCGTGCGCACCTCGGACGCGACGACGGCGAAGCCGCGGCCCGCGTCGCCGGCGCGGGCGGCCTCGACCGCGGCGTTCAGCGCCAGGATGTTGGTCTGGAACGAGATGCTGTCGATGACGGCGACGATCTCGTTGATGCGCGTGGTCGCCTCGCGCACGGCGTCCATGCGGTGGCTGGCTTCCAGGCTGGTGCTGCCGGTGGCGCGTGCGGCGGCTGCGGTGTCGCGCGCCAGGTCGCGGGCCTGGAAGGCGCCGTCGGCCGTGTGTTTCACGGTGGCCGCCACCTCCTCCAGCGCAGCGGCGGCCTGCTGCAGGTTGCCGGCCTGCTGCTCGGTGCGCTCGCCCAGGTCGCGGCCACCGGCGGCGATCTCGCTGCAGGCGATGTTGACGCCGTCCACCTCGCGGCGCACATCGCCCACCACGGCCTGCAGGTTCACGTTCAGCTGCGCCAGCGCGCGCATCAGCCGGCCCTGCGCGTCGCTGCGGCGCGTGGACAGCGCCTGCGTCAGGTCGCCGGAGGCCAGACGCTCCGCGGCCAGCGCCGCCTCGACGAGGCCGGCGTTGTGGCGGCTGCGCAGCCAGCCCAAAAGCGGCACGGTGGTGACGAGCGCGGCCACCGTCACGGCCACGACGGGGTTCAGACCCAGCGTGGCCTGGGCCGCCATCGCCACGCCGCCCGCCGCCGCGCCGGCGGCCAGCAGCGCACCAGCCTCCACCCACAGCGAGGCGCGGCGGGCGAACCAGGTCGCCACGCCGGCCAGACCGCGGCGCTGCAGCGCGCCCTTGTGCAGCTGTGTGGGCAGGCTGGGGTTCTTGCCGCCGCCGGCGGCGCGGTACTCCTCGCGCATTCGCGCGTACAGCGCCTCGGCAGCGGCGATCTCGTCGCGGCCGGGCTTGGTGCGCACCGACATGTAGCCGCTGATGCCTGTCGCATCGCGCACCGGCGTGACGTTGGCGCGCACCCAGTAGAAGCCGCCGTCCTTGCGGCGGTTCTTGACCAGCGCCGTCCACGGCTCGCCGGCCTTCAGCGTGGCCCACATGTCGCGGAAGGCCTCGGCAGGCATGTCGGGGTGGCGGATGAGGTTGTGCGGCTGGCCCAGCAACTCATCGCGCTCGAAGCCGCTGGCGGCGACGAAAGCCGGGTTGCAGTAGGTGATGCGACTTTGCAGGTCGGTGGTCGATACGAGCGGGGCGTCGATGCTGAGCTCGTACTCCTGCTGGGTCACGGGGCCGTTGTCGCGCATGGCACACCTCCTGATTGTTTTGGGCCGCGGGTGCACTGTCCGGGATCAGG
The DNA here is from genome assembly GCF_043555985.1 of Pelomonas candidula. Taxonomy (NCBI): domain Bacteria; kingdom Pseudomonadati; phylum Pseudomonadota; class Betaproteobacteria; order Burkholderiales; family Sphaerotilaceae; genus Roseateles; species Pelomonas candidula. Next base: position 518,530 of record NZ_JBIGIC010000003.1, on the reverse strand, counting down.
TGTAACAGCGCCATCCGTCGCGTGTAGGGGATTCTTGTATGGTGCTGTCGGGTTTGCCGGAAACCCCTCGCGACCCCCTCGCCAGCCGTGACGGGCTCGCCCAAGATGGCGGCATGTCTTCCCTGCCCCTGCCCGACAACTCTGCGGCACCGCTGGTGCTGCTGGCCGGCGCCGTGCCCGACAGCGCAGCCGACCTGTTGCGCGAGGCGCACTATCGGGTGCGGCGGGTCGAGTCCGGCGCCGCGCTGCTGCGGCTGGCCCGCGGCGAGCGGTCGCCGCGCCTCATCCTGCTGGGCGAGACGGTGGCCGACCAGACCGGCCTTGGCCTGCTGAGCCGGCTGCAGGACGATGCCGCCACGCGTGCCATCCCCGTGCTGTTCGTCGCCGGCGGCGGCGAGGCGGACGAGGAACAGGCCCTGGCGCTGGGCGCCCGCGACTGCCTCAACTTGCCGCTGCGCCCGCTAGTGCTGCTGGCCCGGGTGCAGGCCCAGCTGCGCCTGGCGGCCCTGTCAGTGCGTTGACGCGGCGGCGTTGCGCTCGGCGGTGTCCAGCGCGCGCCGGTCGTCCAGCCGCGCGGCCAGGCGCTGCACCTGCTGGAGGGACAGCAGGTGGGCGTAGGCCCAGCCCAGCCAGCCCTTGATGGCCAGGTCGTGCCGCGTGGCCGGGCCCAGCGTGCGCAGCCGCTCTTCGTTGATGGTCTTGAAACCGCGCAGCGCCGTTGTCTGGCCGTCCAGCGTGTACTCGATGACGCCGTCCTGCAGCAGCTCCAGCGCGGCCAACTGGTTGGCGAAGTCACGGCTGGTCACCATCTCCTGGCGGAAGCTGAGCAGGAAGCGCTCGATCTCTGCCAGCCAAGGCGTTTCCTGGCCCTCGGCGTCGAACAGCGCCTCGCCGTGCGTGGTGTTGAGCCCCGGGCAGGCCCGGTCCAGGCAGACCGTGAAGTTGGCGTCCCCCGCCGCCTCGGCCAGCACGAAGGGGTAGCGCCGGAAGAACGCCGGCAGGTAGGCGCCGCGCGCCCAGCTGCCGTCAGGCTGCACGAACAGGTTCTCGCGGTCGCGCAGGCCCACCAGCGCGACGACGCTGTGGCCGTCGGGGCCTTCGACGAAGACGCAGGGAAAGTCCAGCGCCGCCGCCGACAGCTCGCTGGACGCCAGCGGCACCGAGTTGGTCTCGCGCGCGAACGCGAACGGCTTGGCCGGCGGCGCCAGCTTCAGCTGCCGGTGCTGCTCGCGGTTGAGGGCCACGAGGTCGTCGTAGATCAGCAGGGTCTTCATGGCGGGATTGTCGGCAGCGCGGCTGGCGCCGCGGCGTGACGGCGTGGGCGCGGCATCCCTGATTCCAGGGACGAGCCAGCCGGCGCTCAGGGCGTGGCTGGCCGCAGCAGCCCGTCCTTGAAGGCCACATAGACGCCGTTCGTCCAGCCGAAGCCGTCCTGCGTCTCGTACTCGCCGCCGCCGCCCGGGCGGTCCTGGGCGACGTCGTACTTTTCCAGCAGCCGCCCCGTGGCCAGGAAGACGCGGTGCACGCTGGCGCACCAGCGCTCGGCGATGTCGCGGGCCAGGTCGGCATGGCCCTGCGAGGCCAGCCCCTGCGCGGCCATCCATTGCAGCGGCGCCCAGCCGTTGGGGGCGTCCCATTGCTGGCCGGTGGTGAGCGCCGTTGTCAGCAGGCCATTGGCGCCGAGCAGGTGGCGGCGCACCTGCTCGGCCATGGCGTCGGCCTGGGCCGCCGTGGCCAGGCCCAGGTACAGCGGAACGAGGCCGGCGGCGGTCAGCGGTCGCGGGTCGGCGGCATCGCGCCAGTTCAGGTCGGCGAAATAGCCCTCGCCATTGCCCGTTTGCCAGAAGCGGGTCTGCAGCAGCATGCGTCGCGTGGCCGCGCGCGCCTCGTAGGCCTGCGCGGCCGCCGCGTCGCCGGTGCGGGCGGCGCCCAGCGCGATGGCGGTCTCCAGCCCGGCGAGCAGCGCGTTCAAGTCCACCGGCGCGAGCGCCGTGGTCTCGATGGTGGCGATGTCGGTGGGGTCGGCGCACCAGCGGCCGGAGAAGTCCCAGCCGCTCTCGGCGCCGGCCCGCAGGTCGCGCCAGACCTGCTCGTGCGGCCGGCCGCTGGCCTCGGCGGTCTCGACGTCCTCGCGCCAGCTTTCCTCGCGCGGTGTGCAGCGGTCGTCCCAGTAGCGGTTCAGCAGCGCGCCGTCTGCCGTGCGCACCACGCGGCGGTGGGCGTGACCCGGCGCGACACCGTCCTCGCCGTCCATCCAGAAGGCGTGCTCGGCCTTCAGCGCGTCGAGGTGGGCCGCAAAGCCGGCGGCCGGGTCGGCGGCCTGCAGCAACTCCACCATCTTGAAGAAGAACGGCGGCTGCGAGCGGCTCAGCATGTAGCTGCGGCTGCTGTTGGGGATGAAGCCGTAGGCCGCGATCAGGTGGTCGAAGTTGGCCAGCATGCCCTCGGCCAGGCCGCGCTGGCCATCGGCCACGAGGCCCAGCATCGTGAAGTAGCTGTCCCAGTAGTACAGCTCGCGGAAGCGCCCGCCCGGCACGACGTAGGGGTGGGGCAGCGACAGCAGGCTCTCGCCGTCGACGGCCGCGCGCTGCTCGCGGGCGAGCAGCGGCCACAGCTGGCGGATGTGCGCTCGGATGTCCACCTGCGGCATGGGTGCGCTCGCATGGCCGGGCGGCACGAAGTGGGTGCGCACGAAGTCCGCCAGCGAGAAGCCGGCACCGTGGCGTTCCACGTCGAAGCGCGCGCGGATCAGCGCGGGCGGCGACTTGGGGCGGGCGTCGACGAAGCTCTTGCCGTCGCCGAGAACGCGGGCCATCTGGACGGCGACGAAGAGCTCGCCGTAGAGCTCATGGGGCGTGGCGGCCACGCCTTGCGAGGCGGGTGCGGCGGCGCGGCTGGGCGCGGCGGGCGCGAGGGCGTCGCGGCGCGGGAACGAGGAGGTCATGACGCAAGTTGCCGGCGCAGCCGGGCGAGGGAGAGGGCGAGCGCCGTGACGGGCACGAGCAGCATGGCGAAGGCGGTGGCGCCGTCGAACGCGACGAAGAGGCGGCCCGTGATGAAGCTGCCCAGCGTGCCGCCGAGCGCCGAGAAGACGACGATGAGGCCGGTCATCGCTGCGTGCTGGCGCTGCGGCAGCGCGCTCAGCATGGCCGAGTTGATGGCCGGGTAGATGGGCGCCAGCAGCAGGCCGGTCAGTGGCAGCAGGTAGGCGGTGGGCGGTGCGTTGAGCCAGCCGATGTCGTCGCCCAGCGCGTGGGCATGGCTGGCCATCGGCAGCGCGACCAGGATCAGCGCCGCGATGCCGGCCAGGCAGGCGATGACAACGGCGAACCAGCCCAGCCGGCCGATGACCGCCGCGCTGGTCAGCCGCCCGAGCGCGGTCGTCGCCGGCATGATGACCGCGAGGCCCACGCTCATGGCCGTGGGCAGGTGCAGCACTTCCTTGTTGAAGCTGGGCAGCCAGGTCGAGAGGCCCTGCTCGATGAGCACATAGAGGAAGGCCGACAGCAGGAAGACGACGACCAGCGCCAGCTTCAGCAGCGGCGCCATCGCGACGAGGTCCTCGCGCAGCGACGTGCCCGGCGACCGGATGGGCCCTTCGTCCAGCGGGCTGAACAGCAGCAGCGCGAAGGCGCCGGCCGCGATGGCGGCGAGCAGCGGGTAGACCTGCAGCCAGCCCGTCGCCTGGGCATGCGCCGCCTGGCTGAACAGCAGGAAGCCGCCGAGCACGCCGACCATGAACAGGCCTTCGAGCAGGTTGGTGAATCGCGCGTGGCCGGCCTTGTCCTGCGTGACCAGGCCGATCATGGAATAGGCCGACACCTTGACCAGCGCGAAGCCCGCGCCCAGCGTGCAGAACAGCAGCTTGATGGCCCAGAAGGCCGACAGCACCGGCATGGCCAGGCAGGCCGTGCCGACGGCGGCCAGCGCCAGCAGCATGGACCGCTTCAGGCCGAGGCGCGGCAGCAGCGAGGCGACGAGGAAGGACGTGACCGCGATGGGCAGGTCCTTCCACGCGTCCAGCAGCGCGGCCTCGGCGCGGGGCACGCCGAGCGTCTGCACGACCAGCAGGTTGACCGCACCGACGCTGTTCAGCAGCGCGCCGAACAGCATGTAGGTGAGGATGATGGCGAGCCTGATGCGCAGCGTGCCGCTCGACAGGGAGAGGGAAGTGGTGGTCATGTCGAGGGCTGCTTTGAGTTCAGGCGTCGCCATCTTGGCGCGTCAGAACTGGAAGCCCACGCTCAGCTCGTACGCCCGCCCGAACAGCGGCCGAGCCAGGAACACGCCGTCCTGACCCACGCCCTGGCCCGGCACGCGGAAGTTGCCTTCCGTCAGCCCGACCTTGTTGGTCAGGTTGGTGCCGGTCAGGCGGATCTCCAGCCCGTTGTCCATCGCGAACACGGCGCCCGCGTCGATGGTCTGGTAGGCCGGCAGCTTCAGCGTGTTGGTCTGGTCGGCGAAGCGCTCGCCGACATGGCTGAAGGTCGCGAAGGTGCGCAGTTGGCCGTAGGCGGTCTGGGTCTGCCAGCTCGGGGTCAGGCGGGCCTGGAACTTCGGGGCGCGCTCGACGCGGTTGCCGCTGTACTGCTGGAAGTCCTTGTACTTGGCGTCCTGGAAGTTGCCGGTCGCGGCGATTTCGAAGCCCTTGAGCCAGTCGCCCGGGCGAAGCGACAGCTCGAACTCCACGCCCTTGGCCTCGCTGTTCGGGCGCAGCACGGTGTTGCCGGCGTTGGTGAACTGCTGCGTCTGCGAGTTGGTCAGCTGGTTGGCGTAGGCCGTCAGGAAGGCGCTGTAGAGCTTGGTGGCGGTCTTCAGGCCGATCTCGTACTGCGTGATGTCCTCGACCGAGTCCTTGGTCTCGTTGGCGCCGCGGCTGCGCAGCACGTCGAAGTCGGGCATGCGGTGGCCCTTGTTCACGCGCACGAAGGCGCTCAGGTCGCGGCTGAAGGCGTAGTTGGCGCCGCCGGTGAAGGAGCTGCGGCTGAGCTTGCTGTCGATCAGCGTGTGGGTGCCGTTGTAGTAGGCGAGGTTGTTGTTGTAGAGCGTAGTGGGGTCGTTATCCAGGTCGCCGTTGCTGACGTTGGCGATGGTGCCGGTGATGTGCTGGGTCTCGCGGCGTGCGCCCAGGTCGACACGCAGCTCCTTCGTGAGCTGCCACTCGTCGGCGACGAAGAAGGCGCGCGTGTCGCCGCTGTAGCTGGCGTCCAGGTCGAAGGAGAAGGGCGGCGTGACGTAGCCGTTGCGCGAGGCCTTGACGCCGTTGTCCAGCGTCACGTCGATCAGGCGCGCGTGCGACTGCACCGTCATCAGCTGGGCCTGGCCCAGTGTCCAGACGTCGTGCGAGCTGTAGCCGGCCAGGTACAGGCCCAAGGTCAGGTTGTTGCCCGGGGCGATCTCCTTGGACAGGCGGGTCTCGTTGGTCGTCGAGCGCAGCGTCTTGTCCACCACCCACATGCCGTTGACGATGACTGGCGTGGCCATGTTGGTGATGGCACCGCCGCCGTTCGTGAAGGTGGCCGTGCCGGTCGTGGCCGCCTTGCCGGCCGCCGCAACGACGCCCGCGTCGCCGTTGGCGGCCGTCACCTGCGAGGTGATGTAGCTGCCCAGCGTCTGCGGGTTGGCGCCGGAGAACAGCGCGTAGGTCGGCACGTCGCCGCCGGTGTGGCCGAGCTTGTTGGTCAGCGTCCAGTCGCCGAGCTTGGTGTCGAGGTTGGCGCCGAAGGTCTGCACGGTCGCGCCGCGGCCCTCGGCCAGGTCCTTGGTGACGGTGTCGCGCAGGATCTCGGGCTTGCCATTGGCCAGCGTGCGGCCCGTCGCGCGGCCGGTCTCCAGCACGATGTTGCGCAGCTCGTTGCCGTAGAAGTAGTCCTTGCTGGCGTCGAAGCCGGGGTAGCTGGACACGCTCTTGCCGTCGGCGCTGCCGACGACCGGGATGGCCGTGTAGAAGGCGTTGCGGTCGTTCAGCGCGCGGGCGTAGAGCTGCAGGTTGCCGTCGTCGAGCTTGCGGTTGAGCACCAGGCTGAGCTGGCCGCCGTCGTCGGCCGGGAACTGCGTGTCGCGCAGGCCCTGGCTCTGGCGCCAGAAGCCGCCGACCATCACGGTCCACTTGTCTGACAGCGGGCCGGCGTAGACGCCGTCCACGCGCTTGAGATTGCCGGTGCCGGTGGTCACGCGCAGGCTGCCCTCGGGGCTGCGGCCGTCCTTCTGGATGAAGTTGACCGTCACGCCGGGCTGGCCGCTGCCGAAGATGGGGCTGGGGCCGCCGCGCAGCACTTCCATGCGCTCGATGGTGTCGTCCAGGCGGAAGAGCTGCGAGTGCTCCAGGAAGCTCAGCGCCGGCAGCGCGTACAGCGGCGCGCCGTTCTGCTGGAAGGTGGAGTAGGGACCGTCGCCCGGCGTCGGGAAGCCGCGCACGCGGATGTTGGCGTTGCTCTGGCCGCCGGTGCTCTCGACGAACACGCCGGGCACGGTCTTCAGGATGTCGGCCGTGCTGGTCGGCGCGGCCTGCTTGATCTGCTCTTCGGTCGCGGTCGTGATCGAGAAGCCGGCTTCCAGCTTGCGCACGCCTTCGCGGCGCGCCGTGCCGGTGACGACGACGGCTTCGAGCTCCTTCACTTCGGGCGACTCCGCGGCCGGCTTGGGCGCGGGCTTGGCGGCCTCCTGGGCGAAGGCGGCACCGCACAGCGCGGCGGCGGCCAGCGCGATCAGCTGGGGGCGGAAGAAGGCGCGGACGGGGCGGTCGCCGCGGCGCGATGCAGCCTGGGCGGCTTGAGGGTCGGTCATCGAATGTCTCCGGTTGTTTGTTTGCATCCCGAGAGCCCGGCGCGGCCGTCGCCAGACTGTCGATGGGGCGGACTGTGATGGCAAATGTTATCGATGTCATTTGAGTATTTACCCGTGTGGTGTGCAAATGACATCGATGACATTAGTTTGCAGAAGTGCCGGGTGCGGGTCTGCGATGACGTGCGTGCCGCCGGCGGGCCCGCGCCGCTTGGCGACAATCCGGGTCAGGAGAAGAAGCCGGGTTGCGCGACGCGCAGCGGCACGAACGGGCACGAGAACGGGATGAGCGACGCCAAGCCAGTCACGATGGAACAGATCGCCGCGCTCGCGGGCGTCAGTGCCATCACGGTCTCACGCGCGCTGCGCGACAGCCCGTCGGTCACGCCCGCCACGCGCGAGCGCATCAAGACGCTGGCCGAGGCAGCCGGCTACCGCTTCAACCACCACGCCCGCAACCTGCGGCTGCGGCGCAGCCACATGGTCGCCGTCATCCTGGAGATGCAGCCGGACAACGACCGGCCGATGACCGACGCCTACCCGCTGCAACTGCTGGGCGGCATCACGCAGGAGCTGACCTCGCGCGGCTACAGCGTGCTGCTGTCGGCCATGCAGAGCCCCGGCGAGGGCGTGGCCGCGTCCGCGGACGGCGTCATCCTGCTGGGCCAGGGCGCCAACGGCTCGGCCGTCAAGACGGCCGCGGCGATGGGCCTGCCCATGGTGGTGTGGGGCGCCGAGCACGGGCGCGGCAACGCCGTGGTCGTCGGCGGCGACAATGCCCATGGCGGCGCCTGCGCCGCCGAGCGGCTCATCGCGCTGGGCCGGCGCCGGCTGCTGTTCCTGGGCGACGTGCGCCATGCCGAGATCCGCGACCGGCAGCAGGGCTTCCTGAAGGCGCTGCGCAAGGCCGGGCTGAAGGCCCAGTCGCTGACGCCGGCCGCCTTCACCTTCGGCGCGGGCTTCACGGCCGTGCAGTCCCACCTCGCGCACCTGCCGGACGGCGGCCCCGCGCCGGACGGCCTGTTCGCCGCCAGTGACCTGCTGGCCATGGGCGCCGTGCGTGCCTTCACCGACGCCGGCCTGCTGGTGCCCGAGGCCGTCTCGGTCATCGGCTACGACGACTCGCCAGCAGCGCACACCTTCGCGCCGCCGCTGACCAGCGTGCGCCAGGACTGGCACCACGGCGGCGTGCTGCTGGCGCGCAAGGTGCTGGACCTCATCGCCGGCAACGCTGCCGCCAGCGAGATCATGCCGACCGAACTGGTCGTCAGGTCGACCTAGCCAGGCGCTGCCGACACCCTGGCCCGACGCGGGCTATTGGCGGCTGCGCAGGCGCAGGCCCACGAACAGCAGGCCGGCGAGGATGAGCGCGTAGGTCTGCGGCTCGGGCACGGGCGCCAGCAGCTCGGCGCCGACCAGCGCCTTCGTCGTGCTGGTGCCGAGGTCGACGGCCACCTTGTGCGTGTCGTAGTAGTCGCTCCACAGGTTCAGGCCGACGTCGGACAGGTCGACATTGCTGCCCGCCAGCACGGCGACCTCGAAGCTCGTCGCCACGCCCGCCGTCAGCGCGAGCTGCGCCGACTCGCCGCCATAGAAGCTGCCCGTGGCGGCATTGGTCGTGTTGGTCGAGCCCAGCAGCGTCCAGGCGCTGGCGCCTGCCAGGCGGAAGTAGTACGACGGCAGCGCCGGCACGCTGCTGCCGAAGGGCGATGCGACGGCCGCGTAGCTGCCGGTGCTGTAGAGGGACAGCATCGCGCCCAGCGACTGCGAGGGAGTCAGGGTCACGGAGAGTGTGAGGAACTCCGTGCCGGCGGTGTTGCCGGTCAGCGCCTGGTTCCAGGAGTAGTAGTCCTGGGACGCGAGGGTGTCGGTACGCGTCTGCGTCACCGTGGTGACCTCGTACACGTAGGCCAGGCCCGAACTCGTCGCGGTGGGCGCGACCTGGACGTCCTTCTCGATGTGGGTCGTCGACGTCGACCCGTAGCTGTTGTCCAGCGTCGCCGTGGTGGTGACGGGCGGCGTGACTGCGGGCGCAGCGGCTGCCGCCACGCCACTGAGCGTCGGCGTGGCGGGCGTGGCCGTGAGCACCGCGGCCGATGCCGATGCCGCCCAGATCAGAGCGGTGGCCGTCAGTGTGGAAAAAGCAAAGTTCGCACGCATGGGTTCCTCCTCTCGCAAGCTGTGATGGGGCTTGTCGGAGAAGGACTAAGCGGGTTTTGTGCCAACTTCTTCACACAACGTTACAGGCCTGGTGCTCATAGGGAGTGACAGCGCAACGGGCGTTGGCGCACGTCGGCGGGGCTGCGCAAGGTCGGCACACACGGCACTGGGCTGGGGCTGGCGGCCTGGGGATGGTGCGGTTAGAGGGCATGGACGCGTGCAGCGCTCGCCTACCATCGCGCGCAAACCAGGGCGTGCGACGGTGCGAGGGGACATGCAGATCCAGATCGATTCAGACGACTAGCTGTCAGCGATTCGTGCCGGCCTCAAGCCACGCCCGGCGTTTGCCGTGCTCGGCGTGTTGATCGTCCTGCTGGCGCTGATGGCGCTCGTGGCGATGGCGGGTTCGCTGTGGCGGGGGCACGCTTCCTGGGCCGAGGTGTTCGGCCCGCTCGCGATCGCCTATTTCCCGGCCTGGTATTGGCTGTACCTGCCCTGGAAGGTGCGGCGCCTCTACGCCCAGCAACGCTCTCTTCATCAACCGTTCTCGGTCGAGATCGAGACGGCAGGCCTGCAGTTCCGCACCGAGAACGGCAGTGGCCTGCTGCCCTGGGGAAATCTGTACCGGTGGCGGGAGTCGGGCAAGGTGTTCGTCCTGTACCAGTCCGACCTGCTGTTCAGCCTGATCCCGAAGCGCTGCTTCGAGTCGGGCGCGGCGCAGGACGAATTCAGGACAACGCTGGCGCGGCAGGTCGGCCCCGTCGACAAGCCTCGTGCACGTCCGTGAATGAAAAAGGCCCGCGGCGGTTGCCGCGGGCCTTTTCGGTTTGATCGGCTCCCGCACGTGCCGATGGCCGTGCGCGGACAAGAGGTTCTGCCAACCTCTCCCTAGACAATCTTGCGGATCAGGTCGTTGTAGGTGTCCGCTACGTAGACCGTGTTGCTGCCGTCCACGGCAATGCCATTGGGCCCCCAGAACAGCGCGGTCGTGCCTGTGCCATTCGCTTTGCCGCCGCCCGGATTGCTCGGGTCAAACTTGCCCGCCAGCGTGGTGACAGCACCGTCTGGCGTGATCTTGCGAATCACGTTGATGGCGGGGTCCGCGACATACACCGTGCCGCTGGAGTGCACGCAGATGCCGACGGGGTTGCTGAACAAGGCTACTGCGCCGGTGCCGTCGGCATAGCCTTCCTGGCCCGAGCCAGCCAGTGTCGTGACCACCCCAGCCGGCGTGATCTTGCGGATCAGCGAATTGCCTGAGTCGGCGACATAGACCGTGCCGCTGGCGTCCACGGCAATGCCTCGTACCACCTCAAACGAAGCTGCCGTGCCCGTGCCGTTGGCGGAGCCCACAATGCCCGATCCCGCCAGCGTGGTGACGACACCGTCCGACGTGATCTTGCGGATCAGGAAGTTGTTGGTATCTCCCACGTAGACCGTGTTGCTCGCGTCCACAGCGACTGCATAGGGGAACGTGAACGAAGCTGCGGAGCCCACGCCATTGGCGTTGCCGCGGTTGCCCGATCCTGCCAGCGTGGTGACGATCCCTGCCGGCGTGATCTTGCGGATCATGTGGTTCGCTGTATCTGCCACATAGACCGTGCCGTCCGGGGCCACGGCCACGCCGCATGGATTGGAGAACGACGCCGCATTGCCCGTGCCGTTGGTGCTGCCGGCGCTGCCTGAGCCCGCCAGCGTACTGACGACCCCGGCCGGCGTGACCTTGCGGATCAGGTTGTTCTGCGAATCCGCCACGTAGACCGTGCCGCCGGCGTCGGCAGCCACGGCGTATGGCAAATAGAACTTGGCCGCAGCGCCTGCGCCGTCGGTGCTACCAGTTTGGCCCGAGCCGGCCAGCGTGGTGACCACGCCGCCGTTTTGCGTGCTGCCGGCGCTGGGGGGGGGGCTGCCTTCACTACCACCGCCGCCACCACCGCAGCCTGCCAGATCGAGGGCCATCAACGAACCCAGCGCCAGCAGGCCGCGTCGCTGGACTCGGGGGAGATCGAAGGGCGGGTTGGCCAGCCGGAGGTGGTTTTCGTCGTGGCGCGAATTCTTGGCCATGGAGTTATGAGAAGTGATCGGTTTATGGCCCCAGGCTATCCAGCCGCCGCGGCTTGCGTGGATGCCGGCGACCAGTGGACCCGGCGAATATGCGAATCTGCAGCGGCTCTGATTCTTGCGCCTTCCGCGGTGACGAAAGCCGGCCTCGGTAATAAGCACGCCAGGCGATGTAAGCAAACGAAAAAGGCCCGCAGCTATTGGGCTGCGGGCCCGATGTTGACAACCAACAGAGAGGTGTTTTCTAGAACGGAATATCGTCATCCATGTCGTCGAACCCCGTCGACGCCTTGGGCGCCGGAGCCGGGGCGCGCTGGGGCGCCGGGCGCGGCGCGGCCGGGCGGGCGGCCGGGCGGCCACCGCCGCCGAAGTCGTCGCCACCACCGTCACCGCCACCGCGGCTGTAGCCGCCACCGCCACCACCGCCGCCAGCACTGCGGCCGTAGCCACCACCGCCACCGCCTTCGTCACCGCCGCCATCGCGGCCGCCCAGCAGCTGCATTTCCTGGGCAATGATCTCGGTCGTGTAGGTGTCGCGACCTTCCTTGTCCTGCCACTTGCGGGTCTTCAGGCGGCCTTCGACGTACAGCGGGCGGCCCTTCTTGACGTACTCGCCGACGATCTCGGCCAGGCGGTCGTTGAAGACGACGCGGTGCCATTCGGTCTCTTCCTGGCGCTCGCCGGTCTCGCGATTCTTCCAGTTGCGCGTGGTGGCCAGGCTGAGGGTGACCCAGGCGCCGCCGCTGGGGTTGTAGCGGACCTCGGGGTCTTTGCCGACGTTGCCGATGATGATGACTTTGTTGACGCTGGCCATGACGCTCGTCCGAATTCGATGGGGAAGGGGACGAATTATGCCGGCCACCCCCGACCGGGGCCGTCAGCAACACCCCGGAGACCGCATCCCGCACCCCGAGGGCCGCACTTCGTCTCCCTGCCCGCCGGCGGGCCGCCGGGCCTCCCTAAGATGAAGCCATGACCACGATCAGCCCCCGCCACAGCAACCGCCGCCTCTGGTGCGCGTACGCCGGCGGCTGCGCGCTGGCCTGGTGCCTGTTCGTGCTGGCCGGCAGCGAGTTCGACCGCGGGCTGGACCCGTTCTGGCTGGCCGTCTACCAGGCGACGACGATGCTGTGGGCGCCGATGCTGCTGGGCACCGTCGTGTGGCCGGTGGCGCGCCGCCTGCACGCCAGCGACGCGGGAACCTCGGCCACGGCGATGGCGCATGTCCTGGCGGCGGTGGCGTTCTCCGCGCTGTGGCAGGCGGGCGAGTTCGCCGTCAACGCGGGGCTGTTCGGGGCGGACCATGCCGGCGCCGTGCTGGTGTCCGGCCTGCTGTGGCGGTCGGTGTGGGGCTTCGTGGTCTACGCGACCATCGCGACGGCGTTCACGGCGGTGCTGCAGTCGCGCGCGGCGCGCTCGGCGGCGGTGGCGGCGGCGCAGGCCGAGAGCGCGCTGGCCAAGGCCGAGCTGTCCGCCATCAGCGGCAAGCTGAACCCGCATTTCCTGTTCAACACGCTGAATTCGCTGATCGCGCTGACCCGCAAGGACCCCGCCGGCGCCGAGGCCGCGCTGCTGAAGTTCGCGTCCATGCTGCGCTATGTGCTCGACACCAAACGCGGTGCCGAGGACCGCGTCATGTTGTCCGACGAGATCGATTTCCTGCGCGACTACCTCGCGCTGGAGGCGCTGCGGCTGGGCACGCGGCTGCGCGTGGACTGGCAGCTGGAGGAGCGCGTGCTGGCCGACGAGCTGCCGCCGCTGACGCTGCAGCCGCTGGTCGAGAACTCCATCCTGCATGCCGTGGCACCGCGCAAGGCCGGCGGCCGCGTGACCATCAGCGCGCGCCGCAACGCGCTCAACCACGGGCTGGACCTGGCCGTCGAGGACGACGGCCCCGGCTGCGAGCCCGAGGCGCTGGAGCCCCAGCCCGGCCAGCGCCGCGGCGTGGGCCTGGCCGCGCTGAGGAAGCGCTTCGCGCTCGACTACGACGGCCGCGCCCGCCTGCGCATCCACACCGCCCCCGGCGCCGGGTTCCGCGTCGATTTGTTTATTCCCCAGACATGAGCACGACCACCGTCCTGATTGCCGAAGACGAACCCCTCGCCGCCGAGGCGCTGGCCGACTGGGTCAAGGCCACGCCGGGCCTGCAGCTCGTGGCCGTCTGCGCGGATGGCGAGGACGCGCTGGCGCAGATCCGTGCGCTGAAGCCCGCCCTCGTGCTGACCGACATCCAGATGCCCGGCCTGACCGGCCTGCAGGTCGTGCGCGAGCTCCAGCACGATGCCCACCAGCCGCGCATCATCTTCACGACCGCCTACGACGAGCACGCGCTGACCGCCTTCGAGCTGCACGCGGTGGACTACCTGCTCAAACCCTTCTCGCGCGAGCGCTTCGACGAGGCCGTGGCCCACGTGCTGCGCGACGCCACACCCAGCACCGCCGAGGTGGCGCAGGCGCTGGGCACGCCGGCCGACGCGCCGCTGACGCGGCTGCTGGTGCGCGACCAGGGCAAGATCTTCCCGCTGCAGGTCGGCGACATCGAGAGCCTGCGCTCCGACAACAAGTACACCGCCATCACCAGCAAGGGCCGCAGCTTCCTCGTGCGCCTGCCCATCGCCAGCTTTGAGACGCGGCTGGACCCGACGCGCTTCCTGCGCGTGCAGCGCGGCTGCATCGTCAACCTGGACTTCGTCGACAGCATGACGCCGGACGAGAACTCCCAGCTCGTCGTGCAGCTGCGCGACGGCACGCGCATCACCGCCAACCGCGAGGTCTCCAAGATGCTGAGGGAGCAATCGTTATGAACTTGGTGCCCCTCGCCCAGCCTCGTGTCGCTGAACGCGAACGAGTCCGGTCGGTCCCCCGAGGGGACGGCGATGCTTGCGGCGTCGAGCCGCAAGCACATCGCCCCAGGCGGGCCGGCTTGGGAGCGGCCCGGCGCTCGGCCCGCAATACCTGCTTGCTGCTCATGGCGATGTTCACCTTCGCGAGCTCAGCCCAGTCCCAGACCGCCGCCCCGGCCGCGCCCGCAGCGCCCGCCCCGTCGGCGTTGCCTGCACCTCAGGCCCTGCCCGCCCTCCCCGCGCCGCCTGCATTGCCGGCCGGCCCCGGCAAGCTCTACACACCCGGTGCCTTCGACCGCCTGGAGCTGGGCGGCGTGGCGCGCGTCGTGCTCGTGCAGGGCGAGCGTGACCAGGCCTTCATCGCGGGCGACGCCGACGTGCAGAAGAACGTGGAGGTCGAGCTCAGCGGCAACCAGCTCGTCATCCGCCCCGCCGGTGGGTGGAAGTTCTGGCACAGCGACAAGCTGTTCGTGCAGGTCGAGATGCGCCAGCTGCACCAGCTGTCCGTCTCGGGTGCCAGCGACGTGCGCGTGCCCGGCCCGCTGCGCACCGACCAGCTCAAGCTGATCATCAGCGGGGCCGGCAACGTGCGCATGGACCAGCTGCAGGCCCGCCAGCTCACCTTCGGCATCAGCGGTGCCGGCGACGGCCAGCTGGGCGGGCGCGTGGACGAGCTGGCGTTGCAGATCTCCGGCAAGGGCAAGGTCGTCGCCGATCGCCTGCAGGCGCAGAAGGCGCGCGTCAGCGTCAGCGGCATCGGCAGCGTGCTGCTGTGGGTCACGGACGACCTCACCGCCCACATCTCGGGCGTCGGCTCGGTGGACTACTACGGCAACCCCTCGGTGCAGCGCTCGGTGTCGGGCATGGGGTCGATCTCGGGCAAGGGCGACAGGCCGGGCGACCGGCGATAGTCAGTCTTGAGGTTGCGGCCGGCCCGGGGCCGCAGTCCACTGCCGGTCTCATCCCGTAGACCCGCCGCCATGTCGCACCCCGTCAAGCTCATCAGCCCCTACGACCTAATGGGCGACACGCCCTTCCCGCTCGACCTGTATGGCCAGCGCTTCCTCGCGCAGGGCGACTCGTGGTTCTCCATCGGCGCCATCCCGCCCTACCTGACCACCAACGTGCTGGCCGAGCTGGTGCTGGAGCGCGGGGCCGTGGCGGTGAACTGCGCGGCGCCCGGCGCGGTGCTGCGCCGCATGACGGACGCGGTGCGCGCGCCGCAGTTCGTGAACCTGCTGTGCGGCAACGTCGCCTGGACCTGGAGCGCCATCCTCGTCTCGGGCGGCGGCAACGACCTCATCGAGGCCATCGGCGCGCCGCCCACCGCGCCGCGCCACCAGCGCCTGCTGCTGACGCCCGCCGAGCGCGGCGTGGCCAGCGATGCGGCCAGCTACCTCAGCGACGACGGCTGGCAGACCTTCACGACCTACCTGCGCGCCGTCTTCGCCGGCCTGCTGGACCTGCGCGACAGCGGCGTCAACAAGCAGACGCCGCTGCTGATGCACAACTACGCGCTGCTGCGCCCTCGCCCGGCGTCGGCCGGCCTGAACTTCGGCCCCTGGCTGCAGCCCGCGCTGCAGACCTTCGGCGTGCCGGATACCGTCTGGCTGGACGTCGGCGAGCTGCTGATGACGAAGCTGGGCGACCTGCTGCTGGCACTGGCGGGCGACCGGGCCGCCAGCCATCCCGATGCCGGCCCCATCCAGATCGTCGACAGCCAGGCTGCGGGTCTGGTGCTGGCGGACGCCGGCAGCAGCGGCGCGTCCGGCGACTGGGCCAACGAGATCCACCCCACGCGTGGCGGCTACGACAAGGTGGCCGCCAAATGGGCCGAGGCGCTGGACGCGCTGCCTTGATCCGGGTTCTGGCCCAATACAGGGCATGGACGACCTGCACACCCTGGAACAACGCATCACCGACCTCGAGATCAAGGCCAGCTTCGCGGAGGACACCGTCGAGCAGCTCAACCAGGTCGTCGTGCGCCAGCAGGCGCAGATCGACCGGCTGATCCGCGAGCTCGTCGAGCTGCGCGACCGCACGGCGGCCGAGCCCGGCGCGCCGCGCACGCTGCGCGACGAACTGCCGCCGCACTACTGATCCGGAGCCCCGATGGACAACCTGTTTCCCGATTTCCGCTACCACGCCGACCCGCTGGCCACCGGGGCCGTCGAGCCGCGGCGCATCGAATGCGCCTGCTGCGGCCAGGCCCGCGACTTCGTCTACGTGCAGCCGGTCTACGCGACTCGCGATCTGGACGAGAAGCTGTGCCCCTGGTGCATTGCCGACGGCTCGGCGGCGGGCAAGCTGGGCGCGAGCTTCTCGGACGCACAGCCGCTGCGCGAGGCCGGCCTCGCGCAGGACGTCATCGACGAGGTGAGCCTGCGCACGCCGGGCTACTCGTCCTGGCAGCAGGAAGAGTGGCTGGTGCATTGCGACGACGCCTGCGTATTCCATGGCGATGCGTCGGAGGACGACGTGGCGGACGCCAGCGACGCGACCAAGGCCGACTGGCGCCAGCACTACGGCAAGACCGAGAAGCAGTGGGGCGCCGCCATCCGCGACTACGAACCGGCCGGCGACAACGCGTTCTACAAGTTCGTCTGCCGGCACTGCGGCCTGGTGCGGCTGGGCTGGGACTGCCCTTGAGTGCTCAAGGCTCCCCCTCCCAGTAGTCCAGCCCGGCCTCGCGCCGCTGCAGCAGCCGCACACCCTCGCTGAACACGCCGATCTTGCCCGAGTCCGGGTACTCGCAGACCTCGGGCTTCTCCATCGTGCTGATGCTGAGGTAGTGCAGCGGCGCGTCGGAGGTGTTGATGATGTGGTGCGGGTAGTCCGGCCCCGGCGGGATGGTGATGACGTCGCCGGCCTTGATCGGCACCCGCTCACCGGCCACGCGCAGCGTGCCCTCACCCTGCAGCACGACGAACATCTCCTCCTCGGCATGGTGCAGGTGGTAGGGGCAGCTCATCTGGCCCGGCGCGACGATGTCGAAGCTGGCACCGAGCTTCTTCGCCGCGGTGCCGCGGGTGAGGCTGGCGGTCTCGGTGTCGTACAACGGCGCGCGCACGAAGCGCTCGCGCGGGGCGTCGTGGAAGTTGCGGATCAGCACGTGGCGCAGTTCGTCGGCTGTGGGCATGGCGTGTCCCGGTTTGGAGAGGCCGGTCATCATCCCGGCCAGCCCGCCTGCCGGCAACCCGGCGGCTGACAGTGCGTGTCAGCAATGGCGCCGCGGGGGGCGTCAGGGCTTGCCCAGCAGGGCCAGCACGGTGGCGCTGGTGATCTTGATGCCGGTCTTGATGCTGGGCTCGGGCACCGGCGCGAACTGCGGCGAATGGTTGTAGGGCAGCGGCGTGGCACCGGGCCTGGCCGCCGCCTCGACGCGCTCCGGCGGGTAGACGCCGAAGTGCATGAACAGCGACGGGATGCCCAGCAGCGCGTAGACGGAGAAGTCCTCGCTGGCGGTGGCGGGCTTGGCCACCAGCACCTTGTCGGCGCCCAGGCTGCCCTTGATGGCCGCCTCGACGCGGTGGATGACGCCGTCGTCGTTCATGACCGCGCCGACGCCCGGCGTGATGGTGATCTCGGGCTCCGGCGCGCCGGACGCAGCAGCGACGTGCTGGGCCGTGCGGCGCAGGCCGGCGAGCAGCACCTCGCGCACCTCGGGCAGGTAGGAGCGGATGGTGCCGCGCAGCACGGCCTGGTCCGGGATGATGTTGCCCACCGTGCCGGCCTGGAAGGCGCCGACGGTGATGACGCCGAACTCGCGCGGGTCCTTCTCGCGGCTGATGACGGCCTGCACGTCGGTGACGAAGCGCGCCGCCATCGCGATGGGGTCGATGGTGGCCTGCGGCGCCGAGCCGTGGCCGCCGCGGCCCTTGAAGGTGATCTCGAAGCTGTCGGCGGCCGACATGGCGGGCCCGGCGCGGAATTGCACGGTGCCGTAGGCGCCGTTGCCGGTGTGGATGGCCAGCGCGATGTCGGGCCTGGGGAAGCGGGTGAAGAGGCCGTCCGCCACCATGGCGCGGGCGCCGGCCAGGATTTCCTCCGCCGGCTGGGCGATGAACATCAGCCGGCCCTGCCAGCGGTCCTTCAGCGCGACCAGCGTGCGCGCCGCGCCCACCCAGGCGGCCATGTGCACGTCATGGCCGCAGCTGTGGGCGACGAAGGTCTCGCGGCCGTTGGACATCGCCTTGGCACGGCTGGCATAGGGCAGGCCGGTCTTCTCCTCCATCGGCAGCGCGTCCAGCTCCGTGCGCACCATGACGGTGGGGCCGGCGCCGTTCTCGTAGATCGCGACGAGGCCCGTCTTGCCGACACCCTCGGTCACCGTGAAGCCCAGCGCGCGCATCTCGGCGGCCAGCCTGGCGGCCGTGCGCACCTCCTCGAAGGCAATCTCGGGGTGGCTGTGGAGGTCCTGGTAAAGGGCCTGGAGCGCCGGGTAGGCGCGGTCGGCCTGGCCGGCGACGGCGCTGTTCAGCGCCGCGGTCTGGGCGCCGGCGGACCCGGTGAGCGCGGCGAGGATGGCCAGCGACAGGCTGGCGAGACGGTGACGCAGCATGCGGAACTCCCTGATGTTGGACGACCGGCCCGGGCCCGTGCCGGCCGGCGGCGACAATCCCGGCCTTCGCCATGCAGTCGCCCCCTCATCATTCCCCCGCCACGGACACGCCGCAAGCCGTGCTGTCCCAGGTCTTCGGCTACACCGCCTTCCGCGGCCAACAGGCCGACATCGTCGAACAGGTCGCCGCCGGTGGCGACGCGCTGGTGCTGATGCCCACCGGCGGCGGCAAGAGCCTGTGCTACCAGGTGCCGGCCATCCTGCGCCACCAGCGCGGCCAGGGCGTGGCCATCGTCGTCAGCCCGCTGATCGCGCTGATGCACGACCAGGTCGGCGCGCTGGAGGAGGCCGGCGTGCACGCCGCCTTCCTGAACTCCAGCCTGACCGGCGAGGAGGCCAGCCGCGTCGAGCGCGAGATGATGAGCGGGCGCCTCACGTTGCTGTACGCAGCGCCCGAGCGGCTGACGACGCCGCGCTTCCTGGCCCAGCTGGAGAGCCTGCGCGAGCGCGGCCTGCTGTCGATGTTCGCCATCGACGAGGCGCACTGCGTCAGCCAGTGGGGGCACGACTTCCGCTCGGAATACCTGCAGCTGAGCCTGCTGCACGAGCGCTTCCCCGAGGTGCCGCGCATCGCGCTGACTGCGACCGCCGATGACCTGACGCGCGCCGACATCATCGAACGGCTGCAGCTGCAGGACGCGCGCGTCTTCATCAGCAGCTTCGACCGGCCCAACATCCGCTACCTCATCGTCGAGAAGAACGGCTCGCCGCGAGACCAGCTGCTGCGCTTCATCCAGGACGACCACGAGGGCGAGGCCGGTGTCATCTACTGCCAGAGCCGCAAGAAGGTGGAAGAGACCGCCGAGTGGCTGAAGAGCGAGGGCATCAACGCGCTGCCCTACCACGCCGGCCTGGACGCCGACGTGCGCCGCCGCCACCAGGACCGCTTCCTGCGCGAGGAAGGGCTGGTCATCGTCGCGACCATCGCCTTCGGCATGGGCATCGACAAGCCCGACGTGCGCTTCGTCGCCCACCTGGACCTGCCCAAGAACATCGAGGCCTACTACCAGGAGACCGGCCGGGCGGGCCGCGACGGCGCGCCCGCCGAGGCCTGGATGACCTACGGCCTGGCCGACGTCGTCAACCAGCGCCGCATGATCGACGAGAGCCCGGCGGACGAGGTCTTCAAGCAGGGCCAGCGCGGCAAGCTCGATGCGCTGCTGGCGCTGTGCGAGGCGACCGACTGCCGGCGTGTGCGGCTGCTGGCCTACTTCGGCGAGATGTCGACGGCCTGCGGCAATTGCGACAACTGCCTGAACCCGCCGGCCACCTGGGACGCCACCGAGGCGGCGCGCAAGCTGCTGTCCTGCATCTACCGCTTCCATCAGCGCGGCCAGAGCTTCGGCGCCGGCCATCTGATCGACGTGCTGCGCGGCAAGGTGACGGACAAGACCCGGCAGCATGGTCACGACAAGCTGTCGACCTGGGGCTGCGGTGCGGACCTGTCCGAGCAGCAGTGGCGCGCCGTGCTGCGCCAGCTGATCGCGCTGGGCCACGTGGCCGCCGAGGGCGAGTTCAACACGCTGGCGCTGCAGGACAGCGCGCGTGCGGTGCTCAAGGGCGAGGTGGAGGTGAGGCTGCGCGAGGCCGAGGAGAAGAAGCCGCGCGGCCGGGCCGGCAAGGCTGGCCGGACGGCGAAGCCGAAGGCCGACCCGGCGCTGGGGCTGGACGCCGAGGCCGCCGAGCGCTTCGAGGCGCTGAAGTCCTGGCGCTCCGAGGTCGCCAAGGAGCACGGCCTGCCGGCCTACGTCATCTTCCAGAACACAACGTTGGCCGAGATGGCGCGGCAGATGCCGGGCGACCTGGCCGAGTTGGGCGAGATCAGCGGCGTGGGCGCCAAGAAGCTGGAAGCCTACGGGCGAGAAATCCTGCGGGTGTTGGGCAGATGAGATTCGCGGGCCGAGCGCCGGGCCGCTCCCAAGTCGGCCCGCTCAGGCGATGTGCATGCGGCTCGACGCCGCATGTATCGCCGTCCCCACGGGGGACCGGTCGGGCTTGCCTGCGTTCAGCAGCGCAAGACCGGACGAGGGGCATGTGAGATGGAACAGCCGATCACCGGCTTCCATCTCGATGAGGAGGGCCACTGGGTCGCGGAGCTGGCCTGTGGCCACAACCAGCACACGCGCCATGACCCGCCGTGGCAGAACCGGCCCTGGACGCAGACGCCCGAGGGCCGGTCCGGCGCGCTGGGCCGGCACCTGAACTGCGTCAAGTGCGACCAGGGCGCGCCGAAGGATCGACCTTAGCGAACGTTGCCCGTGTCGGCCGACGCCATCTGGGCGCCGTCCGCCGCCGGATCGCGCTTGCCGACGATGACGACGCGCGGCAGCTGCTGCACCTCGGCGTGGTGGCCCTCGATGACGACGCGTTCCAGCTGCACGATCCTGGGCTCGTCGCTCGGGCCGGTGAGGGTCATCCAGGTGGCGCCCGTCAGCGCGACGAGGGCGACCAGGGCGATGGCGCTGGCGGCCTGCAGGCGGCTGGTGCGGGTGGTGGTGGTGCTGATGCGGTTCATGTGGCTCTCCCGTGTCTGTGAGCCGGACTGTGCGCGCTCAGGGTTTTCCCGTCCGCGGGTTTGCGATGGGCCGCAGCTTTTGGCGGATGAATTGCGGCTGGCGGGGACGAGATTCCTAATCAAGCTTGTGGGCGCCATGTGCCTGTCCGTCACGGTCAAACCGCATACTCCGGCGCTCATCCAAGGGGAGAGCAAACATGGCACGCGGCAACGACGTCCAACTGGGCGGCATCACGGACCTGAACCTGCTGGCCGACGTCAAGCGCGGCTTCGTCGACGCGCTGGAGGTCGTCACCTACGTCGACCGCCTGCGCAAGGTGCTCAAGACGCTCAACGGCCTGCGCCTGGGCTCGCGCGAGTCCAGCTCGCCGGCCTCGCCCTACACCGACATCGTCGCCCGCTGGCGCATCGTCCACTCCTTCCGCTGGAGCATCGTGGAAGGCGTCGACGGCGCGCCGGACCGGCTGTTGCTCAGCGTCAATTTCGACGGCGGCTGGGAGCCCTACATGCGGGTCATCTGGGACCAGCTCGGCTCCACGCTGGACCTGATGCTGTGCCACACCGAGGGCTACACGCTGTCGCGCGACTGCAGCTTCGAGACCTACGCGCGCTGGGTGCGGGCGCACGAGGTGTCGGCCGACTTCCTGTTCATCGAGTCCGGCCGCACCGTCAGCGATGCCGAGTACCTCGGCCGGCTGGAGTCCGCCCAGCGCGGCCGTGCCAACGAGCTGGAATTCAACCGCCTGCGTGCGCCGGCCTCCGGCGAGACGCAGCCGCTGCCCACCGGCGACAAGGACCGCTTCGCGATGGCCGCGCGCGGGCTGGTGCCGCTGGCGGGCCTGTTCACGCTGCAGCGCTTCTTCGGCGCCCAGGCGCCCGACCGTGCCTGCCTGCTGCGCGCCACGCACGACATCCTGTTCGAGCTGATCGCACTGGACACCGCCAGGCAGTTCCCCAACGACGGCGGCAAGACGCCCGGCGGCCAGCTGCGCCTGCGCCATTACGAGATGCTGGGCTGGTTCGAGCAGCCGCTGCCCGAGCCGCAGGGCCAGGCGCGCGAGCTGTCGTTGAAGCCCGGCGACCTGCAGTGCTGCGTGCTGACCAAGCCGCCCGGCAACCGCGGCGGCCTGGTGCTGCTGCGCGTGGCCCAGCCGACGCAGGCCGTCGCCTGGCTCAGCACGGCGCCGGTGCAGCACGACAACGACGATGCGGCCCCGCTCGCCGTCTGGCGCCAGATCGCGCTGACGCTGTCGGGCCTGAAGGCGCTGGGCATCCCGGCCGCGCGGCTGGACCGCTTCCCGCAGGCCTTCAAGGAGGGCATGGCCGCGCGCGCCGGCCTGCTGGGCGACGTGCGCCACAACCACCCGACCCACTGGGCGCTGGCCCGCCACGTCAACGGCGTGGACCGCATCGCGCCGGCCGACGCCCACGTGCTGGTGCAGCTGCGCTTCCCCGCCGCCGAGCCCGGCGATGCGTTCTCGGCCGCCGACGACAAGCACCTGCGCGAGCTGGCCGAGGCGCTGACCGTCGGCACCGGACTGGCGCTGATGGCCATCGAGCCCATGCGCAGCAACGCCGCGGACAAGGAGAACTTCGGTTTCAAGGACGGCATCAGCCAGCCGCAACTGGCCGGCACCGCCACGCCGGGCCAGGCCTGGGACGACACCGTCAAGACCGGCGAGGTGCTGCAGGGCTTCCCGACCGAGCGCGACAAGGGCTACAGCGTCCCCGAGCAGCCCGACGCGCTGCTGGACCGCGGCAGCTTCCTCGTCGTGCGCAAGCTGCGCCAGTACACCGGCCGCTTCAGCCGCCGTACCTACGAGCAGGCCAAGAAGATCGGCCTGGACCACGACCTCGTGCTCGCCAAGCTGATGGGCCGCTGGCAGGACGGTCGCCCGCTCGCCGCGCCCGAGTCGGGCAGCGGCAACGACTTCAACTACGCCAAGGACGCGCAGGGCTCGGCCTGCCCCTTCCACGCCCACATCCGCCGCGTCAACCCGCGGGACCTGGCCGGCACGGCGTTCTCCAGGAGCCGCATGCCGCGCATCCTTCGTCGTGGCATGAGCTATGGCGCGCCGGTGCACGCCGACGCGCCGGACGACGAGGACCGCGGCCTCGTCTTCATGGCCTACAACGCTCACCTGGCCGAGCAGTTCGAGGTTGTGCAGCGCTGGGTGGCCGGCGGCAACGCCAGCGGCGGCTACTCGGCGCAGAGTGACCCGCTGCTGGGCGTGGTGGACGGCAGCGCCGGCCCGCGGCTGTTCCCGTTCGAGCACAACGGCAAGCCCTACGAGATCGACCTCGGCCCCGAACCCTTCGTCACACTGCAGTGGGGCGCCTACTTCTTCGTGCCGTCCATCGCCGCGCTGAAAGGCCTGCCGGGCCTCGTCGAGCTGCCCTTGCCGCTGCCGGCGCCCACGCCGGTGCCGGAGCGCGTGCCCGACCTGCAGGACAAGGCCGCGATGCAGCTCTGGCTGGAAGACACCAACACCCGCGACCAGGCCTGGGCCTGGGTGCGCGCCCAGCCCGGCGGCGTCGTCGACACGGCCTACGGCGTGCTGGTCGGCGCGGCCGAGCGTGTCTGCGAGGTGCTGAGGAACGTGCCCGACCGCTACTCCAACAGCGGCTACGGCGAGCGCATGCACGACTCCATCGGCGTGGGCTATCTGGGCCTGGACGATGACACCGGCCACCGCGAGCAGGCGCCCGCCATCAACGCCGCCATCGAGGCCTATGGCGAGGCGCAGTGCTACGCCGTGGCCTACCAGGTCGCGAAGGCGGGCCTGGCACAGCTGAAGAAGGAGGCGGTGGACCTGCTGGCCGCATTCCCGGACTCGCAGAAGCCCAAAGACCTGCCCACCGACACGCCGCTGGACTTCGAGCGCCTCAGCGAAGGCGTGCTCGCCAAGCTGTGCCAGCTGTGGTTCGGCCAGCCCGACGGCCACCGCATCTGGGGCACCGAGTTCCACGCCGAGGCCTATGCCGGCGCGCCGGGCGTGGGCCCGATCGCACCGCGCTGCCCGCGCGACCTGTTCAAGGTGTCGCGCCATGTGTTCGGCCCCTACCCGACCGATGCGGTGAAGGCCGAGGGCCGCGCCGCCGGCCAGCGCTTCACGGCCGCCGTGCAGGCCTGGCTGGACGAGCCCGGCACCCAGCTGCCGCACCTGGCGCAGCAGATCGTCGCCGCCGCCAAGGCGGTGCCGGAAGCGACGCCCGACCTGCCTGCGCGCACGCTGGCCGGCATCATGCTGGGCTTTCCGCCCACCACGCATGCCAACCTGCTGACCGTGCTGGCCGGTTGGGTGCAGACGCGCAAGCTGTGGGAGCTGCAGCCGCTGTGGAACGAGGTCAAGCCGGACGAGAAGACCGGCCTGCGCCCCTACGCCGAGGCCGTCGCACGGCTGCGCCCGACGATGATCGCGACGCTCAACGTGCGGCCCACGCCGTTCCAGATCTGGCGCAAGGCGCGTGTCGCGCACAAGCTCGGCCACGTGGACGTCGAACCGGGCCGCGTGCTCGTCGTGGGCCTGGGCTCGGCGACGCAGCAGGACCCGCTGCGCCACCACGTCGCCTTCGGCGGCGACCGCGCCGACCCCAACGGCGCGCCGCCGCACGCCTGCTCAGGCTACGGCATGGGCATGGGCGTCATGCTGGGCGTCATCGCGGCGGTGCTGGACGCGGGCGTCATGCGGTTCACGGGGGCGCCGACCGTGGTGGCGTTGGCGGTGTGATGGGAGCGAACGTGTGGCTGCGTTGCGGAATCGTTGCCGCGTTGCTTGCCTGCGCCTCGCTGGCGGGTGCGCAGTCAGTGTTCACCGTGCGGGCAGAGGCTGCACGTGAACCGGACGGCACGCGCATCGAGTTCACGTCGACGGCGCGCCAGTTGTGGACGCCGGCCGGCAGCGCCGAACCGCAATACCTGCGGTTTGTGTTGTATCGACCGCACCAGAGCCCACCGGAATTTCGGATCGAATCCTGGACCTTCGGTCGCGAAGGCTGTTGCCACCGTCTCGTTCGCGCCCGGCACTTCGACATCGTCACGTCTGAGCTTCTGAACATTGTTGCGCCCAACGCTTGTGCGGAGGATTTTGCGTTCGGCCGCTGGCTGAGCGCCACGTCGTTCAGCTTTCGGATGATTTGCCGGGACTTCGTCGCCGAACAGTTGCAAGGTGACGAGATCCGACTGCGCTTGGTCAAATCTTGAGCTTGTCCGGCCCGCACCAGAAATCCGACCATCCGCATTCGCTCGAACTCACCGCGTGCCTGCCATGTGATGCGCGTTCATTGGGCTTCACTTCGTTCACTACAACCTACGGGCTCATGAAAACTCTCTACGAAGCAGCGAGCGCGATCGAAGCCCACATGCTCGTCGACCTTCTGGCGCAGGAGGGCATCGACGCTCACATCCAGGGCGAGGCGCTGCAGGGCGCGATGGGGGAAATACCTGCGAACGGGCTGGTGCGGTTGCTCGTGGAGGAGGAAAGCTTTCCGGCCGCACGCGCCGTCATCGATCATTGGGAAAGTACGCAGATCGAGCCCACGCCAAGGCCTGGCCCATCGCCCAGGTCGTCAGGCGTGAGAGGCTTGCTGCTGGGGCTGGTGATCGGCATCGGCGCGACCTACGCGGCTTACCGGGCACCGGCGACGACCGATGGCATCGACTACGACCGGGATGGTGTGCTCGATGAGAAGTGGACCTATTCGCCCAACGGCATGTTGCTCAAGGTGGAGATGGATCGCAACCTGGACCACAAGGTCGACTACGTCGCGCACTATGACGCGCGGGGGCAGTTGGAGTCTGCCGAGTCAGACGACAACTTCGATGGCGTCTTTGAAACCAGACATTGGTTCAAGAACGGGAATCTCGAGTCTTCGTTGTCCGACACGGACGGCGATGGCATTCCTGACCTTCGATCGACGTACGTTCACGGCGTCGTCGATACCGTCGAGTACATCAATGCCACCAGCGGTCGGCCTGTACGGATCGAGCACTATTCGTTGGGCGTGTTGCAGTTCGCGGATGTGGATACCGATCTGGACGGCGCGCTGGACACCCGAGTCAGTTACACGAAGCTGGCTGAAGTCGCGTCGCGGGAGCCGCTGCCGAAGTGATGGGAGAAATGGGCCGTGTCCCCCGGGTCAGTGCTTGATTCTGATAAACGTCGAGATCACGTACTTGTCCCCCGACTCCGGCACCTGCCCGCAGTGCATGTAGTTCCACCCGGCCGGGAACAGCAGCAGCTGTCCGGTGCGGGGTGAGACCTTCAGCCCCTGGTGGAAGAACTCGGTCTCGCCGCGGCGCTCCACGTCGTTGAGGTACAGCACCATCGCGACGACGCGGTTGCCGCTGGCGCCGCCGACGGCGTCGGCATGCCAGCCGAACCGGCCTTCGCCGCGCGGGTACATCTGGATCTTGTAGCCGGTGGCCTGCAGCGGGAACGACTGCAGGATGGGGCTGCGCGACAGGTAGTCGGCGATGCAGGCCTGGATGGGGCCGTGGATGCGGCGGAACAGGTCGTCCCAGGCGTCGCCCGGGTTGAGCTCCAGGTCCTAGGAGATCTTGTCGTCCCGCACATAGGCGCTGCTGCCGCCGGCGCCGATGCGGCCGGGCCGCTTGCCCGGATCGGCGTCGAAGCGCTGCACGACGGCTTCGCAGGGGGCCCGGTCCAGGCCGCGGTAGATGACGATGAAGTCGCGGTCGTGGAGGATGTCCGCCGCCGGGCCGGCGCCAGGGCGTTCAGGCTTGTTCATGCGGCGCGAGGATAGGAGGCGCGCTGGCCGCGCGCCAATCCGCTTTTCGCGCTTGGCTTGGTGTTTTCCGAATGAGGGCGCGGCGAGGCCGCGCGTCAGAGCGCCTGCGCGCGTTCGAGGAAGCCGGTCATGCCCATGCGCGTGAACTCGGCGCGGGCGAAGTCCAGCGCGTCGGTCCAGCTGCCGTCCAGCTTCAGCTCGGCTTCGAGCAGCGCCGTGACGGCGGCCTCGTGGTCGGAGTTGCGCTGCTCGCCGGCGCCTCGCGCCAGTGCCAGGTAGCGACGCGCCAGCGGCACGTCGCCCGTACCGGTCGCGAGCCGGGCTGCCGCGCGGTAGGCCATCGCGCCGCCGATCCAGTCGTGCTGGCGGCCGCGCCTGAGGGCCAGCGCGATGTGGTGGCGCGCCGCGGTGACGTGGCCCTGCGTGGACAGGATGTCGGCCAGCCAGCCGTGGTTGAAGCTGTTGTAGAGGCCGCCGCCACGCGGCGCCAGCCAGGCGGTGGCGTCGAGGATCAGCTGCAGCGCGCCCGGGTCGTGTGTCTGCATCCACGCGCCGTAGGCTCCGGCAGCCTGGCCCATCGCGCAGGTGAACATGCTGCGCACCTGGGCGCCCACGCGGTGGGCCACGGCCGCGGCGGCGCGGGCTTCTGCCCAGCGGCCCTGCCACAGGAAGACGGCGGCGCGCCAGCCCTGCATGCTGGCCTCCACGGCGTGGCCGCTGCCGTTGAATGGCTCCAGCGCCTCGGCGAAGACCTCGTGCGCGTGATCGAAGCGGCCCTGGTCGCCCAGCACGTAGGCGCGGCAGCACAGCGAGAACGACAGGCCGATGCGGTTGACGGCGCTCTTGCTGGCGCGAGCGCGCTGGCGGGCGATGGCGAGGTCCAGCATGGGCAGGGCCTCGGCGTAGTTGGCCGCGGCGGCCTGCAGCTGGCCCACGGTGCCGGGCAGCTGGGCCAGCAGCGCGTGGTCGCCGCAGGCCTGGGCGGTCTCGACGGCGGCGCGTGCGTGGCGCAGGCTGTCGCGCGTCTCGCCCAGCGCATAGCCGACGTAGGCCAGCCAGTACTCGGTGCGGGCGATGAGGCCGGGCTCGCCCTCGGCCTGGGCCAGCGTGGCGGCGTGCTTGAGCACGCGCAGGTCGTCCTGCGAGGCGTCGAACACGCAGGCCATGCCCAGGCGCTGGGCGACGGCGATCCAGCGGCGGCGCCGGCCCGCCTCATCGGGCAGGAATTCCAGCGCCGCCAGCGCGGCACGGAACTGCTTCTTGGCGCGGTCCAGCGCCGACGCGGCCAGCGCCTGGTCGCCCGCGGCCTCGGCGTGCAGGCCGGCGGCGGGCCAGTCGTTGGCGGCGGCGGCGTGGTAGGCCAGCTGTTCGTGCAGCTGGCCCTGGCCGTCGGCGCCGCCGCGCGCGGCCAGTTCGATGCTGATGCGGCGGTGCAGGGCCTGGCGCTCGTGCAGGCCGGTGGCTTCGTAGACGACGTCGCGCGTGATGCCGTGCTTGAAGCGCAGGTGGCCGGGGCGCTGGTCCGGGAAGATGAAGTCCTGCGCCGCGAGCGCGCGCACGGCGGGGTGCTGCTCGCCGCAGCCGGACAGCGCCTCCAGCAGCCAGACCGGGATGACGTTGCCGATGACGGCGGCCAGCCGCACCAGCCGCGCCTGCTCGGCCGGCAGGCGGCCCACGCGCGATTCAACCAGTGCGGCCAGCCAGGCCGAGCTGCTCTGGCCTTCGACGAGGTGCTCGCCGGCGTCGGCCGCGGCGTGGCACAGCTCCTCGATGAACAGCGGGTTGCCGCCGGCATGGCGCAGCACTTCGGCGGCGATGAAGGGGTCCACCTGCGGGGCCAGCTGCTGCACGGCGCGGGCCGACTCGTCCTCGGTCAGCGGCGGCAGCTCGATGATCTCGGCGCCGTCGTCGTGCTCGCTGGGCAGCACGGCCGCGGGCTGTGGGCGGCTGGCGGTGAGCAGCAGCAGCGGCAGGCCCTCGCGCGCGCTGGCGGCGCGAAGCCGGTGCAGCAGGCTCAGCGAGGCGTCGTCGGCCCACTGCAGGTCGTCGATGAAGACCAGCTGCGGCGTGCGCAGCGCCAGCGCCAGCAGCAGCGCCAGCAGCGCGTCGGCGCGGCCGGCGGGCGTGCTCTGCTGGGCAGCGGTGAGTTCGAACGGGGGATCGGCCATGCCGTCCATCGCACGCAGCATCTGGAGGAAGGGCTGCAGCGGCTCGGCGCTGAGGTAGCTCTCGCAGTAGCCGCGGTGGATGCGGCAGGGCCGGTCGGCCTGGTCCTCGGCGTGGCGCAGGAATTCCTCGGTCAGCCGCGTCTTGCCGACACCGGCGCCGGCGCGCAGGCCCACCCACAGCGTCTGGCCGGTCAGCGTGCGGGCCAGCGCCGCCTCCAGCATGACCTGCTCGCTCTCGCGGCCGACGAAGGGCGCCAGGCCGCGGCGCATGCTGGCCTCGAAACGCCGGCCCACCGGCGCGCGGCCGAAGACGCGGTAGGCGGCCAGCGGCGTCGCACGGCCGCGCAGCTGCAGGCTGAAACGCGGGCCGGTCTCGAAGAACTGGCTCTGCAGGCCCAGGCTCTCTTCGCTGGCGATGATCTCGTCGGCGCGCGCCGCCTCGGACAGCCGCGCGGCGATGTTGGGCGCGTTGCCCAGCAGCTCGAAGCGGCCGCGCATCTGGTCGCCATCGTTGACGAGCACGATGCCGGCGTGGATGCCGCTGTGCAGCGTCAGGCCCTTGAAGTCGGCCGGGCGCGGGCCGGGCGGCTGGATGCCGCGCACGGCGGCGTGCAGCTCCAGCGCGGCCTCGGTGGCGCGGCGGCCGTCGTCCTCGCGCACCTCGGGGTGGCCGAAGACGGCCAACATGCCGTCGCCCTGGATGCGCGCGATCTGACCGCCGTGGTGGGGCACGATGCGCTCGTACAGCTCGCGCAAGGACCCCAGCATGGCGGAGTAATGCTCGGCCTCCATCCACTCGGCCATGGCCGTCGAGCCGCTGAGGTCGACGAACAGCAGCGTCAGCAGGCGGCGCTGGCCGTTGGAGGGAGCGGGGGCGGAAGACTCGGTCACGACGCCCGTCATCCTAGCGAGAGAGCGCCTGACTGCGCTGTCTTCGGCTTGCTTTTCGTCAAGCCTGCATCGGTTGGAAGTCGGTGTCGGCGACCGTTCTTGGTGCGTCGGGGGGCAGGTCTTCCTCGCGCAGGCCGAGGTAGATGGGCTCGCCGTTGCGGCGATGGATGTTGATCTTGGCGTTGTAGACGCGGTGGATCAGGCCGTGCTTGTCGGCCACCTGGTACTCGCTGATGCCCCACAGGCCGGTGTTGTCGCGCCGGCCGGTCAGGTAGCAGGCGATCTCGTCGACCTCGGAGCCGGCGAGCTTGAGGCCATTGAGGCTGCGCAGCGGTGCGCGCGTGCGCTCGACGAAGTCCAGGCTGTCGATGCGCACGTCGCCACCGCTGGCTTCGTCGTGCATCAGCGTGTTGAACTTGCCGACCAGGATCTGGCCCGGCTGCGCGTTCTCGATCATGCGCGCCAGCTCGATCGTGACCTGGCCGACCAAGTAGCTGAACGACGTGGGGTTCAGGCCCTCGGACTGATAGAACTCGTAGTGCGAGCCGACGTGGAAGCAGGCACGCAGGCGCGGCACCGATTCCGGCCGTGTCGCGCGCTCGTGCGCCAGCGCGTTGTCGGCCAGGATGAACTGCATCAGCTGATACAGCTCGACGTTGGCCTCCACGCCGCGCATGCGGTTCCAGATGTAGAAGCCGTCGCCCGTCGTCGTGCGGGCGAAGTTGATGTTGATTTCCTGGTCCAGCAGCTTGGCGTAGGCCGCGTTGACCGAGCAGGACAGGCTGTTGAGCTGCACGACCTGCTGCAGCGGCGTCAGCAGCGAGAAGCCGACGGCGTCGAACAGGATGACGGCGCGGTCCTCGACGAGGCGCACGCCGTAGCGCGCCGCGATGGCGGCGATCAGCGGCAGGCCCAGGCCCTTCTCGGGCGCGAACGGCAGCTCGATGAGGCGCGGCGTCAAGCCAAGCGCGGTGCTGACGGCGTCGAAGGCCCCGGCCTCCAGGTGCTCCTGGTTGGACAGGATCTTGTCCAGCAGCCGCGCGCGGCGCGTCAGCTCCTGCGGCGGCAGGTTGCCGTCGCCGAGCGCGAACTCCGTCAGCATGGGGTGCGGTGCGACGAGCACACGCAGGCCCTTGGCCTCGGGCGTCCACGCGAAGATGAGGTTGTGGCCGAGGTTCCACAGCGCGTACAGCGCCTGGTCCAGCAGGATGATGTTTTCGCGCAGCTGGGATTCGCTCAGTCCGGCCGGGGCGGGATAGGCCATGAAGCCATCCAGCCAGGATCGACGTTTGCGTAGCTCTTCTTTCACAACCTGGCTCCGATAAGAAGCCCGATTGTCTTTCAGAGCTGTGACTTTTTTCCCGAAATCAAGCCGACTCGGCGGCGCAGCGGTGGCCGGCGGCCCGCTGCGCCGGCGACTCGGCTCGAAAAGTGGCTTGCCATGCCTGCATCACGCGGCTCAGGCGCGGCGGGCGGTGACGACGACGCGGGGCAGTTGCTGGACCTGGGCCACCTGGCGCACGGCGGTGCCGGTGATGACCACGCGCGGCAGTTGCTCGACCTGGGCGACGTCGCGCTGGGCCTTGCCGGTGATGACGACGCGGGGCAGCTTCTGGATGACCTGCGCGTCGTGGGCAGCGGCGCTGGCCGAGAAGGCGGTGACGGCAAAGGCGGCGACGGCGGCGGCCTGGATCAGAACGGTGGTCTTCATGGTGCTTCCTTTCGGGGTGTTCACAGCGGGATTGCTGTGTCGATGGAAGCAGTTTCGTCAGCGGGCCGGCCCGCTGCCAGCGCGCTGCGATGAAGCGTCGGACGCAGGGCGCCAGCCGCATGCCGCGCGGATGAAGCGTCAGTTCGGCGCCGCCAGATGCCTGGCCAGGAAGCGCTCGACGCGCCCCCAGAAGTCCTCGTTGGTCTTCAGGTTGAACCAGCCATGGCCCTCTTCGGGGTAGACCACCCATTCGAGCTCCTGGTCGGGGCGCAGGGCGGCGCGGAACTCGGTGCCGTGTTCCAGCGGCACGCGCCGGTCGTCGGCGCCGTAGGCGACCAGCAGCGGCATCCTGATCTCCTTGGCGCGGCGCAGCGGCGAGGTGCGCCGGATCTGCTCGGCGTCCTTGTCCACGTCGGCGACGAGGCGCTTCATGCCGTACTGCTTCCACTCTTCCGACGCGTCGCTCCAGTGGATGCTGTTCATCAGACCGATGTCGGTGACGCCGGCCCAGCTGACGGCGCACTTGAAGATGTCGCCCTGGGTGACGGCGCCCATCAGCGCCGCATAGCCGCCGTAGCTGGCGCCCATGATGCAGACGCGCTTCGGGTCGATCCAGCCCTGCTTGTCGGCCAGCGCCACCGTGTCGGCCAGGTCGTCCTGCATGGCCAGGCCCCATTGCTTCCAGCCGGCATGGAAAAGCTGCCAGCCATAGCCGCTGCTGCCGCGGAACTCGGGTTCCAGCACGACGTAGCCGCGGCTGGCCAGGAACTGGGCGGTGGGCTCCCAGGCCCAGTGCGTGCCGCGCAGGTAGGGGCCGCCATGCACGAGCACGACGGCCGGCCGGCGTGCCTTGGGTCCGGGCGGCTGCGTGACCAGCAGCGGCAGCTCCAGGCCATCGCGGGCCTTGAAGCGCACGACGTCGCGTTCGCCCGAGTCCGCCACCTTGAAGTTCAGGCGCTCCCCGCCCAGCGGCTGCAGCGTCTTGGTGGCCGGCTTGTAGAGCCAGTAGCCGCGCGGCAGCCGGTCCGACACCGAGGTGACGATCAGGAAGGCCGCGTTGAGGCAGCGCTCGCAGTCGATCAGGTTCACGGTGCCGGGCCGCTTGGCGTCGATGTCGGCCTGGATGGCCTTCATCGTCGGGTCCAGCCAGACGGTGCCGGGCGCGTCCGTCTCGTAGCGCACGCCCAGCAGCCGGCCCGCCGCGGGGTCGAAGATCAGGTGGCCACGGAAGTCGTAGCCGGGCAGGCTGACCATCGGCTGCTTTTCGGGTTTGTCGGTCTGGGGGTCGAGCCTGAAGAGCGCCGCCGCGCCCTTGTAGCCGGCCATCACGAGCGTCAGCCCGTCCGGCCCGAACCAGTAGGGGGCGAACTTGCGCGCCAGGTTGTCGTCCTCCAGCCAGGGCTTCCAGGCGCCGTCGGCGTCGCGGCGGTAGGTTCGGGCGCGGCCCTGGCTGACCACCTCGACAGCGCGGGGCTCGCCGCGCCAGTCGACATGCCACTCGGCGACGTTGTCGGGTATGCCGGTGTTCAGGTTCCTGACCTGGCTGGTGCGCGTGTCCAGGCGGTACAGCTGCTCGCCCATCCTGGCCTGCTCGTCGGACCAGGGCAGGCGCACGACCAGCACATCGCTGCTGCCGTCGTGCAGCGTGGAGAAGAAGCGGTAGTTGGCGTCCAGCCGACGGTCGGTGATCAGCGTGCCGGTCGTGAACGTCTGCTGGTTGGCCTGGATGAGCTGGCGCATGTCGCTGCCATCGCGGTTCACGGCCCACAGGCCGGGGTTGTCCACGCGGCGGGCGCCGTCTGGCGATTCGCTGGCCTGCAGCACGAGGCGGTCCTCGTTGACCCAGTCGTGGCGGTAGACATCGGCGTCGCGGAAGGAGGCGACCACGTGGGCCGGCGACATCGTTTCCAGGTCGATGACCGCCAGCCACATGCGGTCTTCCTGGCCGGCCATCTGCACCGCCAGGTAGCGACCGCTGGGGCTGAGCTTGGGCTCGCGCAGCACGGGGCGCTTGAAGAAGTCGGTGATCGATGGCGGCTTGGCCGTCGTGGGCCCGGCTGCCGTCTGCGCGGGCGCGGCCGAGCTCAGCAGCAGGCCGGCCGCCGCGATGGCGGCGGCCAGAAGGCGCGTGGACATGCTCTCTCTCCCTGGCGTCCTTGGACGGGCGCGATTGTCACGACCTATCATGGCCGGTTCGCTTGTGAAAACTCCCATGTCGTCTCCAGAGTCGCGATTCATCCGCGTGCGCGGCGCGCGCACCCACAACCTGAAGAACATCGACGTCGACCTGCCGCGGCACGCGCTGGTCGTCATCACCGGGCTGTCGGGTTCGGGCAAGTCGTCGCTGGCCTTCGACACGTTGTATGCCGAGGGGCAGCGGCGCTATGTCGAGAGCCTGTCCAGCTACGCGCGGCAGTTCCTGCAGCTGATGGACAAGCCCGACGTGGACATCATCGAGGGCCTGTCGCCGGCGATCTCCATCGAGCAGAAGGCGACGAGCCACAACCCGCGCTCCACTGTCGGCACGGTCACCGAGATCCACGACTACCTGCGCCTGCTGTACGCCCGCGCCGGCACGCCGTTCTGCCCGGACCACCACCTGCCGCTGGAGGCGCAGTCCGTCAGCCAGATGGTGGACGCCGTGCTGGCCATGCCCGACGAGAGCAAGCTGATGCTGCTGGCGCCGGTCGTGCGCGACCGCAAGGGCGAGTTCGTCGAGTTGTTCCAGGAGCTGCAGGCGCAGGGCTACGTGCGTTTCCGCGTCGACGGCGCGACGGTGGAGGCGCCCGAGATCCCGGCGCTGAAGAAGGCCGAGAAGCACGACATCGACGTCGTCATCGACCGCGTGATCCTGCGTGCCGACGCCCATGACCAACTGCGTCAGCGCCTAGCCGAGAGCTTCGAGGCCGCGCTGCGACTGGCCGATGGCCGCGCGCTGGTCATGCACATGGACAGCAACGAGACCACGCTGTTCTCCAGCAAGTTCGCCTGCCCGGTGTGCTCGTACTCGCTGCCGGAGCTGGAGCCGCGGCTGTTCTCGTTCAACTCGCCGGTGGGTGCCTGCCCCAGCTGCGAAGGCCTGGGCCAGGTGACGGTGTTCGACGCCGACCGCGTCGTCGCCTTCCCGACGTTGAGCCTGGCCAGCGGCGCCGTGAAGGGCTGGGACCGCCGCAATCCGTACACGTTCTCGCTGCTGGAGTCGGTCGCGGCGCATTACCAGTTCGACGTCGAGGCACCGTGGGAGACGCTGCCGCCTGCCGCCCAGCAGGTGCTGCTCAACGGCTCGGGCACGGAGGACATCAGCTTCACCTACCAGGCCGAGACCGCCAGCGGCAAGAAGCGGTCGGTCAAGCGCAGTCACCCCTTCGAGGGCATCCTGCCCAATCTGCAGCGCCGCTACAAGGAGACCGACTCGGCCGCCGTGCGCGAGGACCTGGCCCGCTACATGGCCGCCAAGCCCTGCCCGTCGTGCGAAGGATCGCGGCTGCGCCGCGAGGCGCGCAACGTCGTGCTGCAACCGGCCGATGCCGCGCCGGGCGTCAAGGGGCGGCCGATCTACGAGGTGGAGCATTCGACGCTGCGCGAGTGCCTGGACTACTTCGAGGGGCTGAAGCTCAAGGGCAACAAGGCCGAGATCGGCGACAAGGTCGTGCGCGAGATCGCGTCGCGTCTGCGCTTCCTGAACGACGTGGGCCTGAACTACCTGAGCCTGGACCGCAGTGCGGACACGCTGTCGGGCGGCGAGGCGCAGCGCATCCGGCTCGCGTCGCAGATCGGCTCGGGGCTGACCGGCGTCATGTACGTGCTGGACGAGCCCAGCATCGGCCTGCACCAGCGCGACAACGACCGCCTCATCGCCACGCTGCGCCGGCTGCGCGACCTGGGCAACTCGGTGCTGGTCGTCGAGCACGACGAGGACGCCATCCGCGCGGCCGACTGGGTGCTGGACCTGGGGCCCGGCGCCGGCGTGCACGGTGGCCGGGTGATGTCGCAGGGCACGCCCGACCAGGTGGCGGCCGATCCGAACTCGCCGACCGGCCGGTATCTGAGCGGCGCCGCGCGCATCGAGGTGCCCGCCACGCGCCACAAGCCGGTCGAGGACCAGAAGCTGCGCATCGTCAACGCGCGCGGCAACAACCTCAAGGGCGTGACGGTCGAGATCCCGGTCGGCGTGCTGACCTGCGTGACCGGCGTGTCCGGCTCGGGCAAGAGCACGCTGGTCAACGACACGCTGTACGCCGCCGTCGCCAAGAAGCTCTACCAGAGCCATGCCGACCCGGCTGCCTACGACGAGATCGAGGGCCTGGACGCGTTCGACAAGGTCATCAACGTCGACCAGTCGCCCATCGGCCGCACGCCGCGCTCCAACCCGGCGACGTACACGGGCCTGTTCACGCCCATCCGCGAGCTGTTCGCCGAGATGAACACCGCCCGCGAGCGCGGCTACGGCCCGGGGCGCTTCAGCTTCAACGTCGCCGGCGGCCGCTGCGAGGCCTGCCAGGGCGACGGCGTGCTGAAGGTGGAGATGCACTTCCTGCCCGACGTCTACGTGCCCTGCGACGTCTGCCAGGGCCGGCGCTACAACCGCGAGACGCTGGAGGTGCTCTACAAGGGCAAGAACATCACCGACGTGCTGAACATGACGGTGGAGGACGCCCACCAGCTGTTCAACGCCGTGCCGGCGCTGGCGCGCAAGCTGCAGACGCTGCTGGACGTGGGCCTGGGCTACGTGAAGCTGGGCCAGAGCGCGACGACGCTGTCCGGCGGCGAGGCCCAGCGCGTGAAGCTGGCGCTGGAGCTGTCCAAGCGCGACACCGGCCGCACGCTCTACATCCTGGACGAGCCCACCACCGGCCTGCACTTCGCCGACATCGCGTTGCTGCTCAAGGTGCTGCACCAGCTGCGCGACGCGGGCAACACCATCGTCGTCATCGAGCACAACCTGGACGTCATCAAGACGGCCGACTGGCTCGTCGACATGGGGCCGGAAGGCGGCGCCGGCGGCGGCACGCTGCTGGTGGCCGGCACGCCGGAGGACGTGGCCGCCTGCGAGGCCAGCCACACGGGGCGCTACCTGGCGCCCCTGCTCAGGAAGCGCTGATCAACGACGGCGCTGGCGGGCGCGGTAGCCGACCACCAGCAGGCCCAGCGCGATCATGGCCCAGGTGCTCGGTTCCGGGACCGCCGGCGTCGTGCCGGGGTTGGACCCGGCGATGCGCACGCCGGGCGGCAGCGACGGCATGCCCGTGCTGACGAGTGACGGGAAGCTGCCACCGGATGTGGTCACCGGCTGCGGTGCCGGGCTGCTCAGCGACGCCAGGCTGCCGCCCTGCGGGGTGCCCTCGGCCAGCGCCGGCACGCCCGACTGCTGGGCGAAGCTGTCCGGCGCGGCGGCCGCCATCGGGCCGGCGGCCGGCGGGTCGAACACCAGCGGCGTGGCGTTCTCGCTCTCGCTCTCGCGTGTCGACGAGGCCGTGTTGGTGGCGCTGGACGGCGCGACGGCGCTGGGCTTCTCCAGCCGACGGATGCGGCTGACGTTGCGGCAGACCGTGGGCACGAGGATGCACTGGCCGTCCTCGCAGTAGACGAGGCCGCGCTCCTGGGTCTTGGCCGCCCACTTCGTGCGCGTGACCGTGCGGCAGACGGCGCCCGGGCCGAAGTGCATGTCGCGGATCTCCGGCGCGTACTCGGCCTTGCCCTGGCCGGTGATGGAATCTCGCTCGATGAGGGCGATGTCGTCGTAGCTGCGCGTCTTCATGCGCGCCTTGAGCTTGTCGCGGGTCGCTGCCGGGATGTCCCGGTAACGGTCCACGGCCGCCACCACGTCGCCCATGAACGGGTTGACGCCCGGGCGATCCCAGCTGCAGGCAGGCAGCGTGGAGCCGGCGGAAACGGCGAGGGCAAGGGTGGCGATGATGGACATTTCGGGGCCCCAGAAACGGGTCGCGCCCGAACCAGGGCGCATATCCCAAATGTTAGGGATGCCCAGGGTTTTCACGCGTTGAAGACCCCCGAAAGCGGGGTGTCCGCGCGGTGCGAAATGTCACGCAAAACCCGGGAAACGATTGCATTTCGGCGGCTGCCGGCCCGCCCGGGCATTGCTGCTATCGTGCCGACCGCTGTAGCTGTCCCCCCACTCCCCGCCATGCCCGACCGCGCCGCGCCGCTGGTGCTTTACGTCGAAGACGACCGCATCCACCTGATCCTGATGGAGGAGGTGTTCCGGACGCTGCCGGGCTGGGAACTGTGCTGCGTCGAGACCGGCGCCGAAGCGCTGGCAGCCTTGGCGGAGCGCCGGCCCGACCTGCTGCTCATCGACATGAACCTGCCCGACATGACGGGCGTGGAGTTGCGCGAGCGTGTCAATGCGGACGCCGCGCTGGCGGCCTCGCTGAATGGCGCGCGCTGGGTGGCGCTGTCGGCCGACAACCCGACGGAAGTGGTGCGAGCTGCCCGCACGGCCGGCTTCGACGACTACTGGCTCAAGCCCATCGACGTGCCGCAGCTGCAGGCCGGGTTGCGGGCCTTGCTGGCCTAGCGCGCCTCGATGAAGTAGTCGCCACGCGGCAGGTCGCGGAAGCTGACCTCGATGCCGAACTTGGCGATGCAGGCCGCGACAGCGCCGCCGGGTGGTACTTCCCAGCGCGGCTCGATGACGATGCGGCGGGCTTGGACTTCGTGCCGGGCCGACACCAGCTCGTAGCCGGGCGACAGGAACTCCCACACCTCCACCTTCAGCACGCCATCCTCGGTCCAGTGCTGGCGCGTGTAGAAGCGTTGCTTGCCGCCAGGCCAGGCGGGCATGCCGGTGCCAGGCGGGTCATCCGTGTTGCCGCAGTCGAGCGACATCGTGCGCACCTCGGCGTCACGCCAGCCGTGCGTCGCGAGCAGTGCGATGACGCCGAGGCCCGCGACGACTGCCAGTGGGGCGGCGAGCTTTCTGAAGGAATGAAGAGAGGTCATGCCCGGTCGAGCGAAGCAGCGCGCACAAAAAAGCCCGGCAGTGCCGGGCTTGCGTTGACGAGGCCGCGGCGTGCGCGGCGCCGCTTCACTTCAGGTGGCTGTTGATCAGCTTGGTCATCTCGAACATGTCGGCCTTGGCCTTGCCGAAGATTTCCTTCAGCTTGGCGTCGGCGTTGATGACGCGCTTCTGCAGCTCGTCCTGCAGCTTGTTCTTCTTGATGTATTCCCAGACCTTCTTGGTCACGTCGGTGCGCGGCAGCGGGGCTGCGCCGACGATGGCGGCCAGGGCCGCGCTGGGGGTGAGCGCCTTCATGAAGGCGGCGTTGGGCGTGCGCTTCTTGGCGGGGGCAGCGGCCTTCTTGGCCGGAGCTGCCTTCTTCGCCGGTGCGGCGGCCTTCTTGGCCGGGGCCGCAGCCTTCTTCGCGGGCGCGGCGGCCTTCTTGGCCGGAGCCGCAGCCTTCTTCGCCGGTGCAGCCGCCTTCTTCGCGGGCGCGGCCTTCTTCGCAGTTGCCATGTCGATTCACTCCATCAAAAGTTGTTGATGTGCCGGGCCTGGGTGAAGGCCGCGTAAGCCTTCAATACTCGCTAGCACCCTGCGCCGGCGATGGTACTGCGCTCCCCAGGGGAAGAGAAGGCTTTCATAGAGGGGATGACCCGCACTGGCCCATGAAATCGAGGCTTTCGGCACTCGCCTGTCGCGGGGCCGCATCAGTCCTGGCCTTTGCGGAGCTTTGCATCAGTCGATGTCGCCCGCTTCGGGCGCGCGCTTCTTGCCGCTGAACATCGCGCCAACGAGGTTCTCGCGGTGCCGCCAGCTCGTCACGACGACCCCACCGAGGTGTCCCGCGACCAGCGCCGCGATGCCCCATGCGAGCCAGGCGTGCAGGTCCGACAGCCACTCGTAGCCCCACAGCCAGTCGGTCGTGAAGAGCCAGCCGGTCAGCGACAGCGCGCCAGCCGTGAACCACAGCGCGAGCACCATCCAGCCGCCCAGCGGGTTATGGCCGATGTAGCGCGGCTCGTGGCCGGCGCGCATCGAGCGCGCGTAGGCCAGCACGTCGCGCGGGCGGCGCACGAACTGCGACAGCCGCGCGTAGCGCGAGCCGGTGAAGCCCCAGATCAGCCGCAGCACGACGGCCGCGCCGGCCACGTAGCCGGCGGTGTGGTGCCAGTCGTCGAAGTGGTGCGGCGGCCAGTGGCCGCTGATCCAGCAGGTGGCGACGGCACCGGCCAGCGCCCAGTGCAGGACGCGCACCAGCGCGTCCCAGACGCGGATGCGCATCGCTTACTTCGCGGGCGCCGCTTCGGGCTGCTCGCCCTCGGGGTAGACGCGCTCGAAGGTCTTGGGGTTGAAGAAGGCCTCGGCCTTCTTGCCCTGGCCGTCGAAGCCGTAGACCTCGTAGCAGCCGTTGTAGTTCTGGACCTTGCGGACCTTCCAGCCTTCGCTCTCGAGCTTCTTCTGCAGTTCGGTCTGCAGCTTCTTCTCTTCCTTGGGCATGGCGGGGCACGACACGTTGCCGTGGGCGAAGGCCGTGCCGGCGGTGACGGCCAGGGCGATGGTGACGAGGAGGTGTTTCATGAGGGAGTCCTTCAGCGAGGGTTGGCGGGCCAGAGCAAGGCCGGGCCCGCGTCGGCGAGAGTCTTGCAGCCGGAGAGCGCCATCGCGATCTCCAGTTCGTCGCGCAGCAGCCGCAGCGCGTGGGCCACGCCCAGCGCACCGCTGGCGGCGAGTGCGTGCACGTAGGGACGGCCCAGCAGCACGGCGTTGGCGCCGAGCGCGATGGCCTTCAGCACGTCGGTGCCGCGGCGGATGCCGCCGTCGACGAGCAGCGGCACGTCCGGGCCCAGCGCGGCGCGCAGCGGCGGCAGCAGTTCGGTGGTGGGCGGCAGCGTGTCGAGCGCGCGGCCGCCGTGGTTGCTGACGACGAAGCCGGTCACGCCGCGGGCCAGGGCCTCGCGCGCGTCGTCGGCGTGCGTGACGCCCTTGAGCAGCAGTGGCAGCCGGCTCTCGGCGCGCAGCCAGTCGATCTCGCGCCACGTGGCGGCGCGCGGCATCAGGCCGTCGAACAGCGCGCTCTGGCCGGGCTG
Organism: Pelomonas candidula; assembly: GCF_043555985.1. Lineage (NCBI taxonomy): Bacteria > Pseudomonadati > Pseudomonadota > Betaproteobacteria > Burkholderiales > Sphaerotilaceae > Roseateles > Pelomonas candidula. Next base: position 477,975 of record NZ_JBIGIC010000003.1, on the reverse strand, counting down.
CAGGTTGAGCGGCTTCTTCAGGCCGCCGAGGTTCACGGCGCGGATGTCGTCGGGCAGCTTGAAGCCGATGCGCCGCTCGCGGTCGCGCGCACCGTGCACGGGCGCGTCGACGGTCAGCACGAGGGCCTGGTAGCCGGCGGCCTCGACGCGCTTGAGCAGCGCGCGCATGAAATCGCGGTCGTCGCGCCAGTAGAGCTGGAACCACAGCGGGCCGGCGCTCGGCTCGGCCAGCATCGGCGCGGCCACGTCTTCCATCGGCACGCTGGACTGCGCGCTGAGCAACACGCCGGCACTCTGTGCGGCCGCGGCGTGCGCAATCGCGACCTCGCCGTCGGCGTGGAAGAGTCGCTGGTAGGCGATGGGCGCCAGGATGATCGGGTGTAGCAGCTCGCGGCCCAGCAGCGTCACGCGCGTGTGGCCGCCGGCCAGGTCGCGCAGCACGCGCGGGTGCAGCTTGATGGCGTCCCACGCGGCGCGGTTGGCGCGCAGCGTGATCTCGTCGGCCGCGCCGCCGTTCAGGTAGGCCCAGGCGTTGGCGGTGACACGTGCTTTCGCGGGCGCCTCGAAGTCGGCGAGGTTGGCCAGGCCTTCGGGCAGTGCCTCAAGAGTGGGCGCGCTCACGTGTCGGCCCACATCCGCAGGAGGTTGTGATACGTGCCCGTCAGCTGCACCAGCTCGGCCGTCTCGCCCAGCTCGCCGCGCAGCTTCATCAGGCTCATGTCCATCTCGTACAGCAGGCGGCGCTGCTCGTCGGCGCGCACCATGCTCTCGATCCAGAAGAAGCTGGCCAGCCGCGCGCCGCGCGTGACCGGCTCGACGCGGTGCACGCTGGTGCCGGGGTAGACGACCATGTCGCCGGCCGCGAGCTTGACGCGCTGCTCGCCGAAGGTGGTGTCGATGACGAGTTCGCCGCCGTCGTAGTCGGCCGGGTCGCTGAAGAACAGCGTGCAGGAGATGTCGGTGCGCACGCGCTGCACGCCGCCCGGTAGGTAGCGCACGGCCTGGTCGACGTGGGCGCCGTAGGTGTTGGCGGTGCCGGCGTAGCGGTTGAACAGCGGCGGCAGCACGCGCTTGGGCAGTGTCGCGGAGAAGAACAGCGGGTGCTTCTCCAGCGCCTGCAGCACCAGCGCCTGCAGCTCGCGGTGTTGGTCGCTGCCGGGCTGGAGCTGCTGGTTGTTCTTGACCTGCGCGGCCTGGCGGCCGGCGGTCGTGCGGCCATCGGCCCAGGGGGCTTCGGCCAGCAGTTCGCGGGCCCGGGCCACGCCGGCGGCGTCGAGGATCTGCGGGATCTTCAGCAGCATGGCGTGGCGCGGTCTCTCGTCGAGGTCAGAACTTGTAGGTGCCCGTGAGCGTCGTCACGCGGCCCGTGCCGGGCACGTAGAAGCTCGTGTACAGCTGGTCAGCATAGAGCTTGTTGGCGATGTTGCTGACGTAGAGCTTGAAGCTCAGCGTCTCCGGCACGACCGTGTACTCGGCCATCGCGTCGGCCGTGACGAACTTCGGCGCGACGATGCCCACCGGGTTGCGGTTGGGCGTCTGGCTGCTGCGGGCATTCAGGCCGCCGCCCAGGCGCAGCTGCGGCAGGACCTGGTAGGCCGTCCAGATGCTGCCCGAGTAGCGCGGCGACAGCGACGGGCGGTCGCCCTGCTTCTCGCCCGAGGTGGCGCTGGAGATGTCGATCTTGGAGACCGGCATCCACGTGAAGTTGCCGAAGACTTCCCACTCGGGCGTGATGCGGCCGACGACGTCGAAGTCCAGCCCGGCGGCGTGGCGCTTGCCGGACAGCGTGACGACGCCGGTGTTCAGCGGGTCGGTATTGCGCTCGTGCAGCTTGGTGTTGCGGAAAGCGCTGGCACGCAGGCTCAGCTTGCCGTCGGCGCTGTCCCACTTGGCGCCCAGTTCGACGTTGACCGACTTCTCGGGCGGGATGTCGGCGTTGGCCGCGCTCAGCGAGTAGGCGTCGCCCGAGGTGTTGAAGGACGTGGCGCCCATCAGGTGGAAGGACCACTGCGCGTCCGGCTGGAACAGCACGGCGGCGCGCTTGCTCACTTCCGAGACCTTCATCTGGTACGACGTGACGGTGAGCGGGTTCACGGCTGTCGTCGAGGCTGCTGCGTACTGGTTGTAGTCGCCCAGCAGGTGGTCGTAGCGCAGGCCGGCCAGCACCTTCCACATCGGCGCGACCTCGATCAGGTCCTGCACGTAGCCGCCGTAGGCCTTGGACACGTAGTCGTTGTTGGCGCGGTAGCTGCGCACGCTCTCGTCGATGCTGGCGCCGTCGTACGGTGTGCCGGCGGTCGTGTTCGGGCGGGCCGGCACGATGCCACCCTGCAGGGCCGTGACCGGCGTGTAGACCTGCTTCTTCTCGTGGGCGAAGTCGACGCCGGCCTGCAGCGTGTGCTGGAAGCCCAGCGCGCTGAACTTGGTGTTCAGGTCGCTCTGCGCCGTGATGGTCTGCATGTCCTGCTTCTTGGGCTGGAAGCCGCGCACGATGACCGTGGCGTTGTTCCACGAATCCAGCGTGACTTCCTTGCCGTCGGGCTGGCTGGCCGCCGGCGTGCTCCACAGCGTGGCGCGCTGGTCGCGCGAGTAGTTGGCGGCGCGCACCTTGGTCACGATTTCCGTGTCCTTGGAGAAGCGGTGCGTGTGCGTGAGCATGCCGTAGTAGGCCGCGCCCTTGTTGAAGTCGCTGGACAGGCCGTAGTAGGCGTCCGGGTCCAGCTTGGTGTTCAGCGCGTTGGCTACCGGCGACGACGCGTTCGGCTTGATCCAGCGCACGTCGTAGTTCATGCCGTTGTCGTTCTGCAGGCCGTAGACCGTGATGCCGAACTCGTCCGTCTCGTCGATGCCGAAGCGGTAGCTGGCACCGAGGCCGCGCTTGTCGATCTTGGAGCCTGCGCCGTTGCTGTCGGCGGTATTGGTCATCACGCTGGCGCGGAAGGCCGAGTTCTCCCCGGTGCGGGTGTTGAAGTCGCCGATGGCACGCAGCGCGCCGTGGCTGCCCATCGAGACGTCGATCTGGTTCTGGTCCGCCAGCACGGCCTGCTTGGTGACCTGGTTGACGGCGCCGCCGGTGGAGCCGCGTCCGAACAGCAGCGATGCCGAGCCGCGCAGCAGCTCGATCTTGTCCAGGAAGAAGGTGTCGCGGTCGTAGAAGGCCGGGTCGCGCATGCCGTCGATGAAGATGTCGCCGGTGCTCTGCAGCGAGATGCCGTGGATCTTGACGTCTTCCTCGCCGCCTTCGGCGGCCTGGAAGGTGATGCCGGACGTGTTCTTCAACACTTCCTTGACGTTGTTGAAGTTGCGGTCGTCGATGACCTTCTCGGTGACGACGGTGATCGCCTGCGGAATGTCGCGGATGTCCTGCTTGCCCTTGCCGATGCGCGTCTCGGTGGCCTGATAGTCATCCTTGCCCTGCTTCTCGGCGCTGGCCTTGATGCGGACGGTGGGCAGCACGGTTTCGTCCTTGGCGGCGGGGGCGGTCTGGGCCAGCGCGGCGGAGGCCAGGCCAAAGCCGGCGGCCAGGGCGCCCAGCGGCAGCAGCGCCGGGCTCAGGGGTTTGCAGGACTTCTTGTTCTTGCGGGACATGGAAATCTCCAGTGGATCTTGAATGGGCATGGCTTTGCCCACGACGGCGCGCAAGCGCGCCATCCACGGCATGGCTACTCGGGAAAGGGAAAAGCGGGCTAGCGGTCCAGTTCGTAGGACATCGGTGCAATGACTTCCCACTCGATCGGCTGGCCGTTCTCGGTCTGCGGCACGAAGCGCGCAGTGCGGATGTCGAGCAGCGCCTGTTCGTCCAGTCGCGCGAAGCCCGAGGATTTCGCGAGCGCGACCTCGCGCGGCAGGCCTTTGACATCGACGACGACGCGCACGTGCACGACGCCGGACTCCTTCAACCGCCTGGACATCAGCGGCCACGTCATGCGTGGCTCCTTCAGCCAGCGCACCGCGCTGGCGGGGATGCGCTTGATGGCCGGCGTGGGCGGCGGCGTGACCTGCACCGGCGGCGCGGGTGTGGCCTGCACCGGTACGGGCGTCGGCGGAGGCGGTGGCAGCGCCGCGACGACGGGCGACGGGGCCGGCGCGGCTGCCACGGCGATCAGCGGCGGCTCGACCATCGTCAGCGCGGGCACCTTCATCTCCGGCATGGCGACCGGCGTGGGCGGCAGCGGCTTGGGCGGCTCCGCCGGCGCGATCAGGCGCACCACGACTGGCGCGACTTCGACCAGCTTGCGCTTGACGTCCTGCACGCGGCTCAGGCCCCAGAAGGCCAGCACGTGCAGCACGGCGATACCCACCAGCAGCAGCCGGCGGCTGCGTGGCGCACGGGACACCTCGGCATAGCTGGGCTGCGACGTGCGCGGCTGCGCGTGCAGCACCGCCGCGGGTTGCGTGGGCATGGCAACCGGCGATGGGGCGACGAAGGCGAGAGCGGGCTTCACGGCAGAACAAGGAATCGGTGACAACCCGAAAATACTAACACGAATGCGAACGATTCCTATTTAATGACTGACGATTGAGGCGAGCACGCGACAGCCTGGCGACGCGTCCGCTGGCTATGCTCGCGCCATGAAAATCCTCATCCGTTGGCTGATGCTGGCCGGTGCGCTGCTGCTGGTCGCCCACCTCTACCCCGGTGTCGTCGTCAAGAGCTTCACGTCGGCGCTGATCGCGGCGCTGGTGCTGGGCCTGCTGAACACGCTGCTGCGGCCCGTGCTCGTGCTGCTGACGCTGCCGGTGACGGTGCTCAGCCTGGGCCTCTTCCTGTTCGTCATCAACGCGTTGATGTTCTGGGCTGCCGCCTACCTGCTGGACGGCCTGGCCGTGGCCGGTTTCAGCGCGGCGCTGATCGGCTCGCTGATCTACAGCCTGTGCGGCATGGTCATCGACGTCGTCATCGAGCGGCTGTTTCCGCAGGAGTAGGTTCATTCGCCCAGGCCGGCCCGTTTGGCGATGTGCAAGCGGCTTGATGCCGCTTGCATCGCCGTCCCCTCGGGGGATCGACTGGCCTTGCCCGCGTTCAGCGCGGCAGGGCCGGGCGAGGGGCGTCAATTCGGCAGTTCAACGTCCGGCGGGATATAGCGGCCCTTGTACATCTCGCCCAGGATGGCCTGGCGCTGGTAGACCAGCGTGCGCAGGCGGGCGTCGATGACCGAGGCCTCGACCTGGTCGGCATCGCGTGAGCGCGACTGGCGCAGGCCCGAGCGCAGGCGGTCGATGGCGCCGTTGAGGTCGCCCGCGGCGGCTCGTGTCTCGGCCTGGGCGCGCACCGCGCGCAGCGGCTGGCCCAGCTTCTCCCAGATCAGCGACAGCTCGTGCCAGGCCAGCGCGTCGTTAGGCTCCAGCGAGACATGCGTCTGCAGCGCATCGGCGGCCTCGCGCAGCTGCGGGCCGGAGACGTCCGCGGGCCCCGCGGCCAGCGCCAGGCCCACGCGCTGCATCAGCATCGGGCGCGACTTCTCGCCGCCCAGCGAGTCCAGCGCGGCGATGCCTTCCATCGGCCGGCCGCGCGCCTCGGCGAGCTCCGCGCGCAGATAGGTCAGCAGCCGGCTGGCGGCCGCGGTCTCGGTGGGGCTGGGGTTGATGAGCTTGAGCGTCACCTCGGCGCTGCGCAGCGTGGCCTCGGCGCGGTCGAAGTTGCGCAGCTTGATGGACGACAACGCCGCCGCGTAGCGCGCGCCGAGTTGCTCGTAGCCGCCACTGTCCTTGATGTTGCGGGCGCCGGCGTCGTAGTTCTCCAGCACCTTCCAAGCCTCGACGCGCGGGTCCTGCAATGCGCGGGCGCGGCCGGCGATCAGTGCGTGCTCGGCCAGGCCGCGCGGACGCGAGAAGGGCTCCAGCGCCAGGCGCGTGCGCGCGTTGCCGATGCGTTCGCTGGTCAGCGGGTGCGAGCGCAGGTACGGGTAGGCGCCGTCGTCCATCAGGTGGTAGGCCTGCTCCATGCGCTCGAACATGCTCACCATGCCGGCACCGGAGAAGCCCGCCTCGACGAGCACGTTGAAGCCGACGCGGTCGGCCTCGCGCTCCATGTCGCGCGAGAAGTTCAGCGACAGCTGCGTGGCCGCGGCCTGGCCGCCGATGATGCCGGCGTTGGCCATGTCGATGTTGCCGCGCGTGGCGGCCAGGATGCCCAGCAGCAGGCCGGCGACGGCGACCATGCTGTTCTTCGAGTCACCCGCGATGCGGCGCGCGATGTGGCGCTGCGTGATGTGCGACAGCTCGTGCGCCAGCACCGACGCGAGTTCGTCGCGCGAGACCGTCATCGAAATCAGGCCCAGGTGCGTGCCGACGAAGCCGCCCGGCAGCGCGAACGCGTTGACGCTCTTGTCGCGCACGAGGAAGGGCTCCCACGCGAAGCGCGCCTGCGTCTCGTCGCCGATCTGGCCCAGCTTGCGAGCGGCCTGCACCAGCGGCCGCCAGATGCCTTCGAGGTACTCCTGCAGGATCGGGTCCTGCACGTAGTCGGGGTCGATGCGGATCTGGCGCATGACCTGGTCGCCCAGGCGGCGCTCGGAGCCGACGTCGAGATCCTGCGAGACCGCATCGCCCAGCGCCGGCAGGTTGACCTGGGCATTCAGCGGCGCGCCGGGCAGGGCCAGCGTGGCGGCTGCGATCAGCGTCAACAGGGGGCGGGTGACAAGCAACTTCTTCATCGAACGGGAACTCCGGCCGTCAGCAGCCATCTGCCTATGATGCCTGCAACTCGAACCCCGAACGTTTCGTGAAGATGAAGCCCCTCCCCACGCTGCCATGACGAGCCCGCTGACCCATTTCGACGCCCAGGGCGAAGCCCACATGGTTGACGTGTCGGCCAAGGCCGAGACGCACCGCGTGGCGGTCGCTGCGGGCGAGATCCGCATGCAGCCCGCCACCTTCGCGCTGATCGCCAGTGGCACCGCGAAGAAGGGCGACGTGCTGGGCGTGGCGCGCATCGCTGCCATTCAGGGCGCCAAGCGCTGCAGCGACCTCGTGCCGCTGTGCCACCCGCTGCCCATCACGCGTGTGAAGGTCGACTTCGAGCTCGACGAGCCCGGCAGCCGCGTGCTGTGCCGCGCACAGGTCGAGACACTGGGCCGCACGGGCGTGGAGATGGAGGCGCTGTGCGCCGTGCAGGTGGGCCTGCTGACCATCTACGACATGTGCAAGGCCGCCGACCGCGGCATGGTCATTGATCGCGTGCGCGTGCTGGAGAAGCAGGGCGGCAAGAGCGGCGACTGGCACGCCCCCGACGCCGCTTAGCTCAACGCAGTGTCCGCCAGTCGACGACACCCGAGGCCGGCTGGCACTGCACCATGACCGGTCCAGAGGCCGGTGCGCCACAGCTCTCGAACCACGTATCACCCGTCGAGTTGCGGAACTCGCGCAGTCGGTCGGCGAGGAAGCGCGCACCGTTGATGTCTCCCGTCGCCTGCAGCGAGAGCGACCAGTGCATCAGCAGCCGCGCGTCGATGAGGCTGAAACCGGTGCGCCGCGCGGCGGCCAGCGCGGCGGGGCCGGGCGGCAGGCTGGTCGCGGCCGCGTAGTCGGCCTGGTGGCCGAAGAGCGGCGAAGCCTGGCCGGTGGTGATGCGCTCGCCCAGCGGAACGGCGTCGGCGCTCGGGGCATAGATGTCGGCGATGCGCTGGTAGTCCACCACGGCGAACAGGCTGCCCGCGATCAGCAGAGCCCCGACGAAGATGCCGGGCGCTGCCGGCGCGGGCGTCTCGGTGTCGGCTGCCGGCAGGGCTAGGCCCAGCGCGAAGCAGGCGGGCAGCAGGAAGTAGGCGTACCAGAGCGGGTACTCCAGCAGGCTGTGCAGACCGATGGTCAGCACGATCATCAGCGCCATGCGACGCAGCGGGGCGTCGTCGCCCTGGCCGGTCGCCGCTCCGTGCCACGCCTTCACGATGGCCCAGCACAGCAACCCGAGCACAGTACCCGCCCAAGGCAGACCCAGTTCGACGGCCAGCTGGGACGCGATGTTGTGCGTGTGGTCGAAGAAAGCGATGGGGCGGGTCGGGAACGGCGTCAGGCTCCACGCGAAATTGAACTCGCCCCAGCCCACGCCCGTCAGCGGGTTGGCCTTCGTCAGCGCCCAGGCATCGCGCAGGATGGCCAGCCGCGACGGCGAGCCAGCGCCCTCGGCCAGCCTCGAGGCCCCGCGGAAGGCGTGGCCGCTTTCGGTGGACCACATCGACATCAGCCACCAACTTGCACCCAGCATCAGCGGCGTTGCCAGCAGGCTCAGGCGGGCGCTGCGCGAGAGGCTGCGATCCACCACACCCCAGACAGCCAGCATGCCAACGCCGATGTAGCCGGTGCGCGATGCGCTCAGCACGACGGTGAAGACGAAGGCCGCCAGCAGTGGCGGCAGCAGCCAGCGCCAGCCGCGCCGCTCGGTCACGTAGACAGCGGCGATGGCGGCCCACATCATCAGGCTGGCCAGGTGGTTTGGCTGGCGCAGGTTGCTGACCGCGCTGCCCACGACGCCAGAGCGGGCAATGATGATGCCGTCGGCCAGATCGGGCGCGAAGACCTGCACGAGGCTGATGACGACGCTGAGCAGACCGGTGGCGAGCAGTCCCCAGCACAGCGACTCGGCGGCAACGTGACGCGCCTGGCGCGACAGGCCCTGCGCCAGCACCAGCACGACCAAGCCGGCGCCAATGACGGCGACGGCGTTCAGCCCCAGCGACAGCGGCAGCGAACGCCAGGCGACGGATGTGATCGGGGCGACGAGCAGCAGCGCCATCGCCAGCGCCGCGGGGCTCTTCAGGCTGATGCGCCAACCGGGCGATGAGGATGCCCAGAAGACGAGCGCGAGCCCCCAGCCGGCGAGGGCCAGCAACTGGTTGTAGAGCGTGGCGGCCGGCGTCTGGTTGAAGGCCAGCAATGGCGGCAGCGCGGCCGCGATGACGATGCTGAACGGCGCGGCATCGGCCGCGGCGGAAGGGGTCTGGGACGACATGGGCGCGGATGATGGCACGCTGACGCCTCAGGTCGTCTTTGCCGTGTCTTCGTGATAGTCGTCGTCGATGTTGACGTCCCAGATCGCGTCTCGGCCGGCGCCGCCGTTCATGATGGCCTGCGCGGCCAGGCGCGCGGACAGCATGGAATGGTCCTGGTTGTTGTAGCGGTGCATGCCGTTGCGGCCGCACAGGAAGAGGTTGTCCAGGCCGTCCAGCCAGCCGCGCAGCTCGTCGAAGCGTTCGAAGGCCGAGCCGAAGTAGCCTGGGTAGGCCTTGGGCTGGCGCAGCACGGTGGCATCCAGCAGCTCGGCCTCGTCGGCCAGGCCCAGCTGCTGCATCTCGCGCACGGCCAGGGCCTTGAGCTTGTCCTCGCTGAGTGCCCACAGGTCGTCGTCGTCGCGGGCGAAGAACTCCAGCCCCAGCCAGACCGTGTCGGGGTCGGCCACCATGTAGGGGCTCCAGTTGTTGAACACCTGGACGCGGCCGACCTTGACGCCGGGCTCCTGGATGTAGATCCAGTTGTCGCTGACATGCCTTGCCTTGCCGGCCACCTTCGGGCTCATGCGACGGTAGAGCAGGCCCACGGTGATGAAGTCGCGGTACTCGAGGCCGGAGGCAATCGACAGCGTCGGCGCGTCGGGCGCGGGGCGCAGTGCCTGAGCCAGTTCGCGGATGGGCATGGTCGACACGACGGCGCTGGCGTCGAAGCTCTGGCGCTGGCCGTCGGCGTCACGCGCGACGACGCGCTCGACGCGGCGTTCTTGGCGGTGGATCTCGTCGACGGCCCAGCCACGCAGCAGCCGGCCGCCGCGCCGCTCGAACTCGGCCGTGGCCGTCTCCCACATCTGGCCAGGGCCATATTTGGGATAGAGGAAGCTCTCGATGAGCGATGTGTGCTGGCTGTCGGTCTTGCCGGTGACGAGCTTCTTCAGCGCCTGCTTGGCGGCGCTGCCGATCGACAGGCTCTTGATGCGCTGCGCACCCCAGTCGGCGCTGATGTCGCGGCAGGGCACGCCCCAGACCTTCTCGGTGTAGTCCTTGAAGAACTGCCGATAGAGCTGGCGGCCAAAGCGGTTGATGAAGAAGTCCTCCAGCGTGCGCTCGGGCTGGATGGGGCTGGCCGCGGCGGCCATGTAGCTGCCCGCGAACTGCAGGCAGCGCAGCGGCCCCATCTTTCGGACCAGGTCCATGCCGGGCTTGAGCGGGTAGTCGAAGAACTGCCCGCCGAAGTAGATGCGCGACTGGCGACTGCGGATCAGCAGCACCGAGTCGTCCGTCTCGCTGGCCGTGGCCTCGTGTCCGCCGAGCAGGCGCTCCTTGCCCTGGAAGGCCAGGCGCGCATCGCCATTGCCGGCGGCCGGTTGGGCGACCGGCAGCACGTCGCGCCACCAGTCCATGACCCAGTCGGACTTGGAGAAGAAGCGGTGCCCGCCGATGTCGATGCGGTTGCCCTTGTAGTTGACCGTCTTGGAAATGCCACCAATCTCCTGGGTGGCCTCCAGGATGGTGACCTGCGGGTAGCCGGCGCGCAGCAATTCGAGGCCGGCGGTCAGGCCGGCGGGGCCGGCGCCAATGACGAGGGTGGAGGGCTGGGTCATTGCTGCGTGCTGAGCGCTTTGCTGCGAGCCGTGAACAGGAGGGCCTTGCGCAGTGCGAAGTTGAAGACGAATACCCCGCAGGCGCTGGTCAGCTTGGCTGCCAACGGTGCCATGCCGAGCTGTTTGACGAACAGCCACAGCAGCGCCTCGGTCAGCAGCAGCCCGGCGATGCCGATCATGGCGAACAGCGCGAACTCGCTGCGGCTGTCCGCCATGCTGTGCTGAGAAAACACGTGCCGGGTGCTGATCGTGTAGACCAGCATCAGGCCGAGGCTGAAGCCCAGGCAGGCCGACATCGCCAGGCCCACACCCAGACGCAGCGACAGGTTGAATACGGCGGTGTCCAGCGCCAGCGCGGCGGCGCTGGCTGCGAAGTACAGGATGAACTCGCGCGATATCGAGGGCATGGTTAGCTTTCTGGGCGGGTCAGCTGAGAACAGGCGTAGAGGGCGAAGGTCTGGGGTACGTCACGCCGTTGAGGTAGCGTCCATGTGGCCAGAGGCTCTGGCTTGAGCCGATCAACGAGCACAAGGAAGTCAGGGGGATCAGGCTGGGAGCACAAGGTCACCAACCGCTCATTGGTCGGCATGTCGCAGTGGGCGAGCGCCTTGCGATTTCGAGTGAATTGAGCGCCGGTACGGCATCGCTCGCGATCGTCCCTGATTGGGCGATACGTCTCCCGTCGGGGCGCATAGATCAGCGCAGTTTGGCGGTTAAACAGCACACCGGCGCCCTGCTGCTCGGAGTAGTGGCTTGCCCTCTCCAGCAGGCCCCACACAGGGATCAACTGGTTGGGCCAATAGACGGTTGCTCGATCTGGCACCAGGTCCGAGAACGGGTGAGGGCGCTCGGCGGGTGACTCGATGGCACGAGCCAGGTCGGTGCGCTGGTCCCAATGAGCCAGGGACAGGCACAGCAAGAGGCCGCTGACCACTGCGGCGAGGCCCGCCCCGGCGCGACGCCAGCGTGCGAGGTGGAGCAGGGCGGCGAAGGCGGAAAAGGCGATCGTCGGGAAGGCCATGATCTTCACGGCGCTTGCAAACCACTCGCCGGGTAACTCCCAACTTTGTTGCTCAACGACCGCATCCAGTTGGTATGCCGTGAGTCCGAGCAAGCCGATCAGGATGCCGCTGCAGGCAAGCATCACGGTCACCCGTGTGACGTGGCTCGTGCGCCAGGCCAGCAACGAGCACAGCCCCCATAGCAGCAGCGTCGCCACACCATGCTCCAAGCCAATGTGGGAATTGAGCAGCGCGAGTCCCAGCGCGCAGGCGCTTGCCTTCCAGAGCCCGTCCATCGACCACAGCCGAGCCACCAGCCAGGGCGCCAAGGCCATGGCCATCAGGTGTGAGACCCAGTGGGCGCGCCAGAGCTGGAGTTGCGTCAATAGCACGGCGTGCAGCAGGTCGACTCCGATCGCAGTCAGGGCGAGCATTGCCACCGTCGTGATGACGGCCGCATAGATCAGCCGTGTCCAGATATCCGTTGGCCGCAGACGTGTCACCGCCAGAAGGACAGCGACGTCAAGCAGTACCGTCAGGTGGTCGTGCAGATTCCAATTGCCGAGAATCAGGTGATGGTTGTTGATGTCGAAGACTGACCACCAATAGGGGTCATAGGTCTTCAGCAGTCCGTCCAGCGGAGGAATGCCTGCCAGCGCCACCAGAAGGGCGGCCGGGATTGAGAGGAGCAGCCATAGCCAGCGTCGGTCGGATTCAGCGAGAAAGCACCAACTCAGAACGATGACGGGCAAGGTCATCAGTGGATGGAAGAACGCCGCGAGAACCTGCAGCCCGACTGCGACGCGGCGCCGGTCGTCCATCAGCGCCGCAAGGCTCCAGAGCAGCGCCGGCTCTGCAAAGGTACGTGCGGTGACGAAAGCCTCGCCGTAACTGAAGACCCAGCCTCCACCGTAAATCGGCGACATGACGGTGTAAGCGAACAGCCCCCAGTAAGGAAGTGGGCCCGAGGGTTCGAAACGTCTCAGCAGTCGGAGCACGGCGCCAGCCATGAGAAGCCAACTGCACATGAGCACTCCCACGTGCGTGGACAACCGCCCGAGGTGCTCATACAGCGGCACCATCAGGTGCGCGTAGATCGAATACTGGTCCTGCGATCCGCCAGAGAAAAAGACGTCCTGGCTCAGAACGGGGACGGTTGAATGGAGCAGTGCCTGGCCAAAGTAGAGAACGCCATCGTGCCTCAGACCCTCATAAGGGTGCGCCATGAACAGCCACGCAAGCACGGCAAGCAACATCGCGAATCGGTGCTTCGGGCGGTCAATAGGCATGCGTAAGCGTTGAATTCCTCGGGAGACAGCAAAAAAGGGGCCGAAGCCCCTTTGTCGTGAGCGCGGGCGGCGATAGCCGCCCTGCTGTCGATTGTCTTAGGAAGACACGTTGTTCTTGGTGATTGCGTTCGTGGCGGCGGGGTACTTCGAAGCGTCGATGTCGGTAGTCGCGGTCCAGGTCACGCTAGACGTGCCGACAGTGGGAGTCCACGAGATCGTCTGGCCGTCAATGCCAGTACCGATGCCCGAAGCCAAGGTCGCCTTGATGACGCCTGCACTGGACACTTCAACTTTGGAAACTTCTTTGGTTGCGGCAGTAGCGGGGATATTTGCGCTGGCGTCACCTTGGCCGCAAGCAGTCGGAGCAGAGCCAGCGCCAACCCCGGTTTCTTGGATGCACAGGGCAACCGCAGCTTTGTACGAATCAACGGCGCTCAGTGCATTGCCGATCTTGGCCTTGATCGTGTAGTCCTTGTACTGGGGAATCGCCACAGCAGCCAGGATGCCGATGATGGCCACGACGATCATCAGTTCGATCAGGGTGAAGCCCTGTTGGGCACGTGCTTTCAGTTGCATGTCAGTTACTCCAGCGAGTGTGAGTGGGTGGGAGGGCAGTCCCCATGAATGCAGGGGGCGTGCCAGCTTTCCGGCCCGTCCGCAGCGTGTGAAAGCGCACGTTTGACCGCTTTCGCAGCCCGCTTCTGACAAAAATGGTCACCTGGGGCTGACGTCTTTTGTCAGCTGCAGCCGACGGGCCAAAAAACGTCAGCCAAGCAAAACGGCGCCCGCAGGCGCCGTTCAGCCGCGAAGGTAACGCCTGCTTACAGCGCCATCTCCTGCCCCGCCACCAGCGCACTGATGCGGTGCGGGCTGGTGAGCGCCTGCACGCCGGCCATGACGGCCTCGACCTCGCCGGGCTTGATGTGGGTGATGCGTACGTCGACGCTGCCGGCCAGCTGGCTCAGTTCGCGGCCCAGTTCGGTCGGGCACAGGTGGCGGCTGACATGGGCGAGTTCGGCCTCGTCGTCGCTGAAGGCGGTCTCGATGACGAGGTGGGACAGCTTCAGTTGCGCCAGCCGCTGCCACAGTGCCGGGTTCGGGCCGGTGTCGCCGGTGAAGACCCAGTGGGCGTGTCCGGTGATGGCGCCGCCGTCGACGGCGAAGCCGACGGCCGGCACGGTGTGGGCGGCGGACAGGACTTCGATGACGCGGCCGTTCAGGTTCAGGCGGTCGCCGATCTGGAAGGGGTGCAGGCTCAGCACGGGCGCTTCGCGGCTCGGCAGGCGGGTGAAGTCGGGCCAGATGGCGCCGTTGAAGATGTGCAGCTGCAGCGCGGCCAGCGTCTCGGGCAGCGCGTGGACCTGGATGGGCGGGCGGCCGGCGGCCGCGCGCAGGCGCAGCACGGCATCGGCCAGCAGCGGGATGCCCAGCACGTGGTCCAGATGGGAGTGGCTGAGCAGGATGTGGTCGATGGCGGCCAGCGCGTCCAGCGGCAGGTCACCCACGCCCGTGCCGGCGTCGATGAGGACATCGTCGTCGAGCAGGAAGGCGGTGGTCTTGTAGCCGGCGGCGATGGCGCCGGAGCAGCCCAAAACGCGGATGTTCATGCGGTGCGTTGGCTCGGTGTCGAGGGGCCTCGCGTCAGGCGAGGTGGAGCCAAGAATGTACGCAGCGGCCCGATATCGGAGGCGGTCGGATTACCGAGTTGGGGGTATCCCAATCGTGAGGAAGTCACAGCCGATCGCGGAGCACGTTTTCCACTCGGCGACTCCCGCCGATCCGGCCCTGCCGGTCGGTCGGAAGCGCCCCTTCGAGGGAGCGGCGCAGCCGTTGCGGAGCGGGTCGATCAGCCCTGGATGAACTGCATCTGCGTGCCGGCCAACTCGATGAGGTCGCCGCTGCGCAGGGCGATCGATTCGCCGGTCAGCGGGATGCCGTTGACGCTGGGACGCTGGGCGCCTTCGACGTGGGCGAACACATAGCCGGTAGGGCGCTTGGTGATCGAGGCCACCTGCACGCCGGGCTTGCCCAGCGTTGTGACGACCTTGCTGAGCGCGACCTCACGACCCGCGGCGGCACCAGTCAGCACCTTGATGGAGGCCGGGCCGACGGCGGCCGCGCCACCACCGAGTCCGCCGAACGATGAGCCAAGCCCGCTGCCCAGACCCGGCGCAGCCGAACCGGGCTTGAGGATCATCGTCTTCTCGTAGTCGCCGCCGTCGTTGAGCAGGAACTTGATCTTGTACTTGCCGATCTCGACGGTGTCGTTGTCAGCCAGCAGCTGCTTCTTGATCGCCTTGCCGTTGATGTAGGTGCCGTTGGTGGAGTTGAGGTCTTCGATGAAGACGTCATTGCCGACCATCTGCAAGACAGCGTGCTCGCCGGAGACGGCGAGGTTGTCGATGACGATGTCGTTGTAGGGCCGCCGACCGAGCGTGGTCTTGTCCTTGGTGATCTGGACTTCCTTGATCACGACGCCGTCGAGCGAAACCACCAGTTTGCCCATGAATGACCTCAAGTTCTGTTGTTCGTGCCGTGACTCTCAGGCGAGGACTTACTGGCCGTTACGTCGTCCGAAGGGCCACCAGCCCCGACCTTCGGTTCGTTGACGGCCCTCCGCGCGGGCCAGGATGAGCGCGATGTTATCGCGGCCGCCGCTGTCATTGGCTGCGTTGATCAGTGCCCGTGCCGCTTCGGGCAGCGTGGGATTGCCATTGAGCAGGTTGGCGATGCTGTCGTCGTCGAGCATGTCGGACAGGCCGTCCGAGCAGAAGAGGTAGGTGTCGCCGGCTTGCACCTCGTGCAGGTGCAGCTCCATCAGCACGGTGTCCTCGACGCCGACGGCGCGCGTGACGAGGTTCTTGTTGCTGGAGAAGGCGGCCTCTTCCACGGTCAGCAGGCCGGCGTCGATCTGCTCCTGCAGCAGCGAGTGGTCGCGTGTGATCTGGGCCAGTCGGCCGGCGCGCAGGCGGTAGCCGCGCGAGTCGCCGACGTGGCCCAGCAGCAGGCCTTCGGGGCGGAACACGCCCAGCACCAGCGTCGTGCCCATGCCGGCGTACTTGGGGTTGGTGTTGGCGGCGTTGAAGATGGCGCGGTTGGCGTTGTCCACGCAGATGTCCATCGCACGCTTGACCTCGCCGGCGCGGGCCTCGCGGCCGGCGTCCTTGAGCCAGCGGCCCAGCTCGCTGCTGACGAAGCTGGTCAGCATCTGGCTGGCCACTTCGCCGGCGTTGTAGCCGCCCATGCCGTCGGCCAGCACCGCCAGGCCGGCGGCCTCGTCAAGGGCGACCGAGTCTTCGTTGTTGTCGCGCGCGCGGCCCACGTCGGTGGCGCTGAAGAACTCCAGGATCATGGGGCTTGGGGTGGCTCGTGGGACTCGCCGGGTAGGGCGGAGGAGCGGCGATTCTGCCCTGCTTCCTCCGGGGTCAAGCGCAGTGTTTGTGCGAAGGCATCATCCTGGGGCTTGACGGCCTCGGGCGTGGCGGGCTCGTTCTGCAGGTCCATGATGAGCACGGCCTCCAGGTCGCGCGCCATCTGCTCTCCATTGGGATAGCGCAGCTCGGGACGCTTCTCCTGCGCGACGGCCAGCACCAGGGCCAGGGACTCCGGCAGGCCGGGTCGGTGAATCCTCACGTCCGGCGCCGGCTCGGTGGCGATCTGCTGCATCAGCCGGGCCATGGACTCGCTCTGGTGCGGCAGCGTGCCCGTCAGCAGTTGGTAGAGCAGTACGCCGAGGGAGTAGAGATCGCTGCGGCCGTCGACCGTCAGGCCGGCCAGCTGTTCGGGCGACATGAAGGATGGCGTGCCCAGCACGAGGCCCGTGCGCGTGCGGCTGCCGTCGCCGACGCGGGCGATGCCGAAATCCATCAGCTTGAGACTGCCGTTGATGCGGTCCAGCATGACGTTGGCCGGCTTGATGTCGCGGTGGATGACGCCCTGGCTGTGCGCATAGTCCAGCGCCCGTGCCAGCCGGGCGCCGATCTGCACGACCTCGCGCACCGGCAGCAGCTGGCCGGGCTTCGTGAACAGGCTGAGGTCGCGGCCCAGCACGTACTCCAGCGCCAGCCAGGCGTCGCGGCCGTCCTGGCCGGCGTCGACGACCTGCAGGATGTCCGGGTGCTGCAGCGCGCGCGCGGCGCGGGCCTCGCGCATGAAGCGGTCGCGCACGTCGGCGAGGTCTTCACTGGAGAACTCGCGGCTCAGCGCCAGGCGTTTGATGGCGACCTGGCGGCCGGTGGAGCGCTGCGTGGCCTTGTAGACGATGGCCATGGCGCCGCGGCCGATCTCGGCGCCGAGTTCGAAGTCGTGCAGATCCGGCGGCGTGCTGCCGACCTCGGCCTGCGTCGGCGGGGTGTCGTCGGCCAGGGTTTGCTGCGATGTGGGTGACACCGACGGCTCACCCGGCGGCGCGTCATCGGCGCGGCCGACGAGGCGCTGCCAAAGTCCGCCCAGCTTGCCGGGGATGCCGCCGCTTGCCATGCGGCCGATCTTAGGCGGCCTCGCGCCTGCCGCGGCGGGCGCGCGCAAGGCCGACGGCGACGACGAGGATGGCGCAGCCGATGCTGACGGTGTAGTCCAGCTCGTGCAGGTGGGCCTCGAACCAGTCGTGCACGGCGGCGTCGGTCGTGGCCATCTCGCCGGCGACGAAGCCCAGCAGCGCCGCGCCCAGGGTGATGATGGACGGGAAGCGCTCCATCAGCTTCAGCAGCAGCGTGCTGCCGAAGATGATCAGCGGAATGGACAGGCCCAGGCCGATGACCAACAGCAGCATGCGGTCGTTATCCGGCGCGCTGTTGGCAGCGGCCGCGACGGCGATGACGTTGTCCAGGCTCATGACGAGATCGGCGACGAGGATGGTACGGATGGCCACCCAGACGCTGTTGCTGGCATGGACCTCGGCGTCGGCATCGTTGTCGGCCAGCAGCTGGATGCCGATCCACAGCAGCAGCACGGCGCCGGCCAGCTTCAGCCACGGCAGCTGCAGCAGCTGCACCGCAAACAGCGTCAGCACGACGCGCAGCACGATGGCCGCGCCGCTGCCGAACACGATGGCCTTCTTCTGCTGGGCCGGGGCCAGGTTGCGTGCCGCCAGCGCGATGACGACGGCGTTGTCGCCCGACAGCAGGAGGTTGACCCAGACGATCTTGAGCAGGGCGATGAAGAAGGTGGCGTTCAGCAGGTCCATGCAGGTGCGAGGTTGGTCTCCGGAGTGTCGTTGCGGCCGGCGACCTTGTGCCTGCGTGCAACTACGCAGCTAGCAATCGGCAAAAGAAAAGGGCCGTTCTATGAACGGCCCTCGTCAGACGCTGGGGCAGGTTTACAGCAGTGCCTTAGTTTCGGCCCGCCGCTTGTGCGGCTTCACATCCGCTACGCGGATATGAGCCTGCCCTGAAGGACTTCAGAGAAGTCCTTTCAGCAGCTTGCCCATCTCGGACGGGTTGCGCGTGATCGTGAAGCCGCACTCTTCCATGATGGCGAGCTTGGCATCCGCCGTGTCGGCGCCACCGGAGATCAGCGCGCCGGCGTGGCCCATGCGCTTGCCCGGAGGGGCGGTGACGCCGGCGATGAAGCCGACGATGGGCTTCTTCATGTTGGCCTTGCACCAGCGGGCGGCTTCCGCTTCGTCCGGGCCGCCGATCTCGCCGATCATGATGACGGCGTCGGTGTCCGGGTCGTCGTTGAAGGCCTTCATCACGTCGATGTGCTTGAGGCCGTTGATCGGGTCGCCACCGATGCCGACGGCCGACGACTGGCCGATGCCCAGCTCGGTCAGCTGCGCGACCGCTTCATAGGTCAGCGTGCCGGAGCGCGAGACCACGCCGATGCGGCCCTTGCGGTGGATGTGGCCGGGCATGATGCCGATCTTGATTTCTTCGGGCGTGATCAGGCCGGGGCAGTTGGGGCCCAGCAGCAGCGTGCGCTTGCCGCCGGCGGCTTCCTTGGCCTTCATCTTGTTGCGCACTTCCAGCATGTCGCGGACGGGGATGCCTTCCGTGATGCAGATCGCCAGGTCCAGGTCGGCCTCGACGGCTTCCCAGATGGCCGCAGCGGCGCCCGCGGGCGGCACGTAGATGACCGAGACGGTCGCGCCGGTCTGGCCGGCGGCTTCCTTGACGGTCGCGTAGATGGGGATCTCGCTGAACTTCTCGCCGGCCTTCTTGGGGTTCACGCCCGCGACGAAGGCGTTCTTGCCGTTGGCATAGGCTTGGCAACCCAGCGTGTGGAACTGGCCGGTCTTGCCGGTGATGCCCTGGGTGATGACCTTGGTGTCTTTGTTGATGTAGATCGACATTTCTCTTACTCCTGGGCGTTAGGCAACAGCGGCGACGATCTTGGTGGCCGCTTCGGCCATCGTGTCGGCGGCGATGATGGGCAGGCCGGATTCGGCCAGCATCTTCTTGCCCAGTTCTTCGTTGGTGCCCTTCATGCGCACGACCAGCGGCACGGACAGGTTCACGGCCTTGCAGGCGGTGATGACACCTTCGGCGATGGTGTCGCACTTCATGATGCCGCCGAAGATGTTGACGAGGATGCCCTTCACGCTCTTGTTCTTGAGCATGATCTTGAAGGCTTCGGTGACCTTCTCGGCCGTGGCGCCGCCGCCGACGTCCAGGAAGTTGGCCGGCTCGCCGCCGAACAGCTTGATGGTGTCCATCGTGGCCATGGCCAGGCCGGCGCCGTTCACCAGGCAGCCGATGTTGCCGTCCAGCGAGATGTAGGCGAGGTCGAACTTGGAGGCCTCGACTTCGGCGGGATCTTCTTCGTCCAGGTCGCGGTAGGCGACGATCTCGGGGTGGCGGAACAGCGCGTTGGCGTCGAAGTTGAACTTTGCGTCCAGGGCCATCAGGTTGCCCTTGCCGTCGCGGTTCAGCGGGTTGATTTCAACCAGCGACGCGTCCGTGTCCATGTAGCACTTGTAGAGCTTGGCGAACAGGTCGACGGCCTGGTCGACCGTGTGGCCTTCCATGCCGATGGCGGCGGCGATCTTCTTGGACTGCTCGGTGGTGATGCCGGTCAGCGGATCGATCACTTCGGTGACGATCTTCTCGGGCGTGCTGTGGGCCACCTCTTCGATGTCCATGCCGCCTTCGCTGGAGGCGATGAACGCGACCTTCTGCGTGGCGCGGTCGGTCACCAGCGAGATGTAGAACTCCTTGCCGATGTCGGCGCCGTCCTCGATGTACAGGCGGCGGACCTTCTGGCCTTCGGGGCCGGTCTGGTGCGTCTTGAGCTGCATGCCCAGGATGGCCTCGGACTTCTCCTTGACGTCGTCGATGGTCTTGGCGACCTTGACGCCGCCACCCTTGCCGCGGCCGCCGGCGTGGATCTGGGCCTTGACGACCCAGACCGGGCCGCCCAGCTTCTGGGCTGCTTCAACGGCTTCCTGCACGGTGAAGGCCGGGATGCCGCGCGGCACCGGCACGCCGAACTGGCGCAGGATTTCTTTGCCTTGGTATTCGTGGATTTTCATGGCTGGGTCTTTCGGGTCGGGGAAGTCAGGAAGCGGTCGGTACTGGTTCTGGGGTCGCCAGATGCCAGCGTGGATAGAACTTGGCAACGGTCGCCCCATCGCGGCGCAGCGCGTGGCAGCGGTCGAGCTGGAAGGGCGGGTTGCCGTCGGCATCGCCCTCGCGGGTGTCGATGATGGAGCCGGCCATCGCCTGGATGAAGGCCGTCGGCAGGATCTGGCACAGCTCGGTGAGGTGGGTGCAGCCCTGGGTGCCGCTCAGGCGTTCGGCGACGTCCTGGCGGAAGCCCTTCAGCAGGTTCAGGCCGACGAGTCGCGCATAGGCATTGCCGTGCGCGGCGCAGGCCTCGGGGTAGGGCATCCACAGCGTGTCGGACGAGGCGGCGGTGATTGTGAGCGTCGCGTCGATGGTCAGATGCAGCTGCATCTGGTGGATCGGATCGCCGGCCTTGCGGGGGACGCCGGCCAGCGGTACGTCCTGCGACTTGGTGTCGATGAGGCTGGCTTCGACGTCGAACAGGCCATCTTCACGCGCGAACACCTGCACATCGAGGGCGCGGCGGTGCAGCGGGCGGCGCGTGACGGACGGGTGAACGGGACGCATGGAACGGAGCGGGCGAAACGACCCGGCCGGTGCCGGGGACAGCGGGTGGAGGCGACTCTCAGGGCCGCTATGCCAAGGAGCTCGGGGCGTGTAACCGGATGAACCGCCGTGCTGGCGGCAGCCGGCAATGTAGCACGGAGGGTAAAAATGCCCCCTGCGCGCTGGGTCAAGCGGTCCTTAGGCTCTGAGCAAGCGGCGCACCACTTCGGGGGCAAACCCTCGGGCCAGCAGGAAACGCGTCTGCTTTGCGCGGTCTTCTGGGTTACGGGACGGTTCCGTGCCGAAACGCCTGAGCCAGACCTCGCGGGCTCGCTCCAGTTCGGAAGCACGCAGCGCGGCCTGCTGATCGGCATCCAGCCTCAGCCCGTGGTGGGCCAGTTCCTGCTGGATGCGCTGCGTGCCGAAGCGACCGGCCCGCACGTGTAGCCGGGATTCGACGAAGCGGGTTTCATCCAGATAGCCGTCGGCGGCAAGGGCGTCCAGCAGCGCGTCGACTGCCGCCGTGCCGGATTCGCTGTCGACTTCGGCGTCATCCTTATCGGGCCGCGCTTCGCTGCCCGAGCTTTCATCGAACCCGCCTTCGCGCCCTCTCAAGCTGGCAGATTGCGCCGCCGCGGCCTGCCGGGTGCGTTGTTGCTGCTCGATGCGCAGCAGCTTGCGCCGCAGTTCGGCGCGGCTGTGCTCGCGCTGGGCCAGCAGGCCGATGGCGCGAGCCTTCAGCGACAGGGGCTGCCGCGCCATGCCGGGCACGGCGGGCTTATTCCTCGGTCGGTGCGCTCAGCAGCGCCACGCCCAGGGATTCGCGAATCTTGTTCTCGATCTCGCGGGCCACGTCGGGGTTCTCGCGCAGGAACTCGCGGGCGTTGTCTTTGCCCTGGCCGATCTTCTCGCCCTGATAGGCGTACCAGGAACCAGACTTCTCAACGAGCTTGGCGATGACGCCCATGTCGACGATTTCGCCCTCGCGGCTGATGCCCTCTCCGTAGAGGATGTCGAACTCGGCGGTCTTGAACGGGGGCGAGACCTTGTTCTTGACGACCTTGACCTTGGTCTCGGAGCCGATGACTTCCTCGCCCTTCTTGATGGAGCCGATGCGGCGGATGTCCAGGCGCACGGATGCGTAGAACTTCAGCGCGTTGCCGCCGGTGGTCGTCTCGGGCGAGCCGAACATGACGCCGATCTTCATGCGGATCTGGTTGATGAAGATGACCATGCAGTTGGTCTTCTTGATCGTGGCGGTCAGCTTGCGCAGCGCCTGGCTCATCAGGCGGGCCTGCAGACCGGGCAGGCTGTCGCCCATCTCGCCTTCGAGTTCGGCCTTGGGCGTGAGGGCGGCGACCGAGTCGACGACGATGAGGTCCACCGAGCCGGAGCGCACCAGCGCGTCGACGATCTCGAGGGCCTGTTCACCGGTATCGGGCTGGCTGATCAGCAGGTCCTGCAGATTGACGCCGAGCTTCTGGGCGTACTGGATGTCGAGGGCGTGCTCGGCATCGATGAAGGCGGCGGTGCCACCGAGCTTCTGCATCTCGGCGATGACTTGCAGCGTCAACGTGGTCTTGCCGGATGACTCCGGACCATAGATTTCGACGACGCGGCCGCGGGGCAGGCCGCCGACGCCCAGCGCGATGTCCAGGCCCAGCGAGCCGGTGGAGACGACCTGGATGTCTTCGATGACTTCGCCTTCACCGAGACGCATGATGGAGCCCTTGCCGAACTGCTTTTCGATCTGGGCGAGGGCGGCTTGCAGGGCCTTGGCTTTTTCGGTGTTCAGGGCTTTGACGGGCGCGTCCATGTGTTTCTCCAGTGCGATGTCGGAATTATGGGGCAATCTGTATGTTTGTACAGTATTTCATCCCCAGGCTTGATGAGCATCCTAGGCGCTGGGTGGCTCATGGCGTGAGCCACATGACCAACACATAACATCGGCGCCGGAGACATAAACACCATGCGCATCCTGATTGCCGAAGACGACCAAGTGCTGGCCGATGGCCTGTTGAGAGCGCTGCGCGCGTCGGGCTATGCGGTGGACCGCGTCAGCTCGGGCACCGAGGCCGATACAGCGTTGGCGACGCACGAGTTCGACCTCGTCATCCTCGACCTCGGCCTGCCACGCCTGCATGGGCTGGAGGTGCTGCGCAAGCTGCGCGCGCGCGGCTCGACGATGCCGGTGCTGATTCTGACCGCGGCCGACAGCGTCGAGCAGCGCGTGAAGGGCCTGGACCTGGGCGCGGACGACTACATGGCCAAGCCGTTCTCGCTGCAGGAGCTGGAGGCGCGCGTGCGGGCGCTGACGCGTCGCGGCCTGGGCACGGCCAGCAGCGTCATCAAGCACGGTCCGCTGACGTTTGATGCCACCGGCCGCGTGGCCTACATCAACGACCAGATGCTTGAACTGTCCGCGCGTGAGCTGTCGCTGCTGGAGGTGCTGCTTCAGCGCGCGGGTCGTCTCGTCAGCAAGGACCAGCTCGTCGAGCGCCTGTGTGAGTGGGGCGAGGAGGTCTCGAACAACGCCATCGAGGTCTACATCCACCGGTTGCGCAAGAAGATCGAGCAGGGCCCGATCCGCATCGCCACCGTGCGTGGCCTCGGTTACTGCCTGGAAAAGATCGCCGGCTGATGGCGAAGGACGGCAGCAGCCCCCAGCAGGGCTCGCTGTTCGGCGAGATCCTGGACTGGATGCTCGCCCCGCTGCTGTTGATCTGGCCGATCAGCGTGGCGCTGACATGGCTGGTGGCGCAAGGCATCGCCAACCGCCCCTACGACCGCGAGCTGGGCGAGATGGCGCGCAGCCTGGGTCAGCAGGCGGCCGCGGCGGAGGCACCGGCCAAGGGGCGCGACCGCTACGCGCTGGCGCCGGAAGCCGCGGCGCTGCTGCGTGTGGATGCGTCGGACACGGTCTTCTATCAGGTGCTGGGCGTGCGCGGCGAACTGCTCAGTGGGGATGCTGCGCTGCCGGTGCCAACGGACGATGCCCCAGTCGTGCCGTGGGAGCTGCACTTCCGTGACGACGAGGTCGGTGCGGAGTCGGTGCGCGTGGCCTACCTGTGGGTGGCGTCCGAGGGGCAGGCCGTGTCGGGCAAGACCATGCTCGTGCAGGTGGCCGAGACGCTGGGCAAGCGCACGCGTCTGACGAACGAGATCATCAAGGGCGTCATCCTGCCGCAGTTCGTCATCCTGCCGCTGGCGGTGCTGCTGGTGTGGCTGGCGCTGGCGCGCGGTATCTCGCCGCTGAACGAGCTGCAGCGGCGCATCCGCTCGCGCGAGAGTTCTGATCTGTCTCCCATCGACGAGCAGCGCGTGCCCGACGAAGTGGCGCCGCTGGTTCAGGCCATCAACGACCTGCTGGCACGGCTGGACTCGTCGATGAGCCGGCAGAAGCACTTCCTGGCCGACGCCGCGCACCAGTTGAAGACGCCGCTGGCCGGGCTGCGCACGCAGGCCGAGCTGATCCAGCGAGAGATCGACACCGGCCGTGCGTCGCCCGAGGAGCTCAAGCGTTCGCTCGCACACATCGCGCGGGCCAGCGAGCGAGCGGCGCACATGGTCAACCAGCTGCTGTCGATGGCGCGGGCCGAGGACGCCGAGCAGGCGCTGCGCCGCGAGCCGGTCAACCTCGCCGAGATCGCCGTCGACACCGTGCGCGACTTCGTCCCGCGCGCGCTGGAGCGACGCATCGACCTCGGCTACGACGGCGTGCTGCCGGAAGACAGCCGGCTGCACGTGCAAGGCCAGCCGGTGCTGATCGGCGAGCTGATCCGCAACCTCGTCGACAACGCGCTGCTGTACACGCCGGCGGGTGGCGTCGTGACGGTGCGCATCGTCGAGGACCCGTTCGGCCAGGTCGTCGTGCTGCAGGTCGAGGACACCGGCCCGGGCATCTCGCCGGGCGAGCGTGAGAAGGTCTTCCAGCCGTTCTACCGGTCGCTGGGCAGCGGTGTCGAAGGTTCGGGCCTGGGCCTGGCCATCGTCCGCGAGATCGTGCAGCAGCACGACGCCGAGCTGACGCTGGACGACACCCGTGTGCGCCGTGCGGCGGGCGGCGAGTCGCCGGATGGCCAGGGGCCGGGGGCGAGATTCACGATCCGGTTCGCGGCAGTGCCTACGTTTTCACCAGCTTCCTGACCCGCGCGATCGACAGCAGCAGCCCCAGGCTCAGGCCCAGCGTCACCATCGCCGTGCCGCCGTAGCTGATGAAGGGCAGCGGCACGCCGACGACGGGCAGGATGCCGCTGACCATGCCCATGTTGACGAAGACGTAGGTGAAGAAACTCAGCGTCACGGCGCCGGCCATCAGCCGCGTGAACAGCGTCGGCGCGTCGGACGCGATCATCAGCCCGCGCAGGATCAGCGCCGTGAAGCCGAACAGCAGCGCCAGCGCGCCGAACAAGCCGAACTCCTCGCCGAAGGCCGCGAAGATGAAGTCCGTCGTGCGTTCGGGGATGAACTCCAGATGGGTCTGCGTGCCCTTCATGAAGCCCTTGCCGGTGGTGCCGCCGGAGCCGATGGCGATCTCGCCCTGGATGATGTGGAAGCCCTTGCCCAGCGGGTCCTTGCTCGGGTCCAGCAGCGTGCAGATGCGGTGCTTCTGGTAGTCCTTCAGCACCGGCCAGGTCACGTCGGGCTCGCAGATCTTGTCTTCGCTGAGCACCAGCGCCGTCGCGGCGGCCGCGCCGATGACGAAGGCCGGCACGATGAGCTTCCACGGCAGGCCGGCGAAGAAGATCACGTACAGCCCCGCGGCCAGCACGAGGATGCCGGTGCCGAGGTCGGGCTGCTTGGCGATCAGCAGGAAGGGCAGCAGCAGCAGGCCGAAGGCGGCAATGAAGTCGGGCCAGCGCAGGATGCCCTCGCGCTTCTGGAACCACCAGGCCAGCATCAGCGGCGTAGCGAGCTTGAGCAGCTCGGAGGGCTGGATCTGCGTCACGCCGATGCTGAGCCAGCGCGTCGCGCCTTTCTTCGTGACGCCGAACAGCGCCGTCGCGACCAGCAGCAGCACGCCCACGGTGTAGAGCGGGATGGCGACGGCCATCAGCTTCTGCGGCGGTACCTGGGCGACGATGAACATCAGGCCCAGCGCCAGCACCATGTTGCGGGCATGGTCGGGGAAGCGCGTGCCGTTGTCGTAGCCGGCCGAGTACATGCACAGCAGGCCCCAGGCGCACAGCCACAGCACGGCGAGCAGCAGCGGGATGTCGAAGCCGACAAGCCAGGGCCGCAGCCGGCTCATCAGCGGCGGGCGTTCGATGACCGTCATTGCGAGGCTCCTGAAGCGGGTGCCGAGGCGGAGGAAGCCGCAGGCGCGGCGTAGCCCGGCTGTCCTGGCAGCGGCACGTCGGCAGCGCGGCGCGGCGTGCCGATGGGTGCAAAGGTCTGACCCAGCTGCGTCTTGGCGATGTCTTCCTCGCTGGGGTACTGGCCCAGCAGCAGGTAGTCGAATACGCGCCGCGCGATCGGCGCCGCCGACATCGAGCCGAAGCCGGCGTTCTCGACGATCAGCGCCAGCGCCACGGTCGGGTGGTCCAGCGGCGCGAAGGCGACGTACAGGGAGTGGTCGCGCTTTCGCTCGTCGGCCTTGATGCTGCTGTACTTCTCGCCGGCCTTCAGGCTGACGGCCTGGGCCGTGCCGGTCTTGCCGGCACTCTGGTAGGGCGCGCCCATGAAAACCTGGCGCGCGGTGCCTTCCAGCGTCACGCCGTTCATCGCGTTGTGGATGATGGCCACGTCGGCGGGCTTGAGCGGCAGCGGTGGCAGCGCGTCGCTGGCGATGCGGCGGTCCTCGTGCTTGACCACGTCCTCGATGTCGCGCACCAGGCGCGGCTTGAAGCGCAGGCCGCCGGAGGCGATGGTCGAGTAGGCCGTGGCCATCTGCAGCATCGTGAAGTTGTTGTAGCCCTGGCCGATGCCCAGCGAGATGGTCTCGCCCGGATACCACCGCTTCTGTTCCGGCGTCTTGAACCGGCGGTCCGTGCGCTTCCACTCGGTCGACGGCAAGTCGCCCGTCACTTCACCCTGGACGTCGATCTCGGTGCGCCGGCCGAGGCCGAATGGCATCAACTGGTCGTGGATGAGATCCACGCCCATCTCGTTGGCCAGGCTGTAGAAGTAGACGTTGGACGAGGTGACGATGGCCAGCCGCATGTCCTTCGGCCCGGCGCGGTCGCCCTCGGCGCTGCCGAAGGTGCGGCCGCCGAAGCTGTAGGTCAGGTTGTCCTGGATGACCAGATGCGGGTCGCGTTTGCCGGTGTTCAGCGCAGCCATGGCCATCAGCGGCTTGAAGGTCGAGCCCGGCGGGTAGGTGCCCCGCAGCGCGCGGTTCAGCAGTGGCTTGTCGATGTCCTCGTTGAGGTCGCGCCACGAGTCGGCATCGATGCCGTCGACGAACAGGTTGGGGTCGAACGTGGGCTTGGAGACGAAGGCCAGCACCTCGCCGTTGCGCGGGTCGATGGCCACCAGCGCGCCGCGGCGCTCGCCGAACAGCTGCTCCACCAGCGCCTGCAGCTTGATGTCGATGGACAGGTGCAGCGTGTTGCCGGGCGTGGGCGGCTTGTGGTCCAGCCGGCGCACGGCGCGCCCGCCGGCGCTGGTCTCGATCTGCTCGAAGCCGGTCGTGCCGTGCAGCTCGCGCTCGTAGGCCTGCTCCAGCCCCAGCTTGCCGATGTACTCGGTGCCGCGGTAGTTGGCGATGTCCTCTTCTTCCCAGTCGTCCATGGCCTTCTTCTCGGCCTGGTTGATGCGGCCGATGTAGCCGATCAGGTGGGCGCCGACTTCGCCCAGCGGGTAGGAGCGGAACAGCCGCGCCTTGATCTCCACGCCGGGGAAGCGGAAGCGCTGCGCCGTGAAGCGCGCGACTTCCTCGTCGGTCAGCTTGGTGCGGATGGGCAGCGAGTCGGTGTGCTTGGCTTCCTCGAGCAGCCGCTTGAAGCGACGCTTGTCACGGGCCTGGATCTCGATGACCTTCGAGAGTTCCTCGATGGTGCCGTCCAGGTCGGTGACCTTCTCGGGGTTGATCTCCAGCGTGTAGGCAGAGTAGTTGCTGGCCAGCACGACGCCGTTGCGGTCCTTGATGAGGCCGCGGTTGGGCACGATGGGCACGACCGCGATGCGGTTGGACTCGGCGCGCTCGGCGAAGCTGTCGTACTGGATGACCTGCAGCCAGACCAGGCGCGAGATCAGCAGGCCGAAGCAGAACAGCACGAAGGCGCCCGCAGCCAGCACGCGCAGACGGAAGCGCGACAGCTCCTGGTGGAGGTTCTTGAGGACGACCACTTGGGCTTAGAGCGGACGGTGGGCGTCGCGGTCCGGCGCGCGTCGCTGGGGGGCGAGCAGCAGCACGCTGGCGACAGGCCACAGCGCGGCTTCGAACACCGGCGCCAGCAGCACGCCCCAGCCCGGCCACATGCCGCCAACGATCATCCGCACGACGAGGGCCAGCGCATGGGCGCCGAAGAACAGCGGCAGCACCTGGATGGATTGCGCGCGCAGCGAGAACCAGGGCAGGCGGCGGTGCAGCGCGATCGCGCAGAAGCTCAGGCCGCTGTAGGCCAGCGCGTGCTGGCCCAGCAGCGCGCCGTCGTGCACGTCGATGAGCAGGCCGAACACGAAGGCCCACAGCACGCCGACGCGGCGCGGCTGGTGCACGCCCCAGAACACCAGCACCACGGCCAGCACGTCCGGCATCGCGGCGACTCGCCCGACCGGCACCATGTCGATCATCAGCGAGGCGATCAGCGTGAAGCCGATGAACCAGGGATTGGCGGGCAGCAGCAGCCGCTCGGCGGCGCGCGGCATGATCATGGCGCGCTCTCCACGGGCCGCGCGCCGGGCCGCCCCAAGCAAGGCCCGGCCCCCTCGGGGGGCCGCCGCAGCGCGGCGGGGGGCAGGCATGCCAGCATGATCATGGCGTTGCTCCCGAGGCTTTGGCGGCCGCCTTCTCGGCCGCCTTTTCGGCGCGTGCGGCCTTCTTCACTTCGCGTGCCGTGGCCTTGGCTTCGGCGGCCGAGGCGGCTTCCGCGGCGCTGGCCACCTCGGCCTCCTTCTTGGCCGCGATGTGGCGGTCCATCGGTTGCAGCACCAGCACGTGGCGTGCGCTGTCGGGCTGAGCGATGGGCGCCAGCAGCACCAGGGCGAAGCTGGAATCACCGCGTCGCTCGACGGCCGTGACCTTGGCCACCGGCAGGCCGGGTGGGTAGACGCCATCCAGGCCGGAGGTCGTCATCAGGTCGCCGACCTTCACGTCCGCGTTGGCGGCCAGGAAGCGCAGTTCCATGCCCGAGCCGTCGGCGCGGCCGGCGGCGGCGTTGCGCATCTGCGTGCGGGCGTTCAGCAGCGGGATGGCGGCTTCCTTGTCGGTCAGCAGCGTCACCTCGGCGGACAGCGGATACACCCGCGTCACCTGGCCCAGCACGCCGGCTTCGTTGATGACCGGCGAGCCGGCGGCGATGCCCTGCGTCGCACCGCGGTCGATGACGACGCGGCGGGAGTACGGGTCGGGGGCCTCGAACAGGATCTCGGCGGCGTGCGATGGCACGGTCAGCGAGGGCTGCAGGTCCAGCAGCTTGCGCAGCCGCTCGTTCTCGGTCAGCAGCGCCGATGCGCGAGACAGCCGCTCGGCCTGCTCGGCGAGCTGGCGGCGGGCGAGGTCCTCGGCGGCCATGGCGCGCTTGGTGCCACGCAGGTAGTCACCGGCCGTCTCCCAGGCGTCGACCGGCGTCAGCAGCAGGCGCTGTACCGGCTGCAGCACGAGGGCCAGCGCGGCACGGGCCGGTTGCACGAGCTTGAAACGGGCGTCGGCCACCATCAGCACCAGCGCCAGCGCCGAACACAGCGCGAGCTTGGTCAGCGCCGACGGACCCTGGCGGAAGAACGGCGGTGGGGAGCGGTCGAGGGTGCCGAAAGGCATGGCGCGCGGGGCGCTTTGAGAGAGCTTGTGGGCTTATTCGGAGGTGAAGATGCTGCCCAGGCGCTCCATGCGCTCCAGGGCCATGCCGCAGCCGCGCACGACGCAGGTCAGTGGGTCTTCGGCCACCAGCACCGGCAGGCCGGTCTCTTCGCCCAGCAGGCGGTCCAGGTCGCGCAGCAGCGCGCCGCCACCGGTCAGCATCATGCCGCGCTCAGCGATGTCGGCACCCAGCTCGGGCGGCGTCTGCTCCAGCGCGTTCTTCACGGCGGAGACGATCTGGTTCAGCGGGTCGGTCAGGGCTTCCAGGATCTCGTTGGACGAGATCGTGAAGCTGCGCGGCACGCCTTCGGAGAGGTTGCGGCCCTTGACCTCCATCTCCTTGACCTCGGAGCCGGGGAAGGCGGAGCCGATGTTCTTCTTGATCGCCTCGGCGGTGGGCTCGCCGATCAGCATGCCGTAGTTGCGGCGGATGTAGTTGATGATGGCCTCATCGAACTTGTCGCCGCCGACGCGGACCGAGCCCTTGTAGACCATGCCGCCCAGCGAGATGACACCGACTTCGGTCGTGCCGCCGCCGATGTCGACGACCATGGAGCCCGAGGCCTCGGCCACCGGCAGGCCGGCGCCGATCGCGGCGGCCATCGGTTCCTCGATCAGGTAGACCTCGCTGGCGCCGGCGCCCAGGGCCGATTCGCGGATCGCGCGGCGCTCCACCTGGGTCGAGCCGCAGGGCACGCAGATGATGATCCTCGGCGACGGCTTGAACGTCTTCGAGTCGTGGACCATCTTGATGAACTGCTTGAGCATCTGCTCGGTGACGGTGAAGTCGGCGATGACGCCGTCCTTCATCGGGCGGATGGCCTCGATGTTGCCTGGCACCTTGCCCAGCATGGCCTTGGCCTCGCGGCCGACGGCCTGGATGGTCTTCTTGCCGTTGGGGCCGCCCTCGTGGCGGATCGACACGACGGACGGTTCGTCGAGGACGATACCTTTGCCGCGCACGTAGATCAGGGTGTTGGCGGTGCCGAGGTCGATGGCGAGGTCGGTGGAGAAATAGCGGCGCAGGGAGGCGAACATGGTGGGCGCGGGAGGAGCCTCGCCGGCGGGCGCGGCTCGAAATCGGGGGGCTGAATAAGCAGCGAGGCCGCCCGGACGGCGACGAATTGCATCGCTGAGAGGGCAGCCTCGAAGGCCATGAAGATGGGCGGCGATAATAACCGATCACCCCTGTTTTGAGCCCGTCTGCAAAGGCTTTTGCGCTCAAACCTTACACCTGAAAACGACCCCAATGAGCCTCACCCTCGACGACGTGAGCCGCATCGCGAACCTGGCCCGCCTGGAGCTTCAACCAGCCGAGTCGCAGGCGCTGCTCGGCAACCTGAACGACTTCTTCAAGATCGTGGACCAGATGAGCGCCGTCGACACCGCTGGCGTCGAGCCGCTGTACACGCCGCTGTCGGCCATCCAGCAGGTGCAGCTGCGCCTGCGCGACGACGTGGTCACCGAGAGCAACCAGCGCGAGCTGAACCAGCGCAGCGCCCCGGCCGTCGAGGACGGCCTCTTCCTCGTTCCCAAGGTCATCGAATGAAGCCCGTTCACGACATGGGCGTGGCCGAGCTGGCCGCCGCCCTGAAGAGCCGTGCCCTGTCCAGCCGCGAGGCGACGCAGGCCGCGCTGGATCGCATCGCCGCCCATGAAAAGCTGGGCGCCTTCCTGCACGTCGACGCCGACGTCGCGCTGGCCCGGGCTGACGCCGCCGATGCGCTGATTGCCGCCGGCAACGCCTGCCCACTGACCGGTGTGCCGATCGCGCACAAGGACATCTACGTCACGGCCGACATGCCGACGACGGCCGGCTCCAAGATCCTGGCCGGCTACCGCAGCCCGTTCGACGCCACCGTCGTCGCCCGCCTGAACGCGGCCGGCACGGTCAGCGTCGGCAAGCTCAACTGCGACGAGTTCGCGATGGGCTCGGCCAACGAGAACAGCGCCTTCGGCCCTGCGCACAACCCGTGGGACGTGTCCCGCGTGCCGGGCGGTTCGTCCGGCGGCTCGGCCGTCGCCGTGGCCGCGCGCCTCGTTCCCGGCACCACCGGCACCGACACCGGCGGCTCCATCCGCCAGCCGGCCAGCTTCACCGGCATCACCGGCATCAAGCCGACCTACGGCGTGTGCTCGCGCTACGGGATGATCGCCTTCGCCTCCAGCCTGGACCAGGCCGGCCCGATGGCCCGCTCGGCCGAGGACTGCGCGCTGCTGCTGTCGGCCATGAGCGGCTTCGACGAGCGCGATGCGACCAGCGTGCAGCAGCCGCCGCAGGACTTCCACGCGCAGATGCTGGCCGCCCGTGAAGGCGCCGCCGCGGGCAAGCCGCTGGCGGGGCTGCGCATCGGCCTGCCGAAGGAGTTCTTCCCGGCCGGGCTATCGGGCGATGTGAACGCCGCCGTGCGTGCGGGTCTTGCCGAGCTGGAGAAGCTGGGAGCGACGCTCGTGGACGTCAGCCTGCCGCGCACCGAGCTGGCCATCCCCGTCTACTACATCATTGCCCCGGCCGAGGCGAGCTCGAACCTGAGCCGCTTCGACGGCGTCAAGTTCGGCCACCGCGCGGCCCAGTACGACGACCTGCTGGACATGTACAAGAAGACGCGCGCCGAGGGCTTCGGCCCCGAGGTGAAGCGCCGCATCATGATCGGCAGCTACGTGCTCTCGCACGGCTACTACGACGCCTACTACCTGCAGGCCCAGAAGCTGCGCCGCATGATCGCGGACGACTTCCAGCAGTGCTTCACGCAGTGCGACCTGATCGCCGGCCCGGTGGCGCCCACCGTCGCGTGGAAGCATGGCGAAGGCAAGGACAACCCAACGCAGGCCTACCTGGCCGACATCTTCACGCTGCCCGGCTCGCTGGCCGGCCTGCCCGGCATGAGCGTGCCGGTAGGCGCCGGCGAAGGCGGCATGCCCGTTGGCCTGCAGCTGATCGGCAACTACTTCAAGGAAGGGCAGTTGCTGCACACCGCGCATGCTCTCCAGCTGGCGACCGACTGGCACCAGCGCGCTCCGGCAGGAATCTGAACATGCCCACGACGCCCAAACTCATCCGCGGCTACGAGGTCGTCATCGGCCTGGAAAACCACGTCCAGCTGTCGACGCAGTCGAAGATCTTCAGCGGCTCCTCCACGGCCTTCGGTGCCGCGCCCAACACGCAGGCCTCGCCGGTGGACCTGGCCCTGCCTGGCACGCTGCCGGTGCTGAACCGCGCCGCCGTCGAGCGGGCCATCCGCTTCGGCCTGGCGGTCGGTGCCAAGGTCGCGCCGCTGTCCATCTTCGCCCGCAAGAACTACTTCTACCCCGACCTGCCCAAGGGCTACCAGATCAGCCAGTTCGAGATCCCGGTCGTGCAGGGCGGCGCGGTGGAGTTTTTCGTTGGCGACGTGAAGCACAAGGTCAACCTCACCCGCGCCCACCTGGAAGAAGACGCGGGCAAGAGCCTGCACGAGGACTACCACGGCCAGTCGGGCATCGACCTGAACCGCGCCGGCACGCCGCTGCTGGAGATCGTCTCCGAGCCCGACATGCGCTCGGGCGCCGAGGCGGCCGAGTACGCCAAGACGCTGCATGCGCTGGTGATGTGGCTGGGCATCTGCGACGGCAACATGCAGGAAGGCTCGTTCCGCTGCGACGTCAACGTGTCGGTGCGCAAGCCCGGCGAGCCCTTCGGCACGCGGCGCGAGATCAAGAACCTCAACAGCTTCCGCTTCCTCGTCGACGCCGTGAACTACGAGGTCAACTGGCAGATCGACGAGATCGAGGACGGCCGCAAGATCCAGCAGGCGACCGTGCTCTACAACCCGGACACTGGCGAGACCCGCGCGATGCGCAGCAAGGAGGACTCGGCCGACTACCGCTACTTCCCCGACCCCGACCTGCCGCCGCTGGTCATCGCGCCGGAGTGGGTGGAGCGCGTGAAGGGCGAGATGCCGGAGCTGCCGGCTGTCATGGCCAGGCGCTTCATCGAGGTCGACGGCCTGCCCGAGTACGACGCGACGATGATGACGCAGAGCCTGGCGACGGCGCGCTACTACGAGGCCGCCAAGGCTGCGGGTGCGACGCCGAAGCTCGTCGCCAATTGGGTCATGGGCGAGATCAGCAAGCGGCTCAATGCGTCGGGTGGCGAGATCGACGCCGCGCCGGTCGGACCCGAACTGCTGGCCAAGCTCATCGGTCGCATCTCCGACGGGACGATCTCGAACAACGCCGCCAAGCAGGTGTTCGAGGTGCTGTGGACCGGTGAAGCGAGCGACGTCGACGCCGTCATCGAGGCCAAGGGCCTGAAGCAGGTCAGCGACACCGGCGCCATCGAGGCCATCCTCGACGAGGTGCTGGCTGCCAACCAGAAGTCGGTCGACGAGTTCCGCGCCGGCAAGGACAAGGCGTTCAACGCGCTGGTCGGCCAGGCGATGAAGGCGACCAAGGGCAAGGCCAACCCGGCGCTGGTCAACGAGCTGCTGAAGAAGAAACTCGGCTGATGCCCGCGGCCGGCCTCGCCGTGCGGGATCGGCCGCTCAGCGTTTGGACGCGGAGGGTGAGGCCGGCAGCGCCGTCTTGGGCGCATCCTCCAGCGGCGGCATCGAGCCCGGTGCGGCGCCGGCCCACAGTTTCTTGAGCCGTGCGAGCTCGGCGTCGAAGCGCGTGTTGATGCGCACGATCTCTGCCTTCTGGTTCTCGATGAGCACCTGCTGGGCCTCGACGGCGGCATCGTTGGCGTCCAGCGCCTGCTTGAGCTTGCCCGGCAGCGGCTTGCCCTTGTAGAACTCGGCCTCGTCCAGCAGCGGCTTGCGCTCCTGGCCCAGGTCCTTGATGCGGCGTTCGGAGATGCGCATGGCCTTGTTGGCGTCGTCCAGCGCGAGGTTGCGTGCGCGCTGGTGGGCTGCCTCGGTGGGGTAGCGCTGCATCAGCGTGCGGTCGCGGCGGACGGCGTCCTGCTGGGCGATACGGTCGGCCGCGGCGCGTCGGTCGGCGGCTTCCTTGGCGGCGCGCTCCTCGGGGCTGAGGAAGGGCGGCAGCGTGCTGCGCTGCGAGCCGTCGGCGTTCAACACGCGTTGCTCGCGCGCGGTGCACTCGGGGATGGGCCGGTCGCTGGTCAGCTTGCGGCCGTCGGCCGTCGTGCAGGTGTAGATGCCCTTGCCGGGCATGGTCTCCTGCCCCCAGGCGGTGGAGGCAAGCAGCAGGCCGGTGACGATCAGCGCGCGTTTCACGGCCAGTCAGACTCCGTAGCGCTCTCGGTAGGCCAGCACGGCCGGGCGGTGCGCGGCGAGTTCCGGGGCGCCGTCCAGGTAGGCCAGCAGGTCGGCAAGACCCGCCACCGCGACCACCGGCATGCCGTAGCGCTGCTGCACCTGCTGCACGGCGGACAGCGGGCTGTCGACGCCGCCTTCGGCCGCCTTCTCCTGGCGGTCCAGCGCGATGGACACGCCGCAGGGCTGGGCGCCGGCGGCTTCGATCATCTGGATGGATTCGCGCACCGACGTGCCGGCGGAGATGACGTCGTCGATGATGAGCACGCGGCCCTTGACCGGCGCGCCGACGAGGGTGCCGCCCTCGCCGTGGTCCTTGGCCTCCTTGCGGTTGTAGGCGAAGGGCACGTTGCGGCCGCGGCGGGCGAGCTCCATCGACACGGCGGCTGCCAGCGTGATGCCCTTGTAGGCCGGGCCGAAGATCATGTCGAACGGCAGGCCCGAGGCGATCAGCCGCTCGGCGTAGAAGCCCGCCAGTCGGCCGAGCTTGGCGCCGTCGTCGAACAGGCCGGCATTGAAGAAATAGGGGCTGAGCCGGCCCGCCTTCGTCTTGAACTCGCCGAAGCGCAACACACCGGCCTCGACGGCAAAGGCGACAAAGGACTGGGCGAGGGAATCGGTGGGCGCGGCGGACATGATCGCCAGGATTCTAGGGGTCAAAAAAAGAGGCCCGATCCCTAGAAGGGATCGGGCCTTGAGGTGGTTTACACCGAGTCGCAGGCGGGGCCCGCTTGTCGTCCGCGCGTCAGAACGACGCCTTGAACTGCACGCCGTAGCTGCGCGGTTCGTTGACGATGCCGGTCAGGTTGTCGAAGTCGATGGCGGCGACAACCTGCCGGTGGTTGGTGATGTTGCGCGAGAACGCGGCCACCTCGTACTTGCCGTTCTCCCAGCCGTAGCCGACGCGCAGGCCGCCTTCCAGCGCCGCCTTGGCCGTGTACTCCTTGGCCTCGTACAGGAACATGTTGTATTTGTCCTTGTAGGCCCAGTCGGTCAGCACGGTCAACTCGCCGGCACCGATCTCGGTGCTGTACTTCAGCGTCCAGTTCCAGACGATCTTGGGCGCGCGCGGCAGCGGGTTGCCGTTGATGCTGACCGTGCCGTTCGGGCCGGCTGCGTTGGTCACCGTGCAGCCGGTGTTGGCCTGCAGGAACTGGAAGTTCGCGTTGCCGCAGGGGGCAACGTAGAGGTTGGGGTCCTTGATCTTGGTGTCGTTGTACGAGAAGCCCAGCGTCGTGCGCCAGTCGCGGGCAATGATGGCCTGGGCGTCGAGCTCGAAGCCCTGGCCCTCGGCCTTGGCGGCGTTGACGAGGCGGTTCTGGTTGATGGAGCCGGAGCCTGCCGTCAGCTGCATGTCCTTGACGCGGTACTTGAACACCGAGCCGGAGATGCGGGCGGTGTTGTCCAGCAGGTCGGCCTTGAAGCCGGCCTCGACGGACAGCACCTTCTCCGAGTTGGCGATCGAGATCGGCGACGTGCCGGCGGGCACGGCGGACGCGTCGAAGAACAGGATGCGGCCCTGGATGGAGGGCGCGCGGTAACCGGTGGCGACGCGCGTGTACACGCTGGTGGCCTTGTCCAGGCTGTAGTTGGCACCCAGGTCCCAGCTCCAGTTGCTCGACTTGGGGTTGGCGGTCACGAGGGCGATATTGGGCAGCGTGGGGTGCTGCGTGCGCTGGGCGTCGAAGTCCTTCTTGTCGTCGGTGTAGCGCAGGCCGGCGGTGAGCTTGAGGTCGGGCGTGACGGCGTACTTCACGTTGCCAAACGCGGCCCAGGAGGTGGCTTCCTGGTGCTGCACGGCGTAGCCGTTCTGCGGGTCGCCGGCGGCGAAGCTGTCGAAGTTGAAGCTGTCCACCTGCAGCTTCTCGTTGAAGTAGTACAGGCCGGCGATCCACTGCAGCGGGTCGTTGGTGTTGGACTGCAGGCGGAACTCCTGCGTCGTCTGGCGCAGGTAGGGGATGCCGTCGGCGGTCTGGGAGTCGAACGGGATGAGTGCTGGCTGGCCGGGGTAGCTCGGGCCGTCTGGGATGCCACCGAAGCGGCTGCCGTAGCCGCCGTCCACGTCGCCGCGGCTGTAGAACTTGGCCTGATCGTGCGCGGTGATCGAGTACAGCGACATGCCGTCGAAGTCCCAGCGCAGCCGGGCGCTGACCTCGCTGGACTTCAGCGTCTGCGAGTTGTAGCCGTCGGTGGGGTAGTAGCTGTCGTCGTAGCCGTCGACGAGGTCGTTGGTGCCGCGCTTGATGATGTTGGCGCGGAAGGTCGTCGCCGTGCCCTTGTAGTCACGGGCCTGGACCTTGAAGAGGCCCTCGAAGCCGCCGGTCTTGTAGAGGGCCTGCAGGCGCAGTGCCTTGTCGTTGTAGCCTTCGAGGTCGGCGGTCGCGCTGCCGGTGGCGGCCAGCGGGTTGTGCACGCGGTTGTCCTGGCGCTGCACCAGGCCGGCCACGCGCAGCTGCAGGTCGTCGTTGACTGGCACGTTGACGGCCGTCTCCACGTTGACGGCGTTCCAGCGGCCCCAGCCGACGTTGGCATAGCCCTCCAGGCGCTTGGTCGGGCGGGCGGAGTCGAACTTCATGACGCCGGCCGGCGAGTTGCGGCCGAACAGCGTGCCCTGCGGGCCGCGCAGCAGTTCCACCTGCGCCATGTCGAAGACCGGGAACCCTTTCAGCGCGATGCTCTCCTGCACGACGTCGTCATAGACCAGGCCCACGGGCTGGGAGGCGTTCATGTCGAAGTCGGTGTTGCCCAGGCCGCGCACGTAGAAGCGCGGGAAGGTGCGGCCGTAGTCCGACTCGATGTTCAGGCTGGGCACCTTGCCGGACAGCGCGCGGATGTCCTGGCCGCTGGCGTTGTAGGTGTCGAGCTCCTCCGACTTGATCGCCGAGATCGACAGCGACACGTCCTTCAGGTTCTCGGCGCGGCGGCTGCCGGTAACGATGACGGCCTGCAGCTTGGTGACGTCGGCCTTGGCGTCGGGGGCCGCAGCTTCCTGCGCCACGGCCTGGTGCACGGGGAAGGCCGCGCCTAGCGCCAGCGCGAGCAGGGTCAGAGAAATGCGGTGATTCGGCATGGGAATTCCTCGGTTGACGGGTCGGTGAACGGGGGAGACGGGAAGCCGGGCACTTGTGATGCCTCTCGATTGCTACGGGATAGTAAAGATCACGTGACAATTTCAAGATGACGGTGAACCCGCCCCTGTTGTGCGTTTGCTGCACTGCGATACTGAGGAAAACCCAGATTCCATCGACGTGTCCATGCGCTTCATCACCGCCAACCTGAACGGCGTCCGCTCCGCGGCCAGCAAAGGCTTTTTCGACTGGCTGGACCAGCAGCAGGCCGACGCCGTGGGCGTGCAGGAGCTCAAGGCGCAGGCGGACGTCGTCGAGGCCAAGTTCCGCAGCTGCGGCAAGCTCGACGGCCACTTCCACTACGCAGAGAAGAAGGGCTATTCGGGTGTCGGGCTGTATACGAGGGAGCAGCCGAGCGACGTCATCACCGGTCTAGGGATTGCGGAATTCGACAGCGAGGGCCGCTGGGTCGAGAAGCGCTTCGACAAACCCGGCCGCAAGCTCAGCCTCATCAGCGTCTACTTCCCCAGCGGCACCAGCGGCGAGGAGCGCCAGCAGGTCAAGTACCGGTTCCTGGATGCGATGTACCCGCACCTGCAGGCGCTGAAGGCCGAGCGCGAGTTCATCCTCGTCGCCGACGTGAACATCGCGCACAAGGAAATCGACCTGAAGAACTGGCGTGGCAACCAGAAGAACAGCGGCTTCCTGCCCGAGGAGCGCGCTTGGCTGACGCGGCTGTTCGACACGGCCGAGGGCGCCGGCCTCGTCGACGTGTTCCGCACGCTGAACGACAAGGCCGAGCAGTACACGTGGTGGAGCAACCGCGGCGCCGCGCGCGCCAACAACGTCGGGTGGCGGCTGGACTACCACCTGGCCACGCCCGGCGTCGCTGCGCTGGCCAAGGCCGAGTCCATCTACACAGGCCAGATGTTCAGCGACCACGCGCCGCTGACGATCGACTACGACTTCACGCTCTGAGGGCCTCCCTAGCGTGGCGTAACCGGGCGCTACGCGGTGGGCGCGCCTCCTACAGCGCATCGGGCCGGGGACCGACCCCGGCCGTGACGTGACCCTCCTAGAGTGGACTCAACCGGTGGAGTTGCCGGTCCCCCCGCTTCACAAGGAGTCCCTCATGTCCAACCTCAAGACCGTCACCACTGCACTGACTGCCGCCGTCCTCGTGACCGGCATCGGCCTGGCCTGGGCCCAGAGCGAAGATCCGTCAGCCCAGCCGGCTGACACTGCGGCCAGCGCTGCCCCGATGCCCAGCGAGCAGACGCCCGCGGACCCGAACGCGGCACCGCCGGCGGACAGCACCGCGGCCAGCCCGATGCAGCAGCCCCAGCAGGCGCAGCAGGCCGATGACCC
Organism: Pelomonas candidula; assembly: GCF_043555985.1. NCBI lineage: Bacteria > Pseudomonadati > Pseudomonadota > Betaproteobacteria > Burkholderiales > Sphaerotilaceae > Roseateles > Pelomonas candidula. The sequence goes on along the minus strand of NZ_JBIGIC010000003.1, from coordinate 438,432 downwards.
CTCGCGCACGACACCGCCTGCCGACACCACCAGCAGCACGCCGCTGCCGCAGGACAACCCGACCCCGGCCGCCACGACGCCCCCTGCGACCTCCAGCGAGCCCGCGCCCCGCGCCGACCGTCACTGAGCCCGCCTGCCGCGCCGAGGCCGAGCATGCGATTCGGGGCCCGCGCCGATGAAGCCGCCGCCGCCCGGCGGCGCGACATCCTCTTCGGCGTCGGGCAGGGCGCGCTGTTCGCAGCCGTCGCCCTGGCCGTGCTCTACATCGCCTTCGGCACGGGCGGGTTCCGGCGTCCCCACGCGCCGGCCCCCCGTCCCGTCGCCGTCGCGGCCGGGCTGCCCGCGTCGGCGCCCGCCATCGAGCGTCACCTCGACTTCGGCAGCGTCTCCGCGCCGGCCGATGTCACCCGCGTGGCCGCCTGGGCGGTGCGCGAGGCGGACAACGGCGACCGCCCCTTCGCCGTCGTCGACAAGCGCCGCGCCCAGGTCTACGTCTTCGAGCCCGGCGGCCGGCTGATCGGCACCAGCCCGGTGCTGCTGGGCTATGCGTCTGGCGACTACACGGTGGCCGGCGTCGGCAACAAGGCCATCGAGGACATCAAGCCCTCGGAACGCACGACACCCGCGGGCCGCTTCCAGTCCGAGCCGGGTCGCAACGCCGAGGGCAAGGAAGTGGTCTGGGTCGACTACGCCGCCGCCGTGTCCATGCACCGCGTGATCAACGACAACCCCCGGGAGCGCCGGCTGCAGCGACTGGCCACGCCGACGCCGGCGGACAACCGCATCAGCTGGGGCTGCATCAACGTGCCGGTGGACTTCTTCGAGAAGACCGTCTGGCCCCACATCGGTCAGCGCCGCGGTGTCGTCTACGTGCTGCCCGAGAGGCGGGCGCTGACGGCCTTCTTTCCTGCCGCCGCCGCACCGCAATACCTGGCTCAGGCTTCCGGCGGACAAGGTAACAGCGCCAAACCGTGAAGTCCTCGGCTGTGCGCCGCAGGCCCGCTTTCCTAGACTGCCCGCCAGGCTGGTGCGAGGTTGCGCCGGCCAGGAAGAGCGGGGCATCGCGTGGGCAGCAGTTGGGCAAGCCGGTTCAAGGCCGGCATCGTGGGCATCGTTGCAACCCTGGGCATCGTGGCGACGGCCGCGGCGTCCGTGGAGGTCGCCCTCCGGCCGGTCGCGCTCGATGCGCAGGACGGCCGCCCCTTCGCCATCGTCGACAAGCGCCAGGCGACGCTGTCCGTCTACGCCGCCGATGGCCGGCTCGTCGGCCGCACCGCCGCGCTGCTGGGCCTCACACCCGGCGACGCCGAGCCCGCCAGTGCCCGCGGCAAGGCACCGTCGGCGTTGGGCGAGCACGAGCGCGTGACACCGGCCGGCCGCTTCGAGGCCGTCCCGGGCCGCAACCTGAGCGGCGAGCGCGTCGTTTGGTTCAACTACGACGCCAACCTCGCCATCCACCGCCTGCGCCCGGTCGCCGCGGCGCAGCGCCGTCCGCAGCGGCTGGCATCGGCCGACGCGCGTGACCACCGCATCACGCTGGGCTGCGTCGTCGTCGAGCCGGCGTTCTTCGACGAGGTCGTGCTGCCCACGCTGGGCAACGGCCCCAGCCTGGTCTACATCCTGCCGGAGCGCGATCCGCGGGTCGCTGCGGGCAGCAGCGGCCAGCCGCACGCCGCCGCGCCCTGACCCAGGGCAATCCCGAGGTCCGGCTGGCCCGGAAAGTGCGTTCCAGGACGGGACAATCCCGCCCCGTGCCGCGGGTTACCGCCCGCCTCGCCCGCCCTACCGGGCCCACCTGGAACGAACGACGTGACTCACCCCTCTCCCGTGGCCGACCGCGCCACGCCGGCCACCATCCTCGGCCAGCCCAACCAGCTCTTCGTCCTCTTCTTCACGGAGATGTGGGAGCGCTTCTCCTACTACGGCATGCGCGGGCTGCTCGTGCTGTTCCTCGTGTCCGAGGTCGCCAAGGGCGGCTGGGGCTGGAGCCGCGCCGATGCGACGACGCTGTACGGCTGGTACACGGGCCTGGCCTACCTGCTGCCCGTGCTGGGCGGCTACCTGGCGGACCGCTATCTCGGCACGCGCCGCGCGGTCGTCATCGGCGGCTTCGTCATCGCGGCCGGCCACATCTCGATGTTCCTGAACACGGTGCCAAGCTTCTACATCGGCCTGGCGCTGGTCGTCGTGGGCACCGGCCTGTTCAAGCCCAACGTGTCGGCCGTCGTCGGCCAGCTCTACGGCCCCACCGAAGACAACGCCCGTGACGGCGGCTACACGCTGTTCTACATGGGCGTGAATGCCGGCGCCTTCTTCGGCATCCTGCTGTGTGGCTACATCGGCGAGAAGGTGTCCTGGCACCTCGGCTTCGGTCTGGCCGGCCTGTTCATGATCCTCGGCGCGCTGCAGTTCTACTTCAGCCAGGCGCTGTTCGGCGACATCGGCGCGCCGCCCAGCGCCGCGGACCGTGCCAAGGCCGACGCTGCAGTGGCCGACGAGGGCCCGGCCCACGTCGTCGCCGACCGCCTGAAGGCCATCGTCGTCTTCTCGTTCTTCACGATCTTCTTCTGGTTCGCCTTCGAGCAGGCCGGTGGCTCGATGACCATCTTCGCGGCCGACTACACCGACCGCTCGCTGGTCGGCACCAGCGGCTTCATCTTCAAGGTCGTCAACTCGCTGATGACCGTCGGCCCCGCCGTGCTGCTGACCTGGCTGCTGTGGAAGCTCAACCGCAGCACCGGCAGCCGCTACCTGCTGGCCAACGGCCTGCTCGCGCTGGCCTTCGCCGTCATCTGGGGCCTGGTCATCTGGATGCTGGGCCGCGAGTTCGCGCTGGACCAGTCGGAGGTGCCGGCCAGCTGGTTCGGCGTGCTGAACTCGTTCTTCCTCGTCATCCTGGCGCCGATGTTCTCCAAGATGTGGGAGAGGCACTGGAACCCGCCCGGCCCCGTCAAGTTCGGCGTCGGCCTGGTGCTGCTGGGCCTGGGCTTCGCCGCGCTGTCCTACGGCTCGGCCGGCATCCCGCAGGGCGCCAAGACGGCCCAGGTCAGCATGGTCTACCTGTCGCTGGCCTACCTGCTGCACACGATGGGCGAGCTGTGCCTGTCGCCGGTGGGCCTGTCCTACATCTCCAAGCTGGCCCCGGCGCGCCTGCTGGGCCTGATGTTCGGCGTGTGGTTCCTGAACACGGCCATCGCCAACAAGCTGGCCGGCTTCAGCGGCTCGTACATCGACGACATCTCGACGCACTACTCGATGTCGGTCTTCTTCCTGATCTTCACGGCCATCCCCATCGGGGCCGGCATCGTGCTGATGCTGCTGACCCCCTGGATGAAGAAAAAGATGCACGGCGTTCACTGAACCCGGCCGTAACCGACCCAAAAGCCGCCGCGCTCCCAGCCCGGCGGCTTTTTTGTCCACAGTTCCGGGCTGTTGACAAGACATGTCAGCAGCCAAAAGGTCTTTCAGGTTCGGGGTTACAGGGCTGGGTGTGATTTGCTTACAGTCGCCGGCTTGCATCCGGAGCCCCCCATGACGAAGAACAGCCTGGCGCTGCCCCTGACCTCCCTCCTTGCCGTCCTGCTCGCCGCCTGTGGCCAGCAGCAGGGCGGCCCCGGTGGCCACGCCGGTGGCCCGCCGCCCGTTTCCGTCGCGCCGGCCACGCAGCGCGAGGTCCAGGAGTTCGACGAATTCACCGCCCGCCTGGAGGCGCCTGACACCGTCGACGTGCGCGCCCGCGTGGCCGGCACCGTCGAGGCGGTACGCTTCAAGGAAGGTCAACTGGTCAAGAAGGGCGACCCGTTGTTCAGCATCGACGCCCGCGCGTTCAAGGCCGACGTCGCCCGCGCCGAGGCGCAGATTGCCGCCGCCAAGACGCAGGCCGAGCTGGCCAGGGCCGATCTGGCCCGCTCCGAGAAGCTGGTCGCCGTCAACGCCGTCAGCCAGCAGGAGATCGACCAGCTGCGCGCCGCGCTGCGCTCCGCCGAGGCCAACCAGAAGTCCGCCGAGGCCGCGCTGGTGCAGGCCAAGCTGAACGTCGAGTACGCCAACGTGACGGCGCCGGTGTCGGGCCGCACGTCGCGCGCCAATGTGACGCCCGGCAACCTGGTCGGTGTCGGCGATGCGGTGCTGACGACGCTCGTCTCCAACGACAAGGTCTATGCCTACTTCGACGCCAGCGAGGCGACCTTCCTGAAGTACATGCACTCGGCCAAGCCGGTCTCCACCGTCGTGCAGATGGGCCTGTCCAACGAGCAGGGCTTCCCGCACACCGGCAAGCTGGACTTCGTCGACAACCGCCTGAACCCGGCCACCGCGTCCATCCGCGCGCGCGCCGTGTTCGACAACAAGGGCGGCCAGTTCACGCCGGGCCTGTACGCCCGCGTCAAGCTGGGCGGCAGCGCCACCTACCAGGGCGTCGTCGTGCCCGACCGCGCGATCACGACCGACCAGACGCACAAGATCATCCTCATCGTCGGCCCCAACAACATCGTGCAGCCGCGCCCCGTCACGCCGGGCGCGCTGATCGACGGCATGCGCGTCGTCGAGGGCGTCAAGCCGGGCGAACTGGTCATCGTCGACGGCCTGCTGCGCGCCTTCCCCGGCGCGCCGGTCACACCGCAGGTGCTGAAGGTGGACGACAAGGGCATGCCGATCCCGGCCGCGCCTGCGGGCCAGCAGGGCGCCGCGCCCGCCCCGGCCCCGGCTTCTGCCGCCTCGAAGTAAGCAAAGGCGGCACCAGCCATGGACATCTCACGCTTCTTCATCGACCGGCCGCGCTTTGCGACCGTGTTGTCCCTCTTCATCTTCCTGATCGGCGCGCTCTCCATCCCGTTGCTGCCGATCTCGGAATACCCCGAGGTCGCGCCGCCGCAGGTCGTCGTGCGCGCCCAATACCCCGGCGCCAACCCGCGCGTGATCTCCGAGACCGTGGCCACGCCGCTGGAGGAGCAGATCAACGGCCTGGAGAACGTGCTCTATTTCGAGAGCCAGGCCACCGGCGACGGCAGCATGGCGCTGACGGTCACGTTCAAGATCGGCACGCACCCCGAGGCCGCCGAGACGGCGGTGCAGAACCGCATCAACCGCGCGCTGCCGCGCCTGCCCGACATCGTGCGCCAGATCGGCGTGACGACGGAGAAGGCCGCGTCCAACCTGACGATGGTGGTCCACCTCGTCAGCCCGGACAACTCGCGTGATGCGCTGTACCTGCGCAACTACGGCACGCTGAACGTGCGCGACGACCTGCTGCGCGTGCCCGGCATGGGCTCGGTGCTGAGCTTCGGCGCGGGCGACTACGCGATGCGGATCTGGATGGACCCGCAGAAGCTGGCCGCGCGCAACATGACCGCGTCGGACGTGGTGGGCGCCATCCGTGAGCAGAACACGCAGGTCGCGGCCGGCGTGGTCGGCGCGTCGCCGGCCCCGAAGGGCACCGATTTCCAGCTCGCCATCAACGCGCAGGGGCGCCTGGCCACCGAGGAGGAGTTCGGCAACATCATCATCCGCACCGAGCCCAAGACCGGCGCCCTGGTGCGCGTGAAGGACATCGGCCGCGTCGAGATCAGCGCCAACACCTACGCGCTGCGCAGCCTGCTGAACAACAAGGAAGCTGCGGCCATCGCCATCTTCCAGGCGCCCGGCTCCAACGCGCTGGCCATCTCCGACAACGTCCGCAAGACGATGGAGCGCCTCAAGCCCAGCTTCCCCAAGGGCGTGGACTACGCCATCGTCTACGACCCGACGCGCTTCGTGCAGAGCTCCATCGAGAAGGTGGTGCACACGCTGTTCGAGGCCATCGCGCTGGTCGTGCTGGTCGTCATCATCTTCCTGCAGACCTGGCGCGCATCCATCATTCCGCTGGTGGCCGTGCCGGTGTCCATCGTCGGCACGTTCGCCGTGCTGTTGGCGCTGGGCTTCTCCATCAACACGCTGACGCTGTTCGGCCTCGTGCTGGCCATCGGCATCGTGGTGGACGACGCCATCGTGGTCGTCGAGAACGTCGAGCGCAACATCCAGGACGGCCTCACGCCGCACAACGCGACGATCAAGGCGATGCAGGAGGTCTCGGGGCCCATCATTGCCATCGCGCTGGTGCTGTGCGCGGTGTTCATCCCGCTGACGCTGGTGCCGGGCCTGTCGGGCCAGTTCTACAAGCAGTTCGCCGTCACGATCGCGATCTCGACGGTGATCTCGGCGTTCAACTCGCTGACGCTGTCGCCCGCGCTCGCCGCCATCCTGCTGCGCCCGCATGACGCGCCCAAGGACGCGCTGATGCGCGGCATGGACAAGCTGTTCGGCGGCTTCTTCCACTGGTTCAACCGCTTCTTCCGCCGCCGCTCGGAGGACTACGGCCGCGGCGTGACGGGCATCCTGCGGCGCAAGTCGCTGGCGCTGATCGTCTACGCGCTGCTGCTGGGCGCCACGGCGCTCGTGTTCACTCGCCTGCCCAGCGGCTTCGTGCCGGCGCCGGACAAGCAGTACCTGATCGGCGTGGCCCAGCTGCCCGCCGGCTCCAGCCTGGACCGCACCGAGGAAGTCATCCGCCAGATGAGCGCCATCGCGCTGAAGGTGCCGGGCATCCAGGACTCGGTGGCCTTCCCCGGCCTGTCGGTCGCCGGCTTCTCGGCGTCGCCGAACGAAGGCATCGTGTTCTTCGGCCTGGAAGACTTCGACAAGCGCACCTCGCGCGAGAAGAGCAAGGAGGCCATCCTCGGCCAGGTCAACGGCGCCATCCAGCAGATCCAGGGCGCGCGCATGTTCGTCGTGCCGCCGCCGCCCGTGGACGGTCTGGGCATCGCTGGTGGCTTCAAGGTGCAGGTGCAGGACCGCAGCAGCCAGGGTGAGCAGGCCTTGTACGGCGCGGCCTGGGGCACGCTGGGCCAGGTCTACGGCAACCCCGGCACCTCCATCGGCACGCCGTACTCCAACTACGACATCAACGTGCCGCAGCTGTTCGCCAACGTGGACCGCGTGAAGGCCAAGCAGATGGGCGTGCCGCTGGGCTCCATCTACGATACGCTGCAGATCAACCTCGGCTCGCTGTACGTCAACGACTTCACCAAGTTCGGCAAGACCTACCAGGTCATCGTGCAGGCCGACGCGCCGTTCCGCGCCAAGGCCGACGACGTCGTGCAGCTCAAGACCCGCAACGACGCCGGCCAGATGGTGCCGCTGGGCTCGCTGATGAGCGTGGAGCCGACCTTCGGCCCGACGCGTGTCACGCGCTACAACGGCTTCCCGTCGGCCGACATCAACGGCGCGCCCAAGCCCGGCTTCTCGTCGGGCCAGGCCGAGGCCGAGATCGAGTCGCTGCTGAAGAACCTGCCGCGTGGCTTCGGCTACGAGTTCACCGACCTGGCCTACCAGGACCGCCTGACGCGCAACGTCACGGTGCCGGTGCTCAACGTGCAGGTGCCGACGCTGGCCGCCGTGCTGGCCTTCTCGGTGCTGCTGGTCGTGCTGGTGCTCGCCGCGCAGTACGAGAGCTGGAGCCTGCCGCTGGCCATCATCCTGATCGTGCCGATGTGCATCCTGTCGGCGCTGTTCGGCGTGTGGATCTCGCACTTCCCGCCGTTCATGCAGTCGGGTGATCTGAACATCTTCACGCAGGTGGCGCTGGTCGTGCTGGTCGGGCTGGCTTGCAAGAACGCCATCCTGATCGTCGAGTTCGCCAAGGAGCTCGAGGAGCATGGCAAGTCGGTCTTCGATGCCGTCATCGAGGCCTGCCGCCTGCGGCTGCGCCCCATCCTGATGACGTCCATCGCCTTCTGCGCCGGCGTCATCCCGCTGATCCTGGGCTCCGGCGCGGGTAGCGAGATGCGCCGCGCGATGGGCATCGCCGTGTTCGCCGGCATGCTGGGCGTGACCTTCTTCGGCATCTTCCTGACGCCGGTGTTCTACAGCCTGCTGCGCAAGGGCACCGAGAAGCGCCGCGCTCGCGCCGCCGCGCTGCGCGCGCAGGTTGACGCTTCGGCGCACGCCTTCCACCCCGGCATCGACGACGAAAAGGAGGGCCACTGATGCTCGCCCGCCTCACCCCCCTCGCTGCAGCCGCCGTGCTGCTGGCCGGTTGCGCCGCGCCGGGCCTGTCGTCCGGCCCGGCCAACCTCGCCCCCGCCACGTTCGCCCAGCTGCCGCCGGCCAACCCCGGCGCCGCGACGATGACGGCCGCCTTCGTCGACAGCGCGCAGCTGCAGCGCGTCGTCGACGACGTGCTGGCCAACAACCGTGACCTGCGCGGTGCCGCGGCCCGCCTCAAGCAGGCCGAGGCGCTGGCCGACGCGGCCGGCGCGCGCCGCCTGCCTTCCGTGGGCGCCGGTGCCAGCGCCAGCCGCCAGCGCGCGCCCAACGACTTAGGTCAGTTCAATAATTTCAACAGCTACGGCGTCAACGCCACGGCCAGTTGGGAGGTCGACCTGTGGGGGCGCGTATCGGCCACCGCGCAGGCCGCCGGCTACGACGCCGAAAGCGCAGCGCTGGACCGCGACGCCGCCCAGCTCAGCCTGGCCGGCACCGCGCTCAACCTGCAGGCCCAGCTGATCGGCCTGGGCCATCGGCTGGCCCTCGCCAAGGAAACGCTGGTCGTGCAGAACCAGCTGCTGGACCTCGTGAAGGCCCGCGTCGGCGCCGGCCGCGGCACGGCGCTGGACCAGGCCCGTGCCGAGGCCCTCGTTGCGCAGACGTCAGCCAGCGTCCCCGCGCTGCGCAACGCCGCCTGCCTCGTGCGCCTGCAACTCGACGTGCTGCGCGGCCAGCCGCCGGCCGACTGCGACAAGGCCGACAGCGACCCGCTGCCCGCCATGCCCGAGCCGAAGCTCATCAGCCTCGGCACGCTGCCCGACCCGGCGGCGCTGCTGGCGCAGCGCCCCGACGTGAAGGCCGCTGCCGTGCGCGCGCAGGCCGCCGCGTCGCGCGCCCACGTCGCCTGGGCCGCGCGCTGGCCCACGCTGGGCCTGACGGGCCAGATCGGCTGGAGCGCCGGCAGCACCGGCAACCTGTTCAAGAGCGCCACGCAGATCCACAGCATCGCCGCCGCGCTGAACTGGCAGTTCCTGGACTTCGGCGCCCGCAAGGCCGAGGAGACCGCCGCCCGCGCCGGCTTCGACGCTGCCGTGGCGGCCGCCGAACAGGCCCAGCTGACGGCGTTGCAGGACGCGCAGGGCAGCCTGTCCACGCTGCGCGAGACCGAGCTGCAGGCCACGCAGCAGGCCACCGCCGCCGAGGCGACGACCCGCGCCCGCGACCTCGCGCTGAAGCGCTACGAAGCCGGCGTGACCGACTTCTACGTGCTGCTCAGCGCCGAGCAGGACCGCCTGGCCGCGCAGGACGCGCTGATCCAGGTGCAGACCAGCCGCGCTACGGCGCTGCTGGCCGTGCACAAGGCGTTTGCGGCCAGGCTGACGGCGTCGAGTAAGCCATGACGAAGCCGCCCTCGGGCGGCTTCGATCAGAGGTTCTCCAGCAGGCGGCGTGCCTGCCACGTTTGCCATTGTTGCCGGGCCAGTGCCACGGCCATGAGCCCGCAGGCACCCAACGCCAGATCCGCCAAGGTGCGGCCCGGGGCGGCCGTCGGGCGCATGGCGAAGATGAAGGCCGTCACGACGGCCATCCGCAGCGCGTCGACGCCGTCGAGCTGGCCTCGGATGCTGATCTCATGGGTGGCCAGGTTCTTCCAGCCCCGCAGTGTCTGCCAGTGGCCCGCCCTCGTGAGCACGGCCGCGATCGGGTCACCCGCTTCCAGCCGTGGGTGGCCAGGCAGCTGTACGGACAGGCAGCGCCGGCCGTCGGTGGTCTCGAACGAGAAGTTCGTGACACTGGTCTTGGAAAGCGCGCCTCGCCTCACATCGAAGACGCGTTGCAAACGGAGGTGTTCGACGTGCATGGCGGCCATGCGCGTCAGTCCAGCGGCTGCGTCTGCGGCGTGCGCCGGAAGGCCGTCTTGTCGAAGCCCAGCGCGGCGGCGCGCTCCAGCAGCGCCTGCAGCGTGGCCTCGTCCATCTGCGGCGTGCGCGACAGCACCCAGGCGTACTGGCGGCTGGGTGCGCCGACGAGCACGTGGCGGTAGTCCGGGTCCAGCGCCAGCACCCAGTAGTCGCCATAGAACGGCCAGAAGAAGGTCACGCGCAGCCGCGCGTTGCCGCTGCCCGGCACCACCTTGGCGTGGCCCTTGATGTCGTCCACGCGGCCATCGGCCATGCGGCAGCGGTTGATGACCTCGACGCGCTCGCCGTCCAGCCGGTAGCGGGCCTGCGTGTCGGCCACGCACTGCTTCTGGAAGCGGTTGGGCAGCAGCGCGATCTCGTACCAGGCGCCGGCGTAGCGGGCCAGGTCCACCTCGGCCACGGTGGGCAGCGGGGCCGGTTCGGCAGCCATGGCGGGAGTCGACATGGCCAGGGTGGCAAGCAGGAGCGTCAGCAAGATTCGCATGGACGGATTCTGGCGCCACCACCATGTCGCCGGCTGTGCCGAGCCCGGAAGCCCGCGCCGGCCGGGGCGAATGGCGGGCTGCCCGGGGTGAATGGCGCCGGCCGCGGCGCCGCCAGCGGGCACACTGCGGCATGCCCATCCTGCCGCCCCGCTGGCGCCTGCCCTATGTCGCACTGCTGACCGTCATCGCGCTGCTGCTGAGCGTGTCGGCGCTGCAGCATTACGACGGCACGCGGCCATGGGAGCCGTTCCTGTGGGAGTTCAGCTCGGTGGCCGTCATCGGCACGCTGGCGCTGGGCGTGCATGCGCTGGTCGGCCGGCTGCAAGGCCTGGCGTGGCCACGCCAGCTGTTCGCGCATGCGCTGGGACTGCCGGCGTTCAGCGTGCTGCACATCGCCGGCATGTGCGGCCTGCGGCTGGCGGTCTACACGCTGGCGGGCTCGGGCTACGACCCGGACGACGTCGGCACGCTGCTGGTCTTTGAGGGCGGCAAGGACGCGGTCAGCTACATCAGCTTCTGCCTGATCTCGCGCGGCGTCTGGATGGCCCGTGCCGCGGCGGCGCGTGCGCAGGAGCTGGAGCGCGCCCGCCGCGACCTGGCCGAGGTGCGGCTCGCGCGCCTCGCGGACCAGGTGCAGCCGCATTTCCTGTTCAACACGCTGAACCTCATCTCCTCCGTCATGTACGAGGACGTGCCGCGTGCCGACCGGCTGCTGTGCCAGCTCGCCGACCTGCTGCGCCAGACGCTGGCGGCCCAGCAGCGCGTGGAGCACACGGTGCGCGAGGAGCTGGCGCTGGTCGAGCCCTTTCTCGCGCTGATGCAGGCGCGCTTCGGGCCGCAGCGGCTGGTCGTGCAGATCGCCGCGGACGAGGCGGCGCGCGAATGCCGGCTGCCGGCGCTGCTGCTGCTCGCGCCGGTGGAAAACGCCGTCAAGCACGACGTGGCCCGCCACCTCGGCCGTGTGACCGTCGTCGTCGCGGCGACGCGTGAGGGCGACCGCCTGCGCCTGCGCGTCAGCAACCACGGTGATGCGCCGGTGCCCGAGTCCCCGCCCGACCCCGACGGCGGCCTGGGCCTGCGCAATCTGCGAGAACGGCTGGACGCGCGCTATGGTGATGCGGCGCGCGTGGCCTTCGGCCCGGACGACGGTGGCATGACGTTGACCGTGGAGCTGCCATGCGCGTGCTGATCGTCGACGACGAGCCGGCCGCGCGCGCCAAGCTGCGCCGCCTGCTGGCGGCCGAGCCCGACGTGGCCGAGCTGCTGGACGCGCCCGACGCACCCTCCGCGCTGGCCCTCGTGCGCATGCTGGCCGCACCGCCCGACCTCGCGCTGCTGGACATCGAGATGCCGGGCGGCAACGGCGTGCAGCTGGCCGCGGCGCTGCGCGAGTCGGGCGTGCGCAGCGTGATCTTCTCGACGGCGCATGCCGAGCACGCGCTGCAGGCTTTCGAGCTGGCGGCGCTGGACTACCTGCTCAAGCCCTACACGGCCGAGCGCCTGTCGGCCGCGCTGGCTCGCGTGCGCGAGCGGCTGGCGCGCCCGCCTGCACCGGTGGGCGAGTGGTGGGTGGGCGGCGAACGCGTGCGGCTGGCCGATGTGCAGTGGATCTCGGCGGCGGACAACTACATCGAGCTGCACCTGCCGCCGCGCAGCCTGCTGGAGCGCGCCACGCTGGCCGATGCGCTGGCCCGCCCCGGCTGGGCCGCGCGTTTCCTGCGCGTGCACCGCAGCCACGCGGTCAACCCGGCGCACGTGCGGCGCATCGAGCGGCTGGGCGGTGGCGAGGCCCAGCTGACGCTGGCCTGCGGCGAGGTGTTGCGCGTGTCGCGCGGCTACCGCGACGTGCTGGACGCATTCGCCCCATAGGCGCCGCCGCTCGCCCCAGCCCGCTCGCGCCCGGCGCACCCGGCCGCGAAGCTGGCGGGCATGAACACCTCTTCGCGCCTCCCCTTCCTCGACGGCCTGCGCGTCGCCGCCTTCGCGCTGCTGATCCCGTACCACGTGGGCATGTACTACGTGAGCTGGGACTGGCACGTGAAAAGCCCCGCCGCCAGCGATGCGCTGGAACCCTTCATGGCGTTGAGCTACCCCTGGCGGCTCAGCCTGCTCTTCCTCGTTGCCGGCGCGGCCTGCCAGGGGCTGTTCGCGAAGCGCGGCGCCCTCGGCACGCTGAAGGACCGCTCGCTGCGCCTGCTGCTGCCGTTGCTGTTCGGCATGGCCGTCATCGTGACGCCGCAGGCCTACTTCGAGGTGCTGACCAAGGTGCCCGCGCAATTGCCCGGCGATGGTGGCTACCTGGACTTCTGGTGGGCCTATCTGCACGGCGGCCGGTACTGCCGCGGCACCGACTGCATGACCGTGCCGACGTGGAACCACCTGTGGTTCCTGCCCTACCTGTGGGTCTACGCCGTCACCGGCGCGGGGCTGGCCGCGCTGCGCCTGCGGCCGCGTGCCATCGAGCTGCCAGCCTGGGCCTGGCTGCTGCTGCCCGCCGTGCCGATGGCGCTGCTGCGCGTCTTCGTGCGGCCGCACTGGCCGGAGACACACGATCTCGTGCACGACCTCTACAACCATCTGCAGTACGGGCTCGTGTTCGCCATCGGCTGGGCCAGCCGCACGCCGCTGGCTCAAGGCCTGTGGCCGGCCACGCTGCGGCTGCGCTGGGCGGCCCTGGCGCTGTCCCTCGCCTTCTGGGTGCTGATGCTGTCCATCGTCCATGCCTACCGCGACCAGCCGTGGCCCGACGCCGCCGGCGTGGTCTACAGCACGGCGCGAGGCGCGCTCGGGTGGTGGGGCATTGCTGCCGCCTGCGGCTGGGCGCAGCGCGCGTTCCCGCGCGAATCGCCGTGGCTGCGCCAGGCCAGCGCCGCGGTGTTCTGCCTTTACATCCTGCACCAGAGCGTCATCGTGCTGCTGACACAGGCCCTGAAGCCGCTGGCGCTGCCCTGGGGCCTGGAGGCGGTGCTGCTGATCGTGCTGACCTTCTCGATCTGCAGCCTGGCCTACCTGGCCCTGCGCCGGGTGCAAGGGCTGGCGCTGCTGGTGGGGATTCAGCGCACGCCGCGCAGGGCCGCGCCGTCGACGCCGCGCGTGATGGGGCAGTTCACGACGATGCCGGTCACTTCCAGCGTCAGCGAGCCCTCGGACTCGGCGGCCAGCACCGCTTCCTCGGAGCGCAGCTCGCGCGGCGATGCGCCGGCCTTCCAGCGCGCCAGCACCAGCCGCCACAAGGGGCTGTAGTTGGGGTCGGGCCGATCGGCACCCGGCGCCGCCGGGCCGGAGGCAAACACGCTGATTTGCGAGCCGTCAGCGAACTTGTAGACCCGCTCGGTCAGTGAGGCGCGGCCGGCACCCAGCGCATCGGCCAGGCGAGGCACGTGGTTGACGCCGGCCTGGGCCGCCATGGCGTGGTCGGAGATGTCGGTGGTCACGTAGTCCACGCGGCGGCCGTCGACCCAGGCCTGCTGGCGCGGCAGCACCGTCTCGGCTGGACCGTAGATGGCGCATCCGGACAGCACCAGGAGGCAGGGCCAGGCGAAGCGGGTGAGCAGGGTCGGGGGCATCGAAGTCCGTCGGGGCGATGGCCAACCACCTTACAGCAGGCCGGCCAGGTCGGGGGACTCAAGCCGCGGCGCGCTCGGCGAGCCCTTCGCTCAGATAGACGCAGTTGCCGTCGGCGAACACGCGCACCTCGCCGGGCTGGAAGGCGGTCCAGGCCTCGTCGTGCGTCAGCGGCTCGGTGGCCACCAGCGTCATGCGGTCGCGCGGGCCGTTCAGCGTGGCGAGGTCGACGCTGAGGTCGCCGTCGCGCAGCCGCACATGGCCGAAGGGCGGCTGGCGGCGCAGCCAGTGCAGCCGGGTCGATGCGTGGGCCAGCATGGCGCGGCCGTCGGTCAGCAGCAGGTTGAAACGGCCGTGCTCGGCGATCTCGTGCAGCCACGGCGCCAGCGTGGCGGCCAGCTCGTGCCAGTCGGGCAGGCGGTTGCCGAAGTGCTGCTGCAGGCGCTGCATCAGCCAGCAGAAGGCGCGCTCGCTGTCGGTCTGGCCGGCCGGCGTGAACGCACCGGACAGCGCGGGGTGGAAGTCCTTCAGGTCGCCGTTGTGGGCGAAGACCCAGGTGCGGCCAGCCCAGTCGCGGCGAAACGGGTGGCAGTTCTCGACCGAGCGCACGCCCTGCGTGGCTTTGCGGATGTGGGCAATGATGTTGCGTGCCTGGACCGGATGGCGGCCGTAGTGCGAGGCCAGGTCGGACTCTGCGGCCGGCCGGTCCTCGACGATGACCTCGCAGCGCTCGCCCTCATGGAAGGCCAGACCCCAGCCGTCGACATGGTCCGCCGTGCGCCCGCCCCGGGCGGCAAAGCCGCTCAACGAGAAGTTGGCGGCGGCTGCCAGGTGGCTGTTGAGGGCGAAAAGCTCGCACATCGGCGTGGTGGTCAGTGGCGGTGGGGAGGGAACGCTGCCAGTCTGACGGGGGATGACAGAAACGCCAACGAATGTTCCGTCATGAGCTAATTCCAGCGTGCTTTGTGCACAAGGCGCACGGGGATCGGCCCCGCAATCCCTAACTTGACATGACGTTTTGTGGGCATGACGCGCGCCGGTAATTCGTTCACAAACACACCCAGCAACATTTACGCCAAACTGCAAACGTGCTCTCCTACGCTTTGAGGAAAGGCTCACAGCGGGTGAGCCAAGGAGTGCTGCCATGTGGATGAATGAGTTTGTTCAACCGGGTCAGGCCCCTGGTCGCCCCCGCGAAGAGCGTCGCCAGGCTGCGTCGTTGTCGACGCAGTGGATGGGCCTGGTGCTGGAGGAGTTGGACCACGGCGTTGTGCTGCTCAACGGCGCCGGCCGGGTGCTGCACACCAACCTCGCGGCGCGGGCCTCGCTGGACGACAACCACCCGTTGGAGCTGGTCGGCCCGCATCTTCGGGCCCGGCTGCTGACCGACGCGGTGCCGCTGGCCGAGGCGCTGGAAGGTGCCGAGGCGAGTGGCCGGCGCTGCCTGCTGCGCCTGGGCGACGACCGCGCCGAGTGCGGTCGCGCCAACGTCGTCGTGGTGCCGCTCAATCGGGACGTCAGCCAGGCCGCCGTGTTGCTGATCCTGGAGCGTCGCCAGCTCTGCGGTGACCTCGCCGCGCAGTGGTTCGCGCTGCGCTACCAGCTGACGCCGGCCGAGACCGAAGTGCTGAAGGCGCTGTCGAACGGCGTCAAGCCGGCCGAGGTCGCGCAGCGCCAGGGCGTGGCCATCTCCACGGTGCGCAGCCAGATCCAGAGCATCCGCGCCAAGAGCGGCGCCGACAGCATCGGCGAGCTGATGCGCCAGCTGGCGCTGTTGCCGCCACTGGTGTCGTCGCTGCGGCCGGCCAAGCTGGTCAACTGATCGATCCGATGTTTCAACCCGTTGCGGCGGGTCATCTGGTCGGGTGACTTAACATTCCGACACGCGGCCGGGCCTATTGCCCGTCGCGCTGTCTGGATGGCTGACGATTCCCTCGACAACGAACTCCTGGCCCTGCCGACCTCGCTGCGTCTGCTCGCCGCGCGCGGCATCTCGCGCAGCTACCGCAAGGGCGTCGTGCTGATCGAGGAGGGCTCGGTTGGCGACAACCTCTACCTCGTGCTGTCGGGCTCGCTGCGCGCCTACAGCAGCGACGCGCGCGGCCGCGAGATCACCTACGGCGTCTACGGCCCCGGCGAGTACGTCGGTGAGATGAGCCTGGACGGCGGGCCGCGCTCGGCCAGCGTCATCACCGAGGTGGGCAGCCGGCTTGTCATGGTCACGCGCGCCAGCCTGCTGACGCACATCAGCGAGCATCCCGAGTTCGCCTTCGAGCTGCTGACCAAGGTCATCCGCCGTGCCCGGGCGGCGACGCTGTCGACCAAGCAGCTGGCGCTGAACGACGTCTACGGGCGGCTGAAGAACCTCGTCGACGAATCCACCGGCGACGGCCGCCTGCTGGCGTTGACGCACCAGGGCATGGCCCAGCGCCTGGGTTGCTCGCGCGAGATGGTGTCCAAGCTCGTCAAGGACCTGGAGCTGGGCGGCTACCTGAAGCGCATCGCCGCCGGCGAGTACCAGCGGCTGAAGACGCTGCCGGCGCGCTGGTAGCGGCCGGCGCTCAGTTCGCGGAGCGCGTCGTGAGCGGCGGCGCGACCGGGAAGCGCTGGTCCGGCTTGGGCGCGCGCTGGTACAGGCCCTGGACCTTGGGAAGGTTGGCCTGGATGTCGCGGATGCGCGTCGCGTTGGCCGGGTGGGTGGACAGCCATTGCGGCGGCGCGCCCTTGTTGGAGGCCATCATCTTTTCCCACAGTCGTATCGCGGCGGACGGGTCGTAGCCGGCACGCGCGGCCAGCTCGATGCCGACGAGGTCGGCCTCGGTCTCGTCCGCGCGGCTGAAGGTCAGCTTGAATATCTCCGCACCGTAGCCGGCCACGGTGCGGCCGACGTTGCCCAGCCCTAGCAGGGCGGACAGCGCCTCGACGCCCAGGTTGGTGGCGGCCGACTTGCCGACCCGCTCGCGCGCGTGCTCGCGCAGCGCATGCGCCATCTCGTGGCCCATGATGGCGGCGACCTCGTCGTCCTCCAGCTTGAGCTTGTCGAGGATGCCGTAGTAGAAGGCGATCTTGCCGCCGGGGATGCAGAAGGCGTTGAGCTGCGGGTCGCCCAGCAGATTGACCTCCCATTTCCACTGCCGCGCGCGGTCGTTCCACTCGTAACTGAACGGGATGATGCGCTGGGCGATGTAGCGGAGCCTCTGCAGCTGCGGGTGCTGCAAAGGCGCCCGCCCGCGCTGCTGGTCAGCCTGCTGCATCATCAGCGCGTACTGCTGGCCGCCTTCGCGCTCCAGCTGCTCGGCCGAGACGAGGCCGGTGAACTTGCTCTTGGGGCCGACGTCCACGCCCTCGCGCGCCCAGGCCGGCGCGAAGGCCGCTGCGCCCGTCGCAGCCATCAGGCCGGTGAAGAGGCGGCGGCCGCGCTGCTTCGGCGCGCAGCGGCCCGCGACGCAGTCGCCACAGGCGCCGAACTGGCGGGCGATGGAATGGCTGAACTGCAGGTCGTCGTGGATCTGGAAGTCGTCGGCGTGCATGCCGGCATTGTGCGATGACGCCGCCGCATCACCCGTAGGACTGGCGACAATCACCTGAATGAATCAGCCCCCACGCTCGCGCTGCTCGCTGCCCCCCGAGGGGGCGCATCCATGCCTTCGGGCGGCCGGGCGCCATTGATATGGACCCCCAGCAATTCCGCGCCGCCCTCGGCATGTTCGCCACCGGCGTGACCATCGTCACCGTGCGCTCGGCGGACGGCAGCCTCGTGGGCCTGACGGCCAATTCCTTCAACTCCGTGTCGCTGGACCCGCCGCTGGTGCTGTGGAGTCTGGCGCGGCGCGCGGGCTCGCTGCCGGTGTTCACGCATGGCACGCACTACGCGATCAACATCCTCGCGGCGGACCAGAAGGAGCTGGCCCAGCGCTTCGCGACGCGTGACATCGACCGCTTCGCCGGCGTGGCCTGGCACGAGGGCGCCGGCGGTGCGCCGGTGCTGGAGGGCGCCGTGGCCGTGTTCGAGTGCGCCAACCGCAGCCGCTACGAGGAGGGCGACCACGTCATCTTCGTCGGCGAGGTGGAGCGCTGCACGTCGCGGCCGGGTGCACAGCCGCTGATCTTCCACGGTGGGCGCTACTTCACCGAGCTTCCGATCTGAGGCTTGTCGATCCGGTGGCGTGCCGATCGTCGTGCCTGTATCCACTCCAAAGGACTGCCATGGCCAACACCGTCACCCTGCACCGCGTGCTGCGCTGCCCGCCCGAGCGCGTCTACCGCGCCTTCACGACGCCGGCCGCGATGGCCAAGTGGCTGCCGCCCTTCGGCTTCACCGGCACCGTGCATGAGATGGACGCTCAGGTCGGTGGCAGCTGGCGCATGTCGTTCACGAACTTCACGACCGGCGGCAGCCACAGCTTCGGCGGGCGCTACCTGGAGCTGGTGCCCGGCCAGAAGCTGCGCTACACGGCCACCTTCGACGACGCCAACCTGCCCGGCGAGATGACGACCACCGTCGAGCTGCGCGCCGTGTTCTGCGGCACCGAGGTCCACATCCGGCAGGAAGGCATCCCCGACGTGATCCCGGCCGAGGCCTGCATGCTGGGCTGGCAGGAGTCGCTGACGCTGCTGGCTCAGCTGGCCGAGCCGGAGATCCGGCAGTAGGCCCGCGTCAGAGCTGGACCTTGGTGCCCAGCTCCACCACCGCGTTGCCCGGCAGGCGGAAGTAGTCCGCCGCGCTGCTGGCGTTGCGGCTCATGGCCGCGAACAGCGCTTCGCGCCAGTGCGCCATGCCGGCGCGCGGCACCAGGGTTTCGCGGCTCAGGAAGTAGCTGGTCTCGGCAGGCTCGGTGTGCAGGCCGCGGACGTTGCAGAGCTGCAGCGCTGCCGGCACGTCGGGCTGGTCCATGAAGCCGTAGGTCAGCGTCAGCCGCCAGAAGTCGGGCGCCAGCTGCTCGAGCTGCAGGCGCTCGGCGTCGGGCACGTAGGGGCGATCGCAGAAGACCACCGTCAGCACGACGTTGCGCTCGTGCAGCACCTGGTAGTGCTTGAGGTTGTGCAGCAGCGCCGGTGGCACCAGTTGCGGGTTGGCCACCGGGTAGATGGCCGTGCGCGCCGCGCGCGGGCGCTCGGCGTCGCCGTAGGCATGCAGGGACTCGACGAAGGACAGCAGCTCGATGCCCTCGTCGGCCAGGTGCTGCTGCATGGCCTTGCGGCCGCGCGCCCAGGTGCTCATCAGCACGAAGAGCAGGCCGCCCAGCACCAGCGGGAACCAGCCGCCGTCGACGATCTTGATCGCACAGCCGGCCACCAGCAGCGCGTCCAGCGCCAGGAAGAACGCCGTCGCGCCCCAGGCCAGCGGCGCGGGCAGGCGCCAGCCGTGACGAATGACGAAGAAGGTCAGCACCGTCGTGATCATCATCGTCAGCGTGACGGCGATGCCGTAGGCGCCTGCCAGTGCCGAGGAGCTGCGGAACAGCAGCACCGCGCCCAGCACGCCCGCCAGCAGGGCCCAGTTCACGCTGGAGATGTAGATCTGCCCGGCCTCCGCGGCCGAGGTGTTGCGCACCGGCATGCGTGGCAGGAAGCCGAGCTGGATGGCCTGCTTGGTCATCGAGTAGGCGCCGGAGATGACGGCCTGGGACGCGATGACGGCGGCTGCCGCGGCCAGCACCACGACCGGCAGCACCAGCGCCGCGGGGAAGAGGCGGTAGAACGGGTTGTCGATGGCGGCGGGGTCGGCCATCAGCAGCGCACCCTGGCCGAGGTAGTTCAGCGCCAGCGCGGGGAAGACGATGCCTGTCCACGCGAGGCGGATGGGCTTCGCGCCGAAGTGGCCCATGTCGGCGTACAGCGCCTCGGCGCCGGTCAGTGCCAGCACGATGGCGCCGACGACGGCGAAGACCTGCCAGCCGCGGCCGGCCAGGAACTCCAGCGCGCGCAGCGGGTTCAGTGCCGCGAGGATGGCCGGCTGGTGGGCGATCTGCATTGCGCCGGTCACGGCCAGCACGCCGAACCACAGCAGGATGACCGGTCCGAACACGCGGCCCACGACATGGGTGCCGTGCTTCTGCACGACGAAGAGCACGATGAGCACCGCGATGGACAGTGGCAGCACATAGCTTTCGAGGTGGGGGCTGACGATCTCCAGACCCTCGATGGCGCCCATCACGGAGACGGCCGGCGTGATGACGCTGTCGCCGTAGAACAGCGTGGCACCGAACACGCCCATCAGCAGCAGGAAGCGGCGCAGGCCGGGGCGCTCGCGCACGGCCTGCGTGGCCAGCGCCGTCAGCGCCAGGCCGCCGCCCTCGCCGCGGTTGTCGGCGCGCAGGATCAGCACGACGTACTTCAGCGTGACGACCAGCATCAGCGCCCAGACGATGGCCGAGATGGCGCCGATCAGCGCGTCCGGCGTGACGGCCACGCCGGTGGCCGGCGTGAAGATCTCCTTGACCGTGTAGAGCGGGCTGGTGCCGATGTCGCCGTAGACGACGCCGATGGCGCCCAGCGTCAGTGCGGCGAGGCCGTGGCGGTGCTGCGTGGGCGGGGTGTCGGTGGAGGCGTCGGTCGCGGTCGTCATGGGGGCAAGCATCGCTCAGGGCGCGGCAGCTTGCCACCTCGGCGAGAGCCGAGCTTGCAGCCGCCTTGCCGGCGGCGCCGATTTCACTTCCTGCCGGCGGTCGTCGGCACGATGGCCGCCATCGCGGCCTTGAAGGCGGGGTCGGCCAGCAGCGCGTTCCAGGCGGCCATCAGCGAGGCGTAGTCGCCGCTGGAGATCTTCTTCGCGGTGATCGCCGCGGTGAGCGCTGCGTTCAGGCGCACGACCGCGTCGTACTTCGCATAGCCCTTGCCCTTGAGCTGGGTCACGGCGTAGTTGCTGTAGCCCCACGCGGTGTTGAGGTTGTTCCAGTCGCCCGAGCCGGGCTGGATGTAGGTGACGGGTGCCGGCGCAGGCGTCGGGGCCGAGGCAGTGGGCGCCGGGGCGGGCGCGGGCTTGGGGGCCGTGGTGGGCGCCGGCGCCGGCGCGGGTGTCGCCGCGCCGCAGGTGCCGGTCACGTTGATGCGCACCCAGCCGATGCTCGGTGCGCTCGAGTCGGCGTTGACGACGATCTTCACGTTGTTCGCGCCGGCCACGAGGTAGGGCTGGGTCCAGATCGTCCTGACGACCTTGGGCGTGAGCGCGATCTGCGTGTTCTGTGCGATCAGCGCGTCATTGCCGTAGAGGCGGTTGGTGCTGCTGGCCACGGCCGTGGCGCTGACCTCGTCGTACTGGAAGTTGAAGGCGCAGCGGCCCAGCGAGCTCAGGAAGGCGTCCTTGTCGCTGACGGTGATCTCGGGCAGCTTGCTCGTCGTCACGTTGGTGGTGACAAGCAGCGGCGCGGCCTGGGCGATGACGGTCTTGCCATCGCTCTTGACGAGGCGCACGAGGCCGGTGAGCTGGGCGGTCTGCGTGGCGGTCGCGTCGGCGGCGAAGCCCTGCTGGGCGATGACGGCGAGTACGGCGGTGGTGATGAGGCGGGTCTTCATGGCGTGAGTGCTTTCGGGTTGGTGCATGGGTGGGGCTACCGGGCAGTAGCCGGCACCTCCCCGTGTGCCACGCTGCGGACATGACCCTGTCCGCCCAGGGCGGCCCCGCTATCTGCTGCCCCTTGGCAAGGGTTGGGGGCAGGGAAGACCGGAGGCTTTGCGTCCCCGCTTTTCAACGGGTTTGCCGACTGCATGGGGCGCAGTGTGCGGATGCAAGCGTTGTCACGTCCGTGCGCCAGTTCACGAATCACCACCCCCGCCGGAAGAGCGGCGGGCGGCTCGCGACGGGCGGTTTCTGAAGCTTGCGGCGGGCTTGCTCAGGCCAGCCGACCGGCCGGCAGGGCCGATGGCGCCTGGCTCAGCGTGCGCCAGCGCCGGGCCAGCAGCACCGTACTGAGCACCACGCTGGCGGCCATCAGCGGCCAGACCAGCCCGTCCACGAAGGCGCACAGCGCCCACAGCACCGAGTACGCCAGGAAGAAGCCCAGCACCGGACGCGACGTCGCCCATGGCGTCGGCGCACGCATCCTGGCCGGCGCGTTTGTGAGGTTCAGGATGCCCAGCGGCAGGGCCGCGATGGACAGGCTCAGCAGCGACGGCATGCCGGCCAGCATCAACAGGCCGACCAGCAGCAGCGTCGTCGCGAGCCAGGCCAGCAGGAAGTGGCGCAGTTGGAGGAAGGCCACGGCACGGTTCAGCTGCGGGCCCTGGGGCATGCCGGGCAGCAGCACCAGCAGCGCTTGTTCGCGCCGCGTATGCCAGAGCATGTTGCGCAACCCGAAGCCGGGGTTGAAGCCGGCGATGCCCAGCCCGATGGCGATGGCTGGCGCCATGCCTTTGAACATGGCGCCGGGCGAGATGCCGAACAGCCTGAACGTCATGGTGCCACCCAGGACCACGCACGCCAGAGTCAGGGCCATGCTGACCGAGTGGCTCAGCCAGTGCTGCAGGCCGTGCAGCGCAAGTTCGGCCCGAGCCATCACGCTGGCCTGCGTCGGTTGCGCCCGGGCCAGCAGATGCGAGAGCCACCGGGAGACGCCGGCGTCGACCGGCCACGCGAACCATTCGCCGGCGCGGCCCAGGTTGGCGATGCCGGCGCGGTTGCCGGTCATGCCATTGCGTGCGGCCCTGAGCATGCGCCGGCGCCGTTCGTAGGCGGCGTGGTGGGCGGCATCTCCGCTGCCGAAGACCTGCGTCAGCAGTGCGCCCAGCACGACGAGGCTCAGCGCCAGCCAGGCCCAGGGCTGCAGCTGCCAGACATCGACCAGCGCGTGCCACAGCGGTGCCAGGCGCTGCTGCAGGTGCAGCGGCGTGATGAGGGAGGGGCCCGTGTACAGCACGATGGCCCAGATCCAGTGGCGCTGCGTCCAGGCGACGCCCACGCCGGCCGCGGCGGCCGCGAGCAGCAGCGGCGCCAACGGCACTCGCTCTGCCAGGATCAGCCACACCAGCACGCCCTGCGCGCCACTGATCAGCAACCAAGCGACCAGCGCGGCCTGGCGCAGCCGCCGCAGCTGGCCGGGCACGAGGCGGGTGGTGGTGGGGTGGTTCTGCTCCAGCAGGCTCACCAGCAGCAGCACCCACAGCCCGAACAGGGCAAAGACGAGCACCGCGCAGACGAGGGCGATGCGCATCTGCATGACCGGCATGAACCACACCGCGACGGCCAGGCCGACCAGCACCACGCTGTAGAACACGATGCGGAACCAGCGGCTGCCGTCCGTGTTCGACTGGCGCCAGGCCGCCAGCAGGATCTGGTTGTAGCTTGCAGTCATGGTCAGGTCAGGTCAGGTCAGCTCGGCGAACAGGTCGTCCAGGTTCACGCGGTCGGCCGCGACGCCATCTGGCAACGCCGTGTCGGCGGGCAGCCGCGCCAGCACGCGCTCGCGGCCGGCCTCCAGTGGCGTGCGCTTGAGCGGCTGCACACCCAGGCGGCCCATCAGGCCGGCCATCTCGCTGACGCTGCCGGTGAAGGCGCGCACCTGCTCCAGCAGGTCGTCCAGCGGTGCCTGCAGCGCGATGCGGCCACGGCTCAGGAAGGCGAGGTTGAAGGCCACGCGCTCCAGGTCGGACAGGATGTGCGTGGAGAACACCACCGTCGTGCCGCGGTCCAGCACCTGGTCCACCAGCTCGCGCAGGAAGTCGCGCCGGCCGACGGGGTCCAGGCTCGCGACCGGCTCGTCCAGCACCAGCAGGTCGGGCTCGTGGGCGAGTGCGCGGATGATGGACAGGCGCTGCTGCTGGCCACCCGAGAGCTTGCGGATGGGCCGGTCGCGCGGGATCTCCCAGCGCGACAGCAGGCCCTCCACGCGCGACTCGTTCCAGCGCGGGTAGAAGCTCCTGAAGTAGGCCAGCAGCTGCGTGGCCGTGAAGCCCTCGAACAAGTCGTTTTGCTGCGGCACGTAGCCGATGCGGGCGCGCGCCGCGTCGTCCAGCCGCGCGGCGTCCTGGCCGAAGATCTTCACGCTGCCGGTCTGCGGGTCGCGCAGGCCCAGCAGCGTCTCCAGCAGCGTCGTCTTGCCGGCGCCGTTGCGGCCCAGCAGGCCCACGACCTGGCCGGGCAGCAGCTGCCAGTCCAGCCCGTTCAGCACGCTGGCGCCTTCGGCGTAGGACAGGGTCACGCCATGGAGCTCGGCGCTGAGGGTGTCGGTGTGCGGGAAGTGTGGGCTGGTCATGGGGCTTGCTCGTCGAGGAGGGTCTTGAACAACTGCAGGACTTGGGCGCTGGGCAGCTCCAGCTGGCGGGCTTCGGCGGCGGCCTTCTCCAGCGTCGGGCGCAGCAGCTCAACGCGGTCGGCGGTGGGCTGCGCGCGCCGGTGCTGGGCGGCCACGACCATGGACAGCCCGCGGCGGCGCTCCAGCACGCCGTCCGCCTCCAGCTGCGAATAGGCCTTGGAGATAGTCATCGGGTGCACGGCCAGCGCCTGGGCCAGCTCGCGCACCGAAGGGATCTCGTCGCCCGCCTTCAGCTGTCCGGCCGCCACGCGCCGCTTCACCTGCTCGATGAGCTGGCGGTAGATGGGCTCGGGCGAGCCGGTGTTGATGTGGACGAAGTGAGTCGGGTCCATGCGGAACTGCCAATGTGTACTAGTACTATAGTACACGTAGACAGTAAGGGTCAAGCCCCCGGTCGCACAATCGGCGTTTTGTCGTCGACCTCACCCGCCATGCGCCATCTGCTGCTCGCTTCCGCCCTGTTCGCATCCCTGGCCGCGCAGGCCCAGAGCCCTGCCGTGAAGGTGGACGATGCCTGGGTGCGCGCCACCGTCGCGCCGCAGAAGGCCACGGGCGCCTTCATGCAGCTCACCGCCGCCAAGCCGGTCAAGGTCGTTGCGGTCAGCTCGCCGGTGGCGGCCGTGGCCGAAATCCACGAGATGAAGATGGACGGCGGCGTCATGAAGATGCGCGCCGTCGACGCGCTGCCGCTGCCGGCCGGCCAGGCCGTGGCGCTGAAGCCGGGCAGCTATCACGTCATGCTGATGGGGCTGAAAGCGCCGATCAAGGCCGGTGAGGCCGTGCCGCTGACGCTGACCGTCGAGGCCGAGGACGGCAAGCGCACGGTGGTCGAGATCAAGGCCGACGCGCGCAGCGCTGCCGCCGGGCACTGACGTGGTGCCGCTTGTGTCAAGCAGGTAAAGCCGGTACAGCTGGTTTGCGCATGGTCGAAAACCCTGGGACCACTCAGGGAGCCGCCCATGATCACCGCCGTCAACACCCAAGCGCTGGCCAGTTCCGTGTCCAGCGGCTCGTCGACCAGCAAGGCTGGCAGGCCGGATGCCGAGCAGGTCTTCAAGGAGCTGGATGCCGGCAACAAGGGCTACCTGACGGTCGACGACCTGAAGGCCGCCGTCGTCAAGATCTCCGTTGAGGGCGCCAAGAAGGCCGATGCTGCGGGCAAGACGGCACCCAGCGCCGAGGAGATGCTGGCCAAGATGGACAGCGATGGCGACGGCAAGGTGACGCTGGATGAGTTCAAGGCCGCCGCGCCCAAGGGCCCGCCGCCTGGAGCCGCCCAGGGTGGCGGCAACTCGATTGCCAAGAGCCAGGGCGGTCAGGCGCAGGCCGCCGCCGCGAGCGGCGGCAAGTCGGGCGGCACGGCCAGCGCGAGCAGCACCAAGACCTACGAGCCGGCCGACACCAACCAGGATGGCAAGGTCTCCGCGCAGGAGCAGGCGGCCTACGACGCCAAGCTGGCCGCCGAGAAGGCCGCCCAGGCCGCCAGCAGCGGCAAGACTGCCGAGGCGGATGCCGCGGTCAAGACCTACGAGTCGGTCGAGCAGCTCGGCAAGGCCAGCGCGGCGAGCTGACCGATGGCCACGGGCCGGTCCGTGTCCTGTCGCAACCGAAGAAAGCGCTCAAGTTCAGCGCTCGGGGGCCGATAGACCGGAACGAGCGCTCCGAATCCGCCATGCTGCCCCCCGTCACCCCATCACTTGCCCCACTCTCTCAGGGTGGCGCAGTTGTGCCCGCCCCCGCGTCCGCCCGGCCGGCGGGGGCGGAGGCCGCTGCCGTGGTGACGGTGTCTGCTGCGGGTGCCCGCGTGGCGGCTTCGCAGGACACCGCCAAGATCGCCACCGGCATCGTCCATGCGTCGGCCGACGTCAACGGCGACGGCACGGTGTCGGACCAGGAGCAGCAGACCGAGGATGCGCAGGTGGCGCTGAAGAAGGCCATGCTGGAAGGCGGCCCCAACCTCGAACAGGCGTTGCAGACCTACGAGACCATCGCGGCCCTGGCCGACGTGCAGCGCTGACGCTCAGGCCCGCGCGGCGTTGGCCGCGATGGCCCCGGCCAGGCGCGGCCACAGCGCCCCGGGCAGGTCGTGGCCCCAACCGGGAATGACCTCCAGCGTCGCGCCGGGGATGCGTGCCGCCAGGTCGTGCGCGGCGGCCACCGGGATCAGTGCGTCGCCCTCGCCATGGATGACCAGCGTCGGCGCCGCGATGCGCGGCAGGCGCTCGGCGCGGTGGGTGTCGGCCGCAATGGCGACGATCTGGCGTGCCACGGCCTGCGGGCGGAAGGACCGCCGCACGCCCACCGCGATGCGCTCACGCAGCGCGCGCGCCTCGGCCGGATAGCCGGGGCTGCCGATGACGCCGTACAGGGTCACGAAGTGGTCGAGGACGTTCTCCAGCGTCTGCGCCGGCGTGGCGCCGGGCCGGGGCCGCGACATCAGAACCCGGCGCACCTTGAGGCTCTCGCGCGGCACGCCGCGGGCGCCGCTGCTGGTCATCATCAGCGTCAGGCTCTTCAGCCGGCCGGCGTGGGCGAAGCCCAGGTGCTGGGCGATCATGCCGCCCATGGACGCGCCGCAGACATGGGCGTGGGCGATGCCCAGCGCGTCCAGCACGCCGACGGCATCGCGCGCCAGGTCGGCCAGCTGGTAGGGCGCCTTCACCGGCAGGTGCAGCGTGTGCAGCAGCGCCGCCAGCGGGACGTTGGGCACGCCCAGCTCGTCGAAAGGCTGGCTCAGGCCGACGTCGCGGTTGTCGAAGCGGATGACGCGAAAGCCCTTCGCCACCAGCTCGTCCACCAGGCCCTCGGGCCAGGCGATGAGCTGCATGCCCAGGCCCATGATCATCAGCAGCGGCTCGCCGCTGTCGGGGCCGCGGACGTCGACTTCGATGCGGACGCCGTTGGCCGAGACCTGCATCAGCCCAGGTCCGCCTGGCGCTCGATGACGCGGGAGACCAGGCCGTAGGCAATGGCCTCGTCGGTGCCCATCCAGAAGTCGCGCTCGATGTCGACGCGCACGCGGTCCAGCGGCTGGCCCGTCTCCTTGGCGATGGTGGCGGCGATGCGCTCGCGGGTGCGGATGATTTCCTTGGCCTGGATGGCGATGTCGCTGGCCTGGCCACCGGCGCCGCCGGCCGGCTGGTGGATCATGAAGCGCGTGTTGGGCAGGGCGAGGCGCCGTTCCTTGGGCGCGGCCAGGTAGATGTGCGTGCCGGCGCTGGCGACCCAGCCCGTGCCCACCACCGTGACCGGGGCGCGCACGAAGCGGATCATGTCGTGGATGGCGTCGCCGCTCTCCACGTGGCCGCCGGGCGACGAGATCAGCAGCGTGATCGGCGCGTCGGATTCCTGGCTCAGCGCCAGCAGGCGGCGGCAGGTGGCGTGGGCCATCTTGTCGTCGATCTCGCCAAAGATCATCACGTAGCGGCCCTTGAAGAGCAGTTGCTCTTCCATCTTCTCGGGGGCTTCTTTCTTGGCGGCCTTGTCGTCGGCGGCGAGGGTGTGGTGGTGCATGGTCACGGGTCCGGTTGAGGGCGCTACCTTACCGCGAGATCAACGGTCGGCGCGCCACGAGGTTTCAGGCGTCGCCGTGGCGGCGCCACCAGAGGGCGCTGGCGGCGACGAACAGCACCGTGAAGCAGCTGGTGCTCCAGACGACGGCGCGCACCAGCCGGCGCATCGGGTAGCCGGGCAGCGTGTCGGGCGTCAGCGCCCAGGCCGACAGCGCGCCGACCGCGAGCGCCGTCGCCAGGCAGGCCCACAGCACGCGCGTCCGCCGCGGGTCTGGCGGCAGCGTGCGGGCCGGCCGGCGGCGCAGCGCGCGCGCATAGGCGACGGCGAGGACCAGCGCGCCGGCCACGCTGCTCAGGTACTGCAGCAGCCGGGCCGCCGTCAGCGTCCGGCCCATGACGGTCAGCGCGGGCTGCTCCAGCCAGGGCAACAGGTCGGCGAGCTGCGGCACCGGGTGGGTGAAGAGGTCCCACAGCAGGTGGGTGGCCGCGCCGAGCAGGATGGACAGCGCCGCCACCGCCCAACGCGCCGCGGCAGCCTGCGGTGGCGGCTGCAGTTCGTCGCGTGCCATCGACCGGTGGGGTTCCGGCAACAGCACGGTCAGCGGGCGCGGCCAGCGCTGCATCAGGCCCAGCAGCAGCAGGCAGGCCGGCAGGCAGACGCTCACGACGCCGGCGGGCGTGTGGCAGAAGGCGCGCAGCGCGCCGTGCATGCCGATGTAGTAGCTCAGGTCCGGCGCCATCGCGCCGAGGATCAGGCCGGGCCAGCACAGCCAGCGGGGGCACAGGGAACGCAGCGGCAGGATGGCCGCCGGGTGGGCGAAGGTCCAGGGCATGGGTGGGTCGTCAACAGCTCACGAAGTCACCGTCGCGCATGCATGCACCATGCCGCCCGGCGGGCGGGTCGATTCTCAGGGCCGTTCCGGCGTCTTGTAGAACCAGCGCCGCGCGCCCTTGGGCTCGAAGTGCTTCCATTGCCCCTCCGGCTGCGCCAGCCGGTCGGCCAGTGCGTACAGCGCGATGGGGTTCACGCCCAGGCCGATGTGGCTTGCCTGGACCTCGATGTTCTCCGCCAGCGGTGACGGCTCGTTGACGCTGCAGCGCCAGGCAACGACGCCGTCGGTCTTGGAGTAGATGGACGTCGTCGGCACTGGCGGGGCCTGGCGGATCTGTTCCAGCAGTGCGTGGTCGTCGGCCACGGTCTGGCCGCTGACCATCTCGAAGAAGCGCCACGCATTCGTCGCGCGCGGGTGGCCGGTGAACGGCGTGCCCAGCGTGACGACGCAGCGCGCCAGGTCCGGGCATTCCTTGGCCAGTTCGCGGGCGTAGATGCCGCCCAGGCTCCAGCCGATCAGGCTGACCTTGCGGTGATGGCGGCGGTAGAGCTGCTGCAGATCGGCCCGTGCCTGCTCCAGCACGCCGGTGCGCGGGCCGAAGTTGAAGCCCTGGCCCCAGGCCTGCGTCGCGTAGCCCAGCGAGTCCAGCAGCGCGCGCAGCGGCGCGGTCGTCGCGTCGTTGGCGCCCAGGCCGGGGAAGACCAGCACCGGATGGCCATCGCCCTGCGGCAGCTTCTTCATCCATGGCAGCGAGGCCAGCAGCGCCGCGTACTCCCACGGCGCGCGGCCTTCCAGCATCAGCAGCCAGGCATTGGGGGCGCGCAGGTCGGACCAGTCGAGGGCGGCGGTGGCGGGCGCCGGGGCGCGGCGCGGCAGGCGCGGGGAACGGGTGGCGGGCATTCAGGAAAAAACGGGAGCGGGCAAGGCCCGACCATTGTTAGCCAGCCGCGGCGCGTTTCCTGGCGGGGCTTGCCCTGGGCTTGGGTGTCGCCTTGGCGACGGGCTTCTTCGCCGCCGCCCTGTTCGCTGCCGCCTTCTTTGCCGGGGTCTTCTTCTTCACGGCCGGTGCCGGCTCGGGCTTGGCCTCGGCCTCCGCAACCTGCAGCGCCTGGAACTCCATGAACGCCGCTTCCACGTAGGCGGCCAGTTCGGCCGTCTGCGGCAGCGCCTCGCCGCAGGCCATCAGGCCGATGTCCAGGGACTGGTTGTAGGTCTGCACCGTCACGTTCAGCGCCAGGCCGTGTACGGCGATGGAGGTGGGGTAGTTGGTCAGCATCCTGGCGCCGGCCAGGTACAGCGGCACCTGCGGCCCCGGCACGTTGGAGATGACGACGTTGGCCACGACCGGCAGCTTCTCGGCGACCCGGGCGCGGCCGTAGAGCATGGCGCCGGCCTGCATCAGCCAAGGGATGCCCAGGCTGGGGAAGTCGGTCGGCATCAGGCTCTTGAGTTGGGCCATCTGTGCCTTCATCGCCTGGCTGGACGCCATGACGTGGGCCAGGCGCTCGGCCGGTTTGGCGAGGTGGGTGCCCAGGCTCATGAAGGTCATCGTGGCCTGGTTGTTGGACGTCGTGTCGCCGGCCGCGCGCGTGGACACGGGCACGGCGGCGATGAGGCTCTTGCGCGGCAGCGGGCCGTGCTTGGTGAAGTAGCGCCGCAGCGCGCCGCCGATGACGAACAGCACCGCGTCGTTGAGGCTGGCGCCGTGCCGCCTGCGCGTGCGGTTCAGCTCGGCCAGCGGCAGCGTGACGCCGGCGAACGAGCGCGTGTCCGACAGGCTGACGTTGAAGCGCGTGCGCGGCGCCGGGCCCAGGCCGGCCACGGACGCCTTGCCGCGCACGAGCGCGGTCGTCTGTGCGGCCACGCCGGCCAGCAGCGTGCGCAGTTTGTCGATGGACGCGCCGGCCGCAGCACCGCCCGCGTAGCCGACGGCCATGTTGCCGAGGATGCCGGCGGCGCTGGGCAGCGAGCGGGCCAGCTTGACGGTCTGCTTCCATTGCTGCGAGACGGCGGCGCGCAGCATGCCGACGGTGCCGAGCTGGCCGCGCTTCTTGCCGCGCGCCGGCGTGGCCTCGATGGCGCGCGGCTCGGGGCTGAGGTCGAGGATGACCTGCGCCAGCGCGACGGCGGCCTGGCCATCCACGGCGGCGTGATGCAGCTGCGTGTAGAGGGCCACGCGCGGTTGGCCTTCGGGGCCCGGCTCGATGCCGGTGAAGACGTGGAACTTCCACAGCGGACGAGTCCGGTCCAGCAGCACGGGATGCAGCGCACCGACCTGAGCCTCCAGCTCGCCCATGCCGCTGCCTTCGGGCAAGGGGATCTCGACGATGTGCTCATCGAGATCGGGTTCAGCATCCACCCAGCCCGGGTTGGACAGACCCAGCGGCATCGCGAGCAGCTTGCGGCGCAGCGCGGGCAGCAGCGGCATGCGGGTGCGCATGTGCTCGCGCAGGTCCTCGACGAAGTCGCCGTCGTAGCCGGGGGGCAGCTCCAGCAGGTGCAGCGCGCCGACGTGCATCGGCATCTGCGGCGTCTCGAGGTAGAGAAAGCTGGCGTCGAGGCCGGCGAGCTGTTTCATCGGCTGTCTCCGTGTTGTCGGCCCAGCATACCGACGAAACCCTTGACGGCCCTCGGGGCTGACCCCTCCGGTGACTCCCGCCGATCCCGCCTTGCCAGGCGGCTGGGCGTGCCCCCTGGAGGGGGCGGCCGTCAGGCCGCACGGGGTGGGCTCATTCTTCCGGTACGAAGATCCACAGCAGGATGTACAGGAAGACGCCGCTGCCGAAGGCCAGGAACAGCACCGTGAAGATCAGGCGCCAGACCCACGAGTCCAGCCCCGTCGCGCGGGCGATGCCGCCGCAGACGCCACCGATCCAGCGGTCCATGCGCGAGCGGCGCAGGCCGTTGACGGCGCCCATGTTGGGGCCTGCCGCGCTGCCGTAGCCGGGGGGCGTCTGGCCGCCCAGCACACGGGCCTTGGCCTTGGCAAACTCGTCGTCGCTGAGCACGCCGCGGGCGTGCAAGTCGGCCAGCTTGTTGAGTTCTTCTGCGTCGTTCATCTCGAGCTCCTTTTGGTGTTGATGGAGCGAAGCCTAGCGGTGCCACGCATGCAGGCCAGCGGCTTGCGACAGTCGGTCGATTCGATGGGATGCCGCCGCGGAAATCAATGGACAGGCTGTTTCGCCGGGTCGATGTCGACGAACTGCCAGAAGTCCAGCCAGAACAGCGGGCGGTAGAAGCCGGTCATCGCCGGCTGCTCGATGTCGGTGACGATGCGGTGGGCGTGGACCTTGTATGGCATGTAGGCCACGGCGATGCGCTTGGCCTCCTTGAACAGCGCGTCGCGTTCGGGGCCGTCGGGCAGGGCCTGCATGCGGTCGTACAGCGCGTCGAAGCGGGCGTCCTTGAAGCGTGGCAGGTTCTGCGTGCCCGAGTACGGGCCGTAGAGGCGCTGCAGCGCCTCCTGGCCGTCCGGCGATGCCGCGGTCGAACCCACGGGCCACATCTGGTAGTTGCCGGCTTGCGCGGCCTTGAGGTTCTCGGGCCACTGCTGGACCTTGAGCTGCAGCTTGATGCCGATGGCGCGCAGCGCCTGATCCCACAATTCATCGAGGGCGCGGCTCAGCGCATCGGACTGCGTGTTGCGCGTCAGCACGAGCGGGCTGCCGTCGGGCATGTCGCGCCAGCCGTCGCCGTCGCGGTCGACGTAGCCGTACATGTCCAGCAGCGCGCGGGCGCGGGCCGGGTCGTAGTCGCTCATCTCGCTCTTGAAGGCCGGGTCGTAGCCGCTGGTATTGGGCAGGATGGGCGCCTGCGCGGGCATCCCTTGGCCGCGGCGGGCGGAGCTGATCTCCTTGTTCACGTCGAAGGCCAGCGACAGTGCGCGGCGCAGCGCGACCTTGTCGGGCGTCATGCCGCCGACGATGGGGTCTTCCATGTTGAAGCAGGTCAGCGTCATGTCCGGCGCGACGGTGAAGACCGCGTGCATGCCGCGTTTGGCGAGGTTGGGGGCGATCCGTCCGCCAGGTGCCGCCTGTGTGATGAAGCTCTCGGGCACGCGCTCGATGAAGTCGTGCTGCCCGTTCAGGAAGGCCAGCCAGCGCGGCTGGTCGGCCTCGATGACGTCGACGACGATGCGGTCGATCATCGGGATGCGGCGGCCCTTGAACTTCGCGTAGATGGCCTGCGCCTCCTTGTCATCGGCGGCGGGCTGGGCCTCGTAGAAGCGCTCGCGGTAGCCGGGGTTGCGCTCGAACACCATCTGCGAGCTGCGCCGCCATTCCTTCAACATGAAGGGGCCGGTGCCCACCGGGTGCTCCATGATGCGGTCGCCGTAGAACTCGACCACCTCGCGCGCGACGGCGCCGTAGAGGTCGTTGCCCGCGAAGATGGCCTCGACGAGCCGGGGGCGTGGGCCGTGGGTCTTGACCTGGATCGTGTAGCGGTCCAGCGCGCGCAGGCCTTCGATCTCGGTGTCGTAGGGAAAGGGCTTCCTGCTCTTGAGGACCTGCTCGCGCAGTTCGCCCAGGCCGACGATGCCCTGGTCCTCGTAGCTGGACCAGCCCTGCGCGTTGGTCGCCGGGTCGGCGAAGCGCTTGATGCTGTAGACGAAGTCGGCGGCCGTGACCTCGCGCTTCCTGCCCTTGAAGGCCGGGTCGTCGGCGAAGTAGATGCCGGACCGGAGCTTGATCGTGAAGGTCTTGAAGTCCGCGCTTATCTCGGGCGGGCCGGCGGCGATCAGCGGCACCAGGCGGGCCGGCCGGGCCAGCGGGTCGAAGGTGTAGGGCGACTCGAAGATGTGGGCCGTGACCGTGCGCGAGTAGATGTCGGACAGGCGCGGCGGATCGAATCCGGTCTCGGCGACCCGGAAGGCGTAATGCAGCGTCTTGAGCGGCTCGGCGGCGCGGGCGGGCGCGGCCAGGGCCAGGCAGGTGGTGAGCGCGGCGAGGAGGAGTCTCATGACTGGGGCTGGGTGTCGGGGTCGATGTCGATGTACTTCCAGAAGTCCCGCACGAACAGGTTGCGGCTGTAGCCGCGCACCCAGGGCTGGGCCATGTCCGTGAAGACGCGGTGGACGTGGAACTTGTAGGGCGCATAGGCGACCAGCAGGCGTTGCGCGTCGTTCATGGCGGCCTGGCGCTCGGGGCCATCGGGCAAGGCCTTCTGGCGGTCGTACAGCGCCTCGAAGGCCGGCAGGTCGAAGCGGGTCTTGTTGGCGTGCCCCTTGGCCTTGCTGGAACCCAGCGCGAGGAAGGTGTCGCCGTCGGGCGTCGTGCCGACCCAGCCGACCATCCACATCTGCAGCTTGCCGGCGTTGGCGGCCTTGAGCTGTTCGGGGAACTTGCCGATCTTGATCGTGAAGCGCACACCCAGCGCCTTCATGTTCTTCTGCCACTGCTCGGCGAGCTGGCGGCGCTCGCCATCGGCCAGCGTCGAGTACTCGATGAGCAGCGGCTTGCCGTCCGGCAGCTCGCGCCAGCCGTCGCCGTCGCGGTCCTTGTAGCCGTACAGGTCCAGCAGCGCGCGGGCCTTGGCGAGGTTGAACTCGCTCATCTCCGACTTGAAGGCCGGGTCGTGGCCGAACACCACGGTGGGTATCGGGCCCTGGCTCTTGATGGCCTGGCCGCGGCGCACGAGGCGTATCTCCTTGTCCAGGTCCACGGCCAGGTTGATGGCGCGGCGCAGCGCGATCTTCTCGGGCGTGTAGCCGCCGACGACCGGGTCCTCCATGTTGAAGTAGCTGAAGGACACGTCGGCGCGCGCATAGCGCGTCATCGTCATGCCCTGCCGGGCGAGGTTGGGCGCGAGCTGGTTGCCGGGCATCGCGACGGTGGCGAAGTCGATCGGCACTTCCTCGATGACGTCGGCCTCGCCGCGCAGGAAGGACAGCCAGCGCGGCTGCGCCTCCTCGACGATGCTGACGACGACGCGGTCCACGATGGGCAGCTTCTTGCCCTGCAGCGCGGCCACCTCGGCCTTGAGTTTGTCGCTGGCGTCGGGCGGCGCGATCTCGGCGTAGCGCAGGTCGCGGAAGTTGGGGTTGCGCTCCAGCACGATGCGCGAGTTGCGGTGCCACTCGACGAGGCGGAAGGCGCCCGTGCCGACCGGGTGCTCCATGATGCGGTCGCCGTAGGCCTCGACCACCTCGCGCGCGACGGCGCCGAGGAAGCCGGGGTCGGCGAACTGGTGGACGAAGCGCGGGTCGCCCAGTCCCAGCTTGACCTGGAAGGTGTAGCGGTCCAGCGCCTTCAGGCCTTCGACCTCGCGGCCGTAGTCGAAGGGTTTCTTCGCCTTCATCAGCTCGCGGCGCAGTTCGGACAGCCCGAGGATCTGTGCGTTCTCCAGCAGGTAGAGGTTGTTGCTCTTCCAGCGCGGGTCGTAGTGGCGCTTGAGGCTGTAGACGTAGTCGGCCGCGGTCAGCTCGCGCTTCCTGCCGTTGAAGGCGGGGTCGTCCGAGAAGTAGATGCCGGGCTTGACCCGCATCGTGATCGTCTTGAAGTCGGCACTGACCTGGGGCATCTCGGCCAGCGTGGCCGGGCGCAGCTTGAAGGGCCGGGCACCGAAGTCGTACTCCAGCGGCGCGTCGAAGATGGCACCGGCGATGTCCTTGGAGTACTTGTCGGAGATCTGCGCGGGGTCGAAGCCGGTCTCGGCCACCTTGAAGGCGTAGCGCATCACCTTGTCGGCCGCCTGGGCGGAGACCAGCGTGCCGGCCAGCAGGAGGCCGCTCAACAGGACGGGAAGCTTCATCGCGGGGGCGCTTGCTCGGAGAAGCGCGGAGTCTAGTGAAACCGTCAGGGGCGTCACCAGCGCCGCTCGCATAGACTGCGCCCCGTTTTCTGTTGTAACCCCTCGGTTCCGGCGGGGTTTGTGGTTTCTAGGAGCCCCGATGGCGGCCTATCTCGTGCGACGCCTGTGGCAGATGATCCCGACGCTGGTGGGGGTCGTGCTGCTGGTGTTCTTCCTGTTCAAGAAGTTTGGCAACGACCCGGCCATCATCCTCGGCGGCATGAATGCCAGCGCCGAGCAGATCGAGGCGATCCGCGACCAGCTGGGCCTCAACAAGCCCGTCTGGGAGCAGCTGCTGATCTTCCTGAAGCAGATCGTCACCTTCGACTGGGGCAAGAGCTGGGCCACCCAGGAGCCGGTGGCGCACCTGTTCGCCACGCGGCTGCCGGCCACGCTGACGGTGACCGTGCCCATCCTCATCCTGGAGGTGCTGCTGGCCATCCCGTTCGCGCTGGCGGTGGCCACCGTGCGCGGCAGCCTGACCGACCGCGCGGTGATGATCTGCACGACGGTGGCGGTGTCCGTCTCGCTGCTGGTCTACGTGATCCTGTCGCAGTACCTGTTCGCCTTCCGCCTCGGCTGGTTCCCGGTGCAGGGCTGGACGGCCAGCACCTGGACCAACCTCACCACCTACGCGCCGCTGCCCATCCTCGTCGCCGTGGCCGTGTCGCTGGCGCCGCAGATCCGCCTGTACCGCAGCTTCTTCCTCGATGAGCTGGGCCACGACTACGTGCGTACCGCCCGCGCCAAGGGGCTGACCGAGCGCACCGTGCTGCTCAAGCACGTGCTGCGCAACGCGCTGATCCCCATCCTGACCAACGTCTCGGTGCTGGTGCCCGGCGTGCTGGTGGGCAGCTTCCTCATCGAGGTGTTCTTCTCCATCCCGGGCCTGGGGCGTGAGCTCTACCTCGCGGTGAATCGCGGCGACTACCCGGTCATCCAGGCCTTCTCCATCTACCTGGCCGCGCTGACGATGGTGGTCAACCTGGCCGTCGACGTGCTCTACAAGGTCGTCGATCCCCGGGTGGTGCTCAAGTGAGCGCGCCTGCCTCTTCCGGCGGCGTCTGGGCCGCCTCCTGGCGCCGTCTGCGGACCGACCGTGTCGGCATGGCGGCCATGGCCGTCGTTGCCGTCTTCCTCGTCGTCGTGCTGCTGGCCGCCACCAACCTCGTCGCGTCGGGCTGGCAGCAGGAGATCGGCGTGCCCAACGCGCCGCCCACGTTGCTGGGCCCGCAGCCGGCCGAGGACACCGGCACCATCGCCGCGCCCAAGGGGCCCAACGTCGACCTGTCGGACATCGACCCGCTGGCGCCGCGCTACGCCGAGTGGGCCGAACGCGCCAAGGCCTTCAAGACCGAGGAGCTGGTGCGCGCCGAGACACTGCCGCTGGGCGGCGACCGGCTGGGCCGCGACGTGCTGGCCAAGGTCGTCAAGGGCGCCGAAGTGACCATCTTCGTGGGGCTCGCGGCGGCCGTCGTCGCGACGCTGATCGGCACCGTGCTGGGCGCCGTGTCGGGCTTCTTCGGGGGCTGGGTGGGCGACCTGCTGGAGTGGGTCTACAACGTGTTCACGGCAATCCCGGGCATCCTGCTGATCTTCGCGTTCGCGGCCATCTTCCCGCGCGGCATCGGTGCGGTCGTCGGCATCCTGGCGCTGAGCGGGTGGACCGGCATCTACCGGCTCATCCGCGCGGAGTTCATCAAGCACCGCGTGCGCGAGTACGTGCGCTCGGCCGAGGCCATCGGTGCGAGCCGCGGGGCGCGCATGTTCCGCCACATCCTGCCCAACGTGTCGCACGTGGTGCTGGTGCAGCTGTCGCTGCACGTGGTGGGCTTCATCAAGAGCGAGGTCATCCTCAGCTACCTGGGGCTGGGCGTCAGCGTCGACCAGGTGTCGTGGGGCACGATGCTGGGCGAGGCGCAGAACGAGCTCATCCTCGGCTACTGGTGGCAGCTCGCCGCCGTGACCGCCTTCATGGCCGTGTTCGTCACGGCGTTCGCGCTGTTCACCGACGCGCTGCGCGACGCGCTCGATCCCAAGTTGCGGGGCCTGGAATGACTGTGAGCCCCTCGTCCGGTCAGGCCGCGCTGAGCGCGGGCCTGTCCAGCCGATCCCCCGAGGGGACGGCGATGCTTGCGGCATTGAGCCGCAAGCACATCGCCCAGGCGGGCCGGCTTGGGAGCGGCCCGGCGCTCGGCCCGCAAAACCGTCGTGCGGCGGACAACTGACATGAGCCCTTTACTGAGCATCCAAGACCTGAAGGTCGCCTTCCGCATGGGCAAGGAAGGCGGTCAGATGCAGCGTGCGCTGGCCGTCAAGGGCATCAGCTTCGACGTGCCGGAGAACGGCACCGTGGCGCTGGTCGGCGAGTCGGGGTCGGGCAAGAGCGTGACGGCCATGTCCATCCTCAACCTGCTGCCCAGCAACGCCGAGCGAGAGGGCCGCATCCTTTTCCAGGGCCGCGACCTGCTGCGGGCGTCCACGCGCGAGCTGCAGGCCGTCCGCGGCAAGGACATCGCCTGCGTCTTCCAGGACCCGATGAGTTCGCTGAACCCGGTGTTCGACGTCGCCACGCAGATCTGCGAGCCGCTGATGAAGCACCTGGGGATGAGTCGCTGCCAGGCGCTGGTGCGCGCCGAGGAACTGCTGCACGAGGTCGGCATCCCCGAGCCGAAGCGGCGCCTGCGCGCCTACCCGCACGAGATGTCGGGCGGCCAGCAGCAGCGCGTCATGATCGCCGTGGCGCTGGCCTGCAGCCCGAGGCTGCTGATCGCCGACGAGCCGACGACGGCGCTGGACGTGACCATCCAGCGCCAGGTCATGGAGCTGCTGGCGCGGCTCAAGGACAGCCACAAGATGAGTCTGCTGTTCATCTCGCACGACCTGGGCGTCGTCGGCGAGATCTCGGACCGCGTCGTCGTCATGCGCCACGGCCAGGTGCGCGAGACCGCGCCGGTCGAGCAGATCTTCAACGCCCCGCAGGACGCCTACACGAAGGCGCTGCTGGCCTGCCGCCCGTCGCTGACCGAGAACCCGGCGCGGCTGATGGTCATCGACGACCACATTGCCGGCCGCGCCGCGTCCACCGCCGTCAAGGCCAAGGACGCGAACGCGCCCGTCGTGCTGGAGGTGACGGGCCTGCAGAAGAGCTTCTGGCTGAAGGAGGGCCTGTTCGGCCGTCGCGAGTTCAAGGCGGTCAAGGGCGTCAGCTTCAAGCTCAGGCGCGGCCACACGCTGGGCGTGGTCGGCGAGTCCGGCTCCGGCAAGACGACCATGGGCCTGGCGCTGCTGCGCCTGCACGAGCAGACGGGTGGCACCCTGGCCGGCCAGGTGCTGTTCGACGGCCAGGACCTGCTGAAGATGGGGGGCGCCGACTGGCAGCGCATGCGCCGGCGCATCCAGGTCGTGTTCCAGAACCCCTACGCCTCGCTGAACCCGCGCTTCAGCATCGGCCAGACGCTGCGTGAGCCGATGGAAATCCATGGAATCGGCGCCGACACCGCCGAGCGCGAGGCGCTTGCCATCGCGCTGCTGCGCAAGGTGGGCCTGGACGAGGCCGCCATGGCCAAGTACCCGCACGAGTTCTCCGGTGGCCAGCGCCAGCGCATCGCCATCGCGCGCTGCCTGACGCTGCAGCCCGAGGTGCTGGTGCTGGACGAGGCCGTGTCGGCGCTGGACGTGTCGGTGCAGGCCCAGGTGCTCAACCTGCTGAAGGATCTGCAGGACGAGTTCGGCCTGAGCTACATCTTCATCAGCCACGACCTGGCCGTCGTCAAGTTCATCTCGGACGAAGTGCTGGTCATGCAGAACGGCGACGTCGTCGAGCAGGCGGCCACGGGCGACCTGATCGCGGCGCCGCGGCAGGATTACACGCGCCGCCTGCTGGGCGCCGTGCCGCGCGGCTATGTGGGCCGACCGGGCGAGGCGCGTGGAATCTGAACGGTCTCCGCCAGAGCGTGCGCCACGCCGCGACGGAACCGCGCTGAAATGATCGGCTCGGGACCACAAGCTCCCGTTGCCTCCGCCCAGATGCACCCAATCCAGGCCCTGTCCTCGATGCTGACCGCCGCGCTCGCTGCGCTGCTGCTCGCCGCCTGCTCGCCGGGCGGGGGAGAGGGTGCGGTCGCGCCGCCGGCGCCGGCCGCGTCGGCGGTCGTCGATGCCGGCCTGGCGCAGGACCTGGATCGCATCGAGCGCGCCGCCCGCGCCAAGCCTGCGGCCTACGAGCTGGAGCTGCGCGGCCGCGCCGGGGGGCTGCGGCCCGGCAGCCCGGCCCTGCTGGACAGCATCGCTCTGCGCGGTCTGCTGGCAGCGCAGGCGCGCGACCGCCTGCTCTCCGACCAGCTCAGCCAGCAACTGCGCGACTGGCCAGCCGGCGAGCGTCGCGCCGACGCCCTCGTCGCCGCGGCCAGCATCGGCGCCGAATATCAGCGCTCCCAGGGCGATACGCGCGAGGCCCGCAAGCTGCTGATGGCCGTGGACAGCGTGCAGCTCGGCGCTGCCGGCACGGTCTTCCGGTGGCGCTACCACCGCCAGTACGCGGCCCTCAGCGGCGACGCCGGCGAGCTGGACGCCGCGCTGACCGAAGGCCACAAGGCGCTGCGCCTGGCCCAGCAGACGGGGCAGTCCTGGCGCGTTGCGTTGTCGCTGGCCGATCTCGCGTTCACGACGCTGCGCGCCGACACGCCGGCCCGCGCCCGCCAGCTCGCCGCGCAGGCGCTGGCGGAGGCGCAGAAGGACCCGGACCCGATGACGCTGAACCAGGTCCAGACGGTGCGTGGCATCGTGCACGCCGACGACAGCGACACGACGATCACCCTGCTCGCCAATTCCGACGCGCTGGAGCAGGCGGCGCTCGCCGGTGCCGACTCGGTGCGCGCGCTGGGCCTGGCCAACTTTGCCGACTATCACCTGCGCCAGGGCCGCCCGGCGCGCGCGCTGGAGCTGGCCGAGCAGGCGTTGCCGCTGGCCCACGCCACGCACAACTTCAGCGCCGAAAGCGTGGCACGTTCCAACATCGGCCTGGCCAAGATCGCGCTGGGCCGCGTGGCCGAGGGCCGCGCCGAGGCGCAGGCCGCCGTCAAGCTGGACGAGCAGCAGGGCGCCGTCGCCTACGCCTCCGATGGCTGGAAGGAGCTGGCGGGCTATCTGGAGCGTGCAGGTGACCTGGCTGGTGCCGTGGCCGCCTGGCGCGAGCACCGCCGGCTCGTCGACCGCGTACTGCGCGACGAGACCCGCAAGCTGCTCATCGAGGCCCAGGAGCGCCAGGACGCCGAGCAGCGCGCCCGCGACATCGAGCTGCTGAACCGCGACAACGCCATCAAGGCCGAGCAGGTCCACCAGCGCAACCTCGCCGGCACCTTGTGGACGGCGCTGGGCGGCTGCGTGCTGGTGTCGCTGGGCCTGCTGTACCAGGCCTTCCGCCGCGTGCGCCGCACCAACGAGGCGCTGGTGCAGAGCAACGCGTCGCTGAAGAGCCAGAGCGAGACCGACCCCCTGACCGGCCTGGCCAACCGCCGTCACTTCCAGGCTGCCATCAAGAGCCTGAGCGGCCCCGACGGTCTCGAGGCCAGCCTCTTCCTCATCGACGTCGACCACTTCAAGCGCATCAACGACGGCTTCGGCCACGCAGCCGGCGACGCCGTCCTCATCGAGATCGCGCGGCGGCTGTGCGAGGCCGTGCGTGACGACGACCTCGTCGTGCGCTGGGGCGGCGAGGAGTTCCTCATCGTCGCCCGCACCCGTGAAGGCCTGTTCGCTCCGCAGCTCGCGCAGCGCCTGCTGGACCTGCTGGGCGGCCAGCCGGTCGAGCACGAGGGTCGCCGCATCGCCGTCAGCGTCTCCATCGGCTTCGTCAGCCTGCCGGTGCCGCCGCATGGCCTGCGCCTGCCGTGGGAGCGCGCCATCGACCTCGTCGACACCGTCATGTACCTCGCCAAGGCACACGGCCGCAACAAGGCCTACGGCGTCGAGCGCATCCACGCCAGCGACGTGGCTGCCGCTGCCCGGCTCACCGCGCGCCTGGAGGCCGCCTGGGGCGAAGGCCAGGTGGGGCTGACGGCGCTGAGCGGCCCACCCTCGCACGACGGCTTCCGGCCGACCCGCACATGAAGGCCTGGCTGCTCTCCCTGGCCCTGCTCGCCACGACGGCGGGCGCCGTGTCCGACCCGGAGCTGGCGGCTGACCGCCAGCTGCTGGCCAACATCACGCGCCGCGCTTTCGACGACCCGGCCGCCATGCTGGCCGAGCTGACCCGGCGCTGGCCGGCCGACGCCTCGCCGGCGCGCGAGGCTGCCTGGCTGTTCGCGCGCGGTCGCGTGCAGCTGGCTGCCGGCCAGTACGAGGCGGCCGATGTCATCGCCGTGCAGCTGATGTCGACCGAGGACGGCGCGGACCGCAGCTGGTTGCTGCGCGCCCTCATCCAGGAGCGCGCCGGCAAGCCCGCCGGCACGCTGGCCGCGCGGGCGCTGGCCGGCCTGGAGCGGCACTGCCCCGCCGGCGACGAGGCCCGCGCCGTGCGCGAGCTGGACTGCGACTTCCGCGCCACCTGGGAGGCGCTGCGCCTGCAGATGCGCGAGCAGGGCGGGCAGGGCGCCTTCGTCGACGCCGAGGCCGCCGCCCGCCGCGCACTGACGCTGGCCCGGGCGGGTGGCGACAAGCACCTCATCGCCCTCAGCCTGGGGCAACTGGCCATCGTGCTGCAGCAGCAGGACCAGGGCGAAGCAGCGCGTGCCGAGCTGCGCGCTGCGCACATCGAGGCCCAGGGCGACCCCGTGGCCGGCGCGCGCGTGCGCAACTTCGAGGCCGTCGTCGAGCGCCGTACGCGCGACGCCGCCGCCGTGCGGGCCGCGCTGGAGGCCGGCCTGCAACTGGCCGACCAGGCCGACGCGCCCCACCTCGCCGCCCAGCTGCGCGCCAACCTCGTGGACCCTTACATGCATCTCGGCCTGCTGGCCGAGGCACTGGCGGCCGGCCAGCGCGCGTTGCCGGTGCTGCAGCGCTTCCACGACCGCCTCAACGAGCGCAGCCTGCATCACAACCTGGCCGTCGCCAACATCAAGCTGCACCAGTTCGACGCCGCGCGGCTGGAGCTCGCCAGGGTGGTCGAGATCCCTGCCGACCCGGCCGACCTCCTGCCGCGCGCCCGCGAGCTGCGCGAGCTGGGCGACACCTGGGCCGAGGCCGGCCAGTACAAGGAGTCGCTGGCCGCCTTCCACGACGAGCGCGAGCTGAACGCGCGCGTCAACGAGCGCAACCGCTCCACCGCGCTGGAGGAGCTGCGCCGCAAATACGACACGGCCGCCCGCCAGCGCGATCTCGACCTGCTGGCCCGGGACGGCCAGCTCAAGGACCAGCAGCTGGAGAATGGCCGGCTGGCGCAGAAGGTCGGCATCGCCGTCGGCGCGCTGCTGCTGCTGTCCACGGCGCTGATCGGCGTCACGCTGCTGCGCATGCGCCGCGCCCAGGCGCGCCTGACCGCCAACCAGCGCCTGTTGCGTGCGCAGAGTGAACGAGACCCGCTGACCGACCTGTCCAACCGTCGCCACTTCCTCGCCGTCATGGACCTGGCCGCGCGCCAGGCCGGGGCGGAGGGATTCCGTGGTGCGCTGCTGATGATCGACATCGACCACTTCAAGAACGTCAACGACCGGCACGGCCACGCGGCCGGCGACGCCGTCATCGTCGAGGTGGGCCGGCGCATCCGCGCCGCGGTGCGCGACAGCGACCTCGTCGTGCGCTGGGGTGGCGAGGAGTTCCTCGTCTTCGCACCGGAGCTGCCCGGCGCCGACCTCGCCCAGATGGCGGCGCGCATCCTCAACGGCATCGGCGGCGCGGCGATCGACACGCCCGACGGCGCGCTGCGCATCACCGCTTCCATCGGCTTCGCGAGCTTCCCGCTCGGCGGCCAGGGCACGGGCAGCGCCGCGCTGCGCCTGCACTGGGAGCAGGCCGTCAACTGGGTGGACATGGTGCTCTACAAGGCCAAGGCCGAGGGGCGCAACCGCGGCGTGGGCATCAACGGCGTCGAGGCGCCCGACGCGGACACGCTGGCGGCCATCCTGCAGGACTTCGACGCCGCCTGCCTGCACGGCCAGGTGCGTCTCAACGTGCTGGTCGGCCCGGCATGAGCCACCGCCTGTGCCATCGCCGTGCGCTGCTGCTCT
This sequence comes from Pelomonas candidula, assembly GCF_043555985.1. Lineage (NCBI taxonomy): Bacteria > Pseudomonadati > Pseudomonadota > Betaproteobacteria > Burkholderiales > Sphaerotilaceae > Roseateles > Pelomonas candidula. The sequence goes on along the minus strand of NZ_JBIGIC010000003.1, from coordinate 394,891 downwards.
GGCTGGCCAGCGCAGGGGTGTCGGCCCAGCCCGCCTGGCCGGCCCGCCCGCTGCGCATCGTCGTGCCCTATCCGGCCGGCGGCCCGGCCGACATCGCGTCGCGGCTGCTCGCGCCCGAGCTGCAGCGCAGCCTGGGCCAGACGGTTGCCGTCGACAACCGCCCCGGCGCGGACGGCAACATCGGCACGGCCGAGGTCGCCGGCGCGAGCGACGGCCACACGCTGCTGATGGGCAGCGTCGGCACGCACGCCATCAACCCGTTGCTGTCGCGCCGCCTGCCCTACGACGCGGTGAAGGACTTCTCGCCCGTGGCGCTGGTCGCGACGGTGCCGCTGGTGCTGGTCATGAACCCGGCCGTCGCGCAGTCGCTGGGCGTGCGCCGCCTGGCCGACCTCGTGCACGCCGCATCGGCCCAGCCGGGGCGGCTGCACATCGCATCCAGCGGCAACGGCAACCCCACGCACCTGGCCGGCGAGCTGTTCAAGCGGCTGACGCAGACCTACATGCTGCACTTCCCGTATCGCAGCGCGGCGTCGGCACAGCAGGACGTCGTTGCCGGCAACATGGACCTGATGTTCGACACGCTGCCCGCCGCGCTGCCGCAGATCCGCGCCGGCAAGCTGTTGGCGCTGGCCGTGACCAGCGCGCGCCGCAGCCCCAGCCTGCCCGACCTGCCCACCGTGGAGCAGGCCGGCGGCCCGGCGCTGAAGGGCTACGAGGCCAGCGCCTGGATCGGCCTGTTCACGCCCAGCAGCCAGCCCGCCGAGCAACTCGCCCGCCTGCAGCGCGACACCGCCGCCGCGCTGGCCGGCCCCGCGCTGCGCGAACGGCTGACGGCCCGCGGCATGCTGGTGCAGACGGGTGGCGGTGCCGAACTGGCCGCGCTGATCGCTGCCGAGACGGCCAAGTGGGCGCGCGTGGTGCTGTGGTCCGGCGTGAAGGTGGACAGATAGATGAAGCCCCTCGTCCGGTCGCGCCTTGCTGAACGCGAATGCACCTGGCAGTCTTCGAGCATCGCCCGAGGCGGGCCGGCTTGGGAGCGGACCGGCGCTCGGCCTGCGCATTCAACGATTTGCACCTGATATGAGAGCCACCTGGCGTGCCGACCTGATGGCCGGCGCCGTCGTCGCCGTGCTGCTGATTCCGCAGAGCCTGGCCTACGCCATGCTGGCCGGGCTGCCGCCGCAGGTGGGGCTGTACGCCAGCCTGCTGCCGCTGCTGGCCTACGCGGCGCTGGGCTCCAGCCCCGTGCTGGGCCTGGGGCCGGTGGCCGTGCTGGCGCTGATGATCGCCCAGGCCCTGGGCGGGCTGCCGCCGGGCGTGAGCGCGGAGGCCGGCGCGCTGGTGCTGGCGGCCGAGGTGGGCGGGCTGCTGGCGCTGGCGGCGCTGCTGCGGCTGGATGCGCTGTCCAGCCTGCTGTCGGTGCCGGCGCTGCGCGGCTTCGAGAACGGCGCGACGCTGATGATCGCGGCCAGCCAGGTGCCGGTGCTGCTGGGCAGCGCGGCGACGGGCTCGACGCTGCCGGCCCTGGTGCGCGCGGCGGTGCAGCACGGCATTGCGCCGCTGAGTGCGGCCTGGGGCGGCGCGGCCGTCGTACTGCTGCTGCTGTCGCGCCGCACCGGCTCGCGCACGCTGGCCCGGCTGGCGCCGCTGCTGCTGATGATCGGGGCGATGCTGCTGTCGACCTTCACGCCGGCCGCGCGCGGTGTGGCTGAGGTGGGTGCGCTGCCGTCGCTGGCGCTGCCGGTAGGCCTGCCGCTGTTGGATGCGGCGCTGTGGCGGAACCTGCTGCCCTCGGCGGCGCTGGTCGCGCTGATGGGCTTCGTGTCCAGCCTGGCGGTGGCGGAGTCGCTGGCGCAGCGCCGCGGCGAAAAGCTGCTGCCGGCTGCCGAGATGCGCGGCCTGGCAGCAGCCAACCTGGCCGCGTCGCTGACCGGCGGCATGCCGGTGGCGGGCAGCTTCTCGCGCAGCATCCTGCTGCACGAGGCGGGCTCGAAGAGCCGCTGGACGCTGGTCTTCGTCGCCGGCTTCATGCTGCTGGCGATGCTGCTGCTGGCCGAGCCGCTGGCGCATCTGCCCAAGCCGGTGCTGGCGGCCACCATCGTCGTGGCGGTGCTGGGCGGCTTCACGCTGGGCCATTACGGCGAGGCCTGGCGCTACGCCCGCGCCGAGGGCCTGCTGATGGCGGCCGTTTCGGCGGCGGTGCTGCTGTGGAGCATCGGCGCGGCGCTGGCGCTGGGCGTGGTGGGCTCCATCGCACTGCTGATCCAGCGCACGGCCCAGCCCCACGTGGCCCGCATCGGTCGCGTGCCGGGCACGCAGCACTACCGCAACGTCGAACGCTACGCCGTCGAATGCCAGCCCGAGGTGGTGGGCCTGCGCATCGACGAGAGCCTGGTGTTCACGAACTCCCGCGGCCTGGCCGACGTGGTGCTGGCGCGCGTGCGTGAGCACCGCGCCCTCGTCGGCACGCCGCAGCGCGTGCTGATGCTGATGGCGCCCGTCAACCACATCGACGTGTCGGGCCTGACGGCGCTGCAGGAGCTGCACACGGCACTGCGGATCGAGGGGCTGAGGCTGGAGTTCTCCGAGGTCAAGGGCCCGGTGCTGGACCGCCTGAGGGCCATCGGCTGGCTGGAGCGGCACGACGTATCTCTCTACCTCAGCCACCATGACGGCATCCAGGCCGGCGAACATGACCTGAGGCCCAGTCTGGCTGACCATGACGCGCCAGGGCAGTTGTAGCGCGTATCTGCTACCGTCTCGGCCCAATTAGCGCTCGAGACGCGATGAACGACAAAGAGACCCTGCTCGGCATCCGCCGCGGCATCGAGAAGGAAAGCCTGCGCGCTCTGCCCGGGGGCGGCCTGGCGCTGACCCCACATCCGCTCGCGCTCGGCTCGGCGCTGACGCACCCGCACATCACCACCGACTACAGCGAGTCGCAGCTGGAACTCATCACCGGTGTGCATGCCGGCGTGGACGAAGCCTTGCGCGAGCTCACCGAGATCCACCAGGCCGTCTACCGCGCGCTGGCCGACGAGCGGCTCTGGGTCAGCTCCATGCCCTGCGGCCTGCCGGCCGACGAGACCATCCCCATCGGCCGCTACGGCTCCAGCAACGTCGGCCGCGCCAAGAGCGTCTACCGCATGGGCCTGGGCCAGCGCTACGGCCGGCGCATGCAGACGATCTCGGGCATCCACTACAACTGGTCGCTGCCGGGCGTGTCGACGGAGGGCTATTTCGGCGCCATCCGCAATTTCCGCCGCGATGGCTGGCTGCTGCTGTACCTGTTCGGCGCCAGCCCGGCGCTGTGCGACAGCTTCGTGCATGGCCGCGACCACGGCCTGCAGCGCCTGGCCGACCACACGCTGTACCTGCCGCACGCGACGTCGCTGCGCATGGGTCGCCTGGGCTACCAGAGCGATGCGCAGTCCAACATCTCCGTCACGTACAACTGCCTGGAGAGCTACGCCGCCTCGCTGCAGGACGCGCTGAGCCGGCCCTACCCGGCGTACGAGGCCATCGGCGTGCAGACGCCTGGCGGCGACTACAACCAGCTCTCCACCAGCCTGCTGCAGATCGAGAACGAGTTCTACAGCACCATCCGCGCCAAGCGCGTGATCCGCTCCGGCGAGCGGCCTCTGCATGCGCTGCGCGAGCGCGGCGTCGAGTACATCGAGGTGCGGCTGATGGACCTCGATCCCTTCGAGCCGGTCGGCATCGGCGCCGACACCATCCGCGTGCTGGACGCCTTCCTGCTGCACTGCCTGCACGGCGAAAGCCCTGACGACACGCCAGACGAGATCGCCGCCAACGCACGCAACCAGCACGCCGTCGCCGCGCGCGGGCGCGAGCCGGGCCTGATGCTGGAGCACTGGCAGGGCGGCGAGCGCAGCCTGCAGGACTGGGCGGCCGAGATCATCGCCGGCTGCAGGGCCCAGGCCGAGGCGCTGGACGCGGCCCACGGCGGCAATGCCTACCGCGCAGCGCTCGAGCGCGTGGCGGAGCGGCTGCAGCGGCCCGAGCTGTGTCCGTCGGCGCGCGTGCTGGCCGTCATGGCGCAGGACTTCGACGACAGCCACATCGGCTTCATCCGCCGCCAGAGCGATGCGACCCGCGCCGCGCTGCTGGCCCTGCCGTTCCCGGACGAGTTGCAGCAGCGCTTCGAGAAGATGGCGGCCGAGTCGCTGGCCGAGCAGGCCCGCATCGAGAAGGCCGACACGCTGGGCTTCGAGGAATTCCGGCGCTTCTACGTCGCACCGGAGCGCATGGCGGTCTGATCGACGTCGGCAAAGACCGAGTCGCTGAAGTCCAGCCGGGCGTCCGGCGACTGCGAGCGCCGCGCCCACTGCGCCAGCTCCTGTGCGGGCATGGGCCTGGCAAACAGGAAGCCCTGCAACTTGTCGCAGTGCTTGGCGCGCAGCACGTCGGCCTGGCCCTCGGTCTCCACGCCCTCGGCCACCACTTCCAGGCCCAGCGCGTGGGCCAGCTCGATGACGGCGTTGACGATGGCGCGGGCATCGGCGCTGGTCTCCAGGTCCTGGACGAAGCTGCGGTCGATCTTGAGCTGCGACACCGGCAGCCGGCGCAGGTAGGCCAGGCTGGAGTAGCCCGTGCCGAAGTCGTCGATGGACAGACTCACGCCCAGCGCGCTCAGCCGCTGCAGCACGCGTTCGGTGGCGCCGGCATCCTCCATCGCGACGGATTCGGTGATCTCGCAGCTCAGCTGCGAGGCGTCCAGGCGGTGGCGCAGCAGCGCCTGCTCCAGTCGTTGCAGCAACGCCTCGGGCTGGCGCAGTTGCTGCACGGACAGGTTGATCGCGACGCGCAGCTTGAGCCCCTCCTGATCGCGCCAGTCGGCGATCTGGCGGCAGGCCTCGTCGATGACCCAGTCGCCCAGCGTGGTGATGAGGCCGAAGCGCTCCGCCACCGGGATGAACGTGCCCGGGCTGACGGGGCCGCGTCGCGGGTGCTGCCAGCGCAGCAGGGCCTCCACGCCCAGCACGAGGCCGCTGGCGCCCGCCACCTTGGGCTGGTAGTGCAGGCTCAGGCCGGCACCGCCGTCTTCCAGCGCGGTGCGCAGGTCGCGGGACAGCTCCAGCTGGTCGCGCACGCCGTCCTGCATGTGGGCCTCGAAGAAGGCGAAGCCGTTGCCGCCGCTGCGCTTGGCGGCTTGTGCCGCCGAGTCGGCCTGGGTGATGAGGGGGCGGCTGGACAGGTCCGGGCCGCCGTGCAGCGCGATGCCGATGGAGGCTGACAGCCGCAGCGGCTGCTGGCCCTCGCCGACGCGGACGGACATGGGCTCTGCCAGCGAGTCCAGCAGCCGCTGGGCGATCTGGGCCAGCACGGCCTCGCCGGCCTCGCCCTCCAGCAGCAGCACGAACTCGTCGGCGCCCAGGCGGGCCAGCGTGTCGTGGCCGCGCGCCAGCGCCGTCAACCGGCTGGCCACCTCGCGCAACACGGCATCGCCGGCGGCATGGCCGAAGGCCTCGTTGACGGGCTTGAAGCCATCCAGGTTCAGCATCAGCAGCGCCACGCCGGCGCCGTCGCGCTGGCTGCGCGCGATGGCGTGGCTGATGCGGTCGTCCAGCAGTTGGCGGTTGGCCAGGCCGGTCAGCGGGTCGCGCAGCGCCTGCTCGGCCAGCTCGGTCGTCGCCGCATGCAGCGATTGCTGCAGCCCGCTGGCGCGGCGGCGCAGCCGGGCGTCGAGCATGGAAGTGAACAGCGTCAACAGCAGCAGCCCGAGGGTGGCGCCGGCGACGAGGTAGTCCAGGTTGTCGCCTGCCAGCGAGTCAGCGCTGAGGCAGACACTGTTCTCGGCGATGCCGGCGGCGGCCATGCCGGTGTAGTGCATGCCAGCCACGGCGGCGCCCATGACGAGGGCGGCCGCGACCTGGCCCCGGCGGGCCTGGCTGGCGTTGAGCCGGCGCAGCCAGAAGAAGATGACGAGGGCCGCCGCGGCGGCCCCGGTGGCCACGGCGGCGGAGGCCGCCACGAGCGCCCAGTTCCAGCGGATGCCAGGCGCCAGCTCCAGCGCGGCCATGCCGGTGTAGTGCATGCCGCAGATGCCCGCACCCATGCTGACGGCGCCCAGCATCAGCCGCCTGGGCGTCAGCTGGTCCAGCGACGCCACGCGCAGTGCGATGGCCGACACGGCCACGGCGGCCAGCCAGCTCAGCCCCGTGATGGCGGCGTCGTAACCGACCATGAAAGGCAGGCGCAGCGCCAGCATGCCGATGAAGTGCATGGCCCAGATGCCGGTGCCCATGGACAGCGAGCCGGTGATCCACCAGAGGCGCGCGCTCGCCGCGTCGGGCGTGCGCACCCGCTGCGCCAGGTCCAGCGCCACGAAGGACGCGAAGGCGGCAGTCAGGTAGGACAGCACGACGACGCCGGGGTCGAAGCGCAGCGCGATGTCGGCGACGGGCATGGTTTCAAGTATGGGCGCGATGTGCGCCGACGGCGCCTGGTGGCGCCACCACGTCCGCGACAGCCTTCACGGCAAGCCCGGGAGATACATAAAAAAAGACCCGGTCAGCGGGCTGCCGGGTCTTCAAGCCCTCGAGTGAGAGGGCGTCGTTGGGACCACCAATGTAGGCGGCAGTCCGCCTTGCAGGCGGGCACTATTCACGACACCTTATCGATAATTCGACGATGAACCACGCCCCCGAAGCCCTCTCCGAAGACGACCTCGACCGCCTGCAGGCGCTGCTGGATGCGCTGCCTGCGCCGCTGGAGCCGCTGGACGTCAGCATGCTGGACGGCTACCTCTGCGGCGTGCTGCTGCAGCCCGAGGCCGTGCCGCTGGGCGCGTGGCTGCCGCCCATCCTGGACAGCGAGGGAAGGCCGACGCCGCAGCGCGTCGATGACGAGCTGCTGGCACTGCTGCGCCGCCGCCACAAGGAGCTCAACGTCGCCATCGCCGGCCGGCAGTGGTTCGACCCGTGGATCTTCGAGCTCGATGACGATGCCGACCCCAGCGAGACCGTGCTGCCCTGGGTGGCCGGCTTCGCCCACGCGCTGGACGCGCACCCGGCGCTGATGCGCCTGCCCGAGGAGCCGCTGCTGGAGCCGCTGGCCGCGATCTACCTGCACCTGGACCCCGACGACCTCGAGGACGCCGACGCGCTGCTGGAGGAGATCGAGTCGCTGGAGCCGCCGGCCGACCTGGAGGAGGCCGTGGAAGGCCTGGTCAGCGCGGTGCTGATGCTGGCTGACGTGTCACGGCCGCTCCGGGCATCGCCGGGCCGCTCCCAGGATGCCCGCGCTCCCTCGGGAGGCAGGCCGGGCGAGCCCGGCCGCGGGGGCGTCAATGCGCCGGCGCAAACAGGCGCTGGGCGTGCAAGCCCAGGCCGGTCGCGACCGAGGCAAACCGGTCGCCGGTGACGCGTGCCGCGCCGGGGAAGCCGGCGGCCATGCCGTCCACCAGCAGCCGCAGCCCGGTCGAGCCGCCGGTGAAGTAGAGCGCGTCGATCTGTTCGACCTTCAGGCCGGCCAGCGCGACGGTCTCGTGGGCGGTCGAGATGATGCGGTCCAGGTCAGCGCGCAGCGCGTCGACGGCGGTTTTCTCGCTCAGCGGCAGCACGAGGCCGAGCTCGACGTGGCTCAGGTCCACCGTCGTGTCGGCGCCGCCGGAGATGGCGATCTTGGCGCCCTCGGCGCGCGCTGCCAGCTCATGGCCCAGGCGGTCTTCCAGCACCGTCATCAGCCGCGCGTGCTGGCGCACGTCGTTGAACCAGCTCTTCATGCCGCGCCACTCGGCCACGCGCAGCGGCGAGTAGCAGGTGTTGATGAGGTGCCAGGTGGCGAGGTCGAAGTAGATGCCGCTGGGGACTTCGCGTCCGGTCGGGCCCGTCGCGCGGTAGCCGAACTCCTGCAGCAGGCCGGCCAGCTCGATGTGGCGGTCGAAGTCGGTGCCGGCGATGTGCACGCCGTGGCTGGCGAGGATGTCGTCGCGGCGCGCCAGCCGTTGCACACGTTCGGGGCCGACGCGCACGATGGAGAAGTCGCTCGTGCCGCCGCCGATGTCGGCCACCAGCACGATCTGCTCGCCCTTGCCTTCGCGGATGGCCTGCTGCTCGAAATCGAACGCCGCGGCGATGGGTTCGTACTGGAAGTGCACTTCGTGGAATCCCACCGCGCGGGCGCAGGCTTCGAGCTGGGCCTGGGCCGTGGCGTCGCGCTCGGGCTCGCCGTCGACGAAGAACACCGGCCTGCCCAGCACGGCGCGTGTCGGCTCGCCGGCCAGGCGGCGCAGGCGCTTCAGGTAGCCCGAGACGATGTCCGAGTACTTGGCGCCGCGGCCTCCGCCGACGTCGGTGGTCTGGTCGATCAGCGGCGAGCCGAGGATGCTCTTCATCGAGCGCATCAGCCGGCCGTCGTGGCCCTCGATGTAGGCGGCCACGGCGGCGCGGCCGAAGGCGCGCGGCGGACCGTCGGCGTCGTGCCGGCCCTCGGCGAAGTAGAAGACGGCGGTGGGCATGGTGCGCTGGCCCGGTTCCAGCTCGACCAGGCGCATGGCCGAGGCGGTGTCGGGGACTGCGACGGCGGAATTCGACGTGCCGAAGTCGATGGCGCAAAAAGCAGGTGCGGCATTCATGGCGCGTTTCGTGTCATCTGGCCGGCCTGGTGGCCAGCCCTGAGAAGGGCGGGGCATTCTAGGAACACAATCGCGCGCCTGTTTCCGGAGACACGATGAAGACGCGCTATTTCGCCCCGATCCTTCTGGCTGCCGCCCTGGCCGCCTGCAGCCAACGCTCCGAGCAGGACATGCTCGCCGCCGCGCAGAAACGCATCGAGCAGAAGGACGCGGCGGGCGCCATCATCGAGCTGAAGAACCTGCTCCAGAAGAACCCCGAGAGCGCCCAGGGCCGCCATCTACTCGGCAAGATGCTGCTGGAGTCCGGCGACCTGGCCGGCGCCGAGATCGAGCTGCGCCGCGCGCTGGAGAAGGGCGCGCCGCGCGACGAGCTGGTGCCGCTGCTGGCGCAGACGCTGCTGAACTCGGGCCAGTCGCGCAAGGTCATCGGCGAGTTCGCCGATCAGAGCCTGGCCGATCCGCAGGCCATGTCGACGTTGCAGCAGCACCTGACGCAGGCCTTCCTCGTCGAAGGCAACCTGCCGCTGGCCAAGGTGGCCGCCGCGCGGGCCCTGCAGCTGGCGCCGGACTCCGAAGGTGCCGTCATCGCCAACGCCCGCACCAAGCTGGCCGGCGGCTTCCCCGACGAAGCCCTGGCCGCGCTGGACGAACTGCTGCAGCGCTCGCCCAAGGCCTACAAGGCGTTGCAGCTCAAGGCCGAGGTGCTGCTGGCGCGCGGCAAGGTCGATGAAGCCGAACCGCTGCTGGCCCGGGTGCTGGACCTGGACCCGGGCAACTACGAAGCCCGCTCGCTGCTGGTGCGCCTGGCCTTCGGGCGCCAGCAGCTCGACGCGGCTGCCAAGCTCATCGACGGCATGCCGCCGGCGCTGGCCAAGAAGCCGCAGGGCCGCTTCCTGCAGGCGCAACTGGCGCTGGCCCGCAACGACGCCGCCAAGGCCAAGGAGCTGGCGCTGCCGCTGCTCAAGGTCATGCCCAGCTACCTGCCGCTGCTGCGTCTGGCCGCGGGGGCCCACCAGCAGCTGGGCGAGCTGGCCGACGCCGAGAACCTGCTGAACCAGGCCGTCAAGCTCGCGCCCGAGGACGCCGGCCTGCGCCGCCAGTTCGCCTCGTTGCAGCTGCAGACCCGCGCGCCGGCCAAGACGCTGGAGACGCTGCGCCCGGTGCTGGAGAGCGGCAAGGCCGACGCCGAGACGCTGCTGCTGGCCGGCAAGGCGCAGCTGATGCAGGGCAATTTCGAGGGGGCCGACCAGTACTTCGGCGCCGCCGCCAAGCTGCGTCCCGACGATGCCAAGACCCAGGCCGCGCTGGCGCTGACCGCCATCGCCCGCGACACCGCGGCGCCCGGCGCTGCCGGCCGTGCCAAGGCCGACGCGGCGCTGAACCAGCTGCGCGAGCTCGCCGCCAAGGACAGCGGCAGCAGCTATGACCTGATGGTCGTCAACACGCTGATGCGCCGGCAGGACCTGACCGGTGCGCTGGCCGCCATCGACAAGCTGGCGCCCAAGATGAAGGACAGCCCGATCCCGAACGGGCTGCGTGGGCGCATCCAGCTCGTGCGCAAGGACACGGCCGCCGCGCAGGCCGCCTTCGACGCCGCGCTCAAGACCGATGCCGGCTACCTGCCGGCCGTGCTGGGCCTCGTGGCCATCGACCTGCAGGCGCAGCATAGCGACGCGGCCATCAAGCGGCTGGAGGCCTTCATCGCCAGCCAGGCGCATTCACCCCAGGCCCGCCTGGCCCTGGCCGAACTGCTGGTGCAGACGCGGGCACCGATGGCGCGCGTGACCGAGGTGCTGTCCACCGCCGTGCGCGAGGAGCCCAACGAGGTGGGCCTGCGCCTGGCGTTGATCGACCACCAGCTGCGCCTGGGCAACACCGCCGCCGCCGCGCAGGCCGCGCAGGAAGCCTCGGCCGCCCAGCCGCTCAACCCCGACCTGCTGGAGCGCCTGGCGCGCACCCAACTCGCCAGCGGCGACAAGGCCCAGGCCGGCAAGACCTACACGCGGCTGACGTCGCTGGCGCCCACGCGTGCTTTCGGGTGGCTGGGCCTGGCGCAGCTGCGGGTCATCGAGAAGGACTACGCGGGCGCCGAGCGCGAGGTCAAGCGCGCGCTGGAGGCCGAACCGGGCTCGCTCGTGGCCCAGCGCCTGCTGATCCAGCTGACCGTGCGCCAGGGGCGTGCCGACGAGGCCATCGCTGCGCTGCACGAACGCCAGAAGAAGTACCCGCGCGAGGCCTTCGCACTGGTCACCGAGGCCGATGTCGAGCTGAGCCGCCAGCACAACGACGCCGCCATTGCGTTGCTGCGCAAGGCCAGCGCGCTGCCGGAACCGGGTGACGCCGCGGTGCGCCTGTTCGCCGTGCTGCTGAACGCCAAGAAGCGCGACGAGGCACTGGCCTTCGAGAGCCAGTGGCAGGCGGCGCACCCGCAGGACATGACCTTCATGACCGCTACAGCCGACCTGACGCTGGCACGCGGCGACACGGAGGGCGCGCTGGCCCGTTACGAGGCTCTGCTCAAGCGCAGCCCCGATGCCATCCCGCTGATCAACAACGTCGCCTGGCTGCGCAGCAAGGCCGGCAAGCCGGGGGCGCGCGAGCTGGCCGAGCGCGGCCTCAAGCTCAACCCCGATGACGGCGCACTGCGCGACACCTACGCCACCGTGCTGGCCAACGAGAAGGATTTCAGCAAGGCCATCAGCCAGCAGCGCCAACTGATCGGCGACCAGCCCGACCAACCCAGCTACCGGCTCAACCTCGCGCAGATCCTGCTGCAGTCCGGCGACAAGGCCGGGGCCAAGACGGAACTGCAGAGCCTGGCCAAGCTGGGCTCGAAGTTCCCGCAGCAGAAGGAAGTCGAGGCGCTGCTGAAGACGCTTTGATCAGACGCTGCCGTAGAAGCCGAACTGCATGGCCGGCCTGCGGCCCGCGATCAGCTCGGCCATCGCCCGGCCCGAGCCGGCACCGTGCGTCCAGCCCAGCGTGCCGTGGCCGGCGTTGAGCCACAGGTTGCGAGCCTTCGTGCTGCGGCCGATGTAGGGGATGTTGGTCGGCGTGCTCGGGCGCAGGCCGGTCCAGAAGTTCGGCTCGCTCGTGTCGGCTACACCCGGGAAGAGCTCCTCGTAGCGCTTGACGAGCGCCGCGCAGCGCACGCGGGCCGTGGGTGACGTGAGGTTCAGGTCGAAGCCGGACAGCTCTGCCGTGCCGGCGATGCGGATGTGGTCGCCCAGGCGCGAGATCGCGATCTTGCGGCTGTCGTCCAGCAGGCTGACTACGCTGGCCGCCTCGGGCCGCTTCAGCCGCAGCGTGGCCGAATAGCCCTTGGCCGGGTAGATGTTCAGGTGCTCGCCCAGCGGCTGTACCAGCGCGGGCGTGTACGAGCCCATCGCGGCGACGAAGGCGTCGGCCTTCAAGGTCTTGCGCTCGCCGCTGCGCACGTCGGCGATCCGCACGGCTTCTATGCCGTCGCCAACGCGCTGCAGGCCCAGGATGTCGTGCTCGTACAGGAACTGCGCACCGCGCGCCGCGCACAGCTGGGCGAGCTTCTGCGTGAAGACCTTGGCATCGCCGCTCTCGTCGCTGGGCGTGTAGGTGCCGCCGTAGACATGCGCGCCGAAGCCCGCCAGCGCCGGCTCCACCTTGAGCACCTCGTCGCGGGTCAGCACGCGGCGGTCCACGCCGTGGCGGCGCATGATCTCGGCGCCGCTGGCGCCGTTGTCGTAGTCGGCCTGGCTGGAGAAGAAGTGCAGGATGCCGCGCTCCAGCCGCTCGTATTCGATCCCCGTGCTCGCCACCAGCGCCTTCAGCGACTCGTGCGAGTAGCGGCCCAGCTGCACCAGCTCCTCGACATTGCGCTCGAACGCGGCGTTCGTGCACTGCATCAGGAAGGCCAGGCCCCAGCGCCACTGGTTGGGGTCCAGCCGGGGGCGGAACAGCAGCGGCGAGTCGTCGCGCAGCAGCCACTTGGCCACCTTGAACGGCGCGCCGGCATTGGCCCAGGGCTCGCAGAAACTGACCGAGATCTGCGCGCCATTAGCGAAGCTGGTCTCCAGCGCAGCGTCCGGCTGGCGATCGACGACGACGACCTCGTGGCCTTCGTCCAGCAGGTACCAGGCGGTGGCGATGCCGATGATGCCGGCGCCGAGAACAACGATCTTCATGAGAGGGTGTCGCCTAGAGCGGTTGCAGGAGGAGTTGTAAACCCAGGCCCGTCATCAGCAAAGCAACGAGTGCATCGATGACGCGCCAGGTGTTGGCACTTTGCAGCTTCGGTGCGGCTGCGGCGGCGCCGAAGCCCAGCAGGCTGAACCACATCGCCGACGCCACGCCGGCGCCCAGCGCGAAGGCCGCGCGCAGCTCCGGCGGCTGGCGCGCGCCCAGGCCGCCCAGCAGCACGACGGTGTCCAGGTAGACGTGGGGATTCAGGTAGGTGAAGGCGAAGGCGGCCGACAGCGTCGCGCCCAGGCTGCTCGCCGTGCCGGCGGCGCTCAGACCGGCGGCCGGCCGCCACGCGCGCTTGGCGGCCAGCAGCGCGTAGCCCAGCAGGAAGGCCGCGCCGCCGAAGCGGAACACCTCCAGCAGCAGCGGGCTGCCCTGGATCAGCGCGCCCAGGCCGAACACGCCCAGCGCGATCAGCAGCCAGTCCGACAGCGTGCAGACCGCGACGACGGCGCCCACGTGCTCGCGCCGCAGGCCCTGGCGCAGCACCAGCGCGTTCTGCGCACCGATGGCCAGGATGAGGCCGGCCCCCATCGCCCAGCCCTGCGCGAAGACGGCGGGCGCGGTGCTGGTGGCGAGCGTGGCGGCGGGCATCCGGCGATTCTCGGCAGTCGCCTTCCGTTCAAGAAGAAGGATTCATATTCTTCGTCATACATTAGTCAGTCTTATGAACGACTTCGACCCCGCCGCGCTGGACTGCCTGGCCGCGCTGGCCGACGAACAGGGCTTCGAGCGTGCGGCCCAGCGCCTGTCGATCACACAGAGCGCCGTGTCGCAGCGGCTGCGCTCGCTGGAGAGCCAGGTCGGCCAGCCGCTGGTCGTGCGCTCACGCCCGCTGCGGCTGACCGAGGCGGGCAAGGTGCTGCTGCGCTTCGCCCGCCAGTTGCAGGCGCTGCGCGTGGACGTGGCGCGCGAACTCGGCGAGCGCGTCGCGCCGCAGTCGCGCCTGGCCATTGCCGTCAACGCGGACAGCCTGGCGACCTGGGTGCTGCCGGCGCTGGATGCGCTGGTGCAGCGGGGGTTGCGCGAAGGCTACGGGCTGGAGATCGTCGTCGACGACCAGGACTTCACGCACGACAGCCTGCGCCAGGGCGCCGTGCTGGGCTGCGTGTCGACCGTGGCCGAGGCGCTGCAGGGCTGCCGCGTGCAGGCGCTGGGTGTCATGCGCTACGTGGCGGTGGCCAGCCCGGGATTCCTGGCGGCACAGCTGCCGGACGGACTGCACGCCGGCAACTTCGCCGATACGCCGTTCCTCGTCTTCAACCGCAAGGATGACAGCCAGCAGCAGTGGATTGCACAGGCTTTTGGCGTGCGCGCGCCGCGCCTGCGTGAACGCTTCGTGCCGTCCAGCGAGGCCTACGTGGCTGCCGCGGTGATGGGGTGGGGTGTGGGGGTGGCGCCCGAGATCCAGGTGCGGCCTCTCGTGGAGGTGGGGCAACTGGCGATATTGCGGCCGGAGGTGGGGGTCGATGTGGCGCTCTACTGGCACCAATGGCAGTTGCAGGCGCGTGGCGCGCTGCTGGATCAGATCGGCCTGGCGTTGGCCGAAGGTGCCCGAAAGGCGCTGGGTTGATCAGCGACGCACGGGGGCGGACGCGCCCTCGGCCGGCAGGGGAGCCGCCTGCGCCACCATCACTGCGCCCGGGCTGCCGGGCTGCACCGCATGCGCCATCCACAGCGTGCCGGCCACGACGAGGCCGATCATGCCGTTGGCGATCCATTTCAGTGCTGCTGAGGTCATAAGGGAAAGCCCGAACTTCTAGGAAGGCGCGCAGCTTAAGCGCATCCGCAGCAATTTGGACCGATGGAGCTAGGGAGTTGTCGGGCTTTTGCAAACTTGCAACGTTAGGCCGTGATGCGAATCGGCAACGGAAAACGCTGTCTACGGGGCGTCGACCCACCCTGAACGTGTGGAAATCCCAGCAGAGGCAATATTTACTGACAGTTGCGGCGTTCACTTGTCATATGCATCGCTCACACTGAGCGCACAAGCTGATGAGGTTGTCAGCTACAGATGCAGAGACAAAGAGGTTCGCCATGCGATTCGTTCCAGCGCTGCGTTTTTTCCGCCGTGGCGCTGCCGTTCGCAGCGAGCCGGACCCGGCCGACCTGGGCACTGCATTTGGCCTGGACGCCTGCCTGGATGGCGGCGACATCAGCGAATATCGCCAGCAGCCGCCCAGTGACTTCCTGGAGTCGCAGTCCGGGCGCGTCGCCCCGCAGGACTCGCCGCTGAGCTGGTTGTCGCGCCGGACTGCCTGAAGCCTGGGAATCCGGACCCGGCTCACCGTCAACGAGCCGGACAGCCCGAACGGCAGCACCAACTGGATCAGCGCGCCCATGCCGGCGCTGGCGTTGCCCAGCGTGCACCAGTCGGCGGGGGGGAACTCGCGGATCACCGAGGAGGGCTTGGGCGGCTCACAGCCGCTGTCAGGCCTCGGCCGGCGCTTCCTTCGCGGGCTGCATCCGCATCCAGGCCTTGCGGGCCAGGTGCAGCAGCAGCAGTCCGGTGGGCATGCGCAGCCAGTGAGAGCGCACGTACAGCGCCAGCCGGGCGCTGCCGGTGAGGGCGCTGTCGCAACTGAGGTGGTCGGGCATCAGCGCGCGGTCGTAGCAGGCATCCATCAAGCCTTGGACAGCCGGCGCGTCGGCCGCAGCCGCCTGCACGACGTCGCCCGGCACGGGGGTGCCCAGCCAGCGCGCTGTGTAGCGCAGCGCGAGGAACAGCGGCCGGCTCAGCCCCAGTGCGCGGGCGCGCGGCACCAGGCGGGCCCAGAAGTCCGGATCGCGGCCGAAGTCGCGCAGCAGGGCGTCAAGGTCGAACAGGTCGCGCAGGCCCTTCTCGAGCTCGCCCTCGTGGAACAGGTGGGCAGCGCTGTGCAGCACCATGGTCACCGGTGCCAGCACGCGCACGCCCGGCTTGTCGGGTAGCTCGCGTGCGTCCTCGAACAGCGCCGCCGTGTCGACCTTGATGCGCGCCGACGGCGGCAGGATGGTGTGGTGGACGTCCAGGCTGCTGCCGCGCTGCTCGTGCGTCAGCGGTGGGATCTCGTGCATCCACTCGCGGTAGTAGCGCTCGTCGTAGGCGTCGAGGTCGTCCTGGAAGCGCCAGCCGTGCTCGAACAGCGCCGCTTCGATGTCGGCGATGCGCGCCTTGGGCACGAGGATGTCGATGTCCCCGAAGACACGGCCCTGGCTGGCCGGCAGCCCGGCCATCAGGTAGGCCGTGCCCTTGAGCAGTATTGGCTCGACGCCCAGCGGCTGCAGTGCGGCCTGGATGCGACTCACCTCCCAGTGGGTCAGCTTGGCCTGGCGCTCGGCCGTCATGAGCGCGGCGTGGAGGTGGTGTCGCGGGCCGGGCGGAACCTGCTCCAGCCAGGGCTTCAGCGTGACGGCCAGCCGGGCCAGCAGCACGCCCCGGCGAGCCTGGCGCAGCAGCAGGTCCCACTCCAGCGGGCGCAGCGCCAGTGCTGACGTCGGCGCCAGCAGCACGCGCAGCAGCAACGGCGCGGACCGGTCCGTCATGCCTGCTCCGCCAGTTGATCGATGCGCTGCACGGCGTTGTCCAGCGTCGAGTACTCGAAGTCCAGGCAGGCACAGCGGTCGACGAGGTCGGCCGTGGCCTCGAAGCCGCCGCGGCCGTGGAGGTCGTAGTTGAATGCCTGCTCCGCCAGCAGCAGCAGCATGCGGGCCTTGGGGACGTCGTTCAGCACCGGCGCGGCGCCGGCCTTGTAGCGGGGCATGACGATCCAGGCCGGCCGGGCCGGCTCCATGATGCGGGCCACGCTGTCCGCCGGCGCCTTCATCAGTGCGAGCGTGCCCCTGGCGGTGTCCGGTACGGGGCGCGTCAGCTCGGCCTGAGGCGCGAACTGGCGGATCAGCTCGACGGAGGTGTTCTTCAGATTGACGGGCCGCCCCATGCCGCTGACCTGGCCGGATGCCAGGTCGTACAGCGTGATCTCGTCCGTCATCAGCCGCCAGCCGCGGTGCGCCAGCGCCGCGGTCAGCGTGCTCTTGCCCGAGCCGGGCGGCGCGGGCATGACCAGGGCCCGGCCGTCGCGCTCCAGCGCGGCGGCGTGGTAGGACAGGTAGGGGTGGGCCATCGTGCTCACGGCCCAGTTCAGGCCCCACTCGATCATGTGGAAGCCCTGCTCCGCGGGCAACTGGCTGAAGGCCGGCTCGCCGTCGGCGAAGAAGCGCGCCATGGGCTTGACCCAGCGGCGCAGGCCGCCCTCGCGACGCACTTCCAGGTGGAAGTCCGCAAAGTCCTCAGGCGTGCCGAGCTCGAAGTCCGAGTAAAGCAGCGCCAAGTCCTCGGCCACGCGGTCGACGTCGGAGCGCAGGCGGGCGACGAAGGGGGGCACCTTCAGCACCAGCTCGCCGCGGGCCAGGCGTCGGCGCAGGTCGCCCAGGGCCAGGTCACGGACTTTCATGCCGGCGCGACGATCTGCTCGACGAGCCCCAGATCCCTCAGCGAGCGCAGCTGCCGGTCGAAAAAGGCGGTCGCCGTCTCGACGTCCATCTGGTCGGGGATGGCGTCGGCCAGTTGCTCGACCAGCTGCGCAACGGACAACGGCTGCCCGCGCAGCAGTTCCAGGAATTCGATGGACAGGGCGTCGACCAGGTGGGTATCGCCGGAAGCGTCGTTGTAGACCGCGCCCAGGCCGTCCCAGTCACGCCAGGAAATATCGGCCGAGCGATGGATGATCCACAAAGGGGCCTGCATCTGCGGCGCAGCGCCGATCAGAGCTGGGTTTGAAGCCGCGCGTCCTCGGTGTACCGGCGCATGCGGCTCAGCTCAGGCGGCCGATGTAGTTGTTCTGCAGGTAGTTCTGGACGTCGGTCGGCGTCCACGTCTTGCCATCAGGTCCCGTGCCGCCGCCGGCCGCCACGATGTTGCCCAGCGTCGTCAGCTGGTTGGTCGAGAAGCTGTCGATGACGCAGACGTCCGTGCTGGTCGCGGTGCTGATGCGGAAGTTCAGCCAGGCCACCAGCATCGCCTTCTGCGCGGAGGAGCAGGTCGTGCCGGTCAGCATGGTCCAGACGGAGCTGGTGCCGGCCACGCCGGCCGTGCCACCGGAACTGCCGCAGGCCTTGGCGACGGTGTAGGCCTTGACGGTCGACAGGCTCAGGTTCGCGCAGCTGATGGACGAGACCTTCCAGCCGGCGCAGGTCGGGTTGCCGTAGCTGGTGGCGCACCATTCGGTCAGCGTGTAGCAGTTCACCGTCGGCGCGTTGGTGGCCTTGCGCGTGTACTGGCTGGCGTTGGTGCCCACCAGGTTCTGGATGGAACCCCAGGCCGAGGCCGAGAAGCACTTGCCTTGCGTGGTGGCCAGCACCGGGCGGCTGCTCAGCGTCAGCGCCACGGGAACGATGCCGGCGCCGGCCTTGATGAAGCGGCGGCGGCGTGCCGAGGCCAGTTCGCCGGCGGACGCGTCGACGGGGGCCGGCGCCTGCGGCGTCGGCTGGGGGTCGTGGAGTTGGCGTTCGCTCATGACAGTGGGCCTCGTGGATTGGCTTTTTTGCGCTGCTCTGGAAAGGGGCCGATCCTAGTGGAGGGGTCGGTGATTTGGATGGAAGTGTTTCACACAAAGCCCGGAGAGGGTCATCCCCCGCCCCCTCGATTGGGTGGGCGGTTTGTAGGGGAATTTGGCGCTTCAGAGGGCGGTTGACGAAAAGGTGTCACACGCCTTCAGGTCGCCGGCCTCCAGGCCGCGCTTGAACCAGCGCACCCGCTGGGCACTGCTGCCGTGGGTGAAGCTTTCGGGCACGACGGTGCCGCGGGCGCGCTTTTGCAGCGTGTCGTCGCCGATCTGGCTGGCGGCGTTCAGCGCCTCCTCGATGTCGCCGGCTTCGAGCCAGCCCTTGCCGCGCTGCGACAGCGTGGCCCAGACGCCGGCGTAGCAGTCGGCCTGCAGCTCCAGCCGGACGCTCATCGCGTTGGCCTCGCGCTCGGAGACGCGGCCGCGCGCCTGGTCGAGCTTTCCGGTCGTGCCCATCAGGTTCTGCAGGTGATGGCCCACTTCGTGGGCGATGACGTAGGCCTGGGCGAAATCGCCCGGGGCGCCGAGGCGTTCGCGCAGCGTGTCATAGAAGCCCAGGTCGATGTAGACCTTGTGGTCACCCGGGCAGTAGAACGGGCCCATGGCGGACTCCCCGCTGCCGCAGGCAGTGGCGATGCGGCCGCGGAAGACGGTCAGCTTGGGGCGGGGGTAGGTCTGGCCGCGCTGCTGGAAATAGGCGCCCCAGACGTCCTCGGTGTCGGCCAGCACGACCTTGACGAAGCGGTAGGCCGGGTCCTGGGCGTGCGAATCGCCGGCCGGCGCCTGTACGGCGGGTGTGCCGCCACCACCGCCGCCCTGAAGCGCGCCCAGCAGCGTCAACGGATTGATGCCCAGCACCCAGGACGCGATCAGCGCGATGACGATGCCGCCCAGGCCCAGCCCGCGGCCGCCGATGGGCAGGCCGCCCCCGCCGCCCCGGGCGTCCTCGACGTTGTCGCTTTCACGCTGGCCTTCCCACTTCATGCGCGTCTCCTGGCAGATCGGCCCATCCTACGGCCCATGCCCGCGGATCTGCAGTCCGTCGCCTGGCGCGGGCAAGCCTGGGGCCTGTTGGCCACACTGCCGCCGCATCGCCAAACCGGGAGTCCCTGATGAACCGCCTTGCCCTGCTGATCCTGACCGCCACCCTCGCTTCCAGCGCCGCCCTGGCCGGCGACAACGACTGGCGCCTGCGCATCCGCAAGGATGCGGACGGCTGGACGGCCCATTTCAGCGGCCCGATGGAGTACGGCAGCGGCCGCAACCGCGTCAAGGGATCGGGTGTCCGCGTCGAGAAGCAGCGCGCGCTGGCGGCGTTCACGAAGCTGCGCGTCGACGGGCCCGTCGATGTGCGGCTGGCCCAGGCGGGCAGTGACCAAGCCATTGTCGCCGCTGACGACAACATCGAGCCGCTGGTCGAGACGGTGGTGGAGGGCGACACGCTGTTCGTGCGCCTCAAGCGCGATGCCGGCTTCACGACCCGCTCGGCACCGATGGTGCGGGTCGATGCTCGCGCGCTGCAGGCCGTGGCCATCCAGGGCTCCGGCGACCTGTCGGTGGAGCGCTTCAAGGGCGACAGCCTGGCGTTGAGCGTCGTCGGCTCGGGCGACGTGCAACTGGGCCAGGTTGAGCTGAAAGAGCTGAACGTCGACATCAGCGGCTCCGGTGACGTGCGCGTGGCTGGCCGCGCCGAGCAGCAGAGCTGGAAGATCAGCGGTTCGGGGGATGTCGACGCCGGCGCGCTGGCCGGCCGCACGGCGCGCGTCGAGCTGCATGGCTCGGGCGATGTGGCGCTGGGCGTCACCGAGCAACTGGACGCCAAGTTGAGTGGTTCGGGCGACCTGAGCTACGCCGGCCGGCCGCAGTTGCGTCAAAGCGTCAGCGGCTCGGGGGAAATCCACCGCAGGTGAGTTCCAATCGCCAGGGTGAAACCAAGTGACCTCTGGTGGCAGACGCTGGCCGACGGCCCGCTGATGCTGGCCCTGTTCGACGCCGATGGCCGTCTGGTGCAGGCCAACGCCGCCTATCGCGCCGCCTGGGGCCTGGGCAACGGCGAGCCGGCGACGCGGGCCGAGATCGCGGACGCGGCATGGGATGCCGGTATCGGGCCGGTCGATCCGCCCTTGCGCCGCCAGCGCGAGGTGCGCGGGGGCTACGAGCAGGCCTGGCAGGATGGCCGCCGGCTCTGGTGGGTGGAGCAGCCCACGCCCGACGGCGGCTGCGTCTGCACGGGCGTCGACATCAGTGCCCTGAGCCGGCCGCGGCCGCCATCGGGGCAGTTGCTGTCGACCCAGGCAGGGCTGGCGTTGCTGCAGTCGCTGCTCAGCGACTCCCGCGCCTGGCCGCTGTGCGTTGCGACGACGTCGCCCGGAGCCGATGCCCAGGCACTGCTGGCGCGCATCCGCGGCGAGGACGGCTGCGCGCTGCTGGCCGATGGCCGGCTGCTGCTGATGTTGCCGTCCACCGGCCCGGCCCAGGCGGCAGCGCTGTGCGAGCGCCTTGGGGCCTTGAGCCTGACCGAGGCGCAGTGGGGCGAATCGGCGACGGAACTGCTGCTCAGGGCCTGAGCTGGAGATCCTTGCCCTGCGCCTGCGCGGGCGCGGGCAGCCCGGCGATGCCGGCGAGCGTGGGCGCGAGGTCGGCCATCTGCACGCGCGTCTTCACTTCGCCCTGGCCGACATAGCCCGGACCCCAGAACAACAAGGGCACGTGGTTGTCGACTTCGTAGGGGCTGCCGTGGCTGCTGCCGGTGGGGCGGTAGCTTTGAATCCAGTTAGGTTTCAGCACGATCTGCAGCTGGGCGGCGCGCGTCGGGTCGAAGGACTTGCGCATGGCCTCCAGGTAGGGCGTCGTCGTGTCGTTGCCCAGCAGTTGCTCGCGCGTGAAGACGGCGGCCACGCCCGGCAGCTTCAGCAGCTCCTCGCGGGCCGCTGCCTGCACGTCGGCGAAGTTCAGGCCCTTCTCGGCGGCGAGCTGCTCGTTGAGCAGCAGGCCGGCGGCGGAGAAGCCCCAGGCCAGCTTGTCGACGCCGAACCTGGCGGCCAGCGCGGTGTTGACGATGGCCAGCGACGGCGCCGAGGCGAACCGGCCGGCATCGAGGCCCTTGCTGGCGGACCACTCCGGCGAGTCGGTGAAGCCATGGTCGGCCGTCAGTGCCAGCACGTAATTGCCGGCGCCCACTTCCTGGTCGAGGAACTGGAAGAAGGCCTGCAGATGGCGGTCCAGGTGCAACAGGTGGTCGTGCGACAGCCGCGACTCGGGGCCGAAGGCGTGGTTGACGTAGTCGTGGCTGGACAGGCTCACCGACAGGATGTCTTGCACGCCGCGCTGGCCCAGCTGTTCGTTCTTTACGGCGGCGCGGGCGAAGGCCAGCGTCAGCTCGTCGCCGAACGGCGAGGCCAGCAGGTTTTCGTAGAAGCGCGGCGTGGGCGCGTCCATCTTGTCGCCGACGATGGCGGGCAGGCGGTTGCCGTTGCCGCTGGCGAGGTACCAGGGCTGGCCGTCCGGCGCCGAGCGGGCGTAGGCAGATTCGGGCAACAGCGGCGCCCAGGTCTTCTTGAAGAAGGCGTCGGCGGGCTTGGCGGCGTTGAAGTCCTTGACCCACTGCGGCAGCGCGGCCATGTAGTAGGTGCTGGACGAGAACTGCCCGGTCTCGCCCATGTACATGTAGGCGGTGCCCTTGTGGCCGGCCGGCAGGATGGCGCCGCGGTCCTTGCCGGAGATGCCGATGACCTTGGATGCCGGCGAGCGCGTGCGCAGCACGTCGCCCAGCGTCTCGACCTTGAGGTTGCGCGGGCTGGTGCCTGACAGCGGTTTCGTCGGGTTGTCGAGGTAGGTGTAGTCCGCGTCGCCGGTGTTGTAGACCGGCGCGCCGGTGGCCGGGTCGCGCCACTCGTTGCTGATGATGCCGCTGCGCTGCGGGTAGGCGCCGCTCAGCATGATCGAGTGGCCAGCCGCCGTGACCGTGTGGCCGTGCTCGTAGTGCGCGTCGGAGAACCAGCGGCCGTGATCCAGGAAGCGGGCGAAGCCGTCCGGTGCGAGCTGGTCGCGGTAGCCGGTCACCTGGCGGATCGGCAGACCGTCGATGGCGACGAGGACGATGAGCTTGGGCCGAGGCGGCTGGGGTGCGGCTGCGGGCGGCGGTGTCGTCGAGCAGGCAGAGAGGGCGGCAGCCAGGGCCAGGCCCAGCAGGTGGCGGCGGGTGAACATCGGCATGGTGATTAGGGGGGCGGAGGCAAGGGGGCGAGCTTACGTCGTCGTCACAATCGCGTAACTCCGCACCGGCATGTCCACCCCTGACGACTTCGATCCCGCGCATGTCCTCGACGGCTGGCGAGCGCCCGCGCCGGCGCCGCTGGATCTGGACGTGGGCCGGCTGCTGGCCGCCGGCCGCGCAACGCTGGACGAGGTCAAGAAGGCCCGCCTGCAGGCGCGCGGCTACGCGATGCAGGACGTCGAGGACATCGAGCTGCCCCAGGTGCCCCCGCCGCCGCCGCTCAACGACATCCCCCAGGTGCAACTGCCGGCGCGGCCGGCCCAGGGGGATGCGCGGCTGCTGGCCGGGTGGCAGCCGAACTCCTGGACGGCGCTGGTGCGGCGCGTACGTGGCGCGAGCGCCGAAGTCGTGCAGGCGACCCGCGGCCCCGTCGTCGAGAACCACGCGCCGCAGTGGCTGTGCGCGCTGTGGTCGCCGCAACGGCTGGACGCGCCGCTGCTGGGGCGCTGGCCGGAGCTGGCCGCCCTGGTCGCCGCGGAGACGGCTTTCGGCGCGCTGCATCAGTTGCAGGCCCAGCTGCCGCCCGACGCTCTGCTGTGGCCGGCCGAACTGGCGGTGGACTGGGCGCTGATCGCCGAGATCGTGCTGCATCAGGATGCCCGGCTGCGCCCCACCCAGTCCCAGGCGCTGCGTGAGTTGGCCGAGGCGGAGCGGGGTGCGACCTTCGCTCGGCTGAACGACGGCTACGCCTGGCACAACCGCGTGGCGAGGCGGCGCGCGTGAGCGGCTACGCTCCATCGCTGGAGGTGGCCGCCGGTGTCGCCCGCATCACGCTGCGCCGGCCGCGCCAGGCCAACCGCCTGACGGTGGACGACCTCGCCACGCTGCGCGGCTTCATCGCAGACGTGAATGCGAACGACGCCGTGCGTGTGCTGGTGCTGGCTGGCGAGGGGCGGCATTTCTGCAGCGGCTTCGACCTGGGCGCACTGGTTGCCGTGGACGCCGGCGCGCGCTTCGGCGAACTGGCTGATGCGCTGGAGGCGGCCCGGCCCATCACCGTGGCGCGGCTGCACGGCGGTGTCTACGGCGGCGCGGCCGACCTGGCGCTGGCCTGCGACTTCCGCCTGGGCGCGCCGGCCGTGGAGCTGTTCATCCCGGCGGCGCGTGTGGGCCTGCATTTCTACGCCGGCGGGTTGCGCCGCTTCGTCGAGCGGCTGGGGCTCGCGACGGCCAAGCAGGTGCTGCTGGCAGGCCGCACGCTGGACGCGGCGGCGCTGCTGGCCCGGGGCTATCTGGACCAGCTGCTGCCCGACGTCGACACGCTGGACGCCGCGCTCGCGGCGCTGACGACCGAACTGCTGGCCATGGCACCGCTGTCATTGCTGCCGATGAAGCAGCACCTGAACGCCATCGCCGCGGGGCGGGTCGATGAGCAGCAGCTTGCGGCCGACATCCTGAGAGCGCGCGACTCGCAGGATTTGCTCGAAGGACAGGCCGCCTGGGCGGCAAAAAGGCCGGCTCATTTCAAGGGGTGTTGAAAGCCCTAGGCCGGGTCTTTCCGACATGGTGGAAAATACAGGGCCCGTGCGCCTGTCTGGCGCTACCTCTTACAACTCTTCGACAGGACCAGCGTGGCCAAAGAAACCACCAAGACCACCATCGAAGCGGATGGTCTGCGCTACCGCTCCAAAGCCCCGGGCTCGCCCTTCGCGGCGACCTCCTCTTTCGGCGCAGCAACGATGTCGTGCTTCCTCTGCGGCAAGCATCGCCCCCGCGCGATGCTGAAGTCCAAGAAGCTGCTCGGCAAATCCCAGCCCGTGTGCTCGCCGTCCTGCAAGGAGCTGGACGCGCAGATCGCCGCTAAATAGTTGACCCCTCGTCCAGTCCTGCGCCGCTGAACGCGGGCAGGCCTGACCGATCCCCCGAGGGGACGACGATGCTCGCGGGGCGTGCCCCGCTCGCACATCGCCAGACGGGCCTGCTTGGGAGCAGCCCGGCGCTCGGCCCGAAAAAGGCACTACGGCCTTGCCTCGATTCTTTGTTGACACCCCGTTGGTCCAGCCTGGCGAGATTTCTTTGCCGGCGGGAGCTGCGCGCCATGTGCAGGTGCTGCGGCTGCAGCCGGGCGACGAGCTGACGCTGTTCGACGGCAGCGGCCCCGAATGGCAGGCCGAGGTCACGGCGATGGGGCGCAGCGAGGTGCGGGTGGATCTGCTCGCGGCCGAACAGCCTCAACGTGAACTTTCACGTGCGGTGACGCTGGCCGTCGTCATGCCGGCCAACGACCGCATGGACTTTCTCGTCGAGAAGGCCACCGAGCTGGGCGCCGCGGCGCTGCAGCCGCTGGTGGGCGAACGATCGGTGCTGCGCCTGTCGGGCGAGCGTGCCGACAAGAAGCGCTCGCACTGGCAGGGCGTTGCCATCGCGGCGGCCGAGCAGAGCGGACGCACGGTGCCGCTGCGCGTCGAGCCGGTGCTGCTGCTGGCGGCCTGGCTGGCGGCGTTGCCGGCGCCCGTCGACGACGAATGGCGCGGGCTGCTGAGCCCGCGGGCGGCGTCGCCGTTGGCGGCGTTCCCGCAGCGACGCGCGCTGTTCCTCAGCGGTCCCGAAGGTGGCTTGAGCGACGCCGAAGAGGACGCTGCGCGTGCGCGCGGCTTCTCGGCCGTCTCGCTGGGGCCCCGCGTGCTGCGAGCCGACACGGCACCGCTGGCCGTGCTGTCCTGGCTGGCGCTGTCTTGAACCGCAAGCTCGCGCTGCTGGTCCTCGCGCAGGGCCTCTTTCTCACCAACAACATCTGCCTCGTGGCCATCAATGGCCTCGTCGGTCTCGCGCTGGCGCCCGTGCCGTGGATGGCGACGCTGCCGATCTGCGCCTACGTCGGCGGCGGCGCGCTGATGGCGCGCCTGGTGGGGCGTCATCAGCTGCGCTTCGGGCGTCGGCGCGGCTTCCAGATCGGCCTGCTCGTCGGCATCGCCAGCAGCTCGCTGGCGCTGTGGAGCGTGACGCACCAGCAGTTCTGGGGCGTCGTCACGGCGACGCTGGTGGGTGGCTACTACAGTGCCAACGCGGCGCTCTACCGTTTCGCGGCAACCGAGATCGTCGCGCCGGGCAAGCGCGAGGCGGCCATCTCGTGGGTGCTGGGCGGCGGCTGTCTGGGCGCCTTTATTGGCCCGACGCTGGCGCGCGAGAGCAGGGACCTGCTGGTGGCGCCGTTCGCGGGCGCCTACCTGCTGTTGATCGGCGTTGCGCTGATGGGGCTGGTGCTGATCTCGCTGATCGACTTCCCGCCGCTGACCCGGCCGGCGCCCGGCGCCGGAGGCCGTTCGACCCGCGAGCTGGTGCGCCAGCCCGTCTTCCTCGTCGCGCTGGCGGCGAGTGCGCTTGGTTACGGCGTCATGAGTCTGTTGATGTCCGCCACGCCGATCGCGATGGGGCAGTGCGGCCTGCCATTCGGCGACGCGGGCCTTGTGCTGCAGTGGCATGTGCTGGGCATGTTCGTGCCGAGCTTCTTCACCGGGCCGCTGATCCGCCGCGTGGGCGTGTTGCCGGTGATGGCGACGGGCGTGCTGCTGAACCTCGGCTGCGTCATGTTCGCGCTGTCGGGGCAGGACCTGGATCACTTCCTCGGCGCGCTGTTCCTGCTGGGCGTTGGCTGGAACTTCCTCTACATCGGCGGCACGACGCTGTTCACGCAGGCCTACCGGCCCGAGGAGAAGACGCGCGCGCAGGGGCTGATGGACACGGGCGTCTACGCGACGATGACGCTGACGTCGTTCTCGTCCGGGGCGTTGGTCACGACCGGCGGCTGGCGGTGGATGAACTGGGCCAGCCTCGTGCCCATCGCGCTGTGCGCGGCGGCGCTGGCCTGGCTGGCCATCGGTCAGCGCGCGTCGCGCTGAAGGTATTCGGCCGCCATGCGCGCGGCCAGTTCCTCGGTCTTCATGCGCAGCACGGCGGCCGGCGGCAGTTCGCGTTGCGTGACAAACGACGGTGTGCCAAAGCGCAGGCCCACGACGGCGCCGCCGTCGCCGATCTCAGGCAGCAGCGGGTAGGCACGCAGGCGCAGCACCAGCGTGCCCTGGTCGTCGGTGAACACCGCCGTCTCGACCAGCGTGCGGCAGCCCTGCTGGTCAGCCTGCTTCAGCAGCGTGCGGCCGATGGCCTGCACGTCGGTCTGCGCGCTGGCCATCGTCAGCGGATAGGCATGCTGCTGGTCGTGGCCGTCGAGCGCGTCGACGACGGCGGTGTTGAAGCGCTGGTTGATGTCGTCCCAGTCCGGGCCGCCCAGCTGCCGCAGGTTGCGTCCCTGGCCGAACACCACGCGACAGTCTGCGTGGGCGGCGACGGCGGCGATTGCCAGCGCGGCGGCGATCAGCTCACGCTGCATCGCCGTCCGCGGCGGGCTTGCGGGCCGAGCCCTTGACGAGGTCGAAGCGGAACAGCCGGCATTCGATGGGGCCGTTCCACATCGGCACGCGACGGGTTTCCTTCAGCCGCATCTTGCTCGGCAGCTTCATGTCGGGGCTGAGCATCCAGGCCGTCCAGCCGGCGGGGTTCTCGGTGTACTGGCGCTTCCAGTGAGCGGCCAGACGCGGGAAGAAGTCGTCGCCCGCATCCCTTTCCTCGCTGCCGCCTGCGTCGCGCGTCATCGCCGCCTTGCCTCGCACCTCGATGCGCTCGCCGTAGGGCGGGTTCATGACGATGGCGCCAGGCATGCCGTCCGGCAGCTGCGGTGCGGGGCGCTCCAGTGCGTCACCGCCATTGAACTGGATGTACTGCGCGACGCCCGCGCGCTCGGCGTTGCGGCGCGCGAAGTCGACCATGCGGAAGGCCACGTCGCTGGCGTAGATGGGCACGGCCGGCGGGTGGATGCGCGCGCGGGCGGCCTGGGCCATCTCGCCCCAAACCGCTTTCAGGGCAGGCGTGGAAAACGCGATCTGCCGCTCGAACGCGAAACGGCGCAGCAGGCCGGGGGCGGAGTCGCAGGCGATCAGCGCGGCCTCGATGGGGATGGTGCCGGAGCCGCAGCAGGGGTCGTGCAGCGCGCCCCCTGTTTCGGCCGTGCCGCGCCAGCCGGCGGCGGCCAGCATCGCAGCGGCGAGCGTTTCCTTCAGCGGCGCGTCACCCTTGTCGACACGCCAGCCGCGCTTGAACAGCGGCTCGCCGGAGGTGTCCACGTAGATGGCCGCGCGCTCGGGGCCGACGTGCAGCAGCACGGGCAGGTCGGGCGAGTGCGTGTCCACGCTGGGGCGCTCGCCGGTGTGCTCGCGCAGCTGGTCGCAGATGGCGTCCTTGATGCGCAGCGTCGTGAAGTTCAGGCTCTTTAGCGGCGAGCGCTGGGCGACGGTGTCGACACGGATGGTGTGGCGCGGCGTGATCCAGTCGCGCCAGTCGACGCGGCGGGCCAGCGAATAGAGGTCTTCCTCGTGACGGTACGGGCCTTCGATCAGCTCGACCAGCACGCGCTGCGCGAGGCGGCTTTCGAGGTTGATGCGCAGCACGTCCTCGGCCGTGCCGATCAGGCCGCAGCCACCGCGCAAGGCTTCGACCTTGCTGCGCACGCCGGGCGGCAGGAAACGTTTGAGTTCCTCTTCCAGCAGCGGTTCGACGCCACCGGGGCAGGATACGAAGAGGGATAACTTGTTGGGCAGGCTCACCCGGGCATTGTCGCCGCCCCTAAACTGGATAGCGTTATCCACGGCTCAACCCTGCCATGAAGCGACTCGTCCTGACCCTGGCCCTCGTGTTCGGCGCGCTGCAGGCGCAGGCTGCCGACCCGGCACCGGCCTACCCGCCGCACAGCATCCCGAACACCTTGCTGCGCGCGCTGCCGAAGAACGCCAATGGCCGCACCTATCAGCTGCACATCCACCTGCCGGCCTCGTTCGCCAAGGAGCCCGGGCGCCGCTACCCGGTGCTCTACGTGACCGACGGCTACTGGGACTTCCCGACCGTCGTCAGTTCGTACAACAACCTGAACTACGACAAGGTCGTGCCGGAGTTCATCACCGTGGGCCTGGGCTATGCCGGCGATAACCTCGACTACGGCGAGCTGCGCAACTGGGAACTGTCTCCTGTGCGCGACAACCCGCTGAGCGACAGCAGCGGCAACGCCGACAAGTTCCTCGCCTCGCTGGAGAAGGACATCTTCCCGCTGGTGGAGCGCGAGTACCGCGGCGACCCGGCGCAGCGCTACCTGGCCGGCAGCTCACTGGGCGGGCTGTTCACGCTGTATGCGATGTACGCCAGGCCCGATCTGTTCAAGGGCTACATCGCGGCCAGCCCGGCGGTGGTCGTCGGCAACGACTGGATCATCGGCCAGGCCAAGGCCTATGCCGCGACGGGCAAGCCCATCAAGGCGCGGCTGTATGTGACCGGCGCCGAGAACGAATGGCCCGCTTTCTTCGCCGGCATCCAGCGCTACCAGGCGCTGCTGCCGACGCTGAAGCACCCGGAACTGGTGTATCAAACCCGCGTCATCGACGGCGAGCGGCATGCGGGCACCAAGGCGGAAAGCTACACGCGCGGCATGCGCTTCGTGTTCGAGCCGCTGGCACCGGAGACGGGGAAGTCGAAGGATTGAGCCGCCATCCGGGCGACTGAACGTCGTATTTCGGGCTGAGCGCCGGGCCGCTCACAAGCCGACCCCTCTGGCGACGTGCTTGCGGCTCGATGCCGTAGGCATCGCCGTCCCCTCGGGGGCTGAGGCCGGACACAGAGCGTCCAGTGGACGGCCTGAGCCTGCCGAAGCTCTGCGGCGCCGCCGCGGAGTGGTCCCGGTCAGGCCTGCCGGCGTTCAGCGGCACGCGACTGGGCGAGGGGCGCGCTACAGCGCCTTGCGCAAATTCGCCGGCGCGATCTTCATGCCTTCGCGGTACTTGGCCACCGTGCGCCGCGCGCACTGGATGCCCTGCTCCTCGAGCATGGCCGCGAGGGCGCTGTCGGACAGCGGCTTCTTGGTGTCCTCCGCGGCGACGAACTGCTTGATCAGCGCGCGCACGGCCGTGCTGGACGCCTCGCCGCCGGCTTCCGTGCTCAGGCCCGAGCCGAAGAAGTACTTCAGCTCGAACGTGCCCCAGCTCGTCGCCATGTACTTGGCCGTCGTCACGCGCGAGATGGTGGACTCGTGCAGGCCCAGCTCGTCGGCGATCTCGCGCAGCACGAGCGGCTTCATCGCCAGTTCGCCGTGCGTGAAGAAGCCGCGCTGGCGCTCGACGATGGCCTGGCTGACGCGCAGGATGGTGTCGAAGCGCTGCTGGATGTTCTTGATGAACCAGCGCGCCTCCTGCAGCTGCCCGCCCAGCGGCGAGTTGCTGATGCCGCCGCGCGTGGCGCGCAGTGCGTTGGCGTAGAGCTCGTTGATGCGCAGCTTGGGCGCCACCTCGGGGTTGAGCATCACGCGGAACTCGCGGCCCACCTTGCGCACGATGACGTCGGGCACGATGGCCGCGGCGGCGCCTTGCGCGAAGCGGCGGCCGGGCTTGGGCTCCAGCTGCGTGATCATGACCTGCGCTTCGCGCAGCAGTGCCTCGTCGGCGCCGGTCTCGCTCATCAGGCGGCGCATGTCGCGCCGGGCCAGCAGCTCCAGATGACTCTTGCAGATCAGGATGGCGATGACCTGCGCCGGGCTCCTGGGCTGGGTGCGCAGTTGCAGCACCAGGCATTCGGACAGGTCGCGCGCGGCGATGCCGGCCGGGTCCAGGCTCTGCAGCAGCCGCAGAGCGATGCGCAGGTGGTCCAGCAGTTCCTCGCGATCCTCATCGTCATCGGGCGCCAGCGCGGCGGCGATGTCCTCGATGGGGTCTTCGAGGTAGCCGTCCTCGTTCAGCGACTCGATCAGCACCTGCACGGCGGCACGGTCCTCGGGCGACAGGCTCTTGCCGGCCAGCTGCTGGGCCAGGTGCTCGGCCAGCGTCGTCTCGGCGGATTCCTGGCTCTCGCGCTCGCCATCGTCGTCGCCCATGCCGGCGCCGCTGCTGCTGGGCAGCTCGCGGATGCCGTCGAAGTCGTCGCGCTCGGTGCCGTTCTCCCAGTCCTCGCGCTCGGTGCCGCCGAAGTCCTCGGCGCTCAGCTCGGGCGCGTCGCCGCCCTCGGACTCGCCGGCCGAGGCCTCGGTGCCGCTCTCTGCCGGTGCGTTGGTGGCCAGCTCGGGGGCACTGACGGTGAACTCCTCCTCGGTGTCCAGCAGCGGGTTCGTGGCCAGCATCTGCTCGACTTCCTGGTGCAGCTCCAGCGTCGACAGCTGCAGCAGGCGGATGGATTGCTGCAGTTGGGGCGTCAGCGCCAGGTGCTGACTGAGGCGTACCTGGAGGGTCTGCTTCATGGTGCGCAGCCTGCGTGTGGCGCATTCGGGCCGAGCGCCGGGCCGCTCCCAAGCCGGCCCGCGCTGGCGATGTGCTTGCGGCTCGATGCCGCAAGCATCGCCGTCCCCTCGGGGGACCGACCGGACTCGCTCGCATTCAGCGACGCGAGGATGGGCGAGGGGCTCACCATCCTCTACATCCTGAAGTTTTCGCCGAGGTAGACCTTGCGCACGTCGGCGTTGGCCACGATCTCGTCGGGCGTGCCCTCCGCGAGCACGGCGCCCTCGCTGATGATGTAGGCGCGGTCGCAGATGCCCAGCGTCTCGCGGACGTTGTGGTCCGTGATCAGCACCCCGATGCCGCGGCCCTTCAGGAAGCCGATGATGCGCTGGATCTCCAGCACGGCGATCGGGTCGACGCCGGCGAAGGGCTCGTCCAGCAGGATGAAGCGCGGCTGCGTGGCCAGCGCCCGGGCGATCTCGACGCGGCGGCGCTCGCCGCCCGACAGCGCGGGCGCGGGGCTGTCGCGCAGGCCTTCGATGGACAGGTCGTGCAGCAGGCCGTTGAGCAGCTCGTCGATGCGCGCCTTGCCGAGCGCGCGGCCCTTGTCGTCCTGCTGCAGCTCCAGCACCGCGCGGATGTTCTGCTCGACGGTGAGTTTGCGGAAGATGGAGGCTTCCTGCGGCAGGTAGCTCAGGCCCAGCCGTGCGCGCTGGTGGATGGGCAGGCGCTGCACTTCGGCGCCGTCGATGCGGATGACGCCGGCGTCCGAGCGCACCAGGCCCACGATCATGTAGAAGCTGGTCGTCTTGCCGGCGCCGTTGGGGCCCAGCAGGCCCACGACCTCACCGCAGTCCACGCGCACGTGCACGTCCTTGACGACCTTGCGGACGCCGTAGGTCTTGGCCAGGCCCTCGGCTTCGAGCCGGCTGCCGCAGGCGGCCGAACCGGCCGGCGAACGGGTGGACGCCTCGTCCATCACGAAGACTTGCCCGGCTGCAGCGTCGTCGACGGCTTCAGCGGCAGGGCCGCAGGCGGCGCGGACGCAGCGTCGTCGCCCGGCTGCGCGCGCGGCATCATGACGATGCGGGTGCGGCCGTTCGGGTTGGGCGAGGCGCTGCCGCCCTCCAGCGTGAAGACCTCGGTGCGGCTGTCGTAGACGATGACGGCGCCCGAAACCTGCTCCGCCACGGCGGTGCCACGGGCGCGGCGCACCTCGGCGTTGCCGATGAAGCGCACGGTCTCCGTGCGGGTGTCGTATTCCAGCTGCTCGGCCTGGCCCTCGATGGACTCGCCGGGCGTGTCGCGCCCCTGGCGGAAGCTGACCGGCTGGCCGGCGACCCCGCTGGCGGACAGCTGGTAGTAGCCGTCCGGCGTCTCGCGCACGTAGACCTTCTCGGCGCGCAGCATCAGGCTGCCGCGCGTGATGACGACGTTGCCCTGCAGCTCGGTGCGCTGGTTGACGTTGTCAATCTGGCCCGGCTTGTCCGACGACAGCGTGAACGGCTTGAGTCGGTCGGCCTTCTCCGCCTGGGCGGCGAAGGTGGCGATCGCGAGGACGAGCGGGATCAGGTGGCGGGGCATGGCGGCACGGAAGTTGCAGGCCATTCTAGGGGCCTGCAACCGCGCTCAGCCTTTCCCTCGCGACAACTTGATCAGGAAATCCGCGACGGCCAGCGCCGCCTGTCCGTTGGCGGCTTCGCTCTGGCTGGGCTCGCCGGCCAGGCCGGGACCGGTGCGGTAGCGGCCGCCAATGACCAGCGTCGGCACGCTGTCTGCGCCGGCAAGTTCGGCCATCTTCTGGCCCTGGGCCAGCTTGCCCTGCACGCCGAAGGACGAGAAGGCCTGCTTGAACTTGGCCTGGTCCACACCCAGCTTGCCAACGAGATCCACGACGCCGGCTTCATCCGTCGCGTCGATGCCCATGCGGTGGAAGGCGTTGAAGATGCCGGCGTGCACGGTGGGCGTCAGGGCGCCCATGGCCTCCAGCGCGTAGAACATGCGCGCGTGCAGCTTGAGCATGGCCTGCTGGCCCACCGGGATGCGGCGGAACGTCACGTCGGGCGGCAGCCGGTGCAGCCAGTCGCCCAGCAGCGGGTCGAACGCGAAGCAGTGCGGGCACTTGTAGAAGAAGAACTCGATGACCTCGACCTTGCCCGGCGCGCCGGGCAGCGGCTGGGCCAGGCGCTGGTAGTGTCGGCCCTCGACGGGCCCGCCCTGGGCCCAGGCGGCCGGCGTGGTGGAGGCAAGCCCGGCCGCAGCCAGGGTGAGGGTGGCGTCACGACGCTTCATGGTCAGGCCTTGGCGCGAATGCGCTGGATGAGGAAATCGGCAATCTGCAGCGCGCGCTGGCCCAGCTCCTGCTCGGTGGCGCGCTGGCCCATGCCGGCCTGGCTGGGCGAGGTGAGGAAGCGGCCGCCAATGGCCAGCGTCGGCACGCCTTCCAGGCGGGCGGCTTCCACCAGCTTGTCGGCCTGGGCCACCTTGGTCTGCACGCCAAAGGAGTTGTAGGCGTCCATGTACTTGCCGGCGTCCACGCCGAGGGAGGCCAGCAGCTTGGCCTGGCTCTTGGCGTCTTCCAGGTCCTGGCCCTGCTGGTGGATGGCGTTGAAGATGGCGGGGCGGGCCTGGGCCTCCTTGCCCAGGGCCTCCAGCGCATAGAACATGCGCTGGTGCGGCTTCCAGTTGGCACGGAAGGCCACGTGCACCTTGTGGAAGGTCACGTCGGCCGGCAGCTGGCGGGCCCAGTTCTCGACCAGCGGCTCGAAGACGTAGCAGTGCGGGCAGCCGTACCAGAAGAACTCGACGACTTCGATCTTGCCGGCTGGCGTGGGCAGCGGCTGCCCCAGCACGACGTACTGGCGGCCCTCGATCGGGCCGCCCTGGGCGAGGGCGCTGCCCGCGACGCCCGCGAGGGGCGTGGTGGCGAGCAGGGCGGAGAAATCTCGGCGCTTCATGACTTCAATGGTCCTTCAGGAGTTCAGCGTTGCACGCGGACGAGGTTGGCCTCGAACCCGGCGCCCTCGATCTTGCGCTGCAGGTCTTCGGCGGCCTCGCGGGTGTCGTTGGGGCCCAGGCGCACGCGGTAGACGGTGCGGCCGTTCTGCTCGCGCTCCATGACCTTGGCCGTGAAGCCCTGGATGGCCAGCTTGGCCTTCTGGGCCTCGGCCTCCTCGGGGCGGGCGAAGGCGCCGGCCTGCACGAAGTAGACGTAGGCCTCGGCTCCGGCCGGGGCCGAGGCGGGCGCCGCTGCAGTCGTGGCCTCGGGCTTGGTGGCCACGGGCTTGGGCTGCGCGGTCGCCACGGGCGGCAGCACAGCCGGGGCGCTGGCGGTGGCCACGGGGGCGCTTGCCGTCGTGGCCGGCGGCGGTGCGGTTGGCGTCACCGGCGCGTTGACGACGCCGCTGGCGCTGCGCGCGGCCTTGCCGGCCAGCGGCGCGTTCGGGTCCCAGTTCTTGTTGCGCTCGGCCTCGGCGGCGTCCTGCTCCGCCGTGCGCTGCGGCACCTTGTTCACGAAGGGGATGGGCACCTTGGTGATGTAGAGCGCCACGCCGAGGGCGACGGCCAGGCCGACCAGCAGGCCCACGATCAGGCCCAGTACGAAGCCGCCCTTCTGGCTTTTCTGGCCGGCGGGCTTGGATGCAGAACTCATTCGGTCTCCGGGGTGGTTTCAGCGATATCGCGGCTCATCTGCTCGGGCGCGCTGACACCCAGCATGCCCAGCGCGTTGGCCAGCACCTGGCGGGTGGCAGACAGCAGCGCCACGCGGGCGCGGGTCAGCTCGGGCGCCTGGTCCAGCACGCGCTCGGCGGCGTAGTAGGCGTGGTAGGCGCCGGCCAGGTCGCGGGCGTAGAAGGCCACGTCGTGCGGCGCGATGCCGGCGGCGGCGCCTGTGAGCATGTCGGGGTAGGCCGCGAGCTTGAGCATCAGCGCCTCTTCGGTTGGCGCGGTCAGCAGGCTCAGGTCGGCCGGTGCGGATGGGTCACCGCCCCACTTGCGGATGACGGAGCAGATGCGTGCGTGCGCGTACTGCACGTAGAACACCGGGTTCTCGTCGTTCTGCTTCAGCGCGAGGTCGACGTCGAAGACGAACTCGGTGTCGGCCTTGCGGCTGATGAGGAAGAAGCGCACCGCGTCGCGGCTGGTCCAGTCGATCAGGTCGCGCAGCGTCACGTAGGAGCCGGCGCGCTTGGAGATCTTGACCTCCGCGCCGTCCTTCATGACGGTGACCATCTTGTTCAGCACGTAGTCCGGGAAGCCCTGCGGGATGCCCAGGCCCTGCGCCTGCAGGCCGCCGCGAACGCGGGCGATGGTGCCGTGGTGGTCGGTGCCCTGGATGTTGATGCACTGCGTGTAGCCGCGCTCGAACTTGTTGACGTGGTAGGCCACGTCGGGCACGAAGTAGGTGTAGCCGCCGTCGGACTTGCGCATCACGCGGTCCTTGTCGTCCCCGTAGTCGGTGGACTTGAACCACAGCGCGCCGCCTTCCTCGAAGGTCTTGCCGGCGTCGATGATGCGTTGCACCGCCGCCTCCAGCTGGCCGCCCTTGTAGACGCTGGTCTCGAGGAAGTAGTTGTCGAACTTGAGGCCGAAGGCCTGCAGGTCCAGGTCCTGCTCGTGGCGCAGGTAGGCCACGGCGAACTGGCGGATGCCGTCGAGGTCGTTCACGTCGCCGGAGGCGGTGAACTCGCGGTCATCAGCCTTGACGGTCTCCTTGCGCAGGAAGGCGTCGGCGATGTCCTGGATGTAGTCGCCGTTGTAGGCGGCCTCGGGCCAGTCGGCGTCGCCGGGCTTGACGCCCTTGAGCCGCATCTGCGTCGAGTTGGCCAGCGTGGCGATCTGCACGCCGGCGTCGTTGTAATAGAACTCGCGGGTCACGTCGTGGCCCTGGCTCGCGAAGACGGAGCAGATCGCGTCGCCCAATGCGGCCTGGCGGGCGTGGCCCACGTGCAGCGGGCCGGTCGGGTTGGCGGAGACGAACTCCACCATGACGTGCTTGCCGGTCGGTGCGCGGTGGCCGAACCGGGGGCCGGCGGCCAGCACCTCGGCGACGACGGCCTGCTTGGCGGCGGGCTTGAGGCGGATGTTGATGAAGCCGGGGCCGGCGATCTCCAGCGCCTGCACCCAGGTCTGGAAGGCGGGCCGGGCTTCGAGCGACGCGATCAGGCGCGTGGCCAGTTCGCGCGGGTTGGCCTTGAGCGGCTTGGCCAGCTGCATGGCCACGGTGCAGGCGAAGTCGCCATGGGCGGCCTGCTTGGGGGATTCAAAGGCCGCGACGGCGTTGGAGCCGGGGGCGATTTCTTGCAGAGAGTCGGCGAGTGCGGCGAGCAGCGCCTGCTTGGCTTGGATCATGGACAGGATTCTAGGAGGCCGACCTTGAACGCACGGGCCGCCGGACGCGCCGACTCAGCCGGCTGTCGCCGGATCGGGATCATGGCAGGCCACGCAGAGCTTGTTGCCGTCGGGGTCGCGAAAGTAGGCGCCGTAGTAGTGGGCGTGGTACTGCGGGCGCAGCCCGGGCGGGCCGTCGCAGCGGCCACCCCGGGCCAGCGCCGTCGCGTGGGCGGTGTCGACCTGGGCGCGCGAGGCGGCCAGCAGCGCCACCATCTGGCCGTTGCCGGGCTCGTGCCGACCCTCGAACGGCGCGCCCAGCAACAGCAGCGGGCGCGGGCCCGGCGTGCTCTGCCAGCCGGCCCAGGGGCGGGCGGGGTCGCAGAAACGTTCCGTCACGCCGAGGCCGGCCAGCAGCGGGCGGTAGAAGGCGAGGGCGCGCTCGAAGTCGTTTGTGGCGACAAAGATGTGGGAGAACAAGGGGGATGCACCTCCGTGGGCGGCCCGTATCATGCCCCGCGTGAGTGTCCCTGCAGACGACCTGCCTTCCCACATCGGCCGCTACCAGGTGCTCAGGCGCCTGGGCGAGGGTGCGACCAGTGACGTGTTCCTGGCGCGTGACCCGTTCAGCGACGGCAAGGAGGTGGCCATCAAGCGCATGCGCAGCTGGGCGCCCGTGCCGGATGCGCCGGCCAGCGACTTCAGCAACCGCTTCTTCAGCGCCGAGGCCGCGCTGGCCGGGCAGCTGCACCATCCCAACGTCGTCGCCATCCTGGACGCGGTGGCCGAGGAATCCTCGCCCTACCTCGTCATGGAGTACGTGCCGGGCGTCACGCTCAAGCACTTCTGCCGCAGCGACCGGCTGCTGCCGCTGGACCAGATCGTCGAAGTGGCGTTCAAGTGCGCGATGGCGCTGGGCTACGTCTACCGCCAGGGCTTGATCCACCGCGACGTGAAGCCGGCCAATCTGCTGGCCGTGCTAGACGCCTCCGGCCAGGTCGTCGACGTGAAGGTCAGCGACTTCGGCTCGGCGCTGAACCTGAACGCCGACTCCACGCAGATCCACCGCGTCGGCTCGCTGGCCTACATGCCGCCCGAGCAGATCGACGGCGGCGACGTGGACTGCCGCGCCGATATCTACGCGCTGGGCGCCGTGCTGTACCACCTCATCGGTGGCCGCCCGCCGTTCGACGCGCCGCATCAGATGGCGCTGATGCATCAGATCTACCACCAGGTGCCGCTGCCGTTGATGGGCCAGCGCGAAGGCGTCACGGAGGCGCTGGATGCCGTCGTGCAGCGCGCGCTCGCCAAGGCGCCGCAAGAACGCTTTGCCGACTGGGACGGCTTCGCGCAGGCGCTGTCCGGCCTGGTGTCCGGCCAGCAGATCCCGATGAACCGGCTGGGCGAGGTGCGTGACTCGGAGCGCTTCAACATGCTGCGGGCGCTGGAGTTCTTCTCCGAGTTCGGCGACGTGCAGCTGTGGGAGGTCGTGCGGCGCGCGCGCTGGCGGCGCTACCCGGTCGGCCACGCGCTCTTCAAGCGCGGCCAGGAGGGCAGCAGCTTCCACATCATCGCGCGCGGCGAGGTGCAGGTGTGGCGCGACAACCGGTTGGTCGCGACACTGGGCCAAGGCACATCCGTCGGCGAGATGGCCTACCTCGCGCCCAACCCCGACCTGCGCCGCCACAGCACCGACATCAAGGTGACGCAGGAGTGCACGACGATCTGCTTCGAGCCCGAATCGCTGGGCTTGCTGAGCCCCGAATGCCAGCACCGCTTCGACCGCGCCTTCATCCGCGTGCTGGTGCGCCGCCTGCATGCCGCGCACGAGGCGCTGGCGCATCCGCGGCGCATCCTGTGATGCTGCACGACACACCGGGCTCGAACGGCTTGGCAGCCCCCCGGCCTCATGCTTGAATCCACGAGCCCCCACCACTTCTCTGGAAGGAGTCACCCGATGAAACGATTTGCCCTCCTGCTCGCCTGTGCCGCCGTCGCGTTCGGTGCCCAGGCCACGCCCCAGCAGGACAAGATGAAAGCCTGCAATGCCGAAGCCAAGACCAACGGCAAGAAGGGCGACGAGCGCAAGGCCTTCATGAAGGAATGCCTGTCCGGTGGCGCGGCAGCATCGGCGCCCGCTGCTGCGCCCGCCAACGCGGCCTGCGAGAAATCCGCTGCCGACAAGAAGCTGCACGGCGCGGCGGCCACGGCCCACATCAAGAAGTGCACGGCCGACGCGGCTGCCTCGGCACCCAAGTGAAGCGCCGCTGACGCGACACCGAAAGCCACCTCCGGGTGGCTTTTTTACTGAGGCCGGCGCGGGATGCCGTCCGACAGGGCGCCGGCTCGCCGGCCGGTCCCGGGCCGGATCGCGGGCGCCCAAAGTGGAGTCGTGACAAGACCCTGAACAAGGAGCTGATCATGAACACCACGTTTCTCCGTCCCGAATCCGGCGCCACCTACTGGCGTGTGGCCGTGATCGCGGTGGCTGCTGCCGCCACGCTGGCCCTGACCGCCTGCGCGGGCATGTCGCACCGTGAAGCCAGCACTGTCGTCGGCGCCACGGCCGGTGCCGTCATCGGTGGCGCCGTGACCGGCACGACCGCCGGCGCCGCCCTGGGCGCGGCAGCCGGCGGCGTGGTCGGCAACGAGGTCTCGAAGAAGCGTGACCGCTGACATGTCAGCCCCTCGCCTGGTCTCGCCTGCTGAACGCGGCGAGCCCAGTCGGTTCCCCTAGGGGGCGGCGATGCAAGCGGCATTGAGCCGCTTGCACATCGCCTGCGGGCCGGCTTGGGGCGGCCCGGCGCCAGTCCTCGATTTAAATCAGACCGTGTGGCAGGCGACGCGTCTGCCATCCACGTCGCGCAGCAGCGGCGCTTCTTGCGCGCAGCGCGGCATCGCCAGCGGGCAGCGCTTGTGGAAGGCGCAGCCCGTCGGCGGGTTCAGCGGGCTGGGCAGTTCGCCGTGGATGACGATGCGTTCGCGGCGGTCCGCCTTCTTCAGCGCCGGCGTGGCGCTCATCAGGGCGCGCGTGTAGGGGTGCAGCGGTGACGCGAACAGCGTGCGCTTGTCGCCCACCTCCACTGCCGCGCCGAGATACATCACCATGACCTCGTCGGCCACGTGCTCCACGACCGACAGGTTGTGCGAGATGAACACATAGCCCGTGCCGAACTCGTCCTGCAGGTCCATGAAGAGGTTCAGGATCTGGGCCTGGATGGAGACGTCCAGCGCCGATACCGGCTCGTCCGCGACGACGATGCCCGGATTCAGGATCATGGCCCGCGCGATGGCGATGCGCTGGCGCTGGCCGCCCGAGAACATGTGCGGGTAGCGCCGCAGGTGCTCGGGCCGCAGGCCCACCTTGGTCGCCAGCGCGTCGACGCGTTCGCGGCGCTCGGCGGCGCTCAGCGGCGTGTTGATGAGGAGCGGCTCGGCCAGCGTCGTGGCGATGGTCTTGCGCGGGTTCAGCGACGCGAACGGGTTCTGGAACACCATCTGCACATCGCGGCGCAGCGCCTTCACGTCGGCGCTCGACGCGTCGACGCCGCGGATCTTCAGCGAGCCGCGCGTGGGCGGTTCGATCAGCGTCAGTTGCCGCGCCAGCGTGCTCTTGCCGCAGCCGGATTCGCCGACGACGGCCAGCGTCTTCTTCGGTGCCAGCGTGAAGCTCACGCCGTTGAGCGCTTTCACGGTTGCCTTGGGTTTGAACAGGCCGCGGCTGACGGCGTAGTGCTTGGTCAGGTCGTCGGCTTGCAGGAGCAAGCCGAGCGCCGGGCCGTCCCAAGCCGGCGACGCCCCCTCGGGGGGCAGCGTCGCCGCAGGCGATGCGTGGGGGCTGCCATCCTTAGACATGCGCTGCCCCCTCGACCGGGAAGAAGCAGCGCACGCCTTGCTTCAGCGCCGGCCGCTCGGCCACGCAGCGCGGCTGCACGTGCGGGCAGCGGGGCGACAGCAGGCAGCCCGCCGGCCGGTCCAGCGCGCCGGGCACGATGCCGGGGAGCGCGGACAGGCGCGTCGCACCCTTGTTGTGCTCGGGGATCGCCGCCAGCAGCGCGTTCGTGTACGGATGGCGCGGCGCGTCGAACAGCGCGGGGACCGGGCCGGTCTCGACGATCTGGCCGGCGTACATGACGGCCACGCGCTGGGCCATCTCGGCGACGACGGCGAGGTCGTGCGTGATCATGATCAGCCCCATGCCCTGCTCGCGCTGCAGCCTCAGCAGCAGCGCCATGATCTGGGCCTGGATGGTCACGTCCAGCGCCGTCGTCGGCTCGTCGGCGATCAGCAGCTTGGGGTTGCAGGCGATGGCCATCGCGATCATCACGCGCTGGTTCATGCCGCCCGAGAGCTGGTGCGGGTAGGCGTTGGCGCGGTTGGCGGCGTCGGGGATCTCGACCTGCTCCAGCAGCTCGACGACGCGCTGCTTCGCGGCTTTGCCGCTCAGGCCCAGATGGGCCTTCAACACCTCGGCGATCTGCGCGCCGACGGTGTAGCTGGGGTTGAGGCTGGTCAGCGCGTCCTGGAACACCATGGCCACGTCGCGGCCGATCAGTTGGCGGCGCTCGCGGGGGGTGAGCTTGAGCAGATCGCGGCCGTTGAACTCCAGCGCATCGGCGGTCACGACGCCGGGGGCGTCGATCAGGCCCATGACGGCCAGCATGCCGACCGACTTGCCCGAGCCCGACTCGCCGACGATGCCCAGCAGCTCGCCGGGGTCGAGGGTGAGGTCGACGCCGTCGACGGCGGGGAAGGTGCCGAACTGGACTTTGAGGTTGCGGATGGTCAGGAGGCTCATCGCTGCTTTGTGTTTGTGGCGAGGGCCATGCCGGGAGTTCGCCCCGGCGGGCGACCTTCTTTTTGAGCGACCAAAAAGAAGGCAAAAAGTCGCCCCTGACCGCGCCGGCCCTTTGCTTCGCAGCGGGCTACCCTGCGGTGCTCGCGGCTTGCAACCGCGCGCGGAACTCGCTTCGCTACGCTGCGCTCAAACAGCCGCGCGGAGTCAGAGCTGGAGGCGCGCTGCGCGCGCGGTTGCAAGCCGCTGTGCTCCTCGGCGGCGCTAAAAGGGGGGTGAATGAACAGCCGGCGCCCGCCGGCTTTCGGGTTTGGCCGTTGGCTGTTCGGCTGTTTCGGGGCTTCCCCTTTAAAACCGCCGAGACGCGCAGCAAGCCCAGGCGCGCGCGCAGCGCGCTTCAAGTGCTGACTCCGCGCAGCTGTCTGACCGGAGTGAGCGTAGCGAACGCAGGGAGTTCTGCGCGGGCCTGGGCTTGCGAGCATCGCAGGGGAGCCCGCAGGGCCGGTTTTGCAGGGGCGGTTTCTTTGCCTACTTTCTTGTCCGCACAAGAAAGTAGGTCGCCCGCCGGGGCGAACTCCCGGCACGGGCCTGGCCAGCAAGCCGAAGCAACGAAGAGGCGAGCCATCCATCACGCCACCTTCTTCAACTTCGGATCGAGCGCGTCCCGCAACCCATCCCCCATCAGGTTGATCGCCAGCACGGTGACGAGGATGGTCAGCCCCGGCAGCGTGACCACCCACGAGGCCCGCGCGATGTAGTCCCGTGCGGACGACAGCATCGTGCCCCACTCCGGCGTCGGCGCCTGCACGCCCAGGCCCAAAAATCCGAGCCCCGCCGTCTCCAGAATCGCCGATGAAAAGCTCAGCGTGGCGTTGACGATCAGCGGCGCCAGGCAGTTGGGCAGCACGGTGACGAACATCAATCGCCACACGCCGGCGCCGGCCACGCGGCTGGCCGTCACGTAGTCGCGCCCGATCTCGCCCAGCGCTGCCGCGCGCGTCAGCCGCACATAGCCAGGCAGCGCGCCGATGGCGATGGCGATGACGGTGTTGACGAGGCCGGGGCCCAGGATGGTGATGACGCAGATAGCCAGCAGCAGCGACGGCAGCGCCAGCACGATGTCCATCACGCGCATGATGGCCGGTGACAGCCAGCGCTCGAAGAACGCTGCGAGCAGGCCCAGCAGCACGCCGGGCAGCAGCGACATCAGCACGGAGGCGAAGCCGATGCCCAGCGACACGCGGCCGCCGTACAGCAGCCGGCTCAGCATGTCGCGCCCCAGCTCGTCGGTGCCCAGCAGGAAGCGCGCGCTGCCGCCGTCCATCCACGCGGGCGGCACCAGCATGAAGTCGCGGTACTGCTCGATGGGGTCGTGCGGCGCGATCAGCGGCGCCGACAGCGAAGCGACGGCGATCAGAGCGAA
Source organism: Pelomonas candidula (assembly GCF_043555985.1). NCBI lineage: Bacteria > Pseudomonadati > Pseudomonadota > Betaproteobacteria > Burkholderiales > Sphaerotilaceae > Roseateles > Pelomonas candidula. Next base: position 352,460 of record NZ_JBIGIC010000003.1, on the reverse strand, counting down.
GACGATCAGCGCGACGAAGGCGCCGCGGTTGGTGGTGAAGCCAAGCCAGAACTCGCGCAGGGGGCCGGGGGGATCGACGGGCGTGGCGACAGCGGTCATGGCTTGGATATCTTTGCCTTCGACTGCAGCCTGGCCGGTAGCGGGCTGCCTCGCATCACGTATGCGAGCACGAAGCAGGGCAGCGATAGTGCAGCGAGCATTGCGCCGAAGCGGAGCGAGCCGCGCTTCCGGTGCAACGTAGTGCTGCGCACGTCGATGAATGTGCCGTCGCGCTCCACGCTGAGTAGCCACCCACCCGCCATCACGTAGTTCCTGGGGACGCCGATGTCGAGATTTGCGTCGGGATACCCGCAGTGATCGGCGAAGCAGCTGATACGGCTCTTTCCTGCCGTATCGAAGACAAAGGTCTTTCCTTGTCGTGACACGACCGCCGAGAAGCGACTGCCTTGGGTGGCGTCGAGGTTTTCGAGTTCAGAGATTTCCTGCCAGCCGAAGGCGATGAGAACGCAAGGCACGAGGAGCAACCCGAGTCCGCTGCCCACCCACAAATCCGACCAGGTTTTGAAATGTGCAATCACGTGGCCATCCTCAATGCCCACCTCCCCGGATGCGCGGATTCACGACCCCGTACAGCACATCCACGACCAGATTCACGCCTATGAACGTCAGCGCCGAGATCAGGATGCCGGCCTGCACGACGGGGTAGTCGCGCCGGCCGATGGAGTCGATCAGCCATTTGCCGATGCCGGGCCACGAGAAGATGGTCTCGGTCAGCACGGCGCCGGCGAGCAGGCTGCCGGTCTGCAAGCCCACCACAGTCAGCACCGGGATCAGCGCGTTGCGCAGCGCGTGCACGATGACCACGCGGGCCGGCGACAGGCCCTTGGCGCGGGCCGTGCGCACATAGTCTTCACGCAGCACTTCGAGCATGGACGAGCGCGTCATGCGCGCCACCACCGCCAGCGTGCTGGTGCCCAGCACCAGTGCCGGCAGCACGAGGTGCATCAGTGCCGACCTGAACGCGCCTTCCTCGTCCGACAGCGCCGCGTCGATGAGCATGAAGCCGGTCACGCGTTCGGGGTCGAACTCGATGCCGATGCGGCCCGACACCGGCGTCCAGCCCAGCTGCACGGAGAAGAACATGATGAGGATCAGCCCCCACCAGAACACCGGCATCGAATAGCCGATGGTCGCCACGCCCATGACACCCTGGTCCAGCAGCGAGCCGCGCTTCAGCCCTGCGCTGACGCCCAGCAGCAGCCCGAGGCCCACCGCGAACACCAGCGCGGCGCCGGCCAGCTCCACGGTCGCCGGGAACAGCGACGCGAATTCATGGCTGACCGGCTCGCGGCTGACGAGGCTCTGGCCCAGGTCGCCGTGCAGCAGCTTGGTGACGTAGTCCGCGTACTGCACCGGCAGCGGCTGGTCCAGCCCCATGCGCTTGACGAGGGCGGCGTGGGTCTCCGGGTCCAGCCGGCGCTCGCCCATCATGACCTCGATGGGGTCGCCCGGCACCAGGCGGATCAGCCCGAACGCGACCAGCGTGATGCCGATCAGCGTCGGCACCAGCGTGGCCAGGCGTTTGAGCAGGAAGGCCAGCATTCGGCGGCTTACCAGCGCGAGGTGTACGGCCGCGTCTCGGTGTCGCCTGCGCCGGCGACGTGCATCGCGCTGGGCGTGGACGCCACCTCGATCAGCGCGGCCGTCTCGGCGTCGGGCGTGCCGGAGATGTCGCTGGGGCGGTACTTCATCTGGAAGGTGGAGATGACGTCCTTGGTCATCGCATCCATCTGGCCGGAGTGCGACACGTTGTAGCCGATGCGCGCGAGGCGCTCCTGCAGCCACGCGACGTCGTGCGGCGCGACCTCGTTCTCCAGCGTCTTCAAGGCCACCAGCGGGCCGTCGGGCCAGGGGATGAGGCCGGCGTCGGCCAGCTGCTTCCACGGGAACATCGGGCCCGGGTCCTGCTTGCGGCCGGGGGCGATGTCGGCGTGGCCGATGATGCGTTCGGGCCGCACGGCGTGGCGCTTCTGGATGTCGCGCACGAGGGCGATGACCTCGTCGATCTGGGCCTGCGGGAACGGCGCATAGACGCGGCCGGCCGGCGTGTCGGTGAAGCCCGGGTTGACGATCTCGATGCCGATGGACGCCGAGTTCAGGTTGGTGTTGCCGGCCCAGAAGCTGGCGCCCGCGTGCCAGGCGCGACGGTTCTCGTCGACGAGGGCGTAGCTGGCCACCGGGTTGTCGCGCACCAGGTAGTGGGCCGACACCTGGCCGCCGGTCGTCAGCACCTTCAGCGACTTCTCCCAGTCGATGACGGTGTAGTGCAGCACGATGTAGAGCGCGCGGCTGTCCTGGTTCTGCGAGGTGTAGCTGCGGTCGATGCGCGGCGGGCGGATGGCCAGCGCTGGCGCGGTGGGGGCCGCGGGCGTGGTGGCGGTGGGGGGCGGCGCGACCGGCTGCCCCTGGGGAGACGGAAGCGGCGCGCTGGCGCAGGCGGCGAGCAGCAGGACGGCGACGGTGGCCGGGACGGCGAGAACGCGGGAGAGGAACTTCATGCGTGAGGTGGCGGTGGCCGAGCGCCGATTGTTGCAGCGCACCGCGGGCCGGCCGGGGCTCGTCAACCCGGCGTTGCCATGACCAGCGCCGTGGCGGGTATGACGGCAGGTGATGGGCGCGCGGCCGCGGCGGCGTCAGCCCGGGATCGGCGGCAGCGCCGGCGCTTCCAGCCCCTCGAACGGGTCGGCCCAGGCCGGCAGCGCCAGCAGCCGCTGGTTCCACGCGGCCAGCGCCGGGTAGTCGCCGAGCGGCAGCTTCGCCACGTCGTTGTAGGGCAGGAAGACGGCCATGCGGAAGTCGGCGTAGCTGAGGCCGCTGGCCAGCAGCCAGTCCTGTTTCGCGAGGTGGTCGTTCAGGATGGCGGCCGTGTCGTGGAAGCGATGCAGGCCACGGGCGACCAGCGCCTCGTCCAGCGCACCGAGTTGGTAGCGCTGCTTGGTGCCGCGTTCGAAATGCACCATGTCGCAGGCGTGCATGAAGTTGTCGCGGCTCCAGCTGACCCAGCGGATCATGTCCGGCAGCTCGGCGCCTGTGCGCCAGAAGTCCGAGCCGACGAGTTGCGACAGCCGGCAGGCGATGGCGTCGGCCTCCCACAACGAGCGGCCGTCCTCCACCAGGATGGGCACGCGCAGCGACGGGTTCAGCGGCCGGAACTTCTCGTCCTGGCCCGGCGCCAGCGGCGCGGCGAACTCGTAGGTCACCGGCGCGTTCAGGTGGCGCGCTGCCGCGACGGCCAGGCGAGGGTTGGGGTTGCGGGAGAAGTAGAGGACGGGTGGCATGCGCGCAGTCTCGGCGTTTCTGCGCGTGGCGCCTAGTCGAGTTCACCCAGCAGCCGCGCGCGGTCCGCCGGGGTCAGGCCGGGGGCCTGGGCCAGCAGCGGAGCCACCTGGCCGGGGTCGATGTCGTGCAGGCTTTGCACCAGCGCCTGCCAGGCCTGCCAGCGGCGCTCGGGCGTGGCGATGCGGGCCACCAGGTCCATGGCCTCGAAGGGGGCGTTGCGGGCCAGCTCGTCCGCGCCGGCGTGGCGGGCGATGGCCTCGTCCAGCTCGGGCCGCGGGCCCTGCGAGCGCAGCCAGTCGCGCGCGGCGGGGCCGTCCTGCGCCAGCCAGCGCGACAGGCTCTCGTCCAGCAGCGCCTGGCGCTGCTCGCCGGGCGGCAGCGTGCTGGCGAAGACGGTGGCCGAGCGCGCGTCCTGCTGCAGCCAGCGGTCCTGCAGCGGCGCCAGCAGTGCGGCCTGGCCTGGCGTGTTCAGCGCCCAGCGGGCGGCCTGGTCCGGGGCGGTCTCGGCCCAGCGAGTCAGCAGTCGTTGCCGCAGCCGGTCGCGGGTGTCGTCGTCCAGCGGTGCGTGTGCCAGCGCCAGCACGGCCTGCGGGAACCGGCGTTGCGCAGCCCAGCGGTCCAGCAACTGCTCGTACAGCGGCAGGGCGCGGTCGGGCCAGCGGCGCGCCAGGGCCTCGAGCTGCGGCAGCGTGGCCTCGGCGTCGGGTGCTGGCGTGTCGATGCCGGCGGGCGGGGCCGCGGCGAGGTCGGTTGACCCCGCCGCGATCAGCGCCAGCGGGCGCCGGAGCACGGCGCGCGGAGGCACGGGCCCGTCCGCCCTGACTGCAGCGGCGGTGCCGGCCGGTTCGGCACCTGGCAGCGCCAGGGCCAGCGCTGCCAGGCCGCCTGCCGCCGCCAGCAGCCAGGCCAGCGGACGGGTGCTCATCACTTGAAGATGCAGGAGCGGGCAACGTTGCTGGTGCTGGTGTCTTTTACCGGTTCGTTGCCCGAGCCGGTGCCGACATAGCCCTCGCACTTGGGCTTGGAGCCGCTGTAGACGAGGTCAGTGATGGTCGCGACGTCGTACTTGCCGGCGATGCCCGACTTGCTGTCGTAGCTGCTGTTCACGCCCAGCACGGCCACGTTGACGGTGCCCAGGCGAACGCCCGACACCGTCACCTTGCGGGCGTACTGCGTCGAGCAGTTGCCGCACGAGCGGTAGAGCTTGCCGATGTTGTCGGCGTAGAAGTCGGTGATGACGATGGTGCCGTTGCCGTTGTGCTGGAACAGCTTGTCGGCCGCCTTGAAGGCCGCGCCGCCGGTGATGGTCAGCTTGCCGGTGACACCGCTGAGCGCCTTCAGCGTGGCGCCGTCCTCGCCGACGTCGGCCCAGTAGACGTTGGTGATGTTGCACACGCCGTAGCAGTGCACGCCGTCGGCGCCACCGGCGGCCAGGTTGGTGCCGCTGCCCAGCGAGCCGTCGCCGATGACGACGTTCTTGACCGTCGAGCCGTTGTTCAGCTTGAAGATCGGGATCTGGCTCTCGCTCTGGTCGCCCTTCATGTTGGACGCCGTGCCGACCAGGCAGACCCACTTGCCGTACTTCGCCACGCCGTCCCAGGTTTCGCCGGCGGCCACCTCGATGGTGGCGCTGATGTTGACCTTGGTGCACGCGGGCACCGTGCGCACGCCCGGCGCCGCAGCGGCGGTGCCGGCCACGGCCACGAGAGCCAGCGCCACCAAACCGCGCCACAGGCGGCGCGTCATCGAATTACCGTTCATTCCTTGTCTCCAGTCTTTGCTGTCGAGTCACAGCAGCCGCGAGCCCGGCTGCGGGGCGCCAGCGCGACAACGTTGTCCTGGAGAGACAGGCAAGGGCAAAGCGGGGGAGTTGAACAGCGGCTCCAGCCCGTCGGTCATTGACGGTCGGGGTATCCAAAACTTCGTATTGCGCCAAACGAAACGGAATTTCGTTGTTTTGGAACATTGTTCCAATAAGTGCTGTCCTGAGCCTGATTCAGGTGGCGTATGAAGCTTCCCGCGCAGTGCGGCCTGCCGATGACGCGGCTCAGCGCTTGCGCGGCGAGGCCTTCCTGGCGGCTGTTTTTGCAGCCGGGCGGGCCGGCTTCTCGGCGTCGGCGGCGACCTGCAGCGGCGCCAGCGCGGCCAGCGTGTCGACCTGCGTCAGCAGGCGCTGCAGGTAGTCCGGCGCGAGGCCCTGCAGCTGCTGCAGCGCGCGCGTCACCAGCACCTGGCTGTTCAGCGGGCCCAGGTGTTCGGGCACGGGCGCCGCGACCTCGGCCAAGCGGCGCTGTACGCGCAGCGCGCTCCATGTGCGGCGGTGCGTGGCGACGCTGCGCAGCTCGGGGCTGGCGGTCTGCAGCTGGGCGACCAGCCCGGCCAGCGGGCAGGGTGGGGTTTCGGGGCGACGCCGTGGCAGCGCGACGGGCGCGGCGTCGGCGCGCTGCACCAGCCTGCCCACCAGCCGCTCGCGCAACGCGCCCGGCGGCTGTGCGGCTGCGCGGCGCGCCAGCGCCTCCAGCACGCGAAGGCGCACCGGGTCGCCCTCGGCGTGGGCGTTCACCCAGGCCAGCGGGTCGGCCAGCGCGTCGGTATCCATCGTCACGGCGCGGAGGCGGCCACGGCCCGCTTCGGCCGGGGCGTGGGCGCGATCTCGACGCGGCGGTTCAGCGCGCGGCCCGACGCGTCGTCGTTGGACGCCACCGGCTGCTGCGGCCCGAAGGCGGCGGCGAACACGGCGTCCGGCGGCAGGCCCTCGGCCATCAGCGCGCGGGCGACGGTCAGCGCGCGCTGGGCCGACAGCTCCCAGTTGTCGGCGAACTTCGCCGTCGTCAGCCCGCGGTCATCGGTGAAGCCGCTGACCATCAGGATCTCGTCGCGCTGCGCGAGGTAGGTGCGCAGCGGCACGGCCAGGCTCTTGATGAGGGCGCGGCCGTCCGGGTGGAGCTGGTCCGACCCGACCGCGAACAGCACCGCGCCGCTGATGCCGATGCGGCCCTCGACCAGCGTGATGCGGCCATCCGCCAGCGGGCCGGCCAGCGCCCGCTCCAGTGCCTCGCGGCGGGCCTGCTCGGCCTGGCGCTGCTCCATCTCGGCCTTGAGCTGGTTGGCCAGGTCCAGCTGCCCGACGAGCGCCGCGGCCAGCACCAGCACGAAGGCGCCCAGCACGCCGGCCATCAGGTCGCCGAAGGCGGCCCAGGCCGGCGCACCGACACCTTCCTGTTCGATCTCCAGCGGCTCATCCATTCGTGGCCGCCGTGTTCTGCAGCGCGTCCAGCACCTGCTTCTGTGAGCCCAGGCACAGGTCGATGACCTCGCGCGCCTGCGCCACGTAGTAGCCCAGCTGCTCGTCGCTGCGGTTCATCGCGGCGGACAGGCGCTCCTCCAGCGCGGCCAGGTGCTGCACCAGCTGCGCGTTGGCGCCCTGGAACTGCTCTACCGCGGCGCCGAAGCCCTCGCCCAGGCTGCCCATCTCGGCGGCGCTGGCGGCGATGGTGGTGGCCGCGTCGGCCAGCACCCGGCCGGTCGCGCCGGCCTGTTCCGTGAAGCGCTGGCCCAGCACCTCGAGCTGCGTGGCCGAGCTGCCCACCAGCGCCTCGACCTGCGACGCGGCGTTGGCGGCCAGCGTGCTGACGTGCGCGGCCGTGCCGTCCAGCAGCGCGCTCACCTGCGTCGCCGCACCGCCCAGCAGCGCGTCGACCTGCGAGCCGGCGCCGCCCAGCAGCCGGTCCAGCGCGGCGCGCTGTTCGCCGGCGGCCTGCTGCAGCGAGGCCAGCAGCGTCGATACGGTCTGCATCAGCTGGGCGCGCTCGGCCAGCGCGGCGCGGTCCTGGGCCTGGCTTTGTGCCAGCTGCTCGCGCAGCGCGGCGACGACCTCCACGGCCGCGCGCGGCGCCTCGCCGGCGGCCTTCAGCAGCTCGCCGGCCTCGGTCAGCGTCGTCTTGGCCTGGGCCTCGTTCTGCGCGACGAGTTCGCGCGTGTGCTGCAGCAGCGCGTCGGCCAGCGCCTGCTGCTGCGCCAGCTGCGCGGCACCGGCCGACTGCAGCTCGGCGCGCCACGCGGCCAGGCGCTCGGCGTCGTTGTGCGCGTGGGCCGACTGCAGCTGCGTGTGCGCCTCGGCCAGCGCGGCGATGGCGCCCTGCGTCTGCGCGGCGAAGCCGGCGGTCAGCTCGGTCAGTGCGTCCTGCGCGCGCTGGCCGCTGGCGGCCAGCAGCTGTTGCGCGGCCTCGCGCTGGGCGGCGAGCAACTGCTCGTTCGCGTCGCGCTGGGCGCTGAGCGCCTCGACCTCGGCACGGGCCTGGGCGCGGGCTTCGGCGTCCAGTTCGGCCTGCATCGCGGCGTGGCGGGTCTGCGTGTCGGCGATGCGGTCCAGCAGGTCTTTCGTCTGCGCCGCGAAGCCGGTGGTCAGCTCGGCCAGCGCCTGCTGCGCACGGGCGCCGCTGTCGGCCAGCAGTTGCTGGGCGGCTTCGCGCTGCGCGTTCAGCAGCTGCTCGTTGGCGGCGCGTTGCTGGGCCAGTGCGTCGGCCTCGGCGCGGGCCTCGTCGCGGCGCTGCGCGTCCAGCTCGGCCTGGGCGGCCTGCTGGCGGGCCTGTGCGTCGGCCAGGCGGTCGACCAGGCCTTGCGTCTGCGCGGCGAAGCGTTCGGCGGCGTCGGCCAGCGCCTGGCCGGCGGCGTGGCGCTGCTCCGCGAGGGCGTCGACCTGCGCCTGCAGCGTCGCGGCGCGGGCCGTGTCGGCCTCGGCCTGGGTGGCCTGCTGGCGCGCGGCGGCATCGGTCACGGCGGCCAGCAGCGCCTGCGCCTCGGCGGCCCAGCGCGCGCCGAGGCGGTCGACGGCCTGCTGCGTCAGCGCGCCGGTGTCGGCCAGCAGCTTCAGCGCGGCGGCGCGTTGTTCAGCCAGGCCCTCGCGCTGGGCGTGTGCGGCAGCGTCGGCCTGCTGGGCGATCTGCGCGGCGCCGGCCTCGAAGCGGCGGCCCAGCGCGCCGAGCTGCTCGGCCACCTGTGTGCCCACGCGCTCGTGCAGCGCCGCGGCCTCGCGGGCGATACCGGCCATCGCGGCCTCGGCGGCGGGCTGGATGGCTGCGCCGGCCAGGCGGGCGCTCTCGGCCAGGCTGGTGCGCAGCGTCGTGTCCACGCTGGCGGCCAGCTTCTCGTAGGACTTGCTGGTCTCGCCATGGAACTTCGCGTTCTGCGCGGCGAGCTGGTCGGCCATCTGTTGCGCGAACTGCTGCAGCTGGGCGACGAGTTCGAGCTGGTTGTGCTTCGCGGCTTCAGCGGCGGCGGCGTCGGCGGCCTGTTGTTCCAGCTCGCGGCGATGCGCGGCGGTCAGCGGGCGCAGCTTGCCCAGCAGGGCCGTGTCCAGCAGCGCGACGACGGCGACGCGCTCACGGCGCGCCAGCGCCACCATCAGGCCCAGCATCGCCGAGCCGGTCACGCCGGCCACGCTGGCGCTGAAGGCCAGACCCAGACCCTGCACCGGCGCGCCCAGCGCCGTGCGCAGCGCGGCCAGGTCGGCGGACGCGCCCAGGGCGCTGGCCGTGCTGCCCAGTGTGATGACGAGGCCGATGAAAGTGCCCAGCATGCCCAGCAGCACCAGCAGGCCGGCCAGCGCGGGCGCCAGCCCCAGGCCGGGCAGGGCCACACGCAGGCCGTCCAGCCGCTGCTGCACGGCGGCGCGAAGCGTGGCGGGCAGCTGGGCGACGAAGTTGTCACTTTCCAGGGCAGCCTCCAGCTCGCGGCTTGCGCGGCGGAAGGCCGTCAGCTCCCACACGCCGACCACGAAAAAGGCCGCGATCAGCAGCGTCATCACCAGGGCGACCGGGTGGTGTCGCGCGGCGGCCAGCGCGGCGCCGGCGATGCCTGCGAGGCCGGCGGCCAGGGCGAGGGGGTAGAGGGCGTTCAGGAAGCGGTTCATCGGGGTCCAGCGTGATGCAGGGCTTCGACAAGCCCCTGCACCGGTTGCAGTCGGAGGTCCAGCTCGGCCCGCAGCGCACGCTGCAGGTCGGCCCAGAAGCGGGTGCGCCAGCGGCGCGGGTCGGCTGCGTGGTGGCTTTCGGCGCGCTTCGTCAGCAGCGCCGCCAGGCCGGCCAGGCGCTCGCGCTCCTGGGTGGCCAGCGCGCGCTCGAAGAGGGCGTCCAGCTGCGCCAGCCGCGCCAGCGCGCCGGACGCCTCGGTCAGCCGGGGGCGCAGCCGCTCGCGCAGCGTGGCGATGCGTGCGGCCATGCTGCGCTGCTGCTGGGCGTGGTGCAGCCGGAACGGCGCCAGCAGGTCGGCCAGCGCCACGCCCTCCGGCGCGGGCGCGGCGGCATCGGCGGCCAGCTCGGCGTCGTCGAAGGCGGCGGCCAGCTCGGCCTGCAGTCGGTCCAGCGCGGCGGTGGCCCAGTCCTTGGCCTCGCGTTGCGCTGCCGGGTTGGTGCCGGTGGCCGGCGGCGTGGCCAGCACTTGCGACAGGCCGATGGCGTCCGCCCAGCCCAGCCCGGCGCCCAGCCGCTCGGCCACCGGCGCCGTGCGCACCGGTGCGACGCCCCATTGCAGCAGCAGCCGGGCCAGGGGCTCGGGCGCGTGGGGCTGCGTCGTGGGGGTGTGCATGGAGGGCATGTCGCTCACACGGGCGCGCGAGCAAAAAGGGCGAGATTTTAGTGAGCCCCGATGAACCAGGCCCCAGGGCGGTCACGGAGCGGGCGGAGAATGCCGCGATTCCAGCAGTCAGGAATCCCCAGATGCACACCCACGATCTCGCCGCCTGGCGGCACGAGCACGCCTTCGACGCCGGCAACGCCGCCGGCGAGCGCGGCACGCGGCGCGTGCTGTGGATCACCGCCGCGATGATGGTCATCGAGATCGTGGCCGGCTGGTTCTACAACTCGATGGCGCTGCTGGCCGATGGCTTCCACATGAGCAGCCACGCCATCGCCATCGGCCTCAGCGTCGCGGCCTACGCCGCCGCCCGCCGGCACGCGGGTGACTCGCGCTACGCCTTCGGCACCTGGAAGATCGAGATCCTGGGCGGCTTCGCCAGTGCCATCGTGCTGCTGGGCGTCGTCGCGCTGATGGTCTACAGCTCGGTCGAGCGGCTGCTCAAGCCGGAGGCCATCCATTACCCCGAGGCGATGGCCGTCGCCGTCGTCGGCCTGGTCGTCAACCTTGTCTGCGCCTTCATCCTGGGAGACGCCCACCACCACGGGCATGGTCATGACCACCATGGCCACCATGACCATGACCATGATCACGGACACGACGACCACGGACATCACCACCACGACCTCAACCTGAAGTCCGCCTACATCCACGTCGCCGCCGACGCCGCCACGTCGGTGGCTGCCATCGCGGCGCTTGCCGGCGGCTGGTGGATGGGCTGGGACTGGCTGGACCCGGCCATGGGCATCGCCGGTGCGGTCGTCGTCGCGCTGTGGGCCCGCACGCTGATCCGCGACACCGCCGTCGTGCTGCTCGACCGCGAGATGGACCATCCCGTCGTCGACGAGATCCGCGAGGTCGTCACCGAGCGCGGCGCGGCCGGCGAGACGGCCATCACCGACCTGCACGTCTGGCGCGTGGGCCGGGGCAGCTACTCCTGCGCGCTCAGTCTCGTCACGCACGACGCCGCGCTGACGCCGAAGCTGGTGCGCGAATGGCTGGCGGTGCACGAGGAAATCGTGCACTCGACCATCGAGATCCACGTCTGCCCATCATGACGCCCCTCGCCCGGTCTCGCTGCGCTGGACGCGCGCGTGCCCAGTCGGTCCCCCGGGGGGACGGCGATGCGTGTGGCATCGAGCCACACGCACATCGCCAGCGCGGGCCGGCTTGGGAGCGGCCCTGCGCTCGGCCCGCAGGAGACTGACGTGCCCGCCACCCGCCCCGCCCATGCCGAGATGGAGCTGCGCAACCGCTGCACCCGCTGGCTGAACGGCCACCGGCCGCTGCGCTCGATGCGCGAGTCACTGCTGGCGCTGGCCGAGCTGCCCGAGGCCGCGCAGGCGCTGGATGTCTACGGCGAAGGCGAGGCGATGCAGGCGCTGGAGGCCCAGGTGGCCGAGCTGCTGGGCAAGCCGGCCGCGCGCTTCTTCCACAAGGGCGTGGCGGCGCAGCTGGCGGCGCTGCGCGTGCACTGCGGCGATGGCGACGGCCCCGTGGCGCTGCATCCGCAGAGCCACATCGCCGTCGACGAGGCAGAGGCATTCGAGAAATTGATGGGATTGAGGGGGCTACGTATCGGCCGCGTGGACCACGCGCCCAACATCGAAGACCTGATGGCGGAGCCGGAGCATCCGGCCGTCGTCGTCGTCGAGCTGCCGCTGCGCCGTGGCGGCTTCTTGCTGCCGAGCTGGGAAGACCTCACCCTCATCAGCGGCTGGTGCCGCCAGGTAGGCGTGCCGTTGCATGTCGACGCCGCCCGGCTGTGGGAGGCTGCGGCGCACTACGGCCGTCCGCTGGCCGAGATCGCCGCGCTGGCGGATTCGGTCTACGTGTCGTTCTACAAGGGCCTGGGCGGGCTGGCCGGCAGCGTGCTCGTCGGGTCCGAGAATTTCATCGCGGCGACGGCTCCCTGGCAGACGCGCCTGGCCGGCAACGTCTACACGCTTTACCCGATGGTGCTGTCGGCGCTGGACGGCCTGCGCCGGCGGCTGCCGCACATGGGCGCCTGGCGCGAGCGGGCGCGGACGCTGGCAGCGCAGCTGGTCGCCGAGCCCGGTTGGCAGGTCGCGCCCGCGCCGCCGCAGACCAACTCCTTCCAGCTCCACCTGCCGGCCGCGCCCGGGCGGCTGCGCGAGGCGCTGCTGGACGTCGCCCGGCAGCGTGGCTTCTGGCTGGGTGCGCGGGCAGTGGCCTCGCATCGCATCGAGGGCGGTGCGATGGTAGAGGTGGTCATTGGCGAGGCGGCGGACGACTGGACCGACGACGAGGCGCTGGCCGCCTGGCGCGCCGCCGTTGCGCAGGCGGGCGGCTGACTCAGTCGCCGGGCAAGGCTTCGCGCAGTGCGGCCTGCAGCCGCGGCGTGGCGAAGTCCAGGAAGCTGCGCGTCTTCATCGGCAGCCGCCCCTGGCGCGAATACAGCAGGCTGACCGGCACGGGCGCCGGCTCATGCTCGGGAAGCAGGCGTACGAGGCGGCCCTCGCGCAGTGCGTCGGCGACCTGATAGGACAGCAGCCGCGTGACGCCCGCGCCGGCCTCGGCCGCGCGGATGGCGGCATCGGCCGTCGTCACGCTGAGGCGGGTGCGCACCGCCACGCGCTGCATCGTGTCGCCCACGGGGAAGCTCCACGATGACGTGCCGCCCAGGCCCTCGAAGTTCACGCAGCAGTGGCCGCGCAGCTCGTCCGGCGCGGCGGGTGTGCCGCGCGTGGCCAGGTAGGCTGGGCTGGCGCAGGTGACGCGCCGGATCTCGCCGATGCGCAGCGCGACGAGGCCGCTGTCCGGCAGCGTGCCGATGCGCAGCGCCACGTCGATGTGCTCCTCCAGCAGGTTGGCGTTGCGGTCGCTCAGCATCAGGCGCACGTTGACGTCGGCGAAGCGGGCCAGGTAGTCGGCCACCACGGGCACCACGTGCAGCCGGCCGAACACCAGCGGCGCGGCCACGATGAGCTCGCCGCGTGGCGCAGCCTGCACGCCGGCGGCGCCGCGCTCGGCCTCGTCCACGCGCTCCAGGATCTCGCGCGCCGCCACGAGGTAGTCGCGCCCGGCCTCGGTCAGTGCCAGCTGCCGCGTGCTGCGGGTGACCAGCCGCGTGCCCAGGTGGGACTCCAGCTCGGCCAGCTTGCGGCTCACCGTGGCCAGCGGCATCTGCAGTCGCCGGCCGGCGGCCGACAGGCTGCCCTCGTCGACAGCAGCGACAAAGACGGTCATCGCGTCGAGGCGGTCCATGTTTCCAGATTTCGGGAGAGTGAATCGCAGTTTTGCAGTCTAGTGTCGAAAGTCGGGAGTTCATAGAGTTCAGTCACCGGCTTGAACCGGCCCACCAACCCCTCAAGGACGCCACCATGAACACCCGCCTGCACACCTTCGCCGCCATCGACACCGCACCCGCCGCCGCCCAGCCCCTGCTGAAGGCGGTCGAAGCCCAGATCGGCAGCGTGCCCAACCTGTTCCGCACCGTCGCCAGCAGCCCGGCGGCACTGGAGGGTTACCTCGGCATGTCCGGCGCGCTGGCCAAGGGCCGCCTGCCGGCCGCCACCCGCGAGCGCATCGCGCTGGCCGTGTCCGAGATCAACGGCTGCGACTACTGCCTGGCGGCCCACAGCTACCTGGGCAGCCACCTGGCCAAGCTCGACGCCGCCGAGATCGTCGCCAACCGCCGGGGTGGTTCCACCGACGCCAAGGCGAACGCGGCCGTGCGCTTCGCCGTCGCCGTCGCGACGAACCGCGGCCATGTCGCCGATGCCGAGCTCGACGCCGTCCGCGCTGCCGGCTACGACGACGCGCAGATCGTCGAGATCGTCCAGCACGTCGCGCTGAACGCCTGGACGAACTACCTGAACAACGTCGCCCGCACCGACGTCGACTTCCCCGCCGCGCTGCCGCTCGCGGCCTGATCGCCTTCCACCAGGGCCGCCACGTGCGGCCATTCGCTTGTCTTCAAGGAGAACGCCGTGCCCCGCCCGCCCCTGCCGCCCTTCACCCCCGAGACCGCCGCGCAGAAGGTGCGCCTGGCCGAAGACGCCTGGAACAGCCGTGATCCGGCCCACGTCGCGCTGGCCTACACGCCCGACAGCCGCTGGCGAAACCGCAGCCAGTTCCTGCAGGGCCGCGAGGCCATCGAGGCCTTCCTGACGCTGAAGTGGCGCCGCGAGCTGGACTACCGGCTCGTCAAGGAGCTCTGGGCCACGCAGGGCGACCGCATTGCCGTGCGCTTCGCCTACGAGTGGCACGACGACAGCGGCCAGTGGTTCCGCAGCTACGGCAACGAGAACTGGGCGTTCGATGCCGAGGGGCTGATGCACACCCGCCTCGCCTGCATCAACGACCTGCCCATCCGCGAGAGCGAGCGGCTGTACCACTGGCCCGCCGGCCGCCGTCCCGACGACCACCCGGGCCTGTCGGCGCTGGGGCTGTGATGGCCGCCGCCCACCCGCCGGCCAGCGACGTCGCGTTCAGCCCGCGCGTGAAGGCTGTGCAGGCCCGCAAGGGCTCGCGGGCCTCGTATGCGCGCATGGAGGACGGCCACGGCTGGCGTACCGAGGTCGACGATGACCTGCGTGCCTTCCTGGCCGAACGCGACAGCGCCTTCCTGGCCACCGCCAGCGCCGACGGCCAGCCCTATGTGCAGCACCGCGGCGGCCCGGCCGGGTTCATCCGCGTGCTGGACGCGCACACGCTGGCCTTCGCCGAGTTCGACGGCAACCGCCAGTTCATCACCCAGGGCAACCTGGAGGAGAACCCGCGCGCGCAGCTGTTCCTCATCGACCACGCCACGCGCCGGCGCGTCAAGGTCTGGGGCCGGGCGCGCATCGTCGAGGGCGATGCGGCACTGCTCGAACGGCTGATGCCGGCCGGCTACGCGGCCCGCGCCGCGGGTGTGCTGGTGTTCGAGGTCAGCGCCTGGGACGCCAACTGCCCCAAGCACATCCCGCTGAAGTTCGACGCGGCTGACGTGCAGGCCGCGCTGGACGCCCGCGACGCGCGCATCGCGGCGCTGGAGGCCGAACTGCAGGCGCTGCGGGCAGCGCCTGCCGGCGGCCGGCGCTGAAGGCGCTCGCCCAAAAGCAATCGGCCGCCAGGGCGAACCATGGCGGCCGATTTCAGGGGCAGGTCGTGTGACCGTGAGCGCTCAGCGCCGTGCGCCGCCGCCTTGCGTCGGGCGCGGGCCGCGGTTTTCCAGGTGGCGGAAGGTGATGCGGCCCTTGCTCAGGTCGTAGGGCGACATCTCCAGCGACACGTTGTCGCCGGCCAGGATGCGGATGTGATGCTTGCGCATCTTGCCGCCGGTGTAGGCGATGACCTCGTGGCCGTTGGTCAGCGTCACGCGAAAGCGCGAGTCGGGCAGGACTTCGTGGACCACGCCCTGCATTTCGATCAGTTCTTCCTTGGCCAAGTGTGGGGCTCCGTTGCGAAAAAATTGACGGGAGGCCGTGCACGTGGCCGTGCCGGCGACGAGTGCGGTCGCGAAGGACCGCGCGAGTTCAATGGCAATGCGCCCAAGCCAGGCCTTCGGCCCGGGCATAGCGCAAGGCCGCCTTGGGGCTTTGAAAGCATGGCGTGAACTGCATCACGCGGTCTACGCTGGCCATACCCTGGCCGGACCGGATCGACACGAGGGCGTCAAAGCCGCCGTCGTGCCGAGCCTGCGTCATGGGGGAGACGACATAGCGTCCCACTTCGATGTTCTTGTTGTTGTTCATTTTCTTCTTCTTTTTGCCGCGCAGGCCCGGATGGGCCGTTGCGGTGTTGAGAGCCCGAGGGCGCCCAGGTTGCTCAGAGCGAGCGGATGTTCGAGGCCTGCAGACCCTTGGGGCCTTGCTTGGTCTCGAACTCCACCTTCGCGCCTTCGGCCAGCGAGCGGAAGCCGCCGCTGTTCTTGATTTCGCTGTGGTGGGCGAACAGGTCCTTGCCGCCGCTGGACGGCGTGATGAAGCCGAAGCCCTTGCCGTCGTCGAACCACTTCACGGTGCCGGTTTCGATAGTCATGGTGTTTCCTTCTGGGATATTTGGATGGAACGAATCCTCCGCCAGCGACATGCCGTGCAGAGACAGAAACACTCAAGAACACTCACCGGGAGTTGCTGAAGCGAGCCGCTCGCAAGAAAAGCCAGGGGATGGCCAGCGGGGCTGCAGATAAGACCTTGAGAAAACGGTCTTGCGCGAATCTATGGCTGGATTTTACACGCCGGCGCGTCCTCTGCTCCCGGCGGGGCTTGCCGAGGCCTCCCGTTACCGGTAGCAAGTCACCCGGCCGGGGCTTTCAGCGGTAGGCGTACCAGAGCGCCGCGAAGAAATGGCAGACGCTGCCACCCAGCACGAACAGGTGCCAGACGAAGTGCGCGTAGCGCAGCCGGTTGTCCAACAGGAACACCACCGCACCCAGCGTGTAGCTCAGGCCGCCGGCCACCAGCAGCGCCAGTCCGGGGCCGGGCATGCGCTCCACCAGCGGCCCGATGGCGAACACGACGACCCAGCCCATCGCCAGATACAGCAGCGTGGACACGACGGGGTGGCGCAGCCGGTTCAGCAGCTTGATCGTCACGCCGAAGGCCGCCGCCGCCCAGACGGCGACGAGCAGCGTCACGCCCGGCCCGGTGTGCAGCACGCCCAGCGTGAACGGCGTGTAGCTGCCGGCGATGAAGACGTAGATGGCGGCATGGTCCAGCCGCACCAGCCAGGCCTTCACGCGGCCGTTGGCCAGCGAGGCGGGCAGCGCGTGGTAAAGCGTGGAGACGCCGTACAGCAGGATGGCCGTGGCTGCGAAGATGGCTGCCGCGGCCACGTCCGCCGCGCCGCCGTGGTGCATCGCGCGGATGACGAGGATGGGCAGGGCGGCGATGGCCAGCGCAACGCCCAGCCCGTGGCTGATGGCGTTGGCGATCTCTTCACCCAGCGTTTGGGGGCGGTCGGTGGCGGGGGCGGAGCGTGGCATGGCGGTGACGTACTGCGGATGTCAGGGCGTGAGCATGCCATCGTTGCGCGGTACGGGCAGCAAGCTGCTTGATTTCCGTCAAACGGGCGCGAACCGCGCCGTATTCCGCCGCGCCTGCGCCGTCAGACGACTCCGCTCAGCGCGACTTCATCTTCTCGGCCAGGCACAACTGCACGGCCTCGTAGTCCTGGAACATGATCCAGCGCATCTGCTCGTAGGAGTACAGCTCCGCGACGATGGCCTGGGCCAGGCCGCAGTTGTGCGTGATCAGGTGCTCGGCCAGCAGGCCGGCCATCTCGTTGCGCACCACGCCCCGATTGCTCTTGAACATGTATCGCCCGACGGAGTAGAGCGTCTCCGTCAGCCCCACGCCGGGCACGGCGCCGACCGTCTTGCGCAGCGCCTTCTCGCCCTTCTGCGCCAGGATGTAGCTGAGCACCAGTCCGCCCAACTTCTGGTGCGCCGCCTTGTCGCCGGAGCCCGCGCCGCCCCCGACGCGACCGCAGGTGTAGCAGGCCTGCATGCCGTCGATCTTCTCGAGCGCGTCGCAGTGCTTGAGCGTCTTGTGCGCGGACACCGCCGACAGCGTCGACAGCGTCAGCGTGGCCGCCGCGCCGGTCACCACCAGGCCGATGCCCGTGGCCGAGGCGGCGGCGCCCCCCAGCGTCAAGGCCAGCACGCTGGGCGTGTGGGTCGCCAACTGCGCGACGCTCAGCGAGGAACTGCCCGCCAGCAGGCCCTTCTTGGCCAGCGACTTCATGGTGCTGCTGCCCACCGTCTGCCCATCGGAGAAGCCCCTCGGGAACATCTTCTTCCACTCGTTCTCGACGTTCTTCTTGGTCATGCGTTCCCCGGGCAGATTTGGGGGGCGATTATGGAAAGGCGCCTGTGCGGGGCGAACCCCGCGTTTCGGCGGGCATTCGCTGTCGTCGGTGCGCTGGTTTTGGCGTCGTGCGCCCCTTTCGCGCGCCGGTCAGCCCGGCTGTGGCCCGTCGTAGCCCTCGACGATGACGACATCCGCCTCGGCGGCGGCCTGGCGGATCGCGATCTGCTTCGCGTACTCGGGCGAGCGGTAGCAGGCCAGCGCCACCTCGTAGCTCGGGAACTCGATCATCACGTTGCGCCCGCGGCTCGTACCCTCGGGGTTCTCGAACCGGCCGGCACGGACGAGGAACCGGCCGCCGAACTTGGCGAACACGGCGTCGTTGCCTTGCACGTAGAGCTTGTATTGCTCGGCGTCATGAACGTCGACGCGGGCGATCCAGTAGGCCTTGGGCATGTTGACTCGGGCGATGCGGTTGGGATGCCGCGCAGTGTGGCCCAGCGCGGATGCCCCTGCCCCCGGCAGGCTTGCGGGCTCAGCGCCGGCGCAACCGCGTGCTCTTGCGCGTGGCCACGAAGAAGTCGTCGGGCTTGGTGCGCACCCAGTCCACGAAGGTTCGGATCTGCGGATGCGCCAGCAGCGCCTCCACGGTGGCGTACTGGCGGGCCAGCTCGGTCTCGTTCAGCAGTGCGTGGATCTGTCGATGGCACACGCGGTGCAGGTACTCCGTGTGCCGCCCGCCGCGGCTCTTGGGCACGAGGTGGTGGGCGTCGCGTTGCGCGGGCGGGATGGGGCGCTCGCACAGGGGGCAGATGATGGGCGTCGAGACGGGCTGGGGGCTCATGGCGGCAGGGTGAGCCCGGATTCTGCGAGACGCCGCTTGGGGCGGTGAGGGCTGGGGGCTTGGTCTGCCGCGAGCCCCAGGTGCGGCCGCATTTCGTTTGTGCCTTCATGCCAGGGGGAAATCAAGCGTCAATCACCGCAACTCAAACGCCCCCAGATCCGGCGCGCTGCCGAGATACGGCAGCCCCACATTGACTCCCTTGTCGACCAGCTTGCTGCCGCTGCTCAGCCGGAACAGCGCGTTCGCGGGCAGCGTGCCGTCGGCGTTGCGGGCGGCGGTGGCGAGGCTGGTGTCCAGGCTGGCGAACTCGCTGCTGCTGGCGGTGAGGCCGTTCCAGCTGTTGTTGCTGGCGGTGGCGTTGCAGACGCTGTCGGCCGCCTTGCCGGCCAGCGAGATGTTGTTGCGGAAGACGTGCTTCTCGCCCGACGCGACGCTGCCGCAGAAGCCGTAGTTGATGCCGTTGCCGTAGCTGGTGTTGTTCAGCAGCGTGACGCCGCCGGTGTTGCTGTTCTGGTCAAAGCCCTTGTTGGGCTGGCCGAAGGCGACGGACTGCGTGATGCGGTTGCGCTCCAGCGCGCTGTTGCCGCCGAGCTTGAAGCCGTTGCCGTTGCCGGCGAAGGCGCTGTCGCTCCACAGGTTGAGGCCGTTGCGGAAGGCCCAGCTTTGCTCGATGGTGACGGGCTCGGGGCTGTCGAAGCCGTCGTCGGAGTTCTCCCAGGAGCGGCAGCCGACGAAGCGGTTGCCGGCGCCCTGTGTCTGCTTGGACGCGAAGCCGTCGGCCATGCTGCCGTTCTTCTTGGGGTCGTAGTTGCGGTAGGAGTCGGTGTTCAGCACGAGGGTGTTGGAGCCGCCCTTGTTGATCTCCAGGCCAGAGTTGCGGTTGTCGTAGAAGGCGGCGTTCTCGAAGGTGTTGCCGTTGCCGGTGACGTAGGCGCCCTGGTAGCCCGCGCGGGTGACGGCGATGCCCTTGAAGTACCAGTAGCTGCCGGTGACGTAGAGGCCGAAGGAGTCCTGCACCCAGGTCTTGGCGGGGAAGCTGAAGTCGATGACGGCGCGGCCGCAGTTGGCGGCGACGAGGTAGAGGCGCGCGCTGGCGCTGCCGGACTTGGCGAGCGTGATCGTGTTCTTGGCGCCGGCGGTGTAGGCGACGGCGTAGGTGCCGGGCTGCAGCAGCACCATCTGCCCGGCCGAGACCTTGGCGAGCGCCGCCGTCAGGCTCATCGGCGCGGAGAAGCTGGTGCCGGCGCCGCTGGCGCTGGCGGTGGGCGTCACGTAGTAGACCTTGGAGGCGCTGAGGTTGCTGGTCTCGGTGCCGCAGCCGGTGACCTGCGCGAATGCGGGGGCGGCGGCAAAAGCGCTGGCGAGGGCAGCGGAGAGGGCAATGAGGCGGGTATTCATGGCAGTGGGTGGGTGGCGGGGTGGGCGCGCGCGGCGGCGCGCAGGGTGGCCAGCTCGCCGACCTGGGCCAGCTGGGTGAGGTGGTGCTGCCAGGCGTCGACGCTGGCGCAGGCGAGCGGCTGGTCGGCGTCGGCCTGCCAGGCGGGCGGGGCGTGGACGAGGTCCTGGAACTCGTGGCGCAGCTGCTGCAGGCGCTCGGCCGGCCAGCCGGCAGCCTGGGCCACGGAGGCGGCTTCGGTGAGGGTCTGCAGCGCATCGCTGCGCTGCATCAGCGCGGCCAGCGCGTCGCATTGCTCACGGCGGCCGGGCTGGGCTTGCTGGCAGCGTTCGAGCACGAAGCCCTCGCCGGGCGACGGCAGGCTGGCGCTGCGGGCGCGCACGTCGGCGCCCAGGGCCAGGCGCAGGTAGCCGGGCAGGTCGGCCGGCAGCGCGGCCTGGCTGGCGAGCACCAGCGCCTGCGGGCGCTCCAGCCAGCGGCGGGCCTGGAGCAGGCCGCGCCAGGCGGCGTCGCCGGCAGCGGGGTCTTCGTCTGCCAGGGCGGCCCAGTGGTAACCGTTGTCGGGCTCGGCGCGCAGGCGTTCGCGGATGAGGTTGATCCGGCAGGCGGCGGGGTCGGGCTGCGGGCCGCAGGCTTCGGTGGCCCAGGCGAGGGCGGCGGGGTCGCCGCTGCCAAGGGCCTGGCTCAGCACGGCGCCGGCCCAGGCCTGCTGCGCGGCGGGGTCGTCTGCGGCGGGGCGGTCCAGCAGCAGCGCGGCCACGCGGGCGCGGGCGTCGCCCTGGCGCAGCGTGGCCAGCATGCGGGCGCGGGCCTGGGCCAGTGGCTGTTCGCCGACCGGTGCGGGCAGGGCCTGCAGGCCGGCGGTGGCCTCGGGGGCGTCGGTGTCGTCCGGCGGCGTGACGGGATCGGTGTCGCCAACCGGCATGCGGCCCAGGCCGCAGAGGTCGACGACGGTGGGCCTGCGCGTGCTGGCGGCGGCGTGCATGGCGGTGGCCTGCACGCCGGGGGCCGGCGGCTCGCCCGGCCGGGCCTGGCCCAGCCGCATCAGTGCCGGGCCGGGCACGCGGGTGGGCGGGGCCGCGGCGGGCTCTTCGGCGGCGCCGGGCCAGGCCAGGTGCAGGGTCAGGCCGCCGCACAGCAGCACGGCGGTCCAGGCCAGCAGGGAGCGCATCGGGGGCAGGTCGGGGGCGAGAGCGAGGCGGGCCGGCGTGCGGCCCGCCGTGGCTTCGTTACTCGGCCAGGTTGGTGCCCGCGCCGGCCGTGGCGATGACCTTGGCCTTGACGCTGGCGGCCGGCGTCACCGTGTAGCTGTAGCCGGTGGCGCCGTAGGCCTGCGTGGTGGTCCAGGTGGTGGCGTTGGCGCCGGGGCTGCCGGGGTCGTCCCAGGTGATGCCGCTGCCGACGTAGTTGTTGCGCAGGTCCCAGTAGCCGATGGCCGAGCTGTCGCGCGAGGTGACGGGGTTCTTGGTGTTCTCGAAGTAGTTGGACTCGATCAGCGACACGCCGCCCATGCGCACGTTGATGCCGGACGTGATGACGTTGTTGAAGTAGTTGTTGTAGACGTGGGTCTTGCCGCGGCGCTGCAGCGGCAGGCGGGACTGCACGTTCTCGAAGCGGTTGTGGTGGTAGGTGGCCCGCATCGCGTCGTTGGCGGTGTCCTTGTCGCTGTAGCCGTTGAGCGCGACCTTCTGGTGGTCGTGGATGTAGTTGTAGGAGTAGGTGATGTTGTAGGCGCCCTTCTTGGTGTCCATGGCGCCGTCCCACGACGCGTCGCCCGCGCCGGAGCAGTGGGTGAGGCTGCTGAAGATGGTGTTGTGATCGATCCAGATGCTGTTGGGTGTGCCGCTGCTGTCGCCTTCGATGGAGATGGCGTCGGCCGCGTCGCCCCCCTGCAGCAGACCGATGGTCATGTTCTGCACGATGACGTTCTTGGCGGCGCTGACGATGTGGATGCCGAAGTTGGCCGACGAGCCGTTGGCGCCCTTGATGGTGATGTCGCCCTTGTCCTTGATCTGCAGCGTCTGGGCGGCCTTCTTCCACTGTGCGCAGACGTCGGTGATGGTCGAGTAGTCGAACTTGCCGGTGTAGTTCAGCACCAGGCCGCCGCTGCCGCTGTAGGCGTCGATGGCGGCCTGCGCGGCGGCCAGCGTGGCGACGTTGACGGCGGTCTTGCTACCGCCGCCGGTGGTGCCGGCGCCGTAGCCGACGGGGCCGGCCAGCGCGGCGGAGGAGAGGGTGGCCAGCGCGAGCGCGCCCAGGCCGTGGAGGGGGGAGATGCGGGTCATTGTGGGTTCCGTCGAGAGAGACTGCTGCGCCTGGAGCGCGGTGGCCGGCACGGGGCGTGGCCGGTGGTTGGGGCACCGCGCACGCCAGGCGTCGGGCCATGGCGCGGAGTGCAGGCTCGAGGGAGTCGAGGCGTGTCAGCCCCCTCGTGAGGCCGCCGGGAAGCGGCCGCGGCGCAATCTAACGACGGCGTCGGGCGGGGGCTTGGGGATTTCTGCTCCCGGTTTCGCCAGCTTGCTGAAACCAAGGGAAATCAATAATGAAACGGCGGTTCGTTTATATCGGTTGTATGTTTTGAAACGAAATCAACCCTGTCGCCGCAGCTGTGACGGCGGCGTGCGCCAATGGGCGCGGAAGGCCTGCGAGAACTGCGCCGGCTCCGGGATGCCCACGCGCAGGCCGATCTCGCACATGCTCAGCCGGGTGGTCTCGACGAGCTCGCGGGCGTGCAGCATGCGTTGCTCGCGCAGGTAGCGCATCGGCGAGACGCCCATGGCCGCCTTGAACAGGTGGGCGAAGTGGGACACGCTGCAGCCGGCCACGTCGGCGGCTTCGGTCAGGTCCATGGGCTGGTCCAGCCGGGCGTGCAGGTGGTCCAGCACGCGGCGCAGGCGCAGCTCGCTCAGGCCGGCGCGCTCGGGCACGGCGGCCTGCGCGTGGTGGGCGCGCAGATGCGTGGCCAGCGCACGGCCCAGGTGCAGGCCCAGGTCCTGCCCCGTCGTGCCGTGTGGAACCGCGGCCCACAGCGTGCGGGCGATGCCTTCGATGACGGCATCCGCCCGGCCGGCGCAGGCGCGCAGGCGGAACGGCGTGCGCCCGGCGGCGTACAGCAGGCGCGGGCGCAGGCTGAGCAGCAGCAGGTGGTGCTCGGCCGGCAGCCGCAGGTACGCGGCCTCGCCCGCGGGCAGCAGCAGCACGAGGCCGGGTGGCAGCGGGCGGGCCTGCGGCGGCTCGCCGGGCAGCCAGCTGCAAGCGGAGCCGGCGGCGGCCAGCACGACGAGCAGCAGGTGGTCCAGCAGCGGCGGCACGTGGGCGTCGGGCCAGCGGTTGTGGCCGTCGAACAGCTGCAGCTCGCCGTCGCGCAGGCTCAGGGCGGGCGGCAGGCCCAGCCAGTCGGCCACGGGCAGCGGCGGCCGGCGGCGCAACGCGGCCAGGCGGGTGGCGTCCGGCCCGTCGGACATGTCGGCGCCGGCGGGCGTGGACGAGGTCGCCAAGTTTTGTCTCCGCTCGGGCTGTGCCGCCCGTGTGGCGCGCGAGACTAGGTGGGGCGGCCGGCGCTGGCAATCAGGGGCGCGCCGAAGCCGACTTTGATTTCGTGGCGCGGCGTGCGGCGCCGCGGTTTCAGGGCGAGGCTTGCAGGTACCGCGCGAGGAAGGTTTCGACGCGGTTGGCGAAGTCCAGCCGCGTGCTCATCAACTGCCAGCCGTGGCCTTCGTGGTCGTACTCGACGTACTCGGGCGGATTGCCGGCCTTGGTCATCGCGTCGCGCAGGCGGCGGCCATGCTCCTTGGGCACGCGCTGGTCTTCGGCACCGTAGGCCATCAGCAGCGGCGCCTTGATGCGTGCCGCCTGGGCCACGGGCGAGACGTCGACGAGCCGGGCCATCTCGGTCTTGGGGTCGCCGATGAGTTCGGTGTAGCCGTACTGGCGGGCGGCGGCACTGATGTCGTCGGACACCCAGAAGGACCCCGCCACGTGCAATGGCAGGTCGGCCACGCCCACCCAGGCCACGCCGCAGCGGAACAGCTCGGGGTTGCGGATCAGGCCCATGTAGGTGGCATAGCCGCCGTAGCTGGCGCCCATCACGCAGGCCCGGTCCGTCGCGAGGCCCGCCTGGCGTGCCCACAGCAGCGCGTCGGCCAGGTCGTCCTGCATGGCCAGGCCCCATTGCTTGAAGCCGGCCTTGTAGTGCGCATCGCCGTAGCCCGTGCTGCCGCGGAACTCGGGCTCGATGACGAGGTAGCCGCGCGACGCCAGGAACTGCGCCATCGGTTCCCAGCGCCAGTAGCCGTTGCGCACCCAGGGGCCGCCATGGGCCAGCACGACGGCCGGTGCGGGCTTGCCGGGCTCCACGCCCTGCGGCAGCGTCAGCCACACCGGCAGGTCCCGGCCGTCGCGGGCCTTGATGCGCTGGAAGTCCACGCTCGACATCTGGGCGGCCTTCACGCCGGGCATGACGATGGAGACGGACTCCCAGCGCTGGGTCTGCGCGCGGTAGAGCAGGTAGCGGCCGGGGTCGCGGTCAGAGAAGGAGTGCACCAGGGCCAGCATGTCCGGTGCGCCGCAGCGGCGGCAGACGACGCTGTTGACGCGGCCGGGCAGGCGGCGGTCGACCTCTTCCTGGAACTTCTTCATCGCCGGGTCGGTCCAGACCGTGACCTGGGAGTCGGTCTCCAGCCTCACGCCCAGCACGCCCTGGCCGGGGTCGCCGTGCAGCAGCGAGCCGCGGAAGTCGAAGCCGGGAGCCTGGACGACGACCCGGGGCGAGGGCTTGCCGGTGTCGAAGTCGAAGGTGGTGAGCACGGCCTCGCGTGCGGCGCCGCGCGACTCGCTGACGTACAGCGTGCCGTCGTCGGCGACGTCCACCGGCTCGAAGGGCGGCTCCAGCAGCTTGAAGCTGGCCAGCTGCCGCCAGTGGTCGGCACCCGGCGCCAGCCAGTGGTACTCGCCGCGGCCGTCTTCGTCGTAGACGCTCAGGACCAGGCGCGGCCGGCCCTGGCTGTCGAACCACCAGCGCATCGCGCGCTCTGGTGGCTTGGGCATGTCCATGCGGCGCGTCAGCGTGGCGGTCACGTCCAGCCACTTGGGTTCGATGTGGCGCATCCGCGGGTCGTACTGGCCGATGATGACTTCGTCGGGCCGCACGCCGGGTTGTGGCCGTGGCACCCACATCAGGCCGTGGTCGAACTTCAGTGCGCCGGTCTGCTGGAAGCAGGACTTGATCTCGCTGCAGATCAGCTCGTTGTACTTGCCGGTGGCGACGTCCACCGAGAACAACCCCGGCAGGTGGGTGGTGGCCGCGGCCGGCTCGATGCGGCCCAGCTTGAAGAGCATGCGCTCGTCGTTCACCCAGTGGAACTCGACGACGTCCTGCTTGGCGAAGAAGGCGACGACCTTGGCCGGCTCGTTCGTCTGCAGGTCCGCCACCAGCAGGCCCACGCGGTTGTCGCGGACCGACGTGAGGCCCACGTAGCGGCCGCTGGGCGACAGCTTGACGTCCAGCATGGCGGGGTGCCGGAAGAAGGTCTCCGCCGGCAGCAGCGGCTTGTCCGCCGCGCCGGCGGGTGTGCCGACGCAGCACATCGCCACAATGCCGAGCACAACGCAGAACCGTGCCCACAGGCCTCGCTGCACCATGTCTGTCTCCCTGTTGATGTTCTTGTGCGGGCGCTTCGGTGGGGCGCCCTGTGCCGGCGTGCCGGCCGACTCAGTGCGGCCGGCCGCCGACTGCCTGGGCCTCGCCCGGCTTGCGCGGGAAGGGCGCGATCATGGCGCCGACCACCGACGGGATGGCCGCGACCATGACGACGAGGAAGTAGGTCTGGTAGCCGAAGTGGTCGGCCAGCGGGCCGGAGATCATCTGCGTCGGCACCAGCGTCAGGTTCATGATCGAGTTCGCGAACGCGTAGTGCGTCATGTGATAACGCCCCGGCGAGATCTGCTGCATCATGTAGAGCATGTTGGCGACGAAGCCGAAGCTGTAGCCGAACTTCTCCAGCGTCACGAGGCTCGCCACGGTCCAGAACGACAGCGCGTGCCCCGAGCCCGCCATCTGAGACAGCACGACGAAGCAGACGTGCGGGATGTTCAGGCACAGCGCCATGATGATGAGCGTGCGGCGGTTCAGGCCGAAGCGGGCCATGAAGGCGCCGCCCAGCAGGCCGGCCGCGAGGCTGACGGCCGTGGCGATGGTGCCGTCGATGAGACCCTTGTCCTTCAGCGACAGGCCCACGCCGCCCAGGTCCGGCGCGGCCTGCAGGAACAGCGGCCCTTCGACGAGCAGCAGGCCCTCAGAGCTGCGGTACAGAAGGACGAACAGCAGCATCCCCCAGATGCTGTCCTTCTTGAAGAAGTCGACGATGGCGTCGCCGAAGGTGCGGAACGCGGCCTTGATGCTCTCTGGTCGGTCGCCGATGCTGCCGGTGGGCAGCACGAACCAGTGGTAGACGGCCAGCAGCACCAGTGTCGCGGCCGACGCCGCCAGCGCCCAACTCCAGGCCGTCGTGCTGCTGAGGTGGTGGTCCTCCTTCAGCGAGCCGGCGATCCAGACGATGAGGGCCGTGCCGAACAGCCGGCCGACGCTCCAGAACACGCCCTGCACGCCGATGTAGCGGGCCTGCCCCTTCTCGTCGAGCGAGGTGATGTAGATGCCGTCGACGCAGATGTCCTGCGTGGCCGAGCAGAAGGCCATCACCCACAGCACGGCGATGGTGATCTGGAAGTAGTTGGGCAGCGGCAGCGCGACGGCGATGGCGCACAGCAGCGCGGCCATGATGACTTCCATCCACAGCACGAAGAACTTCTTCGTCTTGAACATGTCCAGGAAGGCGGCCCACAGCGGCTTGAGCGACCAGGCGATGCCGATGCTGGCCGTGGCCAGCGTGATCTCGCCGTCGGAGTGGCCCAGGTCCTTCAGCATCGTGCCGGCGACCCAGATGACCAGCGCGAACGGGATGCCCTCGGACAGGTAGGACGTCGTCACCCAGGCCCAGGGGTTGCGGATGCGGGTTGAACTCGTGCTCATGGCGGTGAAACTCTATGAAATATTGCGCTGCCGTCGGGCTGTCGCTGTGTCAGGGTCGCAGCGAATTGGACAACGTTGTCATCCGGCGTCGGTCCAATGCCCCGGGGAATCACCTCGCCGCGTGGCACGGGGGCGATCGCGGCGAGCAGCGCACATGCTAGGGGCGTAACCGCCTGATGCTCATCCAGGCTTACGCGGGGAGGGTGAGCGGGATGTCGGGACCGACGTGGCGGAGGCTGGGCTTGCGAGACGCTGCCGCTCGAACCGCGAGTCCGCCGCGCCTCACAGCACCCGCTGCGCCAGCCCCACGTAGACCGGGATGCCCGCCAGGATGTTCAGCGGGAAGGTCAGCCCCAGCGACATGCCGAAGTACAGCGCCGGCCGCGCCTCGGGGATGGCGATGCGCACCACGGCCGGCACGGCGATGTAGGAGGCGCTGGCGGCCAGCACCATCAGCAGCGCGCCGTTGCCGGCCGATAGGCCGCAGGACCAGGCCAGCCCCAGGGCCAGCGAGGCGTGTACCGGCGGCGCGAGCAGCGCATAGGCCAGCAGCTTCGGCGACTCGCCGCGCAGCGAGCCCAGGTTGCGCGCCGCGAGCAGGCCCATGTCGAGCAGGAAGAGGGCGAGCATGCCCTTGAACAGGTCGCCGGCGAAGGGCTTCAACCCGGCCTCCCCCGCCGGGCCGGTGATCAGACCCACCGCCATCGCGCCGATCAGCAGCAGCTGGGCACCATCGGTCAGCGACTCGTGCAGCACCGATTTCAGGCTGTGCGAATGCGCCGTGCTGCCCTCGCGCCGGCGGGCGATGTTGGCCAGCACGACGGCCATGACGATGGCGGGCGACTCCATCAGCGCCATGGCCGCCGCCATGTGGCCGCCGAAGGCCAGGCCGTGGCCGTCGAGGTATTGCGTGGCGGTGATGAAGGTCACGGCGCTGACCGAGCCGTAGGTGGCGGCGATGGCGGCCGCGTCGAAGCGCGACACGAGGCGCGTGAGCAGCAGGTAGCCGAGCGTCGGTATCGCCACGGCAAGCAGCAGCGCGCAGCCCAGGCTGATGGCGACTTCGGCGGTCAGGCCCGACCTGGCCAGTGCGAAGCCGCCCTTGAGCCCCAGCGCCATCAGCAGGTACAGCGACAGGAAGCGCGCGATGGGTTGTGGGATCTCCAGGTTGGATTTGATGGCTCCGGCCAGCAGGCCGAAGACGAAGAAGAGGATGGCGGGGTCGAGGAAGTTTTGCATGGCGGGACGCGATGGTGCGCACGGACATAGATATGCACAATTGATTTATGTCGATGCCATTCATCGGATCAACCAATGCATGATGTGCCGCCCCCCGGACTGGAGAAACCCTGGCGGGCCAACTGGCCGCAGCTGCGCAGCCTGGAGGCCACCGTCCGTCTGGGTGGCGTGGGCCGCGCCGCGCGCGCGCTGCACCTGGCCCAGCCGACCGTCTCGACGCAGTTGAAGGAACTGGCGTCCAGCCTCGGGCTCGTGCTGTTCGAGCCGCACGGCCGGGGCCTGGCGCCCACGGCCGTGGCTGAGCAACTGGCCCAGGCCGTGCGTGACATGGCCGCGCGCTGGCAGCAGTTCGAGGAGGAGGCGGCGGCGTTGCAGGGACTGCGTCAGGGGCGGCTGCGCATCGCGGCGGTGACGACGACCGAGTACTTCCTGCCCGACCTGCTCGGGCCCTTCGCGCGGGCCTACCCGGGCATCCGCATCGAACTGGCGGTGGAGAACCGCGACGCCGTCGTCGCCCGTTTGCAGCGGGGCGACGACGAACTGGCCGCCATGATGCGGCCCCCCACCCACCTGCCGCTGGCACGCTGGCCCTTCCTGGAGAACCCGCTGGTGCTGATCGCGCCGCTGGGACACCCGCTGGCCGCGCGCCGCCGCCTGCGGCTGCAGGATCTGGTGGGCGAGCCGCTGCTCGCGCGCGAGACCGGCTCCGGCACGCGTGCCGTGCTGGAGGAGGCGCTGGCCGAACGTGGCATCGCATGGCCGCCGCGCATGGCGCTGGGCAGCAACGAGGCCGTCAAGCACGCGGTGCGCGCCGGCCTGGGGCTGGCGCTGCTGTCCCGCCACACGCTGGCCGCCGACCCGGCCAGCGAAGGCCTGGTGGTGCTGCCGGTGGCGGGCTTCCCGCTGCGGCGGCAATGGGTGCTGGTGTGGCGGCAGGACCGGGCGCTGTCGCTACCCGCCCGCACGCTGCTGGACGACCTGCGCCAGCGCCTGGGCGTGCGGGTGCGACCGACCTGAGCCTCGGTGCGGCGCAGGCGTCAGGGCGCGTACGGGCCGGTGCGCAGCGCGTCGGCGATGCCCTTGCGGTTCTGCGCCAGCGCCACGAGGCTGAAATGGATGTGGCCGCTGCCGGGGGCGAGGCGCCGGATGCTGTCGATCTGGCCGAGGATCTCGTCGGGCAGCCAGCTCTGCGGCGTCGCGTCGATGCGGCTCGTGAACAGCCCCGGGTGGATGGGGCGGTCCAGCGGGTTCAGCGCTGCCCAGGCCTGCAGCAGCACGTCGAAGGCCTGCGGAACTTGAGCGCGCGGCCAGTAGAGCTGCGGGGCGAGGTAGTCCAGCCAGCCCTCGCGCAGCCACAGCTCGACGTCGGCGTAGAGCTTGTCGTACTGGCTGAAGCCGGTGATGCCGGCCGGGCGCAGGTCGGGCCGCGGCAGGCCGAAGGGGCTGATGCCGACGCGCGTGCCGGGGCGGGTCTCGTGCGCCACCGCGTACAGCCGCTGCACGAGCCCGTTGACGTTGTAGCGGCGCCAGTCGGCCCGCGCGAGGCTGCCGCCGCCGGCGGCGTATTTCTGCCAGCTCGGCTCGTCGGGGAAGTCGACGTCGTTCTTGGCAGCGTCCTGCACCGGGTACGGGTAGAAGTAGTCGTCGATGTGGATGCCGTCGACGGCGTAGCGCGTCAGCAGGTCGCGCACGACGGCCAGCGTGTGCTCCGCGGCGGCGGGCTCGCCGGGGTCCATCCACAGCTGGTCGCCATAGCGGCGCACCCAGTCGGCATGCGTGCGGCTGACGTGCACGGCGGCCGGCGCGGACTTGGCCGTGCTGTGTCGCGCGCGGTAGGGGTTGATCCAGGCGTGCAGCTCCAACCCGCGCAGCTTCGCTTCGGCCAGCCAGACGGCCAGCGGGTCGTAGCCGGGGTGTTGGCCCTGCGTGCCGGTGAGGACCTCGCTCCACGGCTCCAGCGCGGACTCGTAGATGGCGTCTGCGGCAGGGCGCACCTGCAGGATCAGCGCGTTGAGGCCCGTGCGCCGGGCTACCTCGCAGAGCTGGCGGATCTCGGCCTGCTGGGCGTCGGCGCTCAGCCCCTTCTTGCTCGGCCAGTCGATGTTGGCGACGGTGGCGACCCAGGCGGCGCGCCATTCGCGCGGCGGTGGCGTGGGGGCCGCGTGCGGCGTGGTGGTGGGTGCCGAGGCGGTCTCGGTCGGCGGCGTGGCGGCGCCCTCGGGCGGGCCGGCGGGCGATGCCG
This sequence comes from Pelomonas candidula, assembly GCF_043555985.1. Taxonomy (NCBI): domain Bacteria; kingdom Pseudomonadati; phylum Pseudomonadota; class Betaproteobacteria; order Burkholderiales; family Sphaerotilaceae; genus Roseateles; species Pelomonas candidula. The sequence goes on along the minus strand of NZ_JBIGIC010000003.1, from coordinate 321,983 downwards.
GCGGCGTGGGTGGCGTCGCACAGGCGGCGAGCAGCGGTGCGGCCGTGAGGCTCAGCAGATCGCGACGTTTCATGATGACTTCAGACCTTGATGAACCAGCGCCTGCGGTACAGCGCCCAGGCGACGGCGTACATCGAGAGTACGAACAGCACGGCGCGCAGCAGCGACGCGCCTTTGGGCGGCAGGCCCAGGTCGAGGATGGGCTGGTACAGCGCCGCGCCGAGGCTGCGGCCATCGGCGAGATGGATGAGGCCCAGCGCCTTGGCCATCAGCCCCGACAGCACGAACAGGAAGATTGCGTTCATGCCCAGCACCACGAGCGGGTGCGCCAGCCGCGCCCAGCGCCCGCGGGCCAGCGGCTGCGGGCTGGCGTCCAGCAGCCAGTAGAAGCTGGCGAACACGAGCAGCGCCCAGCCGGCCATCGCGAAAACGTAGGCTGGCGTCCACAGCGACTTGTTGATGGGCATCAGCGTCGCGTCCAGCACCTGGCCGAGCCACAGGCTGGCCAGGCCGAAGACGACCCAGGTCATGGCCTTCTCGGCGGGTTGCCGGTTGGAGGCAAGCACGTAGCCGGCCAGCACGCCCAGCAGCTGCGTCGCCACGGCGGGCAGCGTGCTGAGCAGGCCTTCGGGGTCCCAGGTGCGGGAGACCTTCCACAGGTGGCCGTCCAGCAGCGCGCGGTCCAGCCAGGCGCCCACGTCCTGGCCCGGCTCCAGCGCGCCGGTGTGGACGGCGCCCGTCGCGTCGGGCACCGGCACGCCCAGCTGCACCGCGGCATAGACGGCCATCAGCGCCACGGCCCACAGTGCGACACCCCGCGGCTTGCACCACAGCACGATGGGCGCGGCGAGCAGCGTGCACAGGCCCAGGCGCTGCAGCACGCCGGGGACGCGCAGCGTCGCGAAGTCGAAGCTGGGGATGAGGTTGAGCAGCAGGCCGATGGCGATGATCGTGAGGCCTCGGCGCGCGGTGGTCCGCAACAGCGCGGCCTTGTCCGCACCGGCCTGGGCGCGGCGTGCGAGGCTGATCGTCATCGACATGCCGGCGATGAACACGAAGAACGGGAACACCCAGTCCGTGAAGGTCCAGCCATTCCAGTGCGCGTGCAGCAGCGGCGCGTAGACATGGCCCCAGTCGCCCGGGTTGTTGACGAGCAGCATCGCGCCGATGGCGAAGCCGCGGAAGGCGTCGAGGCTGAGAAGGCGCTGCTTCACGCGTCGTCGTCCTTCCTGCCGAAGCCGTCGGGGATCTTGATGAGTGCCGCCATCACGAGGCTGGGCAGCGTGGCCACCAGCACCCAGCCGAAGAAGGGCACGTAGCCGATGTGGTCCTGCAGCCAGCCGCTCCACATGCCCGGGATCATCATCCCGAGTGCCATGAAGCCGGTGCAGATCGCGTAGTGGGCGGTCTTCTTCTCACCTTCGGCGACGAGGATCATGTACATCAGGTAGGCAGTGAACCCGAGGCCGTAGCCGAACTGCTCGACGGCCAGTGCGGCGCTGATGACGGCGAGGTCCGTTGGGTGCGTCAGCGCCAGCACGAGGAAGGCCACGTTGGGCACGTGCATGGCAGCCACCAGCGGCCACAGCGCCCGCTTCAGGCCGATGCGGGAGACGATCCAGCCGCCCGCCAGCCCCCCCAGCGTCAGCGCGACCAGGCCCACCGTGCCGTAGGCGATGCCGACCGCCTTGGTCGACAGGCCCAGCCCGCCCTTGTCGGCGCTGTCCAGCAGAAAGGGCGACGCCAGCTTGAGCAGCTGCGCTTCGGGGAAGCGGTACAGCAGCAGGAAGCCGAGGATGACGGCGATGCCGGGCTTCTTGAAAAAACTTGCGAACACGGCGAAGAACTCGGCCACGAGGCTGCGCGCGGCGGCGAAGCCGGCTCCGGGCACGTCCGACGCCGGCCGCGGCAGCACCAGCGCGTGCCAGGCTGCCAGCATGACGAACAACGCAGCCAGCGCCCAGAACACGTCGCTCCACGCGGTGACCACCGAGCCGCTGCGTTCGGTCAGCTCGCCGGCCAGGTAGACGAGGGCGCCCTGGCCCGCGATGTTGGCCAGCCGGTAGAACGTGGAGCGCACGCCGACGAACGCCGCCTGGCTGTGCTGCGGCAGGGCCAGCATGTAGAAGCCGTCGGCCGCGATGTCGTGCGAGGCCGAGGCGAAGGCCATCAGCCACAGCACGGCCAGCGAGAGCTGGAAGGCGTGGTCGGTCGGGATGGTCAGGGCGACACCCGCCAGCGCCGCGCCGATGAAGAACTGCAGCACCGCGATCCACGCGCGTTTGGTGCCGAACAGCTCGGCCAGCGGTGACCACAGTGGCTTCAGCACCCAGGGCAGGTAGAGCCAGCTCGTGTAGAGCGCGATGTCGGTGTTGGAGATGCCCAGGTTCTTGTAGAGCAGCACCGACAGCGACATGACGGCCACGTAGGGCAGCCCCTGCGCGAAGTACAGGCTGGGCACCCAGGCCCAGGGGGATGACCGCCTCTCGCCCGCCGGGTACGGCGGTCGATCCCCCGAGGGGATGGGCCCTTGCTTGGGGCGGCCCGGCGCTGCGGGCCCTGCCACTTCGCTCGTCATTTGTTCAACGCGCGGCTCACGCTGCCCTCGGTGGCGTCCAGCAGCGCCCGAGCCTCGCCGACCGTCACGCCGCGCTTGAGCATGACCAGCGCCGTCTTCACGTGGTGGTCGCATTGCGCGAGCGCCGCTTCGGCCTGTGCCTCGCTCGCGCCCGAGGCGCGCACCGTCAGCGCCACCGCCCGCTTGACGAGCTTGGCGTTGGTCGCCTTCAGGTCCACCATCAGGTTGCCGTAGACCTTGTGCAGCTTCACCATCAGCGCCGACGAGAAGGTGTTCAGCGCGATCTTCTGCGCCGTGCCGGCCTTCAGCCGCGTGCTGCCGGAGATGACCTCGGGGCCGGTGTCCAGAATGACGCCGATGTCGGCCTGCTGCGCCACCGGCGCGCCGGGGTTGTTGGCGATGCCGATGGCCAGCGTGCCGGCCGCCCTGGCCGCCTCGATGGCACCCAGCACGTAGGGCGTGCCGCCCGAGGCGGCCAGCAGCAGGGCCACGTCGTTGGGGCCGGGGTTCAGCGCGGCGAGGTCGGCGGCGCCCCGGGCGCGGTCGTCCTCGGCGCCTTCGACGGCGACGAACATCGCGCCGGGGCCGCCGGCGATGACGGCGACGGCCCGCTCGCGCGGCCATGAGAACGTCGGGTACAGCTCCACGCTGTCCAGCACGCCCAGGCGCCCCGACGTGCCGGCGCCGGCGTACAGCAGCCGGCCGCCGGCGCGGATGCGCGGCAGCGCGGCGTCCACCGCGGCGGCGAGTTGCGGGGCGGCGGCCTTCACCGCGGCGACGGCGGCGGTCTGGTCGTCGATGAAGGCATCCAGCAGCGCCGGCGTGGCGTAGGTGTCCAGGTCGGGGTGGCGTGTGCTGGGGGTTTCGGTGTTCAGCATGGGAAATGAGGCTCGCAAGCCGCAGGACTCTAGCGGGTGGCCCCGGGCCATGACGAATGCCACGCGCCGTTGCGGTCATAACGGCGGGTAATCAGAATCTGCGCGTCGGCTGTAAGGAGTAGGGCAGGGCCCCCGACGGACGCTGGCAAGTCGATGCCAGGCCTCTTCCGGCCTCGACCTGTGGTGACCCGATCTCAACCACTTCTCTTTTCTGGAGACCTCTCATGAACGCATCCCTCAAGACCGGCCTGGGCATTGCCGCTGCCGCCGCCGCCCTGTTCGCCACCGCCGTGCCCACCACCGCCATGGCCGCCGACGGCATGGTCAAGTGCTCCGGCGTAAACAGCTGCAAGGGCACCTCCGAGTGCAAGACCGCCAACAACGGCTGCAAGGGCCAGAACGGCTGCAAGGGCCAGGGCTGGGTCAGCAAGAAGTCGGCCGACGAGTGCACCAAGGCCGGTGGCAAGGTGGAGAAGTGACCCACCCCCGAGGCGCTTGACGCGCCTCCCCCTCAAGGGGGCGCAGCCAGTGGCCTGGCAAAGCCAGTTCCACGGCTGCTGCAGGATGGCGCGGGAGCCTTCGGCCCCGCGTCAAATTCCTACTCGATATGACCAAAATCCAAGGCTTCGGCCTCGGCCTGCGTGTCGAGCATTACGCCGCCTTCGAGGCGGGTGTGGATGCCGACGTGAGGCCCGACTGGCTGGAGATCATTTCCGAGAACTACCTCGTGCCCGGCGGCCCGCCGCTGGCGCACCTGGAGCGCATCCGTGCCGACTACCCGCTGGTCATGCACGGCGTATCCCTGTCCGTCGCCGGCCCTGAGCCGCTGGACCTCGGCTATCTGCGCGACCTGAAAGGCCTGGCCGACCGGATCGAACCTGGCTGGGTGTCTGACCACCTGTGCTGGAGCGCCGACGCGCACAGCCAGCTGCACGACCTGCTGCCCGTGCCGCTGACGCGTGCTGCGCTGGACCATGTCGGCGCCCGCATCGCCCAGGTGCAGGACGCGCTCGGCCGGCCGCTGGTGCTGGAGAACGTGTCCAGCTACGTGCGCTTCGCGGCCGACGAGATGACCGAGTGGGACTTCATCGCCGAGCTGCTGCGGGCCACCGGTGCGCGGCTGCTGCTGGACGTCAACAACGTCTACGTCTCGGGCCGCAACCATGGTTTCGACCCGGTCGCCTACCTCGACGGCATCCCGACAGAGCCCGTCACGCAGATCCACCTCGCCGGCCACGAGGACCGCGGCGACATCGTCATCGACACGCACGACCACCCGGTGCGCGACGAGGTCTGGCAGCTCTACCAGCATGCCGTGCGCCGCTTCGGCGCCGTGCCCACGATGATCGAGCGCGACGACCACATCCCGCCGCTGGACAGCTTGCTGGCCGAGCTGGCCGTGGCGCGCCGGCTGGCCCGGGAGGCGAGTGCATGAGCGTTGTCGAACAACAGCGCCGGCTCGCCGCCGCCATCCGCGACGACGGCGACGACGGCGACGCCGCCGGCCTGCTGGCCGGCGACTTCGCGACGGGCCTGGCCGTGTATCGCCACGCCTACCGTGCGCGGCTGGCCGAGGCGCTGGCCGACAACTACACCGTGCTGGCCCGCGCGCTGGGCGATGACGGCTTCGACGCGCTGGCCCAGGCCTACATCGCCGCGCATCCCAGCCGCCACCCGTCCATCCGCTGGTTCGGCCACGAGCTGGCCGGCTTCATGGCGGCGGCCGCGGACGACCTCGTGCCCCACGCCAGCCTCGTCGACTTCGCCGCGATGGACTGGGCGCTGCGTGGCGCCTTCGACGCGGCCGACGCGCCGCTGCTGGCCCCCGCCACGCTGGCCGCGCTGGGCCCCGACGACTGGGCCGGCCTGGTGCTGCACCTGCACCCCAGCGCCCGGCGCGTGCGGCTGGGCCACGCCATCGAGCCCGCCTGGCGCCTGCTGCGCGAGTGGGAGCCCGAGTTAGGTGCCGACCAACCCGACCTGCCCGAGCCCGAGCCGCACGACCACGTGCTGCTGGCCTGGCGCCAGGCCGGTGAAACACGCTGGCGTTCGCTGGAACCGCTGGAGGCGGCGCTGCTGGATGCAGTCGCCGACGAGGCGCCGTTCGCGCTGCTGTGCGAGCGCGCCGCCGCCGAACTGGGCGACCCCGAAGCCGCCGCGCCCGCCGTCATCGGTGCGCTGCAGCGCTGGCTGGCTGACGGGCTGCTTCAGCGTTGAAGGGGGCGCCCGCGGCGAGAGCGGGGCGCTCACTCGGCGAAGTCGACTCCGGAAACCCGCGCCGCGGGCCAGATCCATTCGTCGTCCTGGCTGTCGAGAACCAGCGCCAAGAAGTCCGGTATCGAGCCACAGACCCTGAGCAGTTCATGCGGAAAGGTCTCGTGCGAACAGTCGATGAGCTGCGCATAGCCGGGACCTTCCCGGTCCAGACCCATCGCGACGAAGTCGCCTTGTGATTCGACGAGTGCGACCGTGCCCGGCGGCCCTTCTTCAGTCTCGAGAAGTAGGTGCACCGGTCTGATCTCGCCGACAGGGAGCAGCCGGCATGGGAAGTTGCCCGTTGTCCAGAACCGGATGCCGTTGCACTCGCTCAGCAGTTCGCGAAGCTCTTCCGGGAAGTGGTGGCCGAGCCGGCTCTCCGCGCTGGCGATCTCGTCGGGGCTGGCCCCCGGGCTGCAGTCGTGCTCGGCGCGGGCTCGAAGGATCAGTGATTTCAGCGTTGCGGTCATGGGTGGGTTCAGTGAGGGCCGCCTCGACCTTACCGCGTCGCGGCGCGCAGGCCGGCAGTCGGTCGGTTGGGCGAACTTGACCGAGGCCGACGACGGGGATTGCTGGCTTGGCTATCCTGCGCCCACCCGACCAACGAGGTTCCCCATGTCCCGACTCCTGACGGCCCTGCTCGCGGCCCTGCTGATCCCCACCGCCCACGCCGCCCTCGCCGTCGGCGCGGCCGCTCCCGACTTCACGACCGAGGCCGCGGTCGGCGGCCAGGCCTTCAAGTTCAACCTCGCCGAGGCGCTGAAGAAGGGCCCGGTGGTGCTGTACTTCTATCCCAAGGCCTTCACCAGCGGTTGCACGGTCGAGGCCCACCAGTTCGCCGAGGCGACCGACAAGTTCAAGGCGCTGGGCACGACCGTCATCGGCATGTCCAACGACAACATCGACACGCTGAAGAAGTTCAGCGTCGAGGCCTGCCGCAACAAGTTCGCCGTCGGCGCGGACGCGGCCGGCAAGGTCATCAAGGAGTACGACGTGTTCCTGAAGATGGTGCCCGGCACGATGGCCGACCGCGTGTCCTTCCTGATCGGCACGGATGGCAAGGTCGCCGCGGTGCACGCGGCGATGGACCCCGACGGTCACATCGACGCGATGCTGAAGGCCGCCGAGAAGCTGAAGAAGTGATCCACCTCGGCGCGGCCGACCTGCTGGCGGCCTATGCCCGGCGCGAGCTGTCGCCGGTGGACGTCGTGCAGGCCGTGCTCGCGCATGCCGCGGCCCGCGAGGGCCAGCTGCATGCGCTGTGCGCTGTGGATGCGGAAGGCGCACTCGCCGCGGCCCGTGCCAGCGAGGTGCGCTGGCGCGCCGGCACCGCGCTGCCGCTGGACGGCGTGCCCGTCACGCTGAAGGAGAACATCGCCGTGCCCGGCGCGGCCTACCGCCTCGGCACGGCCGCGACGCCGGACGGCGCGGTGGCCGACTTCGAGGCGCCACCCGCCGCGCGGCTGCGCGAGGCCGGCGCCGTCGCCTGGGCCCGCACCACCATGCCCGACTACGGCATGCTGAGCTCCGGCCTGTCCAGCCTCTACGCCGAGCCCGCGCGCAACCCGTGGGACACGGCGCTGACACCGGGCGGCTCCAGCGCCGGTGCCGCCGCCGCGGCGGCCGCTGGCTACGGCCCGCTGCACCTGGGCACCGACATCGGCGGCTCCATCCGTTTGCCGGCTGGCTGGTGCGGCCTCGTCGGGCTCAAGCCCAGCCACGGCCGCGTGCCGATCAAGCCCGGCTATGCCGGCCGCGTCGCCGGGCCGCTGACCCGCACGGTGGAAGACGCTGCGCTCATGCTGGCGGCGCTGGCCCGGCCCGACGCGCGCGACCCGACGCAGCTGCCGCCCGGCGAGTTCGCGCTTCGCGCCGTCGAGCCGCGCGGGCTCCGCATCGGCCTGATGCTGGACGCCGGCTGGGGCGAGTTCGTCCAGCCCGAAGTCGCGGCGGCCATCACCGCCGCCGCGCGCGCCTTCGAGCAGGCCGGCGCCATCGTCGAGCCGGTTGCCGGCTTCACGACGCGCGAGATGGCCGACGGCATGGACCGCTTCTGGCGCATGCGCTCGTGGCTGGACATCTCGGCGCTGCCGGCCGAGCGGCGCGCCAAGGTGCTGCCCTACATCCTCGACTGGGTCGCGCCGGCCGCGGGCTATGACGGCGCCACGGTCTTCCACGGCTACAGCCAGATGCAGGCGCTGCGCGAGGCGGCCAACGCGGCCTGCGAGCCCTTCGACTTCGTGCTGTCCCCGGTCTCGCCCATGCCGGCGTACCCGGCCCACCAGGCCAGCCCGCTGCACGACCCGGCGCGGCCGTTCGAGCACATCGCCTTCACGCTGCCATTCAACATGAGCGAGCAGCCGGCGCTTGCCATCAATGCGGGCTACACGTCGGCGGGCTTGCCCATCGGCCTGCAGATCATCGGCCGCCGCTTCGACGATGCCGGCGTGCTGGCGCTGGGGGCGGCATGGGAGCAGTTGCGGCCGGCGCAGCGCGCCTGGCCGTTCACGGGAGCTTGCAAATGATCATCGTCCTGGCCCATGTCACGGTTCGCGCCGAGCAGTTCGACGAGGCGCTGCGGATGAGCCGTCAGCACGTCGAGCGCTCCCGCGCCGAGCCGGGTTGCCTCGCACATGCGGTCCACCGTGATGCCGAGCACCCGCTGCGCCTGGTCTTTGTAGAAAAGTGGGTCGACAAGGCGGCGCTGCAGTCGCATTTCCGGGTGCCTGGCTCGCGCGAGTTCGGAAAGGCGCTGGCGGCCATGGCGACTGACATCCAAGGGCCCGAGATCTACGCGGCCGAACCGCAACCCGGCAGCGTGGGTTGACGCGCGTCAGCCCCGTGGCGGCGGCTCCTGTGGCGGCAGGCCGGCGGCCTTCAGGTCGGCGTTGACGAGCGCCCAGGCGGCCTCGAAGTTGTCGGCCCGGCGCACCGGGCGGCTGGCGCGCCAGATGTCCATCAGCGCCGGCAGCCGCTCGATGCCGGGGATGCCGGGCTGCACGAGGAAGACCGTGGAGATGGCGACGAGGCCGCGCTTCGAGAAGCTCTCGATGCTGGCGCGCAGCTGGGCCAGCGCGTCGGCGTCCATGCGCAGGCTGCCGCGGATCTCCAGCAGGTCGCCAAAGCGCCGGTCGGCCGGCAGCCGCTTGCCGGCCAGCGCGATGGCACGCTTGGTTGCGGCCATCAGCTCGGCATCGAACGGCCCCTCGGCGATGGACATCATCACGCGGCCCTGCACACCGACGCTGACGCGGCCGAAGCTCGTCGTCGGCGCACGTCGGCGGGAGGGAGGCAGGGCGGGTGACGTGCTCATGATGTGCGACGATTTTGCACGCTCGACGAAGGGGTCAGGACATGTTGACGCTTTACGGGACGCGGGGCTCGGGCTCCGCCGCCATCGAGGCCGCGCTGGTGCGCGCCGGCCTTGCCTTCACGCCGGTCGACGCGTCCTCCTGGACGCCGGGGCCGGGCCGCGACGAGCTGCTGCGCGTGAACCCGCTGGGCCAGATCCCGACGCTGGTGCTGGCCGACGGCACGGTGCTGACGGAGAGCGCGGCCATCCTCATCCACCTGGGCCTGAGCTGCCAACCGGGCCTGCTGCTGCCGGCCGGTGCGAGCGAACGCGCGCGGGCTTTGCGCGGCCTGGTCTACATCCCGGCCAACTGCTACGCGGCCGTCAGCGTGATCGACTACCCCGAGCGCTGGTGCGAGCCCTGCGACGACGCGATGAAGGAACGCATCCGCACCGGCTCGCGTGCGCAGCTGCACCACCACTGGTCGGTGTTCGCCGACGAGTTCGCCGTCGGCTTCGACGCCGGCTCGCCCGGCGCGCTGGAGCTGCTGGCCACCGTCGTGTCCAAGTGGGCCGGCGCGCGGGCGCACCTGCAAGCCGAGCGGCCCGCCTTCCATGCGCAGCTGCTGCGCGTGGAGCAACATCCCGACGTCGCGGCCGTCTTTCGACATCACTGGAGCCCCACATGACCCACCCCATCGACGCCTGGCATTCGATCGCCAAGGCCCGCGACCCGCGCGCGCTCGGCGGCTTGCTGGCCGACGACGTCGTCTTCCACTCGCCCGTCGTGCACACGCCACAGCGCGGCCGCACGCTGGCGGCGCAGTACCTCGGCGCGGCGCTGATGATCCTGGGCAACGAGACCTTCCGTTACGTGCGCGAGATCCGCGGCGAGCGCGACGCGCTGCTGGAGTTCGAGCTGGAGCTGTCGGGCGTGCAGGTCAACGGGGTCGACCTGATCCGCTGGAACGATGCCGGCCAGATTACCGACTTCAAGGTCATGATCCGGCCGTTGAAGGCCATCCAGGCGGTGCACCAGAAGATGGGCGAGCTGCTGGCGCAGATGCAGCAGCGACAGCAGCAGTAAGACCGCAGTTTTGGAGAAGCGCCGCAAGGGCGCGGCGGCAACACTGGGTGCTCACTCGACGAAAGAGCACCCGATGACCCGCACCCTCGAACACTGGACCCGCCAGAGCCACCGCTGGTTGTCCATCGTCTTCACGCTGGCCGTGCTGGCCAACTTCGTCGCCCGCGCGCTGTCGCCCGGCGAGCCGCCCGCGTGGATCACCTACGCGCCGCTGCCGCCGCTGTTCCTGCAGCTGTTCTCCGGCCTCTACCTGTTCGCGCTGCCCTACCTCGGCCGGCGGCTGGCCGTGGCGCATTGATGCAGGGCATCAATGCCGGGCCGGCGAGACGGCCTGCGGGCGCGCGAGCACGTTGGCCGGCAGATAGCGCCATTCGGTGGCCTCCGGCCGCTTCAAGGCGAGCACCAGCGCGATGCTGTCGCGTGGTCCCTGGAAGTAGCGCACGCGGAACTGGCGCGGGCCCTGGGCCAGCGTCACCGTCGCGCGCTGCGAGCGGGCCGAGTGCAGGCCGTCGTTGTTGATGACTTCCACGCCGTCGATGCTCAGCACGGCGCCATCGTCGGACAGCAGCGTCATGTCCCACGTGCCGTCGCCGGGCACGTTGACGGTGAAGCGGATGTCGAGCCCGAACCATTCGATGAGGTCGTCCACGCCGGGAAAGCCCTGGCGGAAGGAGCGCGGCGTGATGTCCAGCTGGGCGAGGCACACCGTCTTGACCGGCTTGCGCCGCGCCATGTCGGCCACCGACGTGGCGCTGGAGCTCAGGCGGTAGAGCTGGGCGACCATTGGCCGATCCGGTGTGTCGGCGCAGTCGGCGAACAGCAGGCCGCTGCCCCCTCCACCGCCACCGCGGCCAGCCCCCTGGGTCCTGGCGCCTGCGCCGCCCGCGCCGCCGCCGCCCCCGCTCCCGGTGCTGACGGCGCCCGGCAGGCCGCCGGCCAGCACAAGCGCCGAGTCCGGGTTGCTGACGACGGGCACGATGGCTTCCCGCACGAGCTGTTCGCGCGGCGGCAGTGTCAGCTGCAGTTCGGGCGACTTCGCGGCCGGCAGGGCCAGGCTGGGGCGCGTCGCCGGCTTGGCGCCAGCGTCATCGGGCTTCGGCGGCATCGGCGGCTTGGGCAGCAACAGCGTGATCTCGGTGCGGTGTTGCGACGGCGGCACGTCCATCGGCTGCGCGCGCCACCACAGCACGGCGATCAGCAACGCGACGTGCAGCAGCAGCACGGCGGCCAGTGCGTAGGCGTTGAATTCGCGCCGCTGCGGCGGGCTGTCATCCGGCGATGTCTGGGGCATGGCGCTGCGCGGCGGGAGCGGGACGCAGCATTCTGGTGGCCGGTCAGCGCCCGTCCGCCGGGCGCGCCGAATCAATCAACCGTTTGCTTGTAGCGCAGCAGCGCCACGCTGCCGGCTACGAGCAGGAAGGCCAGCATGGGCCACAGCTCGGGCAGCAGGTCGGCCGCGCCCGAGCCCTTGAGCATGACGCCGCGCACGATGCGCAGGAAGTGCGTCAGCGGCAGCGTCTCGCCGAGGTGCTGGGCCCAGCCTGGCATGCCGCGGAACGGGAACATGAAGCCCGACAGCAGCATCGACGGCAGGAAGAAAAAGAACGTCAGCTGCAGCGCCTGCAGCTGGTTGCGCGCCAGCGTCGAGAACGTGAAGCCCACGCCCAGGTTGGCCAGCATGAACACGCCGATCATCGCCAGCAGCAGCGGCAGGCTGCCCACCATCGGCACGTTGAACAGCACGAACGCCGCGCCGAGGATGACGCCCAGCTGCACGTAGCCCAGCACGATGTAGGGCAGGATCTTGCCGACCATGACCTCGATGGGCCGCACCGGCGTGGCGAGCAGGTTCTCCATCGTGCCGCGCTCGCGTTCGCGCGTCATGGCGAGCGAGGTCAGCATCACCATCGTCATCGTCAGGATGGTGCCCACCAGGCCGGGGACGATGTTGTAGCGGGACAGCCCCTCGGGGTTGTAGCGGCGCTGGATGCGCACCTCGAACGGCGCGGCCTGCGGTGCACGCGGGGCCAGCGCGCCGCGCAGGTCGCGGTTCAGCGCGGTCTGGGCCAGCTGGCTCAGGGCGGCCATCGCGTTGCTGCCGGCGGAGGGGTCGGTGGCATCCGCGGCGATCAGCACGGCCGGCGTCTCGCCGCGCACGATGCGGGCGCCGAAGTCGGCCGGCACGACGACGAGGAACTGGATGTCGCCGCGCTGCATCAACTCGTCGCCGCGGGCTTCACCGATGCCGGTCTCGACGATGCGGAAGTAGCCGCTGGTCTGCAGCGCCGCGACGAGGCTGCGCGCCATCGGGCTCGCGTCCTGCGACACGACGGCCGTGGGCAGGCCCTTGGGGTCGGTGTTGATCGCGTAGCCGAACAGGATGAGCTGCATGACGGGCACGCCTGCCGCCATCGCGAACGTGAGGCGGTCGCGCAGCATCTGCTGCACTTCCTTCAAGGCGACGGCGAACGTGCGGGCCAGCGACTGCATCACGCACCGGCCCCGGCGAAGTTGTCGGTGGCCTGGCCGACCAGCTTGACGAAGGCGTCCTCCAGGTCGCGGGCGCCGGCGTCCTGCGCGATGGCTGCCGCCGTGCCGCGTGCCAGCACGCGGCCGTAGGCGATGTAGACCAGTTCGTCGCAGCGCTCGGCCTCGTCCATGTAGTGCGTGGACGCCAGCACCGTGATGCCCTCCTGCGCCAGCTGGTGGATCTGGTCCCAGAACTCGCGGCGCGCCTTGGGGTCGACGCCGGCCGTGGGTTCGTCCAGCAGCAGCAGCCGGGGGCGATGGAGCAGGCAGGCGGCCAGCGCCAGGCGCTGCTTCCAGCCGCCGGACAACGAGCCGGCCAGCTGCGTCTGCCGGGTCGCCAGGCCCAGCCGCTGCAGCGCGCCGTCGACGGCAGCCCTGCGGTCCGGCATCGAGAACAGCCGCGCGATGAAGTCCAGGTTCTCGCGGATGGAGAGGTCGTCGTAGAGGCCGAACTTCTGCGTCATGTAGCCCACCTGGCGCTTCACCTCGGCGGCCTGGCGGCGGAAGTCCAGCCCCAGCACATGGCCCTCGCCGGCCTCGGGCGTCAGCAGGCCGCACAGCATGCGCAGCGACGTCGTCTTGCCGCTGCCGTTGGGGCCCAGGAAGCCGACGATGCGACCGGTGGCGACCTGCATGTCCACGCTGTCGACGACCTTGCGGCCACCGTAGGACTTGCTCAGGCCCTTCACGTCGATGGCGAGGTCGGTCATTGGCTGACGTCCAGCGGTTGGCCTGGGTGCAGGCGCTCCGCGTCCTCGGCCTTCACCGGCCGCGCCTCGACGAGAAAGACCAGCTTGTCGCGCTGCTGGTTGGAGTAGATGACCGGCGGCGTGTACTCCGGCCCGGCGGCGATGAAGCTGATGCGCGCGGGAATCGCCGCGCCGCATCCGTCGCAATGCAGGTTGACAGGTGCGTCCAGCTTCAGCCCGCCCACCACCGACTGCGGCACGTAGAAGCGCGCCTTGCGGTTGGCCGGCGGCAGCAGCGCCAGCACCGGCTGGCCGGCCGCGACCCACTCGCCGGGGCGCAGGAACACGTCCTGCACGCGGGCCGGCATCGGCGCGCGCTGCTGCGTCTGCTCCACGCGCCAGGCGGTCTGCGCGCGGCCGCTCTCGGCGGCCTGGGCCAGCGCGCGGGCGGCGGTGCGCGCATCGTCGCGGGCCGGCAGCCGCGCCACCTGCACGGCGGCGTCCAGCTCCGCGACGCGGGCACGCGCCTGGGCCAGCGTCGTCGCCGCGTCGTCCACGCGGGCCTGGGCGACGAAGCCCTTGGCCAGCAGCTCCTGCTGGCGCGTCAGGTCGATGCCGGCCAGGCGTTCGGCCGCGCGGGCCTGGTCCAGCTGCGCGCGGGAGACGGTCAGCTCGGGCGCACGGCGGCCCTTGTCGGCATCCAGCGCCTGGGCCTGGGCGCTCTGCGCACGGGCGCGGGCCTCGGCGTCGGCCGCGATGTCAGGTGTCGCGTCCAGTGCGAACAGCGTCTGGCCGGCGGCCACGGCCTCGCCCGAGCGCACGGCCAGCGTGTCGAGCCGGCCGGCCACCGGCGGCGCGATGTAGACCAGCTCGGCCTCGGCGTAGCCGGTCCAGCCGTCGGGCGCCTTGTCGCCGCAGCCGGCCAGCAGCGCAGGGATCAGCAACAGCGCAACTCTCATCGGCAGCCTCCTGGAGCTCGGCATCATCGTTCAGCCGCCGGTCCGCTAAACTGCGCGACATCAAGCGCCGATTTGTTCCGGATTGCGGGCGCTCAATAAATGCCGCTAAACAGGACGCTCCGGTCAACCGGCGTCCCGCAACAGTGGCGCGGTTTTTTCGTTTTTGGAGTGGGCCATGACGGGCCGAAGCGTCGGCGACGTGTCGCCGCAGAGTTTTCATTTCGACGAGCCGCTGAAGCTGCGCAGCGGCGCCAGCCTGCCGGCCTACGACCTGATGGTCGAGACCTACGGCCAGCTCAACGCCGAGCGCAGCAACGCGGTGCTGGTGTGCCACGCGCTGAATGCCAGCCACCACGTGGCCGGCACCTACGCGGGCCAGGCGAAGAGCGAGGGCTGGTGGGACAACCTCATTGGCCCGGGCAAGGCGCTGGACACCGACAAGTTCTTCGTCATCGGCATCAACAACCTCGGCTCCTGCTTCGGTTCGACCGGGCCCATGCACGTGAATCCTGCGACCGGCAGGGCCTGGGGCGCGGACTTCCCCGTCGTGACGGTGCAGGACTGGGTGGACGCCCAGGCCCGCGTCGTCGAGCGCTTCGGCATCCTGAAGCTGGCGGCCGTGCTGGGCGGCTCGCTGGGCGGCATGCAGGCGCTGGACTGGGCGCTGCGCTACCCGGACCGGCTGGCGCACTGCATCGCCATCGCGACGGCGCCCAATTTGTCGGCGCAGAACATCGCCTTCAACGAGGTGGCGCGCCGCGCCATCGTGACCGACCCGGACTTCCACGGCGGCCACTTCTACGAACATGGCGTGGTGCCCAAGCGCGGCCTGCGCGTGGCGCGCATGATCGGCCACATCACCTACCTGTCCGACGACGTCATGGCCGAGAAGTTCGGCCGCGAGCTCAAGACCGGCGCTCTGGGCTACTCGACGCAGGACATCGAGTTCCAGATCGAGAGCTATCTGCGCTACCAGGGCGACAAGTTCAGCGACTACTTCGACGCCAACACCTATCTGCTCATCACGCGGGCGCTGGACTACTTCGACCCGGCCTCCGAGCACGGCGGCGACCTGACGCGTGCGTTCGCTTCCGCCAAGGCCAAGTTCCTCGTCGCCAGCTTCACGACCGACTGGCGCTTCTCGCCGGCGCGCTCGCGCGAGATCGTCAAGGCGCTGCTCGACAACCGGCTGGACGTGTCCTATGCGGAGATCGACGCGCCGCATGGCCACGACGCCTTCCTGCTCGACGATCCGCGCTACCACGGCGTGCTGCGGGCCTACTTCGAGCGCGTCGCCGGCAACCTGTGCCCCGCGGCCCGGCCCGCCCTGCAGATCAAGGGGGTGGCCGTATGAGCTTCGATCCCGTCATCGCGGCCCTCGTGCCGCCCGGCTCGCGTGTGCTGGACCTGGGCTGTGGCACCGGCGAGCTGCTGGAGCACCTCATCAAGCACAAGGGCTGCAGCGGCTACGGTGTGGAGCTGGACGACGTCAACCTGCTGGCCTGCGTGAAGCGCGGCGTCAACGTCATCCAGCGCAACCTGGAGGAAGGCCTGTCCATCTTCGAGGACCAGAGCTTCGACGTCGTGCTGCAGCTGGAGACGCTGCAGCACCTGCGCAATGCCGAAGCCATGCTCAAGGAAACGGCCCGCGTCGGCAAGATGGGCATCGTCAGCTTCCCCAACTTCGCCCACTGGCCCAACCGGCTGCAGGTGCTGTTCGGCCGCATGCCGGTCACGCGCGCATTGCCCTACGAGTGGTACGACACGCCCAACATCCGCGTCGGCACCTTCGCCGACTTCGGCGTGCTGGCGCGCAAGAATCGCCTCAAGATCCTGGACAGCTTCGGTCTGCAGAACGGCGAGGTGGTGCGCACGCTGCCCAACGTGATGGCCAGCGTGGCGGTGTTCAAGTTCGAACGCGAGTGATGTGAGCCCCTCGCTCGGCCCGCGCTTCAGCGACGGGCCTCCGCGCCGTTGTTGAAGGGCAGCGCCCGCATGCCGGCGAGGTCGAAGCGGTAGCAGGGGCACAGCCCTTCACCGTGGCCGGCCAGGCGGTCGAGGGCGTCGTCGCCCACGTGGCAGCGGCCTTGCGCGTCGCGCGCCGCCGGTTGCGCCAGGCCTTCGGGCAGCAGCGACAGCAGCAGCTGCAGGCCCAGCGGGTTGTCCAGGCTGGCCGCATCCAGCTCGGCCAGGTCCACGTCCGCCACGTCGCCGGGGCCGCTCAGCCTGGGCGTCAGCAGCGTGCACAGGCCGGTGAGCATCGGGCCCAACGGGCCGTTGCCGAACAGCGCGCAGGCGTCGCGGCCCAGCAGCAGCTGGCCCAGCCAGGCGATCTCGTCCTGCATCGTCAGCGGTGCGGTGCCCATGGGGCGCTCCGATCGATCTCGGCGACGCGGGTCAGCCGGTAGTCGTACCCGTGCTGCCGGCGCAGCGCCGGCAGCTGGCGGCAGAAGCCCTCGCCGACGACGGCCCCGCTGCGACGGTGGACCATCTCCCAGAAGTAGCCGAACACGGCCACCTGGCGGGCCGCGGCCAGCTCGGTGTCGGGTAGATCGCGCTTCATGGTGCGTCACCGCCGGTCCGGTGCGTGATGGAACCCGAACGGCGCCCCGACGAACACCTTGGTGATCAACCACGGCGGCTGCAGCTGGTCGTCCTGCAGCGCGGCGTTGATGAGCTTGAGCCGATGCTCCTGGTCCGACGCGACGAGCAGCGGCGCCAGCCCGTTCACCGGCGGCAGGAACTGCAGCTTGGACGGGAAGTTGAACAGCGTTGCGTCGCTCGCGACGACCCGGCGCGAGCCGTCGCGCGTGTCGATGCGCACGATGCGCAGCTGCAGCGAGTCGGCCGCGTAGAGCGCGTCGTCGCCCGGTCGGGCGCGGTCGAAGGCGAGGCCGTGCAGCGTCTCGGATGCCGTGCCGGCCGCGCGCGGCGACACGGGTTGGATGTCCGCCGCGCGCGCGGCCGGGCTGCGCGTGGCGTCCAGCAGCGAGGCCATCGGCACGCGGTAGACGCCGCCGTGGCAGGTCGTCGAGAAGTACAGCTGGCCGCGGCGCTCGGCCAGGCCCACGACGCCGGGCGCGAAGTTGCCGGCCGTCGTGAACGGCAGGCCGCCCACCGTCGTCGGCGTGAACGCGCAGGGCGCCAGCGTGGCGATGGGCTGGCCGTCCGACGGGAACAGGCCCGGCGCGATGCTGCCGTCGGGCTTGATGACCCACAGCGCGCCGACGATGGATTCCGACACGACGTAGTTCCCGCTGGAGGTCACCTCCACGTCCTCGGCGAAGACGACGGGCAGGCCGTCGAAGCGCACGACGCGCTCCAGCGTGGCGCGCAGCTGCAGCGTGTGCGGGTTGTAGAAGACGTTGTAGTCGTAGACGCGCGGCACGGACGGCGCCGTGGGGCTGGGGAAGCCGCCGGAGTCCAGCACGACGACATGGCCCTCGCGCGGCACGCGCAGCGAGAACGGCAGCAGCCAGCCGCCGGGCGGCGCCGGCAGCTGCCCCAGCTGCTGGCCGGTGAAGCGGTCCAGCACGGCGACCGAGGCGGTCAGCGGCTGGGCGACGAACACGAGACGGCTGTCGCCGGCCGCGGCGGACGTGAGCGTGTCGCGGCGCGCGTAGGCATAGGCCAGGCCGCGCGGGCTGACGACCACGCCCGGCTCGGCCCGCATCGGGATGGCGGAGTCGGCCTGCAGCGCCTCCAGGTCGGCCGCCTCGCGGCCGGCGGCGGTGGCAGCCCCGGCGTACGCGGCGAACAGCAGGGCCAGACCCTGCAGGCATTGACGGAATCGGGGCATCGGGCGGCTCCTCAGCGAGTGTTCGAACCAGGGTCATGCCGGCCGTGCCGGCCAGGCCCTTCCGGATGCGGGTCGTGGGAGATGTGCCGCGTGGAAGAGCGCCAAACGAGTATGGAAAGCCGTTCCCGGCCCTGTGTGGGCGGGCTGTCCCGCGAACGCGGCACGTCTCCTACAGGCTGTGGAGAAGAGGTGGGTGCACGCCTTCCTAGACTTCGGCCATGAAGCTGTGTGAGATCACGACCTGCGCCGGGCGCCCGGATGCCCCGGTGGGCGGGCGGCATGGCTGAGCTGGTGCTCGACGAGGCGGCGCTGCGCGAGCGTGTCGAGCAGGACTCGTTGCGGCTGTTCCTTGCCCACCTGCGCGGCACGATCGTCGCGCTGGCCGTGCTGATCGCCGGCATGGTGCTGGCGTGGCAGGACTACGCACCGCTGCGCTGGCGGCTGGCCTGGGCGGCAGGCGCCATGGGGGCCTGCCTGGCCCAGGGCTGGGTGGGCTGGCGGCTGGAGCGCGCGACGGACTTCGCCGCCGCGATGCGGCGCTGGCTGCCGTGGCTGCACGCCAGCGTGTTGATGAGCAGCGTCGTCTGGGGCCTGGTGCCGTGGATGGTGTCGCAGGGCGAGGCGGCAGAGCTGCCGCTGCTGCTGGCCTGCGCCTTCAACGTGACCATCGTCTTCGCCGGTGCCCACGCGCCGGGCATGCCGGGGCTGGTGCTGTCGCTGTCGCTGCCGGCCTCGGTGCTGGGCACGCTCACCGTCGCCAGCCGCTCCGGCCACGTGCTGCATGCGCTGGCCTGCGGGCTGCTGTTCGGGCTGGTGAGCCTGTACGGCTGGCGCATGCAGGTGGCCATCCGCAACACCCTCGTCGCGCGCCGCTCGGCCGAGGCGCTGGGCGAGGCCTTGCGCGCCCAGCAGCAGCTGGTGCACGAGGCAGAGCGCGAGCGGGCGTTGCTGCTGGAGCGCCAGCGGCTGATGCGAGACATGCATGACGGCGTCGGCTCCACGCTGATCGCGATGCTGCGGCTGTCCGAGAGCGGCGGAGCCAGCGCGCCGGCGATGGCGGAGCTGCTGCGCAGCGCCATCGAAGACCTGCGGCTGACCATCGACTCGCTGGAGCCGATGGAGCACGACCTCGCGACGCTGCTGGCCACGTTGCGCACGCGTGTGGGCCGCCGGCTGGAGGCGGCCGGCCTGACGCTGGAGTGGGCGGTTGCCGACATGCCGCCGCTGCCGTGGCTGGAGCCTACGCAGGCGCTGCAGGTGCTGCGCCTCGTGCAGGAGGCGGTGACCAACGTCATCAAGCATGCGCGGGCGCAGACGTTGAGCGTGTCCGCAAGGCCCGACGGCGATGCGCTGGAGGTCTGCATCGCCGACGATGGCTGTGGCTTCGACCCCGGCGCCGCCACCGCCGGCCGCGGCCTGGCCAGCATGCGCCAGCGCGCGCAGGCATTGGGCGCGGCGCTGTGCTGGCACGGCGAGCCGGGGCAGGGCACGCGGGTGAGCCTGCGGCTGCCGTTGCGACCGTCGGCGTCTGCGTGATGGGGCGTACCGCAATCACGGCACAGGTCCTCACGCCGCAGGATGGCCGCTCCCTACACTCCCGGCGCATGAAGCTGCGCGTGCTGATCGTCGATGACGACCCCTCCGTGCTGCAGCCCTTCGCGGCGGCCGTGGAGGCGGCGGAGGACATGCAGGTCGTGGGCCAGGCGGCCACGCTGGCGGCGGGCCTGCACCTGCTGCGCAACACCCGGCCCGACGTGCTGCTGGTGGACCTGGGCCTGCCCGATGGCGACGGCACCGTGCTGATCGCCGAGGCGGCGCGCTCGCTGCCCGACTGCGAGGCGATGGTGGTCACCGTGTTCGGCGACGAGTCCCATGTGCTGGCCGCCATCGAGGCCGGCGCGACGGGCTATCTGCTGAAGGACGCCTCGCCCACCGAGATCGTCGAGCAGCTGCGCGTGTTGAAGGCCGGCGGCAGCCCGATCAGCGCGGTCATCGCGCGCCAGATGCTGCGCCGCTCGGCCGCCTGGGCGCAGGCCCAGCGCAGCGCCAGTGAGCCGGCGGTGGATGGCGACGCCAACCTGTCGCCGCGGGAGTGCGAGGTGCTGCAGCTCTGCGCCAAGGGCTACAGCTACGAGGAGATCGCGCCGATGCTGGCGGTGTCGCGCCACACGGTCACCACCTTCGTCAAGCGCATCTACCGCAAGCTGCAGGTGCACTCGCGCACGGAGGCGGTCTACGAGGCGCGGCGCATGGGTTTGCTGCGTGACTAGAACAGGGCGGCTTCTGCTGCTGGCGTGGCTGCTGGTCAGCCCCGCGGCGCAGGCCGGCGAGGTCTTCTCACAGCGTTACGAGCAGGCCGACCACCAGACGGCCGCCATCGTCGAGGAGGCACAGCCCCTCCAGGCGCCGCAGGACGCCCCCTGGCAGCCGGTGGCGTTGCCCGACCGGCGCCAGCGTCCCCTGGGCGAGTCTGCCGAGATGGACCAGCAGCGCGCCATGCACTGGTACCGCCTGCGCTGGACGATGCCGGCCGGGCTGGCGGCCGACGCGCCGCTGGCGGTGTACGTGCCCCGCGTCACCGGCGAGGCCGTGACCTTGTGGCTGCGGGAGCCGCAGGGCTGGCGGCAGGTCTTCGACAACCAGGCCGGCATCGCCGAGCAGTGGAACCGGCCCCTGCTTATGACCCTGCCGCCGCAGCGCCGCGCGTCGGGCGAGGTGCTGACGCTCGCGCTGGGCCTGCCCAGCCGCTATGGCGGCTTCTACGCGCTGTCGACCGTGTGGGCCGGCCCCGAGGAGGAACTGCGCGACCGGCACGGCCTGCGCAGCGCGCTGCAGCAGACGGTGCCCGCCGCCGTCAGCCTGGCCATGCTGGCGATGGGGCTGCTGTCCTTCGTCGTCTGGCTGGGGCGGCGGGCCGAGCGTGCCTACCTCTACTTCGCCTGTGCCGCGGCCGGCTGGACGCTGCGCAACCTGCACTTCTTCGTCATCCTGCCGTCTGGCGACCTCGCCTACGCCTGGTTCTGGTGGATGACCTCGGCGTCGGTCGCCTGGCTGATGCTGGCGACCTACCTCTTCGCCTTCCGCTTCGACGCGCGCCGGCTGCCGCGGGTGGAGCGCGGCCTGGCGCTGTTCGTGCTGGCGGGCTCGCTGCTGACCGTGCCCGGGCTGCCGGTGTCGCTGCTGGTGCAGCATGCCGTGACCCTCGTCGCCGCGCTGACAGTGACCGGCGTGCTGACGGCGCTGGCCGTGCGCGGCGGCCGCCGCGAGCTGCGCGTCATCGTCGTGGCGCTGTGGATCGGCCTGGGCCTGGCCGTGCACGACTGGCTGCTGGTGGGCGTGCGCATCAGCCCCGAGTCCATCTACCTGCTGCCCTACGGGGCGCTGCTGATGATCGGCAGCTTCCTGTACGCCGCGCTACGCCGCTTCACCGGCGCCATCGAGCAGGCCGAGTCGGCCAGCGCGCTGCTGTCGGCGCGCCTGGCCGAGCGCGAGGCCGAGCTGGCCGCGCGGCACGAGCAGCTGCGCACCGTCGAGCGCGAGCAGGCGCTGCTGCTGGAGCGGCAGCGCCTGATGCGCGACATGCACGACGGTGTCGGCTCGACGCTGATCGCGATGCTGCGGCTGGCCGAAAGCGGCACGGCCAGCGCGCCGGCGATGGCCGAGCTGCTGCGCAGCGCCATCGAGGACCTGCGGCTGACCATCGACTCCCTGGAGCCGCTGGAGCATGACCTCGCGACGCTGCTGGCCACGTTGCGCACCCGCGTGGGCCACCGGCTGCACAGCGCCGGCCTCAACCTGGAATGGGCCATGGCCGACATGCCGCCGCTGCCCTGGCTGGAGCCGGCGCAGGCGCTGCAGGTGCTGAGGTTGATCCAGGAGGCGATGACCAACGTCATCAAGCATGCGCGGGCGCGCACGCTGAGCCTGTCGGCGCGCCAGGAGGGCAGCGCGCTGGAGGTGCGCATCGAAGACGACGGCTGCGGCTTCGATGCCACGCTGCCCGGCTCGGGCCACGGGCTGGCCAGCATGCGCCAGCGCGCCCAGGTGCTGGGCGCCACGCTGCGCATCGACACGACGCCCGGCCGCGGCACCCTGGTGGTGCTGCGGCTGCCGCTGCGGGCCTAGGGGTGTTGCAGACCCTCTCCGGGGTCAGGCGTTCTTGCCAGCCTTCTTCTTGCCGTGCTTCTTGTGCTTGGCCTTGCCGGCCTTCTTGGCGCCGGTCTTGACCATCTTGGCGGTGCTGGCGTGGCTGGTCTTGTGGTGCTGGACGCGGGCTTCGGCGGCCGGGGCGGCGAAGGCGGCGGTCAGGGCGATGGCGAGGGCTGCGGCGGCGGTCTGGATCTTCATGGGGACACCCTTTCAAGGACGGATGCCGCCAGCCTAACTCAGTGCGGCGGCGCTGCCTGTTAGAAGGTCGTCAACCCATGCCTGCCGGCGCCCGGCGGCCTCAGGCCTGTACGACGTTGCGGCCCTGGGCCTTGGCGCGGTAGAGCGCGGCGTCGGCGCGGGCCAGCACGGCGTTGGCGCTGGCGTCGCCGCGCTCGGCCTCGGCGATCCCGAAGCTCGCGCTCAGCGGCCAGTCCTGCTCCAGCCAGCGCAGCGGCGTTGCGTGCACGAGGGCGCGCATGCGTTCGGCCACCAGCGCGGCGCCGGCGATGCCGGTGTCGGGCAGCAGCACGCAGAACTCCTCGCCGCCCAGCCGGCCGAAGCGGTCCACCTCGCGCACGCAGGGCTGCAGCTCGCGCACCATCTGGTGCAGCGCGGCGTCGCCGGCGGCGTGGCCCAGGGTGTCGTTGAGCTGCTTGAAGCGGTCCATGTCGATCATCACCACCGCGTAGGCGCGGCCACGCCGGAACCACGCGTGCGCCTGCTCCAGCGCCTGGTCGAACGCACGGCGGTTCAGCGTGTCGGTCAGCGGGTCGCGCTCCAGCAGGCGCTCGATGCGGTGGATCAGCCGCATCAGCACGAGGAAGGCCAGCGTCGCGTTCAGCAGCAGCGTCATGACCAGCGCCAGCCACAGCAGGCCGAGGTTGAGCGCGGTGGGCGCGCGCACGTCCGGCGCGGTACCGGGGTGGATGAAGCTGTCCACGCCGCGCAGCGCCATCAGCAGCGAGATCAGGAACAGCGGCAGCGCCAGCGAGGCCGGCGTGCGCCGCCCGGCGGTCGCACTCAGGTGGCGCCACGCGGCCATGCCGGCCACGAACACCAGCACCGCGGCCATGCCGCTGACGATGCGGGTCTGCCAGCGCATGTCGCCGCCGTAGGGCAGGGCCAACATCGCCAGGCCCGACATGGCGACGGCGATGGCCGCGGGCTTCCAGGGCAGGTGTCGCGTCAGGATGGCCGGCACCGCCGCGCCGAGCAGCGCGAAGGAGGCGACGGCCAGCACGTCCGCAGGCCAGCAGGTCAGCGCGTCGGGCAGCACACCACGCGTCGCGTTCAGCGTCAGCGACAGCGCCGCACAGGCATTGGCGCCGGCCATCGTCAGCGACGCCCGCGGCGCGATGCGCGCCAGCAGCGCCAGCGACAGCCACACCAGCGTCGCCGTGGCGGCGGACATGATGATGGCGGCCGCCATCGTCAGCGTCTGGGCGGGCGTGATCATGGCGCCCTCCGCGCTGCGTGCCTGCCCGGCCGACGGATCGGCCGGTCGTTCGCCAAACGGGAGCGAGCACCTGCGGGCGGCCGGGCGGTGCTCATGCCGTGGCCCCCAGCAGGTGCGTCGCGACGCAGACGCGGTTGCGGCCCTCGGCCTTGGCGCGGTAGAGCTCGGCATCGGCCCGCGCCAGCCCGATCTCGCCGGCTGCATCGCCCGCCACCGGCAGCGCCACGCCGAAGCTGGCGGACAGCGGCAGCAGCAGGCCCTCCCACGCCAGCGGCTCGGCTGCCAGCGCGGCGCGCAGCCGCTCGGTGACGGCGGCGGCCGTCGCCAGGTCGCCGGGCGATGCCAGCGGCAGCAGCGCGCAGAACTCCTCGCCGCCGAGGCGGCCCAGGCGGTCCACCTTGCGCAGCCCGGCCTGCCAGATGCGCACACAGTGCTGCAGCGCCGCGTCACCGGCCGGGTGGCCGTGCAGGTCGTTGACCCGCTTGAAGTGGTCGATGTCGATCATCGCCAGCGCAAAGCCGTGGCCGCGTTGAAGCTGGGCCTGGGCCTCGGTCAGGGCCTGCTCGAAGGCGCGGCGGTTCAGTGAGCCGGTCAGCGGGTCGCGATACGTGAGGTGCTGGATGCGCGTGACGACGCGCCAGACCATCAGCGCGATGAGGCTCAGCGTGATGCTGGCCGTGACGACGTACCAGAGCACGGCGCGCTCCGGCGTGGGCAGCTCGCCGCGCAGCAGGTGGCCGCTCCAGCTCGGTTCCAGCAGCAGCTCCGCACCGTGGGCGAGGCTCATGCCGGCCAGCAGCGCGAACGGCAGCGTCGTGACGCCCGTGGCAATGCGGGAGAGCTGGCTGCCCACGCCGCGCACCACCTCGCGCACGGCCAGCAGCGCCAGCGTCGTCACCGCCGCCGCGCTCGCAAGCTCGGTGGCCGGTGCCGAGCCGATGGCCAGACCCACCGCGATGCCGAAGGCGCCCAGGCCGCCGACCCACGCGATGTCGCTCGGCGGCCGGCGGCTGCGCAGCATGCGGCGCAGGGCCAGCAGCAGCAGCACGATGCAGCCCAGCAGGCCGAACTCGGGGATGGCCTGTTGCAGCAGCGGGGGCCAGCCGGCCAGGCCGCCGCCCCAGTCCTGTGTCGCGAAGCGCAGCACATGGCCGGCCGCCATCAGCCGGCCCGCGCGCGGCGCGATGCGGAAGGCCTGGGCCAGCGTCAGCCATGCCAGCGCAGCCATCAGGTTGAAGGCGGCGCTGACCTTCAGGATCGTCGGGACGTCGAGGAATTCCATGCAGCTTCGAGAGGAGGCCGCATCATCGCCGGCAAGGCCACAATGCCGCCCATGTCGGCCTGGGTCTTGATCACCGGAGGTTCGCGTGGCATTGGCGCCGCCACCGCGCTGCGCTGCGCTGCAGCCGGCTGGGACGTGGCCATTAACTACGCGCAGGATAGCGCCGCCGCCCAGGCGCTCGCGGCTCGATTGCAGGGACTCGGCCGGCGTGCGCTGGCGCTGCAGGCCGACGTGGCAGACGAAGCGCAGGTGGCCGCGATGTTCGAGCGGCTGGACGCCGAGGGCGGGCGGCTGGCGGGCCTGGTCAACAACGCTGGCATCGTGGCGCCGGCCGCGCGGCTGGAATCCATGGCGCCCGCCCGCTGGCGGCGGCTGTTCGATGTCAACGTGATCGGCACGCTGCTGTGCTGCCAGCAGGCCGCGCGGCGCATGAGCACCGCGCGTGGCGGCGCGGGCGGGGCCATCGTCAACCTCAGCTCGCGGGCGGCCGAGTTCGGCTCGGCGGGCATCTATGTGGACTACGCGGCCACCAAGGGTGCCGTCGATACGCTGACCAAGGGCCTGGCGCGTGAGCTGATCGGCGAGGGCATCCGCGTCAACGGCGTGCGGCCCGGCATCATCGAGACCGACATCCACGCGGCCAGCGGCATGGACGCGGCCGCCGCCGCGGCCACCATCCCCATCCAGCGCCTGGGCCGCGCCGACGAGGTGGCCGAAGCCATCGCCTGGCTTCTCAGCGATGCGGCCAGCTACACGGTGGGCGCGCTGCTGGACGTGGCGGGCGGGCGCTAGCCGGCTAGCGCTTCTCGACCAGCGTCGACTCCAGCCCGCTCTCGCTGCGCAGCCGGGCGGCCGTGGCGCGCGCCTCGTCGGCATCGGGGAAGGGGCCGGCGCGCAGCCGGTGCAGGCCGGCCTCGCGGACGATGGTCAGCAGCGGCAGCAGGCTGAGGTCGGCCTCGGCGACGCGCTGGCGCAGCGCCTCTGCACTGTCGAGCCTGGCGAAGGCGCCGAACTGCAGCCAGATGCCGGTGCCCGGCGTGGCCACGCCCGCCACGGTGGCGGTCGTCTCGCGTTGCGGCGCGCCGGGGGCGGCATCCGGCGTGAACACCGGCGGCGGGTCGGCGGGCTTCTGCCAGTTGCCGGCGCGGATCTCGGCGTAGGTGATGCGCCGCACCTCCACTGGCGCGACGCCGCGCAGCAGGTCCAGCTTCAGCGCGGCGGTGTAGCTGAGGTCGATGATGCGGCCCTTGTGGAAGGGGCCACGGTCGTTGATGCGGACGATCACCTCCTTGCCGTTGGCGGGGTTGCGCACGCGGGCGTAGCTGGGAATGGGCAGCGTCGCGTGGGCGGCTGTCATGGCGTACATGTTGTAGACCTCACCGCTGGCCGTGGGCCGGCCGTGGAACTTGCGGCCGTACCAGGACGCAAGGCCGCGGTCCACGTAGGGATCGTCACCGGTGAGGGGCAGGTAGCGTTCGCCCAGCACCTCGTAGGGCTTGTTGGGGCCGCCGACGCGGATGGGCTCCAGGCGTGGCACCGCGTCGGGCACCTTGGCCAGCTCGGCCGGCGGGTTGGGCAGGGGGCCGTCGCGGTCGGCGCTGACGGGCCGGGTCGCGCAGCCCGTCATCAGCGTCAATACCAGCAGCATCAGGGCCAGCCCAGTATGCTTTGCCCCCTGTTTCCATCGGCGATGCCATGACATGAGCAACTTCGTCTTTCCTCCAGCCGAGATTCCCAGC
The DNA here is from genome assembly GCF_043555985.1 of Pelomonas candidula. NCBI lineage: Bacteria > Pseudomonadati > Pseudomonadota > Betaproteobacteria > Burkholderiales > Sphaerotilaceae > Roseateles > Pelomonas candidula. The sequence continues at coordinate 295,290 of NZ_JBIGIC010000003.1, read as the reverse complement.
GCCGGCGTGCGTGGCACGGACGCCCGTTACGCGGTCAGCCGCATCTTCTGCGTCGGCCGCAACTATGCCGATCATGCCCGCGAGATGGGCAGCGACCCGACGCGCGAGCCGCCGTTCTATTTCACCAAGCCTGCAAGCGCGCTGACGCCCTCGGGCTCGACGGTGCCTTACCCGACCGAGACCAAGAACTACCACTACGAGATGGAGCTGGTCATCGCCATCGGTGCGCCGGTGTTCCGCGTGACGCCGCAGGCCGCCAAGGCCGCCATCTGGGGCTATGCCGCGGGCCTGGACATGACGCGCCGCGACCTGCAGGCCATGGCCAAGGCCGGCGGCAAGCCCTGGGACACGGCCAAAGGATTCGACCAGTCGGCCATCCTGACCGACATCGCCCGCGTGTCCGAGACCGGCCTGCTGGAGAAGGGCGCCATCACGCTGGCCGTGAACGGCGTCGAGAAGCAGCGTGGCGATCTGGCGGACATGATCTGGAGCCAGGCCGAGATCGTGTCCAACCTGTCGCACCTGTTTCACCTCCACCCCGGCGACCTGATCTACACCGGCACGCCGGCCGGCGTGGGCGCGGTCGTGACGGGCGACGTCATCACGGGCCGCATCGAGGGCCTGGGCGAGATTTCCCTGACGATCGGACCGGCCGAGTGATGTTCATCGAAGAGACCCTGGAACAGGCGCGCGCGCGCAACATCCGCGACGCGCTGGCCGAGGACATCGGCCGCTGCGACTGGACGGCCCAGCTGGTGCCCGCGGGCCGGCGCGTGGCGGCGCAGGTGCGGGTGCGCGAAGCCGCCGTGCTGTGCGGCCGCGACTGGTTCGACGGCGTGTTCGCGGCGCTGGATGCGACGAGCCGCATCGAGTGGCTCTACGACGAAGGTGCGGCGATGACGGCGGACAGCATCGTCTGCCGCATCGAGGCCGATGGCCGCCATCTGCTGTCGGCCGAGCGGCCGGCGCTGAACTTCCTGCAGCTGCTGTCAGGCACGGCGACGACCACGCGCGCCCATGTGGATGCGGTGGCCGGTGCCAGCCCCAACGCATCGGGCTGCGCCATCCTCGACACGCGCAAGACCTTGCCCGGCCTGCGCCTGGCGCAGAAGTACGCCGTGCGCGTGGGCGGCGGCCAGAACCAGCGGCTGGCGCTGTACGCCGGCATCCTCATCAAGGAGAACCACATCGCCGCGGCTGGCGGCACCGCTCAGGCGCTGCGGGCGGCGCAGGCGCTGAACGCGGGCGTGGACATCCAGATCGAGGTCGAGACCATCGCGCAGTTGCGTGAGGCGCTGGATGCCGGCGCCGTCAGCGTGCTGCTGGACAACTTCAGCGAGGCCATGATGCGCGAAGCCGTGGCGGTCAACGCGGGCCGGGCGCTGCTGGAGGTGTCGGGCGGTGTCGCGCTGGACCAGCTGCGCTGGATCGCCGCCACCGGCGTGGATCGCATCTCCATCGGCCGGCTGACGAAGGACGTCAGGGCGACCGACTACTCGATGCGCGTGCTGGGGCCTGTCTAGCTAGGCCTTGCCGGCCGGTGCGCTCGCCGCCGGCCGGTGCGCTCGCCGCCGGCCTTGCGCCGTTGCGCCTGGGGCCTTCGCTGAAGTCGGCGGGCGGCTTCATCAGCGCCGGGTCGGGCTCGCCGCGCCGGATCTTCTCCAGCCGGTAGTTCTGTTCGCCCTGGCGCGGGTCGGCGTCGCGGCTGGAGACGGTCAGCATCAGTTCCGGGCTGCGCCAGACCTCGCGGCTGATGACGATGGGCTTCTCGTTGCCGATCTTGCCGGCCTCGATGGTCCAGGTCGTGCGTTCGCCGTTGAGCTTGAGGCCGTCGACCTCCCTGGCCGCCAGCGCCGTCGTCGTGCCGCCTTCACGCGGCAACAGCGGCAGGTTCAGCAGCAGCGGGGGCACCGGCGGTACCGGCGGCGCCGGAATGGCCATCGCCGCGGGCGGTGCGGGCATGACGGGCGGCGCGGGCAGTTCGCTGGCGCGGATGACGCGCAGCTCGCGGCGGCGCTCCGGGGCACTGGCGTCGGGTGCGGGAGGCACCGGCGGCACGACCAGTTCCTGCTCGATGACGATGCCCGGCTCGCCCGCCGTCGCGTGGGCGCGCACGCGCTCGGCGTCCGCGCTGCGGGCCCGCTCGGCGACGCGGGCCCCCCATTCGGCCCAGCGCGCCGCCTGCTCCTTCATGCGTTCACCCCAGTCCTGCATCGAGGCCTGCCAGGCGGCGTGCGCGGCGGCGTCGCCGCCATCGAGCGTGACATTGCCGCCGCGCAGTCGCTGCACGCGCTTCTGCTCGGGGTAGATCACCCAGCTCTCCCTGGCGACCGGGTCGTTCAGGTAGACCACCTTGGGCCCGCCCTCGCGCTGCACCTCGCGGCGCGTGCGCCCTTCGCCGTCGCGGCACAGCTGGCTCTGCTGGCGGCGCACGATGCGGTTGCCGTCGGCCAGCGTCTGCACGTTCTCGTGCACGGCCGTGGCGCAGTAGGGCGCACCCTTGACGACGCGTTCGCTCTCCAGCTCGCGGCCGGCCAGCATGACGACCTTGTCCGCCACGACCTGCGGCGCCGCGGCGGCCAGCAACTGGACGTGACCTTCGACGTCGATGCGCGGGGCTTCCTGGCCCTGCGCAAGGGCGCAGGCGGCGAGGGCGCCCAGGGTGAGGCTTGTCAGGGGCTGCTTCATGAGGATCTCCGTTCAGTCCAGCAGGCGCACGGCCAGCACCTGGCCACGCGGGTTCAACATCAGTTCGGCGCGCACGAGCTCGTCGGCGCGGGCGGCATCGAAGGGCAGGCCCAGCAATGCCAGGCGCTCGCGAGGCAGTTCGGCGGGCTGCAGCCAGACGGCGGCGCCACGCAGTTCGGACTCGGGCACCAGCGGGATGAAGCCGCTGCCGGCTGCCGCCAACGGTGCGGCACGGCCGTCCGGCGGGTCCAGCAGCAGCACGACGCTGAGCAGCAGCGCGGCCGCAGCGCCCAGCGCGCCGCTGCCCCAGGCCAGGCGGCGCAGCCAGCGGGGTTCCCGAACGTCGCGGGTGGCGTGTCGGGTGCGCAGTTGGTGGGTCAGCGTGGCGAGCAGGGCGGCGTCCTGCTCGGCGTCGGGCTGCAGGCGCGCGAACCCGGCCCGGGCGGGGCGCAGCCAGTCGGGGGTGTCGTCGTCGTTCATGGGTGTTCTCCTGCGTCCAGCAGGTCGGCCAGGCGCTGGCGGGCGCGGTGCAGGCGGGTGCGCAGCACGTCGGTGCTGATGCCGGCGATGGCGGCGGCCTCGTCGTAGCTGCGCTCCTGCAGGTCGACCAGCGCGATGGCCTCGCGCTGCGGCCAGCTGAGGCGGCGGATGGCGGCCCAGAGGCTGTCGTGGCGCTGGGCCTGGGCCAAGCGGGCGTCGCTGGCGGGTGTGGGTTCGGCGTGGTGGTCGGCATCGACCTCGTCGTCCAGCGGCACGTGGCGCCGCGCGTCACGCCACTGGTTCAGCAACTGGTGGCGGGCCATGCCGGCGAGGTAGGCGCCCAGCGTTCCGCGCCCGGGCTGCCAGGCCTGCGGGCCTCGCAGCAACTGGGCGAAGGCCTCCTGCACCGCGTCCAGCGCGGCGGCCTCGTCACCGGCCAGTGCCAGCGCGTAGCGGTAGACCGATCCGCTCTCGCGCCGGTAGAGCAGCGCCAGTGCGTCGGCATCGCCGGACTTCAGTCGGGCCAGCAGCGCGGCCTCGTCGTCCTGCGCGCTCGCGACGGGTGCGACAAAGCCGAGCCGGGTCAGCCAGCTCATGACGGGCGGCAGCATGAAAAAGGGGCCTGCAGAACTTGCATGCCCCTATTGAGCGCGGGAGGTCGGTGTCGTTACTCCGGACTAACCCGCCGTGTCGTTGGTCACGCCGCTTTCCGGGCCGAGCGTCGGGCCGTTCTCAAGCCGGCCCGTTTGGCGATGTGCTCGCGGCTCGATGCCGCGGGCATCGCCGTCCCCTCGGGGGCCCGGGCGAGGGGTCAGCTGGGCTCGCCCATCTGCGACTGCAGGTAGTTCTGCTCACCGACCTTGGTGACCAGTTCGAGCTGCGTCTCGAGGTAGTCGATGTGTTCCTCGGTGTCGTCCAGGATCTGCACGAACAGCTCGCGGGAGACGTAGTCCCGCACGCTCTCGCAGTAGGCGACGGCCTCCTTCAGGTGGGCGTGGCCGGTCTTCTCGATCTTCAGGTCGCACTCCATCGTCTCGACCGCGTTCTCGCCGATGTAGAGCTTGCCGAGGTCCTGCAGGTTGGGCAGGCCGTCCAGCGTCAGCACGCGCTCGATGAGCTTGTCGGCGTGCTTCATCTCTTCGATGGACTCTTCGTACTCGTGCTTGGCCATCTTCATCAGGCCCCAGTTCTTCAGCATGCGGGCGTGCAGGAAGTACTGGTTGATGGCAGTCAGCTCCAGCTTGAGCTGGGCGTTCAAGTGGGCAATGACTTGCGGGTCGCCTTGCATGGCAGCTCCAGATTCGTGAAATTGGTCCGGAGTATCCCCAGCGAAAGCCCCTCGGCAAAACCGCTCTTTTTGCAAATGAGACCGATTCGCATTAGACTTCGTGCCCATGATTGTCTGTGTCTGCCACCGTGTCTCCGATCGCGACATCGCGATTGCCGCCTCCAGCGGCTGCCCGGATTTCGAGGCCCTGCAGGACGACCTGCGCGTGGCCACGGCCTGCGGCGCCTGCCGCGACTGCGCCTGCGAGGTGTTCGAGGAAAGCCGCATCAAGGGTGGCGCCCGTGCACGCGGCGCGGCAGTCGCCGTGCCGATGCGGATGCCGGCCTGAGCACACCGCTAGAATCGCTACCCAGGCGCCAGGCAATGGCGCCATTTTTTTGTTGGCCCTTCCCCGCAGTCGTTGTGTTTCGCGCAGCTTCTCAGGCTGGGCCGCACAGCACGACAACCGCAAGGAAATTTCATGAGCACCCAGCAGACCGGCATCGTCAAGTGGTTTGACGACGGCAAGGGCTTCGGCTTCATCACCCCCGCCGATGGCGGCAAGGATCTGTTCGCCCACCACAGCGAGATCAAGAACAACGGCGGCTTCCGCACGCTGGCCGAAGGCGCCCAGGTCGAGTTCGAAGTGAAGCAGGGCCCCAAGGGTCTGCAGGCCTCGAACATCCGCGCGCTGTAATTCACGCCAGGCCCAGTGCCCATGGCCCGCTCTTCGAGCGGGCTTTGTGCTTTCTGGGCCAGGCCGCCGACAATCGACGCTTATGTCCGCACTACCCGTCACCGCCCCGAAGGCCCTGACCGCCTACCGCCCGTTCTGGGCCAAGCGGTTCGGCCCCGCGCCCTTCCTGCCCATGAGCCGGCAGGAGATGGAGCAGCTCGGCTGGGACTCGTGCGACATCATCATCGTCACGGGCGACGCCTACGTCGACCACCCCAGTTTCGGCATGGCCGTCATCGGTCGCACGCTGGAGGCGCAGGGCTTCCGCGTCGGCATCATTGCGCAGCCGGACTGGAACAGCGCCGACGCCTTCAAGGCGCTGGGCAAGCCCAACCTGTTCTTCGGCGTCGCGGCCGGCAACATGGATTCGATGATCAACCGCTACACGGCCGATCGGAAAATCCGCAGCGACGACGCCTACACGCCCGGCGGCGAGGGCGGCAAACGCCCGGACCGCGCGACGCTGGTCTACACCCAGCGTTGCCAGGAGGCGTTCAAGGACGTGCCGGTCGTCATCGGCGGCATCGAAGCGTCTCTGCGCCGCATCGCCCACTACGACTACTGGCAGGACAAGGTCCGCCGTTCCATCCTCGTGGACAGCAAGGCCGACCTGCTCGTGTATGGCAACGCCGAGCGCGCCATCATCGAGATTGCCCATCGCCTGGCGCGCCGTGAGCCCATCGAGACGCTGACCAACGTGCGCGGCACGGCCTTCATGCGTCGCACCGATGACACGACGGCCGATGGCTGGTTCGAGCTGGACTCGACCGAGGTGGACCGCCCCGGCCGCATCGACGAGCTGATCAGCCCCTACCAGGAGATCAAGCAGGAGACGAGTTGCGCGACGGCGGAGCCTGAGGCTGCATCGGCGCCCAAGCCCATCACGATCCACAAGACCGGCCGCATCGCGCTGCCGCCTCGCGAACGCACCGTCGTGCGCCTGCCGGCCTACGAGACGGTCAAGAGCGACCCTGTGCTCTACGCCCACGCCAACCGCGTGCTGCACCTGGAGACCAACCCCGGCAACGCCCGCGCGCTGGTGCAGCGCCACGGCGAGCGCGACCTCTGGATCAACCCGCCGCCCATCCCGCTGACGACGCCGGAGATGGACCACGTGTTCGACCTGCCCTATGCGCGCAGCCCGCACCCGAGCTACGCGGACGAGAACGGCAGCCACGATGGTGCGACCAAGATCCCCGCGTGGGAGATGATCCGCTTCAGCGTGAACATCATGCGTGGCTGCTTCGGCGGCTGCACCTTCTGCTCCATCACCGAGCACGAGGGCCGCATCATCCAGAGCCGCTCGGAAGACTCCGTCATCCGCGAGATCGAGGAGATGCGCGACAAGGTCAAGGGCTTCACCGGCATCGTGTCTGACCTGGGCGGCCCCACGGCCAACATGTACCGCATCGGGTGCAAGAGCCCCGAGATCGAGGCCGCCTGCCGCAAGCCCAGCTGCGTCTACCCGGGCATCTGCCCGAACCTGAACACCAGCCACGATCCGCTGATCAAGATGTACCGCCGCGCGCGCGCGCTGCCGGGCGTCAAGAAGATCCTCATCGGCTCGGGCCTGCGCTACGACCTGGCCGTGCAGTCGCCCGAGTACGTGAAGGAGCTCGTCACGCACCACGTCGGTGGCTATCTCAAGATCGCGCCCGAGCACACCGAGGGCGGCCCGCTGTCCAAGATGATGAAGCCGGGCATCGGCACCTACGACCGCTTCAAGCAGATGTTCGAGGCGGCCAGCGCCGCGGCCGGCAAGAAGCAGTACCTCATCCCGTACTTCATCGCCGCTCACCCCGGCACCAGCGACGAGGACATGATGAACCTCGCCGTCTGGCTCAAGCGCAACGGCTTCCGTGCCGACCAGGTGCAGACCTTCTACCCCAGCCCGATGGCCACGGCCACGGCGATGTACCACTCGGGGCTCAACCCGCTGAAGGGCATCAGCCGCGACGAGACCCGCGGCGAGAAGGTCGACATCGTGCGCGGCGAGCGTCGCCGCCGGCTGCACAAGGCCTTCCTGCGCTACCACGACGCCAACAACTGGCCGCTGCTGCGCGAGGCGCTGAAGGCCATGGGCCGGGCCGACCTGATCGGCAACGGCAAGCACCACCTGATCCCGACCTATCAGCCCGTCACCGACGGCAGCTACGAAAGCGCGCGGCGCAAGAACTCGACGACGGCCAAGCCCGCGATCAAACCGACGGGCTCGTCGCCGATGAAACCCGTCACGCCGCGCAAGGGGCAGCTGTTGACGCAGCACACCGGCCTGCCGCCGCGGGTCACGGGCGCCAAGCCGGCGGCCCGTGCGGGCGGTACGCGTCCGGGCAAACCCGGTAAACGCTGACCCGTACTGGCGGGCAAATGCCCGTGCTTTTCGTGGCACCGCTCCCACGGATGCACTACGCTTGCGTGTCCTGATCGACGAGGCTGCCGCGGCCGTGGCAACCCGTTCCCGGAGTCCTCGCCCCCATGCAAGAAACAGCGCCCGTTGACGACGATCTGCTCGAGTTGCTCGACGAACCTGAGCACGCCGATGCCGATCACCGTTCGCACGATCGCCCCTGGCGCATCCTCATCGTCGACGACGACGGCGACGTCCACAAGGCCACCGAGCTGGCAATGCAAGGCCTGACCGTCGAAGGCCAGCCTCTCGTCTTCCTGCACGCCACGTCCGCCGCCCAGGCGCGCCAGCTGCTCGCCAGCGAGGACGACCTCGCCGTCGTGCTGCTCGATGTCGTCATGGAGAGCGAGGACGCCGGCCTGCAGCTCGTGCGCCACATCCGCGAGGAGCTGCGGCTGAACGCCGTGCGCATCGTGCTGCGCACCGGCCAGCCCGGCTACGCGCCCGAGATCGAGACGGTGCAGGCCTACGACATCAACGACTACAAGACCAAGTCCGAGCTGACCCGCACGCGGCTCTACACGGTGCTGACCGCGGCCGTGCGCTCCTACCGCCAGATCTGCGCGCTGGAGGCCAACCGCCGCGGGCTGGAGATGATCGTCGAGAGCAGCGCGTCGCTGTCGCGTATGCGCGGCCTGTCGCGCTTCGCCGAAGGCGTCGTCACGCAGTTGTGCGCGCTGCTGGGCATCCTGCCCGAGGGCCTGGTCTGCGCGCAGGTGGGCGGCGAGTCGGGCGACGAGGTGCGCATCGTTGCCGCGGCCGGCCAGTACAGCGGCCTCATCGACCGGCCGCTGGCCCAGATCAAGATCCCCAACGTGCGCGAGCGCCTGGAGCGCTGCCTGCAGGAGCAGCGCAACCTCTACGACGACGGCACCTGCCTCTACTTCGGCCTCGGCCAGGGGCGCGCGATGGCAGCGCTGGTCGACGTGGGCCGCGAGCTCGACGAGCTGGACCAGCAGCTGCTGCGCGCCTTCTGCTCCAACATCGCCGTCGGCTTCGAGAACGTCATCCTCTACAGCCAGCTGCTCGACCAGGCCTACAACGACCCGCTGCTGCGCCTGCCCAACCGCAACCGCTTCGTCGAGCTGCTCGACAAGAACCTGAAGGACCCGACCGGCGTCACGCTGGCGTTGATCGACATCGACGACTTCGCCGACATCAACGACGCCTTCGGCCACCACTTCGGCGACCAGGTGCTGCAGGCCGTCGTGCATCGCCTGAGCGAGCGACTGGGCCTGAGCACCGCCATGGCGCGCGTTGGCGCGGACACCTTCGGCGTGCTGGGCGAACACGACAAGGTCTGCCCGGAGAGCGTGCAGGCCGTCTTCGCCGAGCCCTTCGTCGTGGCGGGCGAGCGGCTGCAGCTGTCGGCCACCACCGGCCTCGTGCGGCTGGGCGAGTCCACCGCCGTCGGCTCCGAGCTGCTGCTCGACGCCCAGATCGCGCTCAAGCGCGCCAAGCAGCAGCAGCGCGGCTCATCCCAATACTTCTCGGCCGCGATGGGCAGCGACGCGCGCGAGCGCTTCAAGCTGCTCAAGGGCCTGCGCACGGGCTTCGAGGAAAGCCAGCTCTTCGTCGTCTACCAGCCGCAGGTGGATCTTGGCAGCGGTCGCGTCATCGGCGCCGAGGCGCTGCTGCGCTGGCGCACGACGGACGGCCGCTTCATCCCGCCTGACCAGTTCATCCCGCTGGCCGAGCAGAGCGGCCTCATCATCCCCATCGGCGAGTTCGTCGTGCGCACCGCCTGCCAGCAGCTCGCCAAGCTGCGCAAGCTGGGCCACGCCGACTTCCGCATGGCCGTCAACATCTCGATGGCGCAGTTCCGCCACCCGGGCTTCATCGACACGCTGTCCCGGGCGTTGGCTGACGCCGGCGTGGACGGCGAGCACATGGAGCTCGAAATCACCGAGTCCATGGCCATGGAGGATGCCGAACTCGTGCTGCGCGTGCTGGCCGACATCAAGCGCCTGGGCTTCAGCGTCGCCATCGACGACTTCGGCACCGGCTTCTCTTCCCTCAGCCAGCTGCGTCAGCTGCAGGTGGACCGCCTCAAGATCGACCGCGCCTTCGTGCAGGAGGCGCAGTCGTCCACCGCCGGCTCCACCATCGCGCAGATGGTCATCAACCTCGGCCGCGGCCTGGGCCTGACCGTCATCGCCGAAGGCATCGAGACCGAGGAGCAGCGCCAGTACCTGATCGGCCTGGGCTGCCACGAAGGCCAGGGCTGGCTGTTCGCCAAGCCGATGCCGGCGGATCAGCTTGAGACTTGGATGAGCAAGTGAGCCCCTCGCCCGGTCTTGCCTGTTGAACGAGGCAAGCCCGGTCAACATCACCAGACGGGCGGGCTTGGGAGCGTCCCGGCGCTCGGCCCGAGAAGGCCCCATGAACTCCTGATTGCGTTGCGGCTTGCGGCTCCTAAACTCCGCCGTCCGTTGACGACACCAGGAGCGTTCATGAGTCTCGCGAAGATCCTCGTCGCCCAGGGCGGCGGTCCCACCGCCGTCATCAACCAGAGCCTTGTCGGCGTCGTGCTGGAAGCGCGACGGCAGGCCGGCGTGGGCAAGGTCTACGGCGCGCGCCACGGCGTGCGCGGCATCGTCAACGAGGACTTCGTCGACCTCACGCAGGAGACCAGCCACAACCTGGAGCTGGTGGCCAACACGCCGTCCTCCGCGCTGGGCTCCACGCGCGACAAGCCCGACGCGGCCTACTGCCACGAGATCTTCACCGTGCTGCGGGCTCATGGCATCACGCACTTCTTCTACATCGGCGGCAACGACTCGTCCGACACCGTGCGCATCGTGTCGGAGGAAGCGCAGGCCGCCGGCTACCCGCTGCGCTGCATCCACATCCCCAAGACCATCGACAACGACCTCGTCGGCAACGACCACACGCCCGGCTTCGCGTCCGCGGCGCGCTTCGTCGCCCAGGCCTTTGCCGGGGCCAACCTCGACAACGCCTCGCTGCCTGGCGTCTACGTCGGCGTCGTCATGGGCCGCCATGCCGGCTTCCTGACCGCCGCTGCGGCGCTCGGCAAGAAGTTCGACGACGACGGCCCGCACCTCATCTACCTGCCCGAGCGCGCCTTCGACACCGAGCAGTTCCTGCGCGACGTGAAGGCCGCGCACACGCGCTATGGCCGCTGCGTCATTGCCGTCAGCGAGGGCATCCACGACGTGGCCGGCACGCCCATCTTGTCCAAGCTCGCGGGCGATCTGGAGCGCGACGCGCACGGCAACGTGCAACTCAGCGGCACCGGTGCGCTGGCCGACCTGCTGTGCGAGGAGATCAAGGCCAAGCTCGGCATCAAGCGCGTGCGCGGCGACACCTTCGGCTACCTGCAGCGCAGCTTCCTCGGCTGCGTGAGTGACGTGGACCAGCGCGAGGCTAGAGAGGTCGGCGAGAAGGCCGTGCAATACGCCTTCCACGGCGACCGTGACGGCTCGGTCGCCATCAAGCGCGTCGGCTATTACTCGGTGGACTACGAGCTGCTGCCGCTGGCCGCCGTGGCGGGCAAGACGCGCACGATGGAAGACGTGTTCATCAACGAGGCCGGCACGGATGTGACCGACGCCTTCCGCCTCTACCTGCGGCCGCTGCTGGGGTCGGGCATGCCGGATGCGTTCCGGCTGCGGCCGAATCCGGTGGAGAAGGTGCTCAAGCGCGGCTGACCTGGCGGGCCAGCCAGCGATGGCAGGCGCCGTCCACGGTGTTCTGGCTGATGAACAGCAGGAACGCCACGATGTTCCAGGCGCCCCACTCGAACACCAGGCTGCCGGAGAGCCCGGCGTCCAAGGCCATGGCGCTGACCGCCAGCAGCGGCCAGGACGCGAAGCCCCAGCCCCAGCGGGTGCACAGCGCCAGCGTGTTGCTCACCGGGCGAACCAACCAGGCCAGCGGCGAGCCGGTCAACTGCGGATGGCGGCCCTCGAAGACCAGCCAGCCGAGGAAGGTCCACAGCGTGCCCAGCGCTGCGGCCGTGCTGATCTGGACATGTGCACCCAGCGCGCTCCACATGGCAAGCGCCGCCGCGACGAGGCAGCCCGCCAGCGCACGGCTGTACGCCAGCGAATTTCCCCACCGCAGGGTGAGCATCCCCGCCGTGACGAGCAGCAGTCCCAGCGTGTTCGACAGCCAGGGGGCCGGCCAGAACGCCATGACGAGTTCCGCCACCGCGGCACCCGTGACGACCAGCGCCAGGCCCGGCCATTCGGATGACTGCCGCGACCGCCACGCGACGAGGCCGGCGAAGTAGGCGCCGCCGGGCTGGCGGGCGTCCCACCAGAGCGCCAGCCCGGCGCCCTTCATCAGCAGGCGCAACCCCAAGATCGCCGCGAACGACAGGCCCACGAAGCGAGCCGTCTTTTCCCAGTCCTCCAGCAAGGCGTAGCTGGCCCAGGCGAACAGCGCGGCGGGCAGCAGCCCGCGAATCACCGCCGATAGCATCAGCGCGTTGTCCAGCCACGTCTGCTGGCCCGGTGACAGGCCCAGGCCGCGCAGCAGCCGATCGCCGAACGCGGCACGCAGCCGTTGCAGCGAATGCACGCAGAACGCGCCCAGCAGCAGCGCCAGCCTGCCGCCCAGGCGGCGTCGCCGCAGCTGTTCCAGCCCGAGCAGGGGGGCCGCCTGCTCGATCAGCTCGGGGTCGGTGATCGGCACCGGCATGCGCAGATCGAGTTCGGTCTGCAGCGCCGCAGACAGGTCCGCCCCCAGCGCGCGCTCAGCGCGGTAGTCGCCCCTCCAGCCGAACTGCGCGGCCAGCGCGGCGAGCACGTCCAGGGGCACGTCGTCGTGCCGCAGCACCCACTGGGCAAAAGCCCGCGACGTCGCTTCCGCCTGCCCGACCGGCACTTCGTTCAATGCCTGCAGCAGGGCCGGCAGGTGCTGGGCCAGCGCCATCGCGCCGCACCGAAGGCGCTGCTGCTCGACGTCGGCCACCAGCTCCTGCGGCGTGGGCGCACGGGGCAGCTCCTGCAACACGTCGATAGACGGCGTGAGGGCCTGCGCCGGTGGCGGCGGCGCAGCGGCGGGTGGCAGGGGCTCGGGCGTCGCCTGGGCGGCGGGTTCGTTCGGGGCGGGTTCCATCAATTCCTGCACCCGCCATTTCACCCACGCCTGCGCCCGCTCGTACGCCCCGCGCAGCGCCTGGTAGGCCTGGGCATCGTCGTCCGGTCGCGTCGTCTTCAGCTTCAGCGCGTAGGCCTTCTTGATCGCGCCCAGCTCGGTGGTCGGCTCGATTCCCAGAAGGGCCCAGTCCTCATCCCACATGCCGCGCCTCAGAACCTGAACGTGTTGTCGATGCTGTCCAGCGCATCCTTGAACTGCTGGCGGGCCGAGCGGATGGCGCGGGCGTCCTGCGTCTGCAGTGCGGCCTCGAACTGCGCGAGCCAGTCCTGCAGCATCACGCGGTCGTTGCCCAGGCGGTCCTCGAACAGGCGCTTGGCGCGTTCGATCAGGTAGCGGTTGTCCTGCTCGTCGCGTGGGTGGCGCTTGAGCGCCTGCAGCCGCTCGCGCGTCGCGGCGATCTCGGCGGCGCTCAGCCGTGCGCCCTGGCTCTCAATGATGAGCTCGTGGCGCTGGCCGCCGGGCAGCTCGCGGGCCTCGACCTCGAGCAGGCCGTTGGCGTCGTAGGTGAAGCGCACCTCCACGCCGGCCTGGCCGGCCGGCGCGGGCGTGACCGGGATCTCCAGCTTGCCCAGGCCCAGGTTCTCGGAGCCCACGGGAGACTCGCCCTGGCGCACGTCCACGAGGATGACGCGCTGCTGGTCGGCCACCGTGTGATAGCTCTCCACGCGCGACACCGGCACCGGCGTGTTGCGCTCGATGATGGGCGAGAAGCGGTCGTTGATGAAATGGCCGTTGATGGTGCTGGCCGCGACGATGCCCAGCGAATAGGGCATCACGTCGGTCAGCACGACATCGTCCAGCGCGGCGTCGCGCGCCTTCAGGCCGGCCTGCACGGCGGCACCCATCGCGATGGCAAGGTCGGGGTCGAGGTTGCGCAGCGGCAGGCGCTGGAATAGGCGTGTGACGAGCTGCCGCACCATCGGCATGCGCGTGGCGCCGCCGACGAGCACGACCTCGGCGAGGCCGGCCGGGTCCAGCTGCGCGTCGGCCAGCGCACGCTCGATGGGTCGGCGCAGGCGCTGCAGCAGTTCCTGCGAGCCGGACTCGAAGTCGGCGCGACTCAGCGTGGCGCTCAGCTCGCGATCGCGCCAGACGGTGCGCAGCTCGGCGCTGTCGCGCTCGCCGAGATCGCGCTTGGCCTGCTCGGCCAGCCGCCACCAGGTCTCGCTCTCCAGCCAGGCCTGGCGCTCGTCGGTGCTCAGGCCCTCGGCCTGTTTGGCGAACAGCTGCGCGATGGCGCGGCTGAAGTCTTCACCACCCAGGCGGGTGTCGCCGGCGCTGGCGCGCACCTCGACGACGCCCTCGAAGTACTCCAGCACCGACACGTCGAAGGTGCCGCCGCCGAGGTCGAAGACGAGGAAGCTGCTGTGCTCGGGCCGCTGCTGCAGGCCGTAGGCCAGGCCCGCGGCGGTGGGCTCGTTGAGCAGGCGCTCGACCTTGAGCCCGGCGATCTCGCCCGCGGTGCGCGTGGCGCGGCGCTGGGCCTCGTTGAAATAGGCCGGCACCGTGATGACGGCCTCGGTGATGTTCTCGCCGAGGAAAGCCTCGGCATCACTTTTAAGCGCCTGCAGCACCAGCGCCGACAGTTCCTCGGCGCGCAGCTCCTTCACGTGCGGGCCGGTGCGCAGGATGATCTTCCTGTCGCTGCCCATCCAGCGCTTGAAGGCCAGCGCGGTGGACTGCGCTCCCAGGCCGGCGCGCTCACGCGCGGCCAGGCCGACGAGTGTGTGGCCCTGCTCGTCCAGGCTGACGGCCGAGGGGGTCAGGTAATCCCCGTGGGCGTTGGGGATGAGGACGGGCGCGCCGTCACGAAACACGGCCGCCGCGCTGTGCGTGGTGCCCAGGTCGATGCCCAGGATCATGTGGATTCGCTCCCTCGGAAAAGAGGCGCGAGCGTAGCCGCTCTTACCTCGTGATGATCATCCACCGGCCCATCAGGGCGCCGCCGCGGGCGCCCAGCGACACGGCGACGTTGGAGGTCTGCGCGTGGTAGACCGGGCCGGCGAAGCAGGACTGCGCTTTCACCCAATCACCATCGGCATACGCGCCTGGCAGCCAGTCGCCGTTCAGCGTGCCCTGGAACAGGCCGGGTTGGGCGCTGGGCGTCAGCGTCGCTGTCACACCGCAGACGCCCAGGTTGCCCGTAGCCGACAACCGCAGGAGCGCTGCTTGGGGAATCGCGGCCTTGGAGGGCGTGATGCGCGGGTTGCCGGTGGTGTCATGGTCGATGCCGGCCAGCACGGCGGTGGAGTGACCGTTGACGTCCCCCAGCGCGGTCTCGGTCAGCAGGGCCTCGCCGAAGCTGTATTGGGCGGCATTGGGCAGGCCGATCCAGAACTCGCTGGTGCCCGTTAAGGCATCGCGCGACGAGGAGATCAAGAGGGGGCCATCGCCGCTGCGTGCTGCCCTGAGCCGCAGCGTTTTGCCCGGCGACACCAACTGGATTTCCGTGCCGGTCATCGTGGCGTCGAAGGATGTCAACCGCGCGGCAGGGCATTGATCGAAGGGTGTGGGCGTGTCGGGTAGGCAGAGCTGCAGCACGCCGCCCTTGAAGCGCGCCGAGCCGGTGTAAGCGTCCAGCGCTTTGCCGCTGGCATCCGCACGCGAACCCAGCACGGAAAAGCTGGTGCCTTCCAGTTCGCTCAGCTGCGTGACCAGATTGCTTGCCACCACGTAGGGCTTGCGGACGCCGCCGATGTCCAGCCCCCAAACCAGGATCGGCCCGTTGACGCTCACGAGGCCGCGGCCCCACGGCGGATCGACGCTGCTGCTGGCGCCCAGGTAGCCCTGCCCCGTCACGTCGACCGTGAAGTCGGCGCGGTAGTCCACACCCGTGGCAGTGGCTCGCAGCGGGCCGCTCAAGCCGTAGCTCACGCGGTACTGCCGCCCTTCCAGGTCGGTCATGAAAAAGCTGGACGCCTCGTCCAGCCCCGTGCCGTCGCTGCCAGCACTTCCAGCACTGCCAGCGCTGGCACCGTTACCGCCGCCGCAGCCACTCAGGCCCAAAGCAGTTGCGCAGCACAGTGCCGCGACCCATCGCCGCATCATCTTGTTGTTCCTCCCAGGGGCGGCGAGCGTACCCGAGCCGCGTGGCGGCGCGCGTGACCAGCCTGGGCGCCAGCGTCAGGGCTTGGGCCTGATCAGCCTGACGTGCTGCTCGTTGACGCCCATCAGCGCCGCCGACCCCAGGTGCTTGTGCAGCTCGGCCACCATCTCGCCGTTGATGACGACGGGGTCGGTGTCGATGGCCTTGCGCGCCGCCTCCAGGTCAGTCGTCGCGAAGATGAACAGGCCGCGCAGGTCCTGCTGGCCATCCAGCGGGCCCGCGTAGACGAGCAGGCCTTCGCGAGCCAGGCGCTGCATGTTGGCGAAGTGGCCCTTGAACATCGCGTCGCGCTCGGGGCCGTCGGGCATGCGCTTGGGGCCGGTCTTCAGCAGCACCAGCGTGTAGGCGCGCAGGCCCAGGTCGTTGGCACCCCAGGCCTGGGCCTTGGCGGCGTCGTAGAGGGCGGCGGGCGCGGAGGCGGGGGCGGCGGGTGTGGCGGTGGTCGGCGCTTGCTGCGCGAGGGCGGGCAGGGCGGCACAGAGCAGGGTGAGCAGGCTGGCGGTCGGCTTCATGGGGTGGTGGCGTGTGGGGTCGCGATGCGACGATTGAACCGCACCCCCGCTCCCCGGAGACCGCGATGAAACCCACCCCACCCGGCTGGCCGCGCCTGTCGCCGGCAATCTACTGCGAGAACGCGCGCGAGGCCATCGCGTGGTACCAGCGTGCGTTCGGGTTCACGACCCAGATCCTCGTCGACGCGCCGGACGGCAGCGTCATGCACAGCGAGCTGCGCTACGGCGAGGCCATCGTCATGGTGGCCGAGGGCAGCGCCACGCGCGGTGTGCGCTTCGGCATCGCCGGGCGGGCCCCCAAGGTGCTGGAGGGCGCCAACACGCAGAGCCTGTTCCTCTATGTCGACGACGTCGAGGCCCACTGCGCCCAGGCGCAGGCGGCCGGCGCGCGCATCGTCTACGAGATGACGGAGAACGACTACGGCGCCGAGCACTGGTGCGACCGCACCTACGCCTGCCTGGACCCGGACGGCCATCTCTGGTGGTTCAGCCAGCGGCTTCGCAACCCGCCGGGCTGAGACGGATTTCACGCCGGGCGGGGGCGTCACCGCGCTGTCACGGCGCCTGCAAATGGGCTGGACAAGATGCGCGCTCCCGAGAGGAGCCGTCATGTCCCCCGCCGCCGTCGCACCCGCCAAGACCGATGCCGCCCGCCAGTTGCTGGCCGGCCCCCGTGGCAGCCTGCCCGCGCCGCTGCGCATGCTGTTGATCAACGTGGATGGCCGGCGCAGCGAGGCCGAGCTGCTGGACATTGCGCGCGCCCTGGGGTTGGGCGCGGACGCGCTGCGGACGCTGAGGCAGGACGGGCTCATCACCGGCGCGGCGTTGCCAGCGCCCACGGTTGTGGCCGCGCCGATGGCCGCGCCGGCCAGCGCTTCGGCCGATGACCTGCGCCGGCTGATGAAGGCCAAGATGTTCGCGCTGGACCTGGCCGGCCGCATGCTGGCCGGCCGCGACGCCGAACTGCGCGCCAGCGCCCGCGCGGTAGACAGCGAGGCGCGCTTTCTCGACTGGCTGGCCGACGCGTCGGCGCGCATCGAGGCGGCCTCCGATGCCGAGCGCGCCCGGATGTTCCGCGAACGCGTGGCCGCCGCTGCCGTTGCCTGACCCCCTGCCGAAAGCCACTTGCGATGCCGGTGTGTCTCTTCTACATTTGTAGTACGACAACTGTAGAAGACTGGCCATGGACGAAGACACCGGCAGCGGCGACGTGTCGCTGAGCGAGCTGCAGCTCAGCCTGATGCGTGTGCTGTGGGCGCGCGGCGAGGCCAGCACGGCCGACGTGGCCGAGGCGCTGCGCGGCGAGCGCGACCTGGCCCACACGACCGTGGCGACGCTGCTCACGCGGCTGGAGAAGCGCGGCCTGTTGAGCAGCCGCCGCGAAGGCCGCGCGCTGGTCTACGCCGCGCGCGTCAGCGAGGCGCAGGTGCAGCGTTCCATGGTGGGCAGCCTCGTCGACAGCCTGTTCGCCGGCCGCGCCAGCGCCCTGGTCAGCCATCTGCTGGATGCCCGCGGCGTCGACGCCCAGGAACTGGCCGCGCTGCAGGCGCTGCTGAAGCAACGCAAGGGAGATGCGAAATGACCGATCTGCTGTTGACCTGGGGATGCAGCTACCTGCTGCACAGCAGCCTGTTGATCGCCGGCCTGTGGGCGGCCGAGCGCGCCGGCTGGCTGGCGCGGCTGGCGACCGGCACGCAGGAGATGCTGTGGCGCCTGGCCCTGCTGGGCGGCCTCGTCAGCGCGACGCTGTCGTTGCTGCCTGCACCGGCAGCCACCCCTGCCGACGTGGCGCGGCCCGCGGCCGTTCTGCGCGCGGCGCCACCAGCGCCGAAGGACGTCGCGCCCGCCATCGTCGAGACGCCCGCGACTGCGCCGCCCAGCGCCCAGCTCGGCGCGCTGCCGCTGATGGCGCCCCTCGCGCCCAGGGCGCACGACCTCGCCGTCGGCTCCGCCGCCGTCTGGCTGCTGGGCGCGTTGCTGATGCTGGCCGGCCTGGCCCGGCAGTGGGCGGGGCTGCGCCGCGCCGTGCGCCGGCTGCCCGTGTTGTCGGACCCGCGCTGGCGGTCTTTCGCCGTGCAGCTGGCGGCCGCACAAGGCCTGCCGCTGCCCGAGCTGCGCAGCGCCCGCCCGGGCTGGGCGAGCCCGCTGCTGGCACCGGGACGCGTGCTGTGCCTGCCGGCCTGGTGCCTGGACCTGCCCGACGACGAGGCCCGCGCCGTGTTGGGCCACGAGCTGGCCCACCTGCGCCGGCGCGACCCGGCCTGGCGGCTGCTGGCCGCCGTCATGAACGCGCTGCTGTGGCCGCAACTGCTGAACCGTGTCGCGCTGCGGCGGCTGGACCTGCTGGCCGAGCTGGCCTGCGACGCCGCGGCCGCCGCGCCGTCGGGCCAGCGCCTGGCCCTCGCGCAAAGCCTGCTGCGCTGCGCCGAGGCGCTGAAGGCCGGCGGCATGGGCCACGGCCCTGCGCTGGCCTGCGGGGCGGCCAGCGAGGGCTCGCCGTTGTCCACCCGCGTGCGGCGCTTGCTGAAGGGCGACGAGAACGCGCCGCGCGAGCGCCGTGGCGTCCGCTGGGGACTGGTGGCCGTCATCCTCGTGGCCATGGCGGCGATGCCTGCCGTCGTCATCAGCCACACCGACGCCGGCGCGCTGCTGGAGCGCCTCGGCGTGGGCGACCTGTCCATCTCCACCGGTGGCGGTTCGCACATCGTCAGCCGCTATCCTGGCGGCAGCTTTACCGTGCACCTGGACGGCCAGGTCACGTTCAACGACGCCGAGGACGACGTGCAGACGCTGGCGGGCACGCTCACCGTGCGCGAGCGCGAAAGCGACGTGACGCGCGAGATGACGCTCACGTCGAGCGGTGACGGCCGCATCCAGCGCGACTACCGCGTCGGCAAGCAGCCGCAGCCGCTGGACGATGCCGGCCGCCAGTGGTGGACCAAGACCGCCGCGCGCCTGGCCGAACAGCTGACCGACCCGCTGGTGCGTGCGAAGCGGCTGTTCGGGCGCGGCGGGCTGGACGCCGTGCTGGCCGACCTGGAGCGTGCGCGCGACGACTTCCCGCGCCGCCAGCGCATCGAAGCCCTCGTGCGCCTGGGCCAGCCGCTGCCTCCTGCGGCACAGGACCGCGCCATCGCCGTGGCCGCCGGCATCGGTGGCGGCTTCGAGCGGCGCCAGGCGCTGCAGGCCCTGGCCGAGCTGACGCTGGCCGAGCCGCAGCAGCTCGCATGGCTGAAGGCTGCCGCCGGCATCGACAGCGACTTCGAGCGCCGCGAGGCCCTGGGCGCACTCGCGCCGAAGTTGCTGGACAGCCCCGCCGTGCTGGCCGCCTGGACCGACGTGCTGGGCCGCATGGGCAGTGACTTCGAGCGGCGCACGGCCATCGCCGCGCAGGTGGACGCCACGTCGCACCCCGCCGCGCTGGCCGCGGCGCTGCAGGCGGCCGACCGCATCCAGGGCGATTTCGAGAAGCGCGAGGCCTTGAGCGCCGTCGCCAAACGGCTGCAGGGCGACGAGACCGAGCTGGTGGCCGCCTACGCGCGGGCGACGGCCGGCATCTCCGGCGACTTCGAGCGGCGCGAGGCGCTGGCGCAACTGCTGGACCGGCCCAAGCTGGGGGCGGCGGGCCTGGAGCGCGTGCTGAACAGCGCCGAGAACATGGGCGGCGGCTTCGAGCGCCTGCAGGTGCTGCTGCGCGTGGCCGAGCGGCTGGGCGAGCTGCGGCCGGTGGACGCGGCGCTCGTCGACCACGTGCGCCGCGCCGGCCGCAGCCTCGGCGACTTCGAGCGCGGGCAGATCGAGCGGGCGCTGGACAGCCTGGGCTGAATCAGCCGGCGCGCTTGGCCAGCACCGCCCGCGCCACGCGCGACACCGGCGGGCGGCCCAGCACGTTGGAGATGAAGGCGCCAGCGTCCACCAGCTTGTCGAGGGCTATGCCGGTCTCGATGCCGAGGCCGTTGAGCATGAAGACGACGTCCTCGGTCGCGACATTGCCCGTCGCGCCCTTGGCGTAGGGGCAGCCGCCCAGGCCGGCCACGCTGGCGTGGAAGCTGTGCACGCCCAGCTCCATGCTGGCGTAAATGTTCGTCAGTGCCTGGCCGTAGGTGTCGTGGAAGTGGCCTGACACCTCGGCCGTCGGGAAGTGCTTCAGTGCCCGTTCCATCGCCGCCTGCACCTTGCGTGGCGTGCCGACCCCGATGGTGTCGGCGATGTCGATGGCATCCACGCCCAGCGCGCGCAGCGGCTTCACGACGGCCTCGACCTGATCCGCCGTGATGTCGCCCTCGTAAGGGCAGCCCAGCGCGCACGACAGCGCCGCGCGCACCTTCACGCCGGCCGCGTGGGCGCCCTCGATGACGGGCGCGAAGCGCTCCAGGCTCTCGGCGATGGAGCAGTTGATGTTCTTCTGCGTGAAGGACTCGCTGGCCGCGGTGAAGACGAGGATCTCGTCGGGCTTGCTCGCCAGCGCCGGCTCCAGCCCTTTCAGGTTGGGCACCAGCACCGAGTAGCGCACGCCCGGTTTGCGCGCGATGGCGGCCATGACGGCCGTGTTGTCGCCCATCTGCGGCACCCACTTCGGGCTGACGAAGCTGGTGACCTCGATCTCCTTCAGGCCGGCGTCCTGCAGCATCGCGACCAGCTGCGCCTTGTGCGCGGTGGAGACGTTCTCCTTCTCGTTCTGCAGTCCGTCGCGGGGGCCGACGTCGAGGATCTTGATGTGGGATGGGAGCATGGCCTTCATTGCCTTTAGGTTTCAGCGGTTGGCGAGCCAATCAAGCACGTCAGCTGCAAGTGCCGCACTTTCCATCTCCAGAGTGGCTTCCGCGAGATTGTGTTGGCCCTTGGCCGCGGCGACGGCCGCTAGTACGCAAGCGGTAAAAGCGGGGTCCCACTCGCGCTGGGACACGATGCCGACGAGCACAGGCAGCCGCACCAAGGCTGCACGGTACGCGGCCTCCAAGTCCTCAGGAACTTTTGCGTCTTGCCTGAACCGACAGATTTCGACCCAAGCCGGGAAGTGGAAGAAGTCTGCGCCTGCCTTTGCCGGATTGGCTTCAAGGGCTGCCACGACGTGAGGTACTGCGGCGATTGACGCGTCGTAGACGTCACCCTGGTGCGCCAGCGAACTCCACAGGGTGAACCAGGTCTCGCTGTTGCAGTCCGATGCTGGCCACTCTCGCAAGGCCGCCAGCAGCGCAGGTATGTTGCTCGCATCGCCATACGCGTGCTGCAACTCTGCCCATCGCTCGCTTTGCAGGTCCAGCATGTTGTCCGCCCGTTAAGTTTCCAGCTTGAGGAGTTCGGCACCGTCTGTCACCTGGTCGCCGATGGCGAACAGCAGCTCCGCCACTTTGCCGTCGCGCGGCGAGGAGATGGTGTGCTCCATCTTCATCGCCTCCATGACGGCCAGTGGCTGCCCCTTGGTGACGCTGTCGCCGGCCTGGGCGAGGAAGGCGATCAGCTTGCCGGGCATGGGCGCGGTCAACCGGCCGCCCTCGGCCGGGCCGTCGCCGGCGTGGGCGATGAGGTCCACCTCGGTCAGCACGGCGGAGCCGGTCGGCGCGAAGACGGCGACGCGCTCGCCCTGGGCATAAGTCTTTACTCCGATGCGCTCGGCGCCGATGAAAAGCTCGTGCGTCTCGGCGTCGGCGGACTGCACGGCGAAGTCGATGCTTTCGCCCTCGACGGTCAGCGTCATGCCGCCACGGTGGTGGTGGGACAGCCGCACCTCGTGGTGCGTGCCGCCGGCTTCGAGGTCGAAGCGCCGCGAGGCCGCGCCGAACAGGCGAAAGCCGTCGCGGGCGCTCCACGGGTCGCTGCCCTGCGTGGCGGACTCGACGGCCAGCGTGTGGGCGACGACGGCGGCGGCCGACACGCGCAGCGGCAGGCCGGGCTGGTCGAACAGCTGGGCCTTTTCGCGCTCGATGAGGCCGGTGTCGAGATCGGCGCCCGAGAACGATGCCGTGGCCGCGCAGCGGCGCAGGAAGGCGACGTTGGTGTGCAGGCCGACGATGTGCGTGTCGCGCAGCGCGGCGTCCAGCCGCGCCAGCGCCTGCGCGCGGTCCTCGCCCCAGACGATGAGCTTGGCGATCATCGAGTCGTAGAACGGGCTGATCGCATCGCCCTCGCGCACGCCGGCGTCGATGCGCGTGGTGCCGCGCTGGAACGCGACGTGAGCCGGCCAGCGCGCCACGTCCAGCGTGCCGGTGGCGGGCAGGAAGCCGCCGTCGGGGTTCTCGGCGCAGATGCGGGCCTCGATGGCGTGGCCGTGCATGCGCAGCTCGTGCTGTTTCAACGGCAGCGGCTCGCCCGAGGCCACGCGCAGTTGCCACTCGACGAGGTCCTGGCCGGTGATCGCTTCCGTCACCGGATGCTCCACCTGCAGCCGCGTGTTCATCTCCATGAAGTAGAAGCGGCCGTCCTGCTCGGCGATGAACTCGACAGTGCCGGCGCCCACGTAGCCGACCGCCTTCGCAGCCGCCACGGCAGCCTCGCCCATCTGGGCGCGTCGCTCCGGTGTCATGCCGGGGGCCGGCGCCTCTTCCAGCACCTTCTGGTGACGGCGCTGCACGGAGCAGTCGCGCTCGAACAGGTAGACGCAGTCGCCCTGCGAGTCGCCGAAGACCTGGATCTCGATGTGGCGCGGGCGCTGGACGTAGCGCTCGATGAGCACCGCGTCGTCGCCGAAGCTGTTGATGGCCTCGCGCTTGCACGAGGCCAGCGCGGCGTCGAACTCGTCGTCGCTGTAGACCGCCCGCATGCCCTTGCCGCCGCCGCCGGCGCTGGCCTTGATGAGCACGGGGTAGCCGATGCGCCCAGCCTCGCGCTTCAGCAGCGCGGGGTCCTGGTCGGCGCCGTGATAGCCCGGCACCAGCGGCACCTTCGCCGCTTCCATCAGCCGCTTGGATTCGGCCTTCAGCCCCATGGCCTGGATGGCGGCGGGCGGCGGGCCGATGAAGACGACGCCGGCATCGGCGCAGGCCTGCGCAAAGGCCTCGTTCTCGCTGAGGAAGCCGTAGCCGGGGTGGACGGCTTCCGCGCCGGTCGCCTTGGCGGCGGCCAGGATGCGCTCCCACTGCAGGTAGGAGTCGCGCGGTGCCGGGCCGCCGATCAGCACGGCCTCGTCACAGGCCTTGACGTGCTGAGCGTTGGCGTCGGCCTCGGAATAGACGGCGACCGTCTGGATTCCGAGGCGGCTTGCGGTCGCGGCAACCCGGCAGGCGATCTCTCCCCGGTTGGCGATCAGGATCTTCTTGAACATCTCTCTTGTCTCCAAGTCTTGTGAACTGGGCGGATGGCGGCATGGCGTGGTCTGCTCAGGGCCGGCATCGGGGTGCAAGCGGAGGCGCTCGGCGTCAGGGGGCTCTGCCCTCCTTGGCTGCCTGGCGGCGTTTTTCGTAGTCTTCGTAGCTCTCGCTGTTGGCCTTGCGGCAGGCCGTGCGGTCCTGCGGGCTGGTGGCGCGGTCGCACTGATCCAGCGCGCGCTCCTGGCCGATGTCGTAGAGCAGGCTGCAGCCGGACAGTCCGGCTGCGGCGATCAGGGGCAGCAAAAAGGCGCGCACTTCAGTGGCGGCAGAGTTCGACTTTGGCCGCAGCGTCGCTCGCGAGGCCCGATTCCGTCGAGCAGCGCATGCCCAGCCGCTCCAGCAGCGCGCGGTCCTTCTCGGCCTGCGGGTTGCTGGTCGTCAGCAGCTTGTCGCCATAGAACATGGAGTTGGCACCGGCCAGGAAGCACAGCGCCTGCATGGTCTCGGGCATCTCCTCGCGGCCGGCGGACAGGCGCACCATGGCGCGCGGCATCGTGATGCGGGCCACCGCAATCGTGCGGATGAACTCCAGCGGGTCCAGCGGTGCGGTGCCGGCCAGCGGCGTGCCTTCGACCTGCACGAGGTTGTTGATGGGCACGCTCTCCGGGTACGGGTCGAGGTTGGCCAGCTGCACGATGAGGCCGGCGCGCTGGCGGCGCGTCTCGCCCATGCCGACGATGCCGCCGGAGCAGACCTTCAACCCTTGAGCGCGCACGCGGTCCAGCGTGTCGAGGCGGTCCTGGTAGGTGCGCGTCGTGATGATCTGGCCGTAGAACTCGGGCGCCGTGTCGAGGTTGTGGTTGTAGTAGTCCAGCCCGGCTTCCTTGAGCTGCTCGGCCTGCCCGTCTTCCAGCATGCCGGCCGTCAGGCAGGTTTCCAGCCCCAGCGCCTTGACCTCGGAAATCATCTCGCCGATGGCTTCCAGGTGGCGCGGCTTTGGCGTGCGCCAGGCGGCGCCCATGCAGAAGCGCGTCGCGCCGTTCTGCTTGGCGGCGCGGGCGGCTTCCATCACTTCTTCCAGCGGGATCAGCTTCTCGGCCTTCAGGCCGGTGTCGAAGTGGGCCGACTGCGGGCAGTAGGCGCAGTCCTCTTCACAGCCGCCGGTCTTGATGGACAGCAGCGTGGACAGCTGCACGGCGTTGGCGTCGAAGTTTTCGCGGTGCACCTGCTGGGCGCGGAACAGCAGGTCGTTGAAGGGCAGGTCGAACAGGGCCACGACATCCTTGACCGTCCAGGGCGTGGCCTGGCGGCGTTCGGCATCGGTCGTGGGGGTGAGGGTCTGGATCTGGTTCATGCGTCTTCGGTCAGCAGGGCTGAGATGTCTAGACAGGCTGGCGCGGCCAGCGGGTCGGTCAGTCGGGGAATGTGGCCCAGGCAAGGGGCCCGGAGGCCGGTCTGCAAAGAAGCCAGATTGTCGGCGACATGCGGTTGGTGTGGATCTGCGGTGTTCGCGACCCACGCGGCGAGCTTCAACCCGCGGGCGCGGATGCCCTCGGCCGTCAGCAGCGCGTGGTTGATGCAGCCCAGGCGCATGCCGACGACAAGGATGACCGGCAGGCCCAGGTCGACGGCGAGGTCGGCGGTGTCCCAACGGTCGGTGAGCGGCACGCGGAAGCCGCCGACGCCTTCCACCAAGGCAATGTCGGCCTTGGCCGCCGTGGCGCGGATGGCGGCGAGCAGGGCGTCGCGGTCGATCGTGCCGCCTTCGAGCTTGGCGGCGATGTGCGGCGCGCACGGCTCGCGGAACTGCAGCGGGCCGACGTCCGTGTCGCTCAGGCCCAGGTTCTGGGCGGCGAGCAGCGTGGCCACGTCTTCGTTGACCCAGCGGCCGTCGACGAACTCCTGGCCCGCGGCCAGCGACTTGATCGGCGCGACGCGCCGGCCGGTCGCCGAGAGGGCGCGGGTCAGCGCGGCCGTGACGAAGGTCTTGCCGATCTCGGTGTCGGTACCGGTAATGAAGAAGCCCTTCATCACGCGGCCTGCTCCTGCGCCGCGGCGGCGCGGTCCAGTGCAGTCAGCAGCGCATCGACGTCGGCGGCGGTGTGCGTGCCGCACAGCGTGATGCGCAGCCGCGCGGTGCCGGCGGCGACGGTGGGCGGGCGGATGCCGGGCACGCGCAGGCCGGCGGCTTCCAGCGCGGCGGCCAGGGCCATGACCTCGGCGTTGCCGCCGACGATGAGCGGCTGGATGGGTGTGGACGAATCCGTCAGCGACCAGCCCAGGCGCGGGTGGCGGTCGATCAGCGCCATCAGGCCGTCGCGCAGCCGGGCCTGCAGCGCGACCAGATTCGCGCGGCGCTGGGCGCCGACGGGGCCGTCGATGAGCGCGAAGCTGGTCAGCAGCGCGTGTTCGATGGCCGGCGGCGAAGCGGTCGAGAAGATGAAGTTGCGCGCGGCCTGCAGCAGGTACTCGACGATGGTCGAGTGCGCGGCGACGAAGGCGCCCGCGAGGCCGGCGGCCTTGCCCAGCGTGCCGACGAGGATCAGCCGTTCGCTGTTCAGGCCGAAGTGTTCCAGCGAGCCGCGGCCGTTGGCGCCGAGCACGCCGAAGCCGTGCGCGTCGTCGACGACGAGCCAGGCGTCGAACTCGTTCGCCAGCGCCAGCAGGCCGGGCAGCGGCGCGAGGTCGCCGTCCATGCTGAAGACGGCGTCGGTGACGATGAGCCTGACCTTGGCGGTGCTTGCCGCGAGGGCAGTGCGCAGCGTCCCGAGGTCGGCATGCGGGAAGCGCGTGACGGTGGCCTTGGCCAGGCGCGCGGCGTCGATCAGCGACGCGTGGTTGAGCTGCTCCGAGAAGATCTCGGTGTGCTCGTCGCCTAGCGCCGTGACGACGGCCAGGTTGGCCATGTAACCGGTGCAGAAGCCGATGGCGCGGGCCTGCGGGATGTGCGGCGCATACCAGCGCGCGAGCGTGTCGGCCACGGCCTCGTGCGCGGCGCTGTGGCCGCTGACGAGGGGCGACGCGCCCGAGCCGCCGCCCCACAGGCGGGCGCCCTCGGCCAGCGCCTCGGCAATTGCGGGCTCGGCTGCCAGGCCCAGGTAGTCGTTGGAGCAGAACATCAGCAGCTCGCGGCCGTTGATGGTCTGGCGCGGCGCGGTGCCGTCGTCGGCGGTGCGCAGTTTGCGCGTCAGGCTCTGCGCCGAGATGGCGGCGAGCTTGGCGCTCAGGTGATCAAGCAAGGACATCGTTCAGCGTCTTCGTTACGGCATCGGCCAGGAAGGCCGCGGTCGCGTCGTCGATCAGGTAGGGAGGCATCAGGTAGACGGTCGCGCCGATCGGTCGGATCAGCAGTTCGTGTGCGCGCGCTGCCAGGTGGAAGGCTTCAGAAAACCGCGGCGGCGCGTTCGGCACGTCGAAGGCCAGGATCATGCCGCGTTGTCGAAGGTGGCTGACGCGCGGGGCCAAAGGCGCGAAGGCGCGGGTCAACCGGTCGGCCTGCGCGCGGTTGTCGTCGAGTTGGCCGGCATCGAAGCGGTCCAGCACCGCGTTGGCCGCCGCGCAGGCCAGCGGGTTGCCGGTGTAGGAGTGCGAATGCAGGAAGCCGCGCGTGACGTCCACGCTCCAGAAGGCGGCGAACACATCGTCCGTGGTCAGCACCAGCGACAGCGGCATCGTGCCACCGGTGATGCCCTTGGACAGCAGGATGAAGTCCGGCCACTCGGCGCCCGATTGCTCCCACGCGAAGAAGGTGCCCGTGCGCCCGCAACCGACCGCGATCTCGTCGGCGATGAGGTGCACGCCGAATTCGCGCGTCAGTTCGCGCAGGCCCTTCAGGTAGCTGGGCGAGTACATCACCATGCCGGCCGCGCCCTGGATCAGCGGCTCGACGATGACGCAGGCGATCTGGTCATGCCGCTCGGCCAGCAGCGTGCGCATCGCGGCCAGCGCCTCGGCCTCGTTGCCCAGCCGCGCGTCGGGCGATTGGACGATGTGGGCGCGCATCAGCAGCGGGTCGTAGGCGTCGCGGAAGACCTGCACGTCGGTCACGCTGAGGGCCCCGAGCGTTTCGCCGTGATAACTGTTCTTCAGGCAGACGAATTCGCGCTTGCCGGCCTGGCCGCGGTTCTTCCACGAGTGGAAGCTCTGCTTCAGCGCGATCTCGACCGCGCTGGCGCCGTCGCTGCCGAAGAAGGTGTGGCCCAGCGCGCCGCCGGTGCGGGCGGACAGCCGCTCGGCCAGCCGCACGGCGGGCTCGTGCGTGCAGCCGGCCAGCATCACGTGGGGCAGCGTGTCGAGCTGATGCTTGATGGCGTCGTGCAAGGCCTTGTCGCTGTGGCCGAACAGGTTGACCCACCACGAGGAGTTGGCGTCGAAGTAGCGGCGGCCGTCGGTGTCGATGAGCCAGGGGCCGTCGCCACGGGCGATGGGCAGCGGCGGCACGTCGACGAGACGGGCCATCTGCGTGCAGGGGTGCCAGACGGCCGCGCGGCTGCGGTCTTGGAGAGAAAGAGTCATGCGGGAGCGGTGCGGCGCACGCGGCGGACAAGCGCGCGCAGGAATTTGAAGCAGAAGATGATCAGCGCGGCCATGACAGCGAGCGCCAGAGCCAGCAGCGGGAAGAAGACGAAGGGGTGCGCCCAGGCCAGCCACAGCATCGTCGGCACCGCCACGTCGCCGGCCAGCGACAGGCCGATGTTGGAGAACGGCTCGGGCGACGTGTTGGCCGCCGCGCGCGTGCTGGCCTTGGCCGCATGCGCCGTGGCCGCGAGGCCGCCACCGATCAGCGCCGCGACCACACCCCAGGCCTGGCCGCCATCGCCCGCCCAGCCGCTGACGAGCCCGGCCACGAGGGCCGCGCCAGCGGGGATGCGGATCAGCGTGTGCAGCGCATCCCAGGCGCTGTCGACGAGCGGGATCTTGTCCGCCAGGAACTCGACGAACGCGAGCACGGCGGCGCAGGCCATGACCAGCGGCGACGCCAGCACCTGCAGCCCCGGCGGCAGCGCGATCCAGCCCCAGTGCCCGGCGATGCCGACCAGCAGCACCGTCAGGTACAGGCGCAGCCCGCTGGCCCAGCCGAGCGCGGCGGCCAGGGCGAGCAGGTGGACGGCGTCGAGCTGGGGCATGGGCGATCAGGGCAGGCGCGGCTTGAAGTGCGGCACCGTCGCGTTGAACAGCGTCATCGCCGCGCGCCGGTCCGGCGGGCAGGCCATCGAGAAGCTCAGCACCTTGCGCCGCGTCACGTAGCCGAGGTAGAGGTGGATGTGCTCGCCGGTGGCCGCTGCGTAAGACATCTCCAGCGCGGCGCCCGACGCGTGCGGCTGGATGCGTTGCTGGATCACTTCCAGCGGCGTTGCGCTCGCCAGGCGGTGCGCATCGATTCGCTTCGCAACGCAGTGCTCGGCGACGGACTGGGCCTCGTCGACAGGTGTCCCGACGAGGTCCACGGAAACGATGAGGGCGGCGCCGTCGTCGAGGGACTCGAAGTGCAGCGCATTCCCCTCGTCGACCAGCACCTGCCGCCAGGCCGGGGACAGGTCGAGCTGGAACTCCGCGGCGTCGTACCCGTGCCGCCCCGGCGCCGGCGGTGATGTCAGCGGGAAGGTGTAGCTGAAGAGGGCCATGCTCAGTCCGCCCGCCATGAAGGCTGGGTCTTGCCGAGGAAGCTCTGCACGCCCTCGCGGCCTTCGGCGCTGGCGCGGATGTCGGCGATGCGGCGCGCCGTGTCGTCGCGCAGCTCCGGCGTGACGGGCCGGCCGGCCACGTCCTTGACGAGCTGCTTGCAGGCGCGCACGGCGGCGGGGCCGTTGGCGGTGAGCGCCGCCAGCAGCTCGTCGACCTTGGCGTCCAGCGAGTCGGCGGCGACGACCTCGTGCACGAGCCCTAGGCGCCTGGCTTCATCGGCGCTGAACCGCTCGGCCGTGATGAAGTAGCGCCGCGACGCCTGTTCACCCAGCGCCTTCACGACGTAAGGCCCGATGGTGGCGGGCAGCAGGCCGAGCTTGGCCTCGCTGAGGCAGAAGCCAGTGGCGTCCACGGCCACGACGATGTCGGCACAGGCCACCAGGCCCACGCCGCCGGCATAGACGTCGCCCTGCACGCGCGCGACGACCGGCACCGGGCAGCTGTAGATCGCCCACAGCATGTCGGCCAGCCGCGTCGCGTCGGCGTGGTTCTCTTGCCAGCTGTAGCCGGCCATGGCCTTCATCCAGTTGAGGTCCGCCCCGGCGCAGAAGGCCTTGCCCTCGGCAGCGAGCACGATGGCGCGCAGGTCGGCGCGCTGGCCCAGCTCGGTGAAGGCGGCGGTCAGCTCGGCGATCAGCACCTCGTTGAAGGCGTTGCGAACGTCGGGGCGGTTCAGCGTGACGCGGGCGACGTGGCCCCGGGTCGTGACGGTCAGGCAGGTGCTCATCTTCGGTACGGCGGGTCAGGGTCGGGATTGTCCGTCCGGGTCGAGTTGACGGGTCAGGAACTCGGCCAGGCGGGCCTGCGAGGCGCGGTAGGCCTCGGGGTTGCCGCCGAGGTGGACGCCTGCGGCGTTGCGGCCGTTGGGCACGTCGGCGCGAAAGCGCACGGGCGCGTCGGTGTCGAAGCCGTGATACGCGCCGGCGTAGACGTCGAGCGTGACGTCGCGGCCCTCGGCCTGCCAGCGTCGAGCGAGCCGTGCGCAGGGTTCGGGCGCCGTCCAGTCGTCGCTGGCGCCCAGCTGCACCAGCACCGCGCGCGCCGCGGGTTCGGCGGCCTGCTGCCGGCCGCAGCCGGGGTAGAAGAGCACGACGGCCGCCAGCGGTGGCACGGGCGGCGTCTGGCGCGTGTCCATCGTGCTGAGCGCGGTGGTGGCGCCGTTGCTCCAGCCCAGCAGCGCGATGCGATCGGCGTCGACATCGGGCCGGGCGCGCAGCCAGGCGAGGGCGTCCAGCACGTCGGCGCGCCGGTCGGCGATGCTCACGTTGCGTGTGCCGTAGCGTTGGCTGCAGACCGAGGTCAGCCCGCGCGAGCTGAAGCTGTCGGGCAGCAGCACGTGAAAGCCCAGTGCGTGCAGGTGTTCGACATAGCTCGGGTAGCGCGCTTCCAGCGTCCTGCCGTCGCGCTTGTAGAGGCCGCCGCAGCCGTGCAGCGCGACGACGACGGGGTGGCGCTGCGCGTCCAATGGCGCCCAGTGCAGCGTCAGCGCCGGGCGGCGTGTCGTGGCCGGCAGCGTGACGGTGTCCAGCGTCGCCGCGGTGGCGTGGCTCAACGCCAGCGCGCCGGCCAGCAGC
Organism: Pelomonas candidula; assembly: GCF_043555985.1. NCBI lineage: Bacteria > Pseudomonadati > Pseudomonadota > Betaproteobacteria > Burkholderiales > Sphaerotilaceae > Roseateles > Pelomonas candidula. The sequence goes on along the minus strand of NZ_JBIGIC010000003.1, from coordinate 264,461 downwards.
CAGGCGGCACGGCGCTTCAGCATGCCGACAGCGCCTTGGTCATCAGCACGGACGCGTAGGTCTTGCCCTGCCACTGCACGCCGCCCACGGTGATGTAGCCGCGCCGCTCGTAGCGGCGGCGCAGCGCGGCGGCGGGCTCGGCGGTGTCCAGCGCGATCTGCGCAAAGCCTTGCGCGCGCGCCCAGGCCTCGGCTGCGTCGATCAGGCGCTCGCCCACGCCCTGCCCGCGGCAGTCGGGGTGCACGGCCAGCTGCGACAGGATGGCCGTGCCGGGCGTTGTGTACAGCGGCGGTGACGGATCGCCGATGTAGGCCTCACCCGCCGGCTTGGGGCCGCGCACGGCGACGGTGCCGACAAGGCGGCCGCCCAGCTCGGCGACGAAGCCCTGCGCGCCGGCCAGGCGCTCGCGCGTGACGTGCACGGGCTGGTCGACGGCAGTGAAGTTCCAGCCCTGCGCGGCCAGCGACGCGTAGGACGTGTGCAGCAGCGCCGTCAGTTCGTTCAGGCAGTCGCTGGTGGCCAGTGGGCGGATGGTGAGCACGTCAGTCCTTGATGTCGAAACCCTGGCGGCGCAGGAAGTCGGCGACGACCGGCTGCCAGACCTGCGGGAACTTGGTGAACAGCAGGTGGCCGTCCTCGCCGTGCGGTGGGAACTGCCTGAACTCGGCGTTGCCGCCGGCCTCGCGGAAGGCCTGGAACCATTCGCGCGGCAGCTTGGCGCCGAAGAAGCGGTCGTTCTCGGTGTAGGCCCACAGCATGGGCACGTGCGCTGTCTGCCCGTAGCTGGCAAACATGCGCTTGAGCTGGGCCGGCGAGCAAGGTTGCTCCGGGTGGGCCTTGGGGTCGCCACCGCCGCCGCCTGCGAAGTTGATGGCAGCGACGACGCCGGGCTGGTTCATGGCCGCCAGCGTGACGGTGGTGGCGCCGCCGAAGGACTGGCCCAGCAGCACCGTGCGGTCCTTCAACGCGTCGTCGCGCTTGAGAAGCTCCTGCAGCAACTGCACGCTCTGGTCGGCCGCAGCGCGGTAGGCGGGCGGGTAGAGGCGGTTGTTGCAGCTGCCGGCGTCCTCCACGTCCTCGCCGCCGCTGACGCCGTAGCCGACGCGCGTGGGCACCGCGACCAGGAAGCCCCGCTCGGCGAACCAGCGCGACGCCTCGGTGAAGCGCGCGCGGCCGAGCGCGGCCCGGCCCTCGGCGTCCACGGCGCGGCCGTGGTTGAGCAGGACGATGGGGCGCGGTCCCGACGTCTCGTCGTTGAAGAACACCGTCACACGGATGGGCTGGGCCACTGCCTTGCCCCAGGGGTTGGTGACCTGTACGGGCAGGTCGAACTGCTGTTCGACGAGCTTGGCGTGGGCGGTGGCGGACAGGGCGGCCGCAAGCAGCGGGGCCGCGAGGCGGAGATTCAAGGGCATCACATCCGGAACACGCCGAACTTCGTCTCCGGGATGGGCGCGTTCAGCGACGCGCTCAGGCCCAGCGCCAGCACGCGGCGCGTGTCGGCGGGGTCGATGACGCCGTCGTCCCACAGCCGGGCGGACGCGTAGTACGGGTGGCCCTGGTCCTCGTACTGCTGGCGCAGCGGCGCCTTGAAGGCTTCTTCCTCGTCGGCGGACCAGCTACCGCCCTTGGCCTCGATGGCATCGCGGCGGATCGTGCTCAGCACGCTGGCCGCCTGTTCGCCGCCCATCACCGAGATGCGCGCGTTGGGCCACATCCACAGGAAGCGCGGCGAGTAGGCTCGGCCGCACATGCCGTAGTTCCCGGCGCCGAACGAGCCGCCGATGATGACGGTGAACTTGGGCACCTGGGCGCAGGCCACGGCCGTCACCATCTTGGCGCCGGCGCGGGCGATGCCTTCGTTCTCGTACTTGCGGCCGACCATGAAGCCGGTGATGTTCTGCAGGAACACCAGCGGGAGCTTGCGCTGGCAGCACAGCTCGATGAAGTGCGCGCCCTTGTTGGCGCTCTCGGCGAACAGGATGCCGTTGTTGGCGACGATGCCCACGGGCATGCCCTCGATGTGCGCGAAGCCGCAGACCAGCGTTTGCCCATAGCGGGCCTTGAACTCGTCGAACTCCGAGCCGTCGACGATGCGGGCGATGACCTCGCGCACGTCGAAGGGCTTGCGCGTGTCGGTGGGGATCACGCCGTGCAGTTCGGCCGGGTCGAAGGCCGGCGCCTTCGGGGCCTGTACGGCCAGCGGGTTGGCCTTGGTCCAGTTCAGCCGCGCCACCGATTGCCGCGCGATCGCCAGCGCGTGGGTGTCGTTGTTGGCCAGGTGGTCGGCCACGCCGGACAGGCGCGTGTGCACGTCGCCGCCGCCGAGGTCCTCGGCGCTCACAACCTCGCCAGTCGCGGCCTTCACCAGCGGCGGGCCGCCCAGGAAGATGGTGCCCTGGTTCTTCACGATGATGGTCTCGTCGCTCATCGCCGGCACGTAGGCGCCGCCGGCCGTGCACGAGCCCATGACGACCGCGATCTGCGGGATGCCCTGTGCCGACAGGTTGGCCTGGTTGAAGAAGATGCGGCCGAAGTGGTCGCGGTCGGGGAAGACTTCATCCTGGTTGGGCAGGTTGGCGCCGCCGCTGTCGACGAGATAGATGCAGGGCAGGCGGTTCTGTGCCGCGATCTCCTGCGCGCGCAGGTGCTTCTTGACGGTGATGGGGTAGTAGGTGCCGCCCTTCACGGTCGCGTCGTTGCAGACGATGACGCACTCCACGCCCGACACGCGGCCGATGCCGGCCACCACGCCGCCGCCAGGCGCGGCGTTGTCGTACAGGTTCAGGCCGGCCAGCGGGGCCAGCTCCAGGAAGGGCGTGCCGGGGTCCAGCAGCATCTCGACGCGGTCGCGCGGCAGCAGCTTGCCGCGTGCCGTGTGCTTGGCGCGGGCCGCCTCGCCGCCACCCTGGGCGATCTGCGCGAGCTTGGCGTTGAGGTCGTCGATCAGGCCGCGCATCGCGTCGGCGTTGGCCTTGAAGTCGGCCGAGCGTGGGTTGAGCTGGGTGGTCAGAACCGGCATGGGGTCTCCTCGGGTCTTTGTGGTCGTGCAGCCGCAGCGCTTGTGGCGCCTGGCCTCACTTGTTCGTGAACGATTGGATCAGCAAGGTCTCGCAGAGCTTGAACAGCAGCCAGGCCACCATCGCACCGATGCAGGAGGCCAGCAGTTCCAGCAGCTGACGCAGCCCGCCGTCCAGCAGGCCTTGCCAGCCATTGTCGAAGAGGAAGGCCGCGTTCGCGGTCAGCAGCCGCACCAGGTCCAGCGTCAGCAGGCCGAAGGCCATGAAGCCCAGCGTCATCAACGCGAAGCAGGCCCAGCGGTGCCGGCGCAGCCAGGCGACGAAGTCCGGGAATGCAGCCATCGGCCCCCTCCTCAAAAAGCTCGCGGCATTCTCGGGCATGGCTACCATCCGCCTTCCTGCAGGGGAGTGGGAGACAAACATGCACGGTTTCAAGACTTGGCTGGCTGCCGGCCTGCTGATGGCGGGCAGCTGGGCCGCAGCGCAACCACAGGCCGCCGACGCCGACTGGCGCTACGTCATCCAGCCCGGTGACACGCTGATCACGCTGACCGACGCCTGGCTCGGCGCGCCCAAGACCTGGCGTGACCTGCAGAAGCTCAACCGCGTGCCCGACCCGTTGCGGCTGCGGCCTGGTTCCACGCTGCGCATGCCGGTGGCCTGGCTGCGGCGCGAGGCCGGTGTGGCCGAGGCGGTGTTCGTGAAGGGCGACGTGCAGCGCCAGCGCGGCGCGGCCAGCGAACCCCTCGCCGGCGGCGCCACGCTGCAGACCGGGGACCGCATCCGCACCGGCGCGCAGGCCAGCGCGTCGCTGCGCTTCGCCGACGGCTCGCGGCTGCTGATTCCGCCCGAGAGCGAGGTCGCGTTGGAGCAATTGCTGGTGCTGGGCCGTGGCGCCATCCCCGCCGTGCGCCTGGGGCTGACGAAGGGCGGCGCGGACAGCCGCGTCGTGCCCAACGCGCAGCGCGTGCCGCTGTACGAGGTGCGCACGCCGCACGTCAACCTGGGCGTGCGCGGCACCGAGTTCCGCGTGCAGACGGCCGGCGCGCAAAGCCGCATGCAGGTGCTGTCGGGCATCGTCCACGCCGACGGCCTGGGCCCTGACGTCGCCAAGAACCAGGGCCTGCTGGCCGAGGGCAGCGCGCGCAGCGTCGCGCCGCTGCTGCCAGCGCCGGACCTGAGCACGCTGCCGCCCACGGCCGAACGCCTGCCGCTGCGGCTCGGCTGGGCCGCGTCGCCGGCCGGTGCCGTGGCGTGGCGGGCCCAGCTCTTCCCGAAGGACGACTTCGACCGGCTGATGCTGGACGCCCGTGTCGCCGAGCCCGCCGCCGCCTGGGCCGAGGCCCGCGAGCTGCCCGACGGCGACTACACGCTGCGCGTGCGCGGCATCGACGCGCGCGGCCAGGAGGGCGCGGCGGCCGACGCCACCGTCCACCTGCAGGCCCGCCCCGAGCCGCCGTTCATCCAGGCGCCGGCGCCGGGCGCCATCAGCTACAACGGCGCGATGGCACTGGCCTGGACGCGCAACACCGCCGCGCCCGACGTGCGCCTGCAGGTCGCGCGTGACGACAAGTTCACCGACATCGTGCTGCAGCCGCCGCCCATCGCCGCCGCCAGCTACGAGGCCAGGCTGCCCGATGGCGTCTACCACTGGCGCATCGCGGCCGTCGAGGCCAACGGCCATGCCGGGCCATTTGGCGACCCGCAGAGCTTCGAGATCCAGCCCCCGCCGCCTGCGCCGCCGCCGGCCGAGCCCGACCTCAGCGGCGACCAGATCCGGCTGCGCTGGCGCGCCGACAAGGGCGTGGCCCGTTACGAGCTGGAGTGGGCCAAGGCCGAGACCTTCGACGGCGCCGATGTGCAGCGCTTCGCCACCGAAAAGCCCGAGGTCGCGCTGCCCAAGCCGTCGGCCGGCAAGTACTTCCTGCGCGCCCGCGCCTTCAACGCCGCCGGTGCCGCCAGCCCCTGGGGCCAGACGCAGATGATCGAGGTGCCCTATCCGCGCTGGCTCTGGCTGTTGCCGCTGGCGCTGATCCCGCTGTTCTGATGCGCGGTCGCTGGCTCGCCCTGCCCGTTGCTGCGGCGCTGTGGGCGCTGCTGAACGTGCTGGGCGTGCAGCCGCGGCTGGACCGCGTGCTGGCCGACCAGCTCGTGCGTGCCGCCGCGCCACTGCCGCAGCCGGGCGGCAGCGTCATCGTCGACATCGACGACGCCTCGCTGCGCGCGCTGCGCGAGCCGCTGGGCGACTGGCCCTACTCGCGCGAGGTTTACGCGCTGATGCTGGACTACCTGCGCCAGGCCGGCGCCAGGCTGGTGGTCATCGACATCGTCTTCGCCGGCCCGCGCGACGGCGACGAGCGGCTGGCCAAGGCCTTGTCCGCTGCGCCGTCGACGGTGCTGGCCGCGGCGGGCCTGGTGCCGGGGCAGCGTGCCGCCGTCGAGCTGGCGCCGACCACGCCCGCCGAGGAGGCCGCGCTGCAGCGCGTGGGCGCCCCGCCGGCCGGCATTCCCTGGGCCGGACTCACGGCGCCGCCCGACACCTTGCTGGACGCGCTGACCCAGCGCGGCAGCCTGGGGGTCATCTCGGTCGGGCTGGACGACGACGGCGTGCTGCGCGCGTTGCCGCTGCTGCACCAGGTGCAGGGCCGCGCGCTGCCCAGCCTCGCGCTGGCCGCACGGCTGCGGGCCGACGGCGCGCCGGGCTGGCGGCTGGAGGGCGGCGAGCTGATCGCCGGCCCGCGCCGCTGGCCGGTGGACCCGCAGGGCCGCCTGCGGCTGCGCCTGCCGCTGGAAGGTGGCGACCTGCCGCGCGTGAGCTGGCAGCGGCTGATGCACGCTGCGCTTGGCGAGGCCGACGACCCCGGGTTGGCGCGCGAGCTGGCCGGCCGCAGCGTGTTCGTCGGCAGCAGCGCCTTCTTCGCCGACGAGGTCATGACGCCGCAGGGGCGGCTCACCGGCACGGCGCTGAACGCCGCCGTCTTCGAGGCGCTGGGCAGCGACCCCGCATCTGTTCTGCGCGACAGCGGCTGGCCCGTGTGGGGCCTGGACCTGCTGCTGTTCGCGCTGGGGGCGCTGCCGCTGCTGCTGCGCCACCAGGCGTTGGCGGCCGGGCTGTCGGTGGCTGGCCTGTGCGCGGCGGCCTGGGGCGGCGCGCGCGTCGGGCTGCTGGGAGCGCCGGGCGCGGGCCTGCTGCTGCTGGGCCTGGCGCTGCTGTTCACGGCCGTCGAGCGCGAGCGCGCCGCGCGACGGCGTGAACGCGAGCTGACCCGCGAGCGCGAGCTGGCCGACGCGCGCAGTCGCGCCAAGACCGAGCTGCTGGCCCAGGTCAGCCACGAGATGCGCACGCCGATGAACGCGGTGCTGGGCTTCTCCGACATCCTGGCCCGCTCGCCGCTGAGGCCCGAGCAGGCGCACTACGTCGAGGTGCTGGGCCACGCCGGCCGCCAGGTCTTCGCCCTCATCAACGACCTGCTGGACAACGCCCGCATCGAGAGCGGCAAGCTCGAGCTGGCCTCGCACCCGTTCAACCTCGTCGATCTTGTCGACCTGCAGCTGGAGCTGCTGCGCGAGCGCGCGCAGGGCCAGGGCCTGTGGCTGCGCGTGTTCGCGCGCACCGAGGCCACCGGCTGGGTGCGGGGCGACCAGCAGCGCGTCGCGCAGATCGTCACCAACCTTGTCGGCAACGCGATCAAGTTCACGAGGACGGGCGGCGTGACGGTGGAGCTGGCGCGCGGCGCGGACAGGCTCATCAGGCTCAGCGTGCAGGACACCGGCATCGGCATTGCGCCGGAGCGCCTGGAGCGCATCTTCCAGCCCTTCGCGCAGGCCGATGCCAGCATCGCGCGCGAGTTCGGCGGCACCGGGCTGGGCCTGTCCATCACGCGCAGCCTCGCGCGGCTGATGGGCGGCGACGTGTCCGTGCAGAGCCGGCCCGGCGAAGGCAGCCACTTCGAGGTCACGCTGGACCTGCCCGACTGCGAGCCGCCTCACGCGGACCCTGGTGAGCCGCGCGGTGATCGCGCCGCGCCCAGCCGCTCGCTGCGTCTGCTGCTGGCCGAGGACAACGATGTCAACGTGCTGGTCATCGAGGGCATGCTGGCGCCGCTGGGCCATCACGTCACCCGCGTGCGCGACGGCGCCCAGGCGCTGGCCGCGCTGCGCGACGGCAGCTTCGACCTCGTGCTGATGGACATGCTGATGCCCGTGGTCGACGGCCTCTCGGCCACGCGGCAGTGGCGGGCCATCGAGGTGGCCGAGGGCCGGCCGCGCCTGCCCATCGTCGCGCTGACGGCCAATGCCTTCGACACCGACGTGCAGCAGTCCCTCGCCGCGGGCTGCGACGCCCACCTGACCAAGCCGCTCAGCCTCGCCGCGCTGTTGCAGGCGCTGGCCAAGTACGCAAAGCCCTAGTGATGTACTGGGACGTTGCTTCTGGCTAGAGTCGCCGCCGCCCCCCACCCGAAAGGCTCCCCATGATCAACCTGAACGTGAACGGTCGCGCCGTCTCGCTTGACGCCGACCCCGACATGCCGCTGCTTTGGGCGGTTCGAGAGGAGCTGCAGCTCACCGGCAGCAAATTCGGCTGCGGCGCGGCCCAGTGCGGCGCCTGCACCATGCACGTGGCCGGTTCGCCGGTTCGCGCCTGCATGACGCCGCTGTCGTCGGTGCAAGGCCCCGTGACCACCATCGAAGGCCTTGCCACCGACAAGGTCGGCCAGGCCGTGCAGGCCGCCTGGGTCGAGCACGACGTGGCGCAGTGCGGCTACTGTCAGAGCGGCCAGGTCATGAGCGCCACGGCCCTGCTCAAGAGCAACAAGAAGCCCAGCAACGCCCAGATCGACGAAGCCATGGCCGGCAACATCTGCCGCTGCGGCACCTACACCCGCATCCGCGCCGCCATCCACGCGGCCGCGGCCAAGCTGGCCTGAGGAGAACGGCATGCTGAATCCACGTCGCATCGATCAAGTCATGACCGGCGGCCTCTCCCGCCGCAGCTTCGTCACCACCACCGTCGGCGGCGCCGTCGGCCTGGCCTTACTGCCGGGCGTGTCGCTGGCCCAGGACGGCAAGGCCAAGCCCGGCTCCAAGCCGACCGAGCAGCCGCTGGCCTTCGTCAGCATCGCCAGGGATGGCACGACCACCATCCTGTGCAACCGCATGGACATGGGCCAGGGCATCGAGACCGGCCTGGCCATGATCTGCGCCGAGGAGCTGGAGGCCGACTGGTCCAAGGTCCGCACCGGCTTCGGCGACCAGAAGGGTGCCTATGTCGACCCGATGTTCGGCATCCACCTGACCGGCGGCTCCAACTCGGTGAAGAACAGCTTCCAGCAGTACCGCGAGCTGGGTGCCCGCACCAAGGCCATGCTGCTGGCCGCGGCCGGCGAGAGCTGGGGCGTGCCGGCAGCATCGCTGAAGGCCGAGAACGGCGTCATCTCCGGCGGCGGCAAGAGCGCCGGCTACGGCGAGTTCTTCGACGCCGCGATGAAGCTGGCCGTGCCCGAGGCCGTCACGCTGAAGGACCCGAAGACCTTCAAGCGCATCGGCCAGCCCACCGGCCTCGTCGTCTCCAAGGCCAAGAGCACCGGCACCCAGGCCTACGGCATGGACGTGCAGCTGCCCGGCATGGCGGTGGCCGTCATCCAGCGCCCACCGGTCTTCAACGGCAAGATCGCCAAGCTCGATTCAGCCGAGGCGCTGAAGGTCAAGGGCGTGAAGGCCGTGCTGCCGGTCACGCTGGACCGCGGCGGCCAGGGCGTGGCCGTCGTCGCCAGCGGCTACTGGGCCGCCAAGAAGGGCCGCGACGCGCTGAAGGTCGATTGGGACCTCGGCGGCACGCCCAAGCCCGACACCGCGGCGCTGACGCAGCAGTACCTGGCGCTGGCCAAGACGCCCGGCACGCCGGCGCCCAAGCCCGAGTTCCAGGCCGATGCCAGCGGCTGGGCCAAGGCGCCGAAGAAGATCACGGCGGACTTCGTCTTCCCCTACCTGAACCACGCGCAGATGGAGCCGCTGGCCTGCACGGTGGATCTGAAGGCCGACCGCTGCGACTTCTACTACGCGGCGCAGATGCCCGGCATCGATGCGATGAACCTCGCCAAGACGGTGGGCCTGGCACCCGAGCAGGTGCAGATCAACGTGCAGATGGCCGGCGGCGGCTTCGGCCGCCGCGCCACGCCGGCGACCGAATGGCCGCGCGAGGCCGCGGCTGTCGCGGTGGCCCTGCGGCAGGCCGGCACGCCCATGCCGGTGAAGGTGATCTGGAGCCGCGAGGACGACGTGAAGGCCGGCTACTACCGGCCCATGACCGTGCACCGCGCCGAGATCGGCTTCGACGCCAGCGGCAAGGTGCTCGGCTGGCAGCATCGCATCGTCAGCCAGAGCATCCTGAAGGGCTCGCCGCTGGAAGGCTTCGGCTACCAGAAGGGCGTGGACGGCACGACGACCGAGGGCATGCGCGAGCCCTACGAGATTCCGATGAACCTCAGCGTGCACCACCCCGACGTCAACGTGCCGGTGCTGTGGTGGCGCTCGGTGGGCTCCACGCACACGGCCTACGTGATGGAGACGCTGGTCGACGAGATCGCGTTCGCGACCAAGCAGGACCCGGTGGCCTACCGCATGAAGCTGATGGAAGGCAACGCCAAGGCTGAGCGTCATCGCCTCGCGCTGCAGGCCGCGGTCGACAAGAGCGGCTACGGCAAGCGCAAGCTCAAGGCCGGCCAGGCCTGGGGCGTGGCGGTGCACGAGAGCTTCGAGTCGGTCGTTGCCTACGTCGTCGTCGCGCACCTGAAGGGCAAGGGCAAGGACCGCCAGGCCGCGCTGGACGAAGTCCACGCCGGCGTGCACTGCAACCTCTGCGTGAACCCCAAGGCCGTCGAGACGCAGGTGCAGGGCGCCGCCATCATGGCGCTGGGCACGACGATGCCGACGCACCGGGTCACGTTCAAGGACGGCGCCGTGGAGCAGAACAACTTCTACGACATGGCCATGCCGCGCATGCCCGACGCGCCCAAGGTGATGACCGTCAGCATCGTGCCCAGCCTGGACCCGCCCAAGGGCATGGGCGAGCCCGGCCTGCCGGCGCTGGCACCGGCGCTGGCCAACGCGGTGGCGCGGCTGACCGGCCAGCGCCAGCGCGAGCTGCCGTTCAAGTTCGCCTGAGGTGGTATTGCCTGCCGAAGAGCAGCCGCTCTGTCGGCTGCGCGGTCTGCAAGACCGACCGGGCGCGCCCGCGTTCAGCGTGGTGCGCCTGGGCGAGGGGCTTCAAATCCCCGTCGGCACGGTCCCCTTGAGCGCAGCGAGCATCGCGTGGACGAGGGCCTGGTCGTCCGGGCTCATCTGGTGGGCGCGCAGCAGCACCTCGCGCTCCATCTCGCCGATGCGCCAGTGGAACTCGCGCATCAGCGACAGCAGCTCCTGCCGGACGGTGTCCTCCTCTTCGGCCAGTTCGCGCACCAGCTTCTCGGGATGGTCGGCATCCAGGCCGGCGCTCGTGAACGAGGCCTGCAGCTGCAGCAGCCGGTGGCGGCACAGCGCCACGAGGGAGCGCAACTCGGGGCTGGCGAGCGCCAGGCGTTCGTCGAAGCTGCCGCGCACGGCGCGCCAGCGCGCCAGCACGTCCATCACGTAGACGACCTGGGGCAGGACGTCGACCAGCGAGCCGGCCTCCCCGGTCAGCCGTGCCGGCACACCACTGGTGCGGGCCGCCGCGCGCAGCAGCTCCAGCACAGGCTCGCCGAACTCGCCGGGAATGAGCTTGGTGGCGATGCTGGCGTGGATGCCGGCGCTGGGGCTCTGCTCCATCAGGCCGATCAGCCATTCGGCGACGGCCAGGGCCTGCATGGCCGCCGTGAACTGCTCGCCCTGCAGACCGCGCGGGTAGCCGAAGCCGCCCAGACGCTCGTGATGCGACAACACCAGTTCGGCCAGCTCGGCGCCGCCGCCGTCGAGGTCGCGCAGCACGCGGTGGCCGATGACCGGGTGGCTGACGATCTGCCGCCATTGCTCGGCCTGCAGTGGCTTGCCACGCTGCAGGCAGGCCGGGTCCAGGTAGAGCTCGCCGACGTCGTGCAGCAGGCCGGCCAGGCCGACACGGCGGTGCAGGTCCACGTCACCCGGCAGCAGCCGGCGCGCCAGCGACTTGGCCACCAGGGCGACGCCGACCGCGTGGCGCAGCCGGTCCGGCTGCTGCTGAACGTACAGGCGCAGCAGCGAGTTCAGCGCCGGCGTCAGCCGCAGCCGCGGCAGGGACTGCGTGACCGGCAGGCCGGGGTCGTCGGCACACAGTGCGCGCAACAGCGGCTGCTCGTCCAGCCAGCGCTGCGCCGCCTCGCCGATCTGCTCCGGCGAGACACCGGCGGTGATGCCGATGCACTGCTCCAGCGGCCGCGACAGTTTGTGCGCCAACAGCCGCTCGCGCATCGACGCGTCGATGCGCGCGCCCCGTGCCAGCAGCTTGATGCCGCTCGGCGTGACGATGTCTTCGAGGGCTTCGACGTCGTGGGTCTGCGACGCAGCGGCGAGATGGTCGAGGTAATGCGGGTTGGCTTGGACTTCGGGAGCGGCGGACATGACCATCGGGCACTGAACAGAGGCTGATTGTCAGGCGCCCCCTCGGCGAAGAAACGAAAAACTGCTCAGGCGGCGCCTGCGTCCGGCGCGGGCGGGTAGCCGGCCTCAGCCAGCGCGGCGGCCAGCCGGTCGCGCGGCAGGGTGCTGTCGACCTGGGCTGTTTTCGTGGCGAGGTCGATCTGCACGCCGGCCAGTGCGTCGGCCTCCTTCAGCGCCTCGGTGATGGCGGCGACGCAGTGGCCGCAGCTCATGTCGGGCAGGTTGAACCGGTACATCGTGGGGGCTCCTGAGATAGCGCAAGGCAGGCCGGCATCCTAGTCCCGACAATCCTGCCCATGAGCTCCCTGAGGTTGAAGATTTCCGGCATGAGCTGCGCGAGTTGCGTGGGCCGTGTCGAGAAGACGCTGAAGAAGCAGCCCGGCGTGCTGTCGGCCGAGGTCAATCTCGCCACCGAGATCGCCAGCGTCGCCTTGCAGGACGGCGCTTCCACCGCGCCGCTGCTGGCCGCGCTGGCCAAGGCGGGCTACCCGGCCACGCTGGACCAGCCGCTGCGCACACCCTGGCTGCAGACCGGCTGGCCGGTGCTGATCGGTGTGCTGCTGAGCCTGCCGCTGGTGGCGCCCATGCTGCTGGGCCACGCGGCCATGCTGCCAGGGTGGTGGCAGCTGGCGTTGGCCACGCCGGTGCAGGTCGGGCTCGGCGCGCGCTTCTACGCCGGTGGCTGGCGCGCGCTGCGCGATCGCAGTGGCAACATGGACCTGCTCGTCGCGCTGGGCACCAGCGCGGCCTTCGGGCTGTCGGTGTTCGAGCTGCTGCAGGGCCGCGAGCACGCGCTGTATTTCGAATCCGCCGCCGTCGTCATCACGCTGGTGCTGCTGGGCAAGTGGCTGGAGGCGCGCGCCAAGCGCGGCACCGGCGCGGCCATCCGGGCGCTGGCGGCACTGCAGCCGGAAACCGCCCGCGTGCTGCGTGACGGTACCGAGCAGGAGCTGCCCATCGCCGCGCTGCGCGTGGGCGACCGCGTGCGCGTGCGGCCGGGTGAGCGGCTGCCGGTGGACGGCGTCGTCGTCGAGGGGCACAGCGCCGTTGACGAGGCGCTCATCACCGGCGAGAGCCTGCCGGTGCCCAAGGCTGAGGGCGACGCGGTGACCGGCGGTGCTGTCAATGGCGAGGGGCTGCTGACGGTGCGCTGCACGGCGCTGGGCGCCGAGTCGCGGCTGGCGCGCATTGCCCGTTTCGTCGAGGACGCGCAGGGCGCCAAGCCGCCCATCCAGAAACTGGTGGACCGCGTGTCGGCCGTGTTCGTGCCGGTCGTCGTGGGCCTCGCGTTCGTCACGTTGCTGGGCTGGGGCCTCGCGCGGGGCGACTGGGGCGCGGCGCTGCTGCACGCGGTGGCCGTGCTCGTCATCGCCTGCCCCTGCGCGCTGGGCCTGGCGACGCCCGCGGCGCTGATGGCCGGCATGGGCGCGGCGGCGCGGCAGGGCATCCTGATCAAGGATGCCGAAGCGCTGGAGCTGGCGCGCCATCTGGACGTCATCGCCTTCGACAAGACTGGCACGCTGACCGAGGGTCGGCCGAAACTCGTCGCCCACAGCGCGCCGTTGGCACTGGCCGCCGCGCTGCAGGCCGGCAGCGAACACCCGCTGGCCCGCGCCGTGTGCGACGCGATGCCGGGCGTGGCGGCGGCTCAGGGGCTGCAAGCCGTGCCGGGCCGCGGCGTGCGCGGCGAGGTGGACGGCCAGCCGCTTGCGTTGGGCAGCGGCGGCTGGATCGCGAGTCTGGGCCTGAACCTGCCCGACGACGCCGGTGCCGACGCGCAGCGCGCGCAAGGCCACAGCCTGTCGTGGCTGGCGCGCTTGGGCGATCGGCCCGAGGTGCTGGGCTGGCTGGCCTTCGGTGACGAGATCAAGCCGGCGGCGGTGGAGGCCATCGCGGCGCTGCACGCGATGGGCCTGCGCACCGTGCTCATCAGCGGCGACCATCGCGCGGCCGCCGAGACCGTCGCACGTCGGCTCGGTATCGACGAGGTCCACGCCGAGGTGCTGCCGGAGGAGAAAGCGCACCTCGTTGCGCAACTGCGCGGCCAGGGGCGCATCGGCATGGTCGGCGACGGCCTCAACGACGCGCCCGCGCTGGCCGCGGCCGACGTGGGTCTCGCGATGTCCACCGGTACCGAGGTCGCGATGGCCGCGGCCGGCATCACGCTGATGCGCGGCGATCCGCGGCTGGTGGCGGCGGCAGTCGAGGTGTCGCGCCGCACCGTCGCCAAGATCCGCCAGAACCTGTTCTGGGCCATGGCCTACAACGTCGTCGGCATCCCGCTCGCGGCCTTCGGCCTGCTGAGCCCGGTGTTCGCCGGCGCGGCAATGGCCTTGTCCAGCGTTTCGGTGGTCAGCAATGCCTTGTTGCTGACGCGCTGGCATCATGGCGCATCCCCCCCCCGGAAGCCCTCGCCATGAAGATCATCGCCCTCAGCGGCGCGCTGCGCCGCGCCTCGTACAACACGGCCCTGTTGCGCGCCGCGATCGAGCTGGCGCCAGCCGGCGTGACGCTGGAGCTGCGCACGCTGCACGGCATTCCGCTGTACGACGGCGACCTGGAGGCCGAGGGCATCCCCGAGGCCGTCACGACGCTGCGCGAGGCCATCCGCGCCGCCGACGCGCTGCTCATCAGCACGCCCGAGTACAACAATGCCATCCCCGGCGTGCTGAAGAACGGCCTGGACTGGCTATCCCGCCCGAGCGGCGAGGGCACGAAGCTGTTCGGTGGCAAGCCCACCGGCCTCATCGGCGCGACGCCCGGCGGCTTCGGCACCGTGCAGTCGCAGGATGCGCTGCTGTCCGTGCTGCGCAGCTTCGGCAACGACTTCTGGATGGCCGGCCGGCTGATGGTCTCCAGGGCCGGCACGGTGTTCGACGCCGACGGCAAGCTGGTCGACGACAAGGTGCGCGCGCAGCTGCAGCAGTTCATCGCCGGCTTCGTCGAGTTCGTGAAGGCGAGGGCGGCATGAGCGTGCACGTCGAGCGCATCACCAGCCACGTCGGCGATGTCGGCGGCATCCCGATCCAGCGCGCGCTGCCCAGCAAGGGCCGGCGCGTCATTGGCGCCTGGTGCTTTGCCGACCACGCCGGTCCGGCCACCTTGCCGCCCGAACAGCGCATGAACGTCGGCCCGCACCCGCACACGGGGCTATCGACCTTCAGCTGGATGATCGAGGGCGAGATCCTGCACCGCGACAGCCTGGGCTCCGAGCAGGTGCTGCGCGCCGGTCAGGTCAACCTGATGACGGCTGGCCACGGCATCTCGCACAGCGAGGAATCGCTGTCCGACCGCATCCATCTTGCACAGCTGTGGATCGCGCTGCCCGACGCCGAGCGCGAGCGTGCGCCCAGCTTCCAACATTTTCCTGACCTGCCGCGCTGCGCGGTGGGCGGCTTCGACGGCACGCTGCTGGTGGGCGAACTGGACGGCCAGCGCTCGCCGGTGCCCAGCTTCACGCCGCTGCTGGGTGTGGACCTGGCGGCCGACGGCCCGGCCGACGCGACGCTGACGCTGCAACCCGGCTTCGAGCACGGGCTGATGCTGCTGGAGGGCGAGGTCGAGGTGGCGCCGGCCGGCCACGACGCCGTCGAGACCGTCACGCCGGGTACGCTGCTCTACATCGCTCCGGGCTGCGAGTCTGTCGAGCTGCGCTGCACGTCTGCCACGCGCCTGCTGCTGCTGGGCGGCGAACCCTGGGCCCAGCCGCCGCTGCTGTGGTGGAACTTCGTCGGCCGCGAGCCGGCGGAGATGCAGGTCTGGGCGGCCGACTGGGCACGCGAGGACGGCGGGCGCTTCGGCAAGGTGGCGGGCTACGTCGGCCCGCGCATCCCGGTGCCGCCGGTGCCCGCGCTGCGCAAGCCCTAGGCGCGGGCGCTCTTCACGAGCGCCTCGATCCGGGGCGTCGTGTTCACGGCCACCAACTCGATCTGCGGGTTGGCCTTGGCGAACACGCGGAACAGCTCGTCCGTGAAGCCGTGGCCCACATCGGTCACGCCGTCGAAGTCGATCTCGGCGCGCTTGAACGTCGTCAGCCGCGAGCCGACGCGGCGGGCGGCTGCGCGTGAGTCCAGCGCCTGGCCCTCGGTCGTCAGCAGGCGCAGCTGCACGCGTGTGCGGTCGAACTCGATGCCATCGCCCTGCAGGCTCCAGCTCTCCATGATGCTGTCCAGCGTGCGCGTGGTGTTCAGCGCGATGGCCATGTAGATGCTGCTGCCCTGGCGGGGCAGGGCCTTGCCCTTCTTCCAGCCCGCGCTTTCCCAGGCGCGGCGCTGGTAGGCGGTGTTGTTGGCGTGGATGTCGAACACGTCGGCCAGCTGGCTGCTGAAGAACAGGCCGCGGCCCGTGTGCGCGTCCGGCGCGCTGGTGAGGCGCCCCTTGCTCAGCTCCAGCATCGCGTGCTGCGTGTCCTCCAGCTGGAAGGCGGTGCAGATCTTGTCGAACACGCCGATGCCGTCGTCGCTGACCAGCAGCTGCACGTGCGACGGCGTCTGGCGCAGCGACACGGTGACGCTGCTGCCGCCGGAGTGGTCGGCCGCGTTGTTGACGAGCTCGGTGAAGCCGTGCTGCACCATGCGCTCGACGTGCCTGGGCAGCGCGAAGTGCGGCGCGAAGTCGCGCTGCCAGGGCAGGTCTTCCTGCAGGCCGTAGAGCGTGTAGCTGCGCGCCACCTGGCGCAGGCTGCCTGGCGAGAACTGCGGGCGGCGACTGGTGCCGGAACGGGTCAGCCAGCCGGCGTCGACGAGCCGCTTGATGGCGGCCAGCGCGGCGCGATGGCTGGCGCCGGTCTTCTCCTCGATGTGGGCGGCCAGGTCCAGCGAATGTTCGCTGGCGGCGGCGGTGATCCACAGGGTCAAGTGGTCGAACACCAGCCTGGTCATTGGCGCCGTGTCCCCGCTTCAGAGGTCAATGTCATGACCGCGCATTGTGCTGACTACTCTCGGATGCGGGGGTGGGGCATGCCCGCGACTCCATAGAATCCCCTACTAGTTACGGCGCGGTTACCAACTACGTTGGGAGCCGCAGTCGGCCCAGATTTCTCAACTTCACCGGGGAATTCCCATGCCTCTCGTCTCCATGCGTCAGTTGCTGGACCACGCCGCCGAAAACGGTTACGGCATCCCAGCCTTCAACGTCAACAACCTGGAGCAGGTGCAGGCCATCATGGCCGCGGCCGACGAAGTCGGCGCGCCGGTCATCCTGCAAGCCTCCGCCGGCGCCCGCAAATATGCTGGCGAGCCCTTCATCAAGCACCTCATCCTGGCCGCCACCGAGGCCTACCCGCACATCCCGCTGGTCATGCATCAGGACCACGGCACCAGCCCCAAGGTCTGCGCCGGCGCCATCGACCTGGGCTTCGGCTCCGTGATGATGGACGGCTCGCTGAAGGTCGACGGCAAGACGCCGGCCTCCTTCGAGTACAACGTCGACGTGACCCGCACCGTCGTCGAGATGGCGCACAAGGTCGGCGTCACCGTCGAGGGCGAACTGGGCTGCCTGGGCAACCTGGAAACCGGCGATGCCGGCGAGGAAGACGGCATCGGTGCCGAAGGCAAGCTGGACCATAGCCAGATGCTGACCGACCCCGAGGAGGCCGCCACCTTCGTCAAGGCCACGCAGCTCGACGCGCTGGCCATCGCCATCGGCACCAGCCACGGTGCCTACAAGTTCAGCCGCAAGCCCACGGGCGACATCCTGGCCATCAGCCGCGTGAAGGAGATCCACGCGCGCATTCCCAACACCCACCTCGTCATGCACGGCTCGTCGTCGGTGCCGCAGGAGCTGCTGGCCATCATCAACCAGTACGGTGGCAAGATGAAGGAGACCTTCGGCGTGCCCGTCGAGGAGATCCAGGAAGCCATCAAGCACGGCGTGCGCAAGATCAACATCGACACCGACATCCGCCTCGCGATGACCGGCGCCGTACGCAAGTTCCTGGCCGAGAACCCCGACAAGTTCGACGCCCGCGAGTGGCTCAAGCCCGCTCGCGAGGCGGCCAAGCTCGTTGCCAAGCAGCGTTACATGGAGTTCGGCTGCGAAGGCCAGGGCGGCAAGATCAAGGCCCGCACGCTGGCCGACATCGCCGGCGCCTACGCGCGCGGCGAGCTGGCGCAGAAGGTGCAATGACAAGGCGGTGACGGCCCACGCCTTCACCTACGGCTCGCTGATGTGGGCCGACATCATGGCCCGCGTCTGCGGGCATGAGTTCACCGGCGAGCCCGCCCTGCTCGCCGGCCACCACCGCCATCCGGTGCGCGGGCAGGACTACCCCGGCCTGCGCGTCGACGCCGCGGGCAGCGTGCCGGGCAAGCTCTACCGTGACGTGAGCGCGGACGCCTGGGCGCGGCTGGACCTGTTCGAGGGCACGCAGTACGAGCGTGTCGGCGTGGTCGTCTCGCTGGCTGACGGCCGCACGCTGCCGGCCCAGGTCTACCGTTTCCGCGACGAGTTCCTCGACCGGCTGGAGCCGGGCGACTGGGATGTGCCGGCCTTCGAGCGTGAAGGCCGGGCGCGCTTCATCGCTCGATACGCCGGTTTCGAGCTCGTCGCGCCACGCTGAACTCCCGGCAATAAACCACGTTCGCCTGCGGGTCATGGCCTGTGGGCCGGATCAGAATGGCCGCTCATGACCCCGCCTGTAGTGGGGGCAGGGAGAGCTAATGGACGAGCTGACCGGAATCGTCGCGCGCGCAGGCTTCCTGCCGCACGGCTACTGCTTCCAATGGTCGCCAGGCCTGCTGTGGACGATGGTGGGCTCCGACCTCGCCACGGCAGTGGCCTATTTCTCGCTGCCGCTGGTCATCGCCAGCTACGCGCGTCAGCGCCCGCAGGTCAACCTCGGCAGCCTCGCGACGCTGTTCGCCATCTTCATCTTCGCCTGCGGCGTGACGCATGTGCTGGATGTCTGGACGATCTGGCGCCCCGACTATGCGGTGCAGACCGCCGGCAAGCTGTTCACCGCCTGCGCCTCGGTGCTGACGGCCATCGTCGCCTGGCGGCTGATGCCGCAGCTGCTGGCCGTGCCCTCCGTGGGCGAGATGCAGGCGGCCAACGAGGCGCTGCGCCGCGAGATGGACCGCCGCCACAGCGCCGAGGACCACCTGTTGGAGACCGAGCAGGGCCTGGCCGCCACGCTGTCGGCCATCGACGCCGGCTACCTGACGACCGACAGCGAGGGCCGCGTGAAGCGCATCAACGCCGTTGCCGAGCGAATCACGGGCTGGCCGGCCGCGCAAGCCGTGGGCCGCCCGCTGCGGGAGGTCTTTGTGCGCGCGGACGCGCCGGCCGCGTTGCTGCAGCTCAACCCCGTCGACCTCGTGCGCGACGGCCAGGCCGACGCCGCCTTCCCACGCCACGCCGTCTGCGTCTCACGCGATGGCGACCAGCACCCGGTCGAGCTCCACGTCGAGCCGACCCACCATGCCGACGGCCGCACGCGCGGCATCGCGCTGGTCTTCCGCGACGTGGGCCGGCTGACCGAGGCCGAGGCGGAGGTGCGGCGGCTGGCGGCCGTTGTCGAGTCGTCGGCCGATGCCATCGTCGTGAAGACGCTGGACGGCCGCATCACGAACTGGAACGCCGCCGCCGAGCAGATGTTCGGCTACACCGCCGACGAGGCCGTCGGCCAGCCGGTGCAGATGCTGATCCCGCCCGAGCGCGAGGCCGAGGAGATGCGCATCCTGGCCAACATCGCCCTGGGCCAGCCGGTGCCGCCGTTCCGCACCGTGCGCATCGCCAAGGACGGGCGGCGCGTGGAGGTCTCAGCCCAGGTCTCGCCGCTGCGCGACGCGGCGGGCCGCATCATCGGCGGCATCAAGTCGGCCCGCGACCTGACCCACCAGCGCCAGATCGAGGCCGCGCTGCGCCACAGCGAGGCACGGCTGCGTTTCGCGCTGGAGTCGGCCGCCATCGGCGACTGGGAGATGGAAGTCGAGACCGGTCTCATCCACCGCTCGCGCCGCTACGACCAATGCTTCGGCCTGGCCGACCCCGGCACGCCGTGGGACCGCGAGCGGCTGCTGGCCACCGTGCACATCGACGACCGCGCGATGGTGCAGGCCGGCCTCGACACACTGCCCGAGGGCCAGCAGCCCTGGCATGCCGAGTTCCGCGTCACCTGGCCCGACGCCAGCGTGCACTGGCTGCGGCTGGACGCCCGCGTCACGCGCGACGACGCCGGCGCGGCGCGCCTCGTCGGCATCGTGGCCGACGTGACGGCCATGCGCACCGCCGAACAGGCGCGCCAGCAGTCCGTCTGGCTGGCCGCCGAGAACCGCCGCGTGCAGGAGAGCAGCCGGCTCAAGAGCCTGTTCCTCGCCAACATGTCGCACGAGCTGCGCACGCCGCTGAACGCCGTCATCGGCTTCTCCGACCTGCTGACGATGGCCGACCCGCCGGTCGACGCCGCGCGCCAGCGCGAGTGGCTCAAGCACATTGCCAGCAGCGGGCGGCATCTGTTGAACATGATCAACGACGTGCTGGACCTCTCCAAGATCGAGGCCGGCAAGATGGACTTCCACCCGGAGCCCGTCGACCTGGCCCAGGTCGTCGACGACGTGATGGCCACCGTCACCGTGCTGGCCGGGCAGCGTGGCCAGCAGCTCAGCTCGTCCATCGCGCCCGAGCTGCACGGCCTCGTGCTGGACCCGGCGCGGCTCAAGCAGGTGTTGCTGAATTACCTGTCCAACGCCATCAAGTTCACGCCCGTCGGCGGTCGCGTCGAGCTGCGCATGCTGGGCGAAGGCCCGCGGCTGTGGCGGCTGGAGGTGGAGGACTCGGGCATCGGCATCCCGGCCGACCGCCTGGGCCAGTTGTTCGTCGAGTTCCAGCAACTGGATGACGGCCTCACCAAGCACCATCAGGGCACCGGCCTGGGCCTGGCGCTGACGCGCCGGCTCGTCGAGGCTCAGGGCGGCCGGGTCGGCGTCTACAGCGAGCCCGGCCAGGGCAGCCGCTTCTACGCCGTGCTGCCGCGTCAGCCGCAGGCCACCGAGGCTGACGCGCCGCGGCCGGCCCACCAGCAGCTCGTCGCGCTGCGCGACCACCCGCTGCGCGACGGCGTGGCCCGTGAGCTGTCGCAGGCCGGCGTGGCGGCCGATGCCGCGGCCACCGCCGCCGAGGTGCTGCGCCTGGCACGCGTGCGCCGCTACACCGAGCTGGCCATCGATCTGGGTCTGCCCGACGCACCGGGCCTCGCCATGCTGGCCCAGTTGCGCAACGGCGGGCCGTCCATGCACGCGGCCGTGAAGGCGCTGGCGCTGACGCCGGCGTCGGGTGCGGGTGTCGCTTTTCCGGTGGCTGACATCCTGGCCAAGCCGCTGCGCCGCGCCGCGCTGGCCCGAGCGCTGGTGCCGCTGCGCGCGCGCTTCGGGCCGGGGCGGCCAGTGCTGGTGGTGGACGATGAGCCTGCGTCGCGGGAGCTGATGTGCGCGGCGCTCGCGTCCAACGGCATCGAGGCCGTCTCGCTCCCGGGTGGCGCGGAGGCCCTGCAGGCCTTGCCGCGGCTGCAGCCCGCCGCCGTGGTGCTCGACCTGATGATGCCCGGCGTCGACGGCTTCCAGGTGCTGCACGAGCTGCGCAGCGACCCGCGCTGGGCCGACACGCCCGTCATCGTCTGGACGGCGCTGTCGCTGAGCGCGGAGGACATCGGGGCGCTATCCCGCTCGGCGACGTCCATCGCCACCGCCCATGTGGCGCAGCCGCTGGCGGAAGTGCGCGACGCGATGCTGCGTGCTGCCCGGCTCGACCGCCGCGGCCGGCGCCGGGGAGGCTGACGTGGCCCGCCCCCGTGTCCTTGTCGTCGACGACGCCCAGGCCAACCTGGACCTCGCCCGTTACGTGCTCGAGGCCGCCGGCTTTGACGTCGAGGAGGCGCTCGACGTCGACCGGGCCTGGGCGCGGCTGCGCGCCGTGCGGCCCGACGTCATCCTCGTCGACATCCAGCTGCCCGGCACCGACGGCCTGACGCTGGTGCGCGCCATCAAGGTCACGCCGGGGCTGGACGACATCCCCGTCATCGCCTTCACGGCCTACGCGATGGCCGGCGACGACCAGCGCTTCCTGGCCGCCGGCTGCGACGGCTACCTCGCCAAGCCCATCGACGTGCGCACCTTCGCCGCCAGCGTGCGCAGGTACTTGTGAGCCACTCGCCCAGTCCCGTCGCGCTGGACGCGGGCCGGCTTGGGGCGGCCCGGCGCCCGGCCCGCCATCTAAAATCGCCGCCATGCCTCAAGCCCTCTACGAATCCAGCCTGACCTCCCTCCCGCTGCTTGGCCGCGGCAAGGTGCGCGAGAACTACGCCGTCGGCGATGACCGCATCCTGATGGTCGCCAGCGACCGCCTGTCGGCCTTCGACGTCATCATGGGCGAGCCCATCCCCGGCAAGGGCGCGCTGCTGACGAAGATGGCGCTGTTCTGGTTCGACAAGCTCGACGGCATCGTCCCCAACCACCTGACCGGCGAGGACCCGTTGTCGGTCGTCACGCCTGAAGAGGCCGCGCCGCTGAAGGACCGCACGATGCTGGTCAAGCGCCTGAAGCCGCTGCCCATCGAGGCCGTCGTGCGCGGCTACCTGGCCGGCAGCGGCTGGGCCGAGTACCAGAAGACCCAGAGCGTCTGCGGCGTCCAGCTGCCCGCTGGCCTGCGCAACGCCGACAAGCTGCCCGAACCCATCTTCACGCCGGCCACCAAGGCCGAGATGGGCGACCACGACGAGAACATCTCGTTCGAGCAGGCCGCCGCCATCATCGGCACCGACCTCGCCGCCCGCGTGCGCGACATCTCCATCCAGCTCTACCAGCGCGCCGCCGATTTCGCGCTGACCAAGGGCATCATCATTGCCGACACCAAGTTCGAGTTCGGCCTGGACGCCGATGGCACGCTGACGCTGATGGACGAGGTGCTGACGCCCGACTCCTCGCGCTACTGGCCCGTCGAGAGTTACGCGCCGGGCAGCAACCCGCCCAGCTACGACAAGCAGTTCGTGCGCGACTGGCTGGAGCAGGCCACCGTCAACGGCAAGCCCTGGGGCAAGACCGCCCCCGCGCCAGCGCTGCCAGCCGAGGTCATCGCCAAGACCGTGCAGAAGTACGAAGAAGCCTTGCAGCGCCTGACGGCATGAGCACATCGGGGCCGGTCAAGCTGAGAAGCCGGCTGGCCCAGCGGCTGGACGGCGAGATCGCCGCCGTCGCCGCGATGCCGGCGCGCGCCGCCGTGCTGCAGGTCCAGCGTGCCGTCCTGTGGCTGCGGCACGGCCGCGAGGCCGAGGCCCGCGAGGAACTGGCCCGGTTGCATGCCCGCGCGCTGGTGCATCCACGTGCCGAACTGGCCGCCTGGCTGCATCTGGCCGAGGGCTTGATGGCCTATTTCGGCGCCTTTGGCGGCGATGCGCGTGACCGCGTGCGGCGGGCCCGCGTGATGGCGGCGGCGGCCAGGTTGATGTCGCTGCAGGCGCTGGCCGACGCCTGGCTGGCGCAGATGGACTTCGTCGGCCGTGACATCGACGGCCTCGTCGCCCACGCCCAGGCTGCGCTCGCCGTGCTGCAGCCGGACGACCACGCCGCCGGCTACCGCGTCGCCACCGCGCTGGCCTCGGCCTGGAGCCTGGCCGCCGGCGAGGCCGCTGCAACACCCTGGTACGCCTGGGCCCGCCAGCACGCCATCGCTGAGGGCGATGACGCCGGCCTCGCGGCGCTGCACTACAACCAGACGCTGATGCGCGCGCTGCGCATCCGCCACGCCGCGCTGGCCGGCGAGCCCGGCGAGGCGCCGGCCGCGCTGCTGGGCATCGAGTCCATCGGCCGCTTCGACGACGCCGTCGGCGGCTCGGCCCGCGCCGACCTCACGCCCCTGCTGCGCGCCCAGCTGCTCACCGTGCAGGGCGATTTCGCCGAGGCTGCGACGCTGCTGGAGGCCCAGCTCCCGGCCGCCATGGCCGCGGGCCTGGCGCGGCTGGGCAGCAGCCTGCTGGCCGACCTGGCCTGGTGCTGGGCCAACACCGGCGAGACCCTGCGGGCCCGCGCGCTGGCCGACCAGGCGGCGCTGGAGGTGCAGGCCGAGGACCAGCCTGGCTGCGACATCGACGAGCGCGCCGCGCTGCATGCCCGCCTGGCCCAGGTCTACGCCCGGCTGGGCGACGCCGCGCTGGCCGCCCGCGAGGCCGACGCGGCCACCGCCGCCTGGGCTCAGGACGCTGCGCAGCGCCGGGGCTGGGCCGAGCGCCTGGGGGCCGCCAATCTGGGGCACCCGCCGCGCTGAGCCGGGGCGTTTTGCGGACCTGCTGCCCGGGCGGCGTCCCCAAAAGCCGGGGTTTTCGGGCTGGGTGAGCCGGCGGCGGTGCGTTACCCTCGGCCGCCATGACCGCCGCTCCCGCCGACGACTCCATCAACGCCCTGCCGCCCGGCACCCGCTTCGGCGAGCTGGAGATCCTGGGCACCCTGGGCGTGGGCGGCTTCGGCATCGTCTACCTGGCCCGCGACCACTCGCTGGAACGCGAGGTCGCGATCAAGGAGTACATGCCCAGCCAGTTCGCGCAGCGCGACGGGCAGTCCCAGGTGTCGGTGCGGTCCATGTCCATGCGCGAGACCTTCGAGGTGGGCCGGCGCAGCTTCGTCAACGAGGCGCGGCTGCTGGCGCGCTTCGACCATCCCTCGCTGCTCAAGGTCTACCGCTTCTGGGAGGCCAATGGCACCGCCTACATGGCCATGCCGCGCCTCGTGGGCCAGAACCTGCGCGAGGCCCGCCGCGCGCAGGCCACGCCGCCGCCCGAGGCCTGGGTGCGGCGCGTCTTCGACGCCGTGCTGGGCGGCCTGGAGGCGCTGCACGCACAGCATGTCTGGCACCGCGATGTCGCGCCCGACAACATCTTCATGCCGGCCGACGGCGGGCCGCCCATCCTGCTGGACTTCGGCGCCGCCCGCCAGGCCATCGGTGACCGCACGCAGATCTTCACCGCCATCCTCAAGCCCAGCTTCGCGCCCATCGAGCAGTACGCCGAGGCCACCACGCTGAAGCAGGGCCCGTGGACCGATTTCTACGCGTTGGCCGCCGTCATGCACGACCTGCTGACCGGCCGCCCGCCGCCGCCCTGCACGGCCCGCGCGATGGGCGACGAGCTGGCGCCGCTGTCCGTCCACGGCTATTCGCCCAGCTTCCTCGCGGCGATCGACTGGGCGTTGCGCGTGCCGCCGCACCAGCGCCCTCCCAACGCAGCCGCGTGGCGCGACGTCATTGAAGGCCGCGCGCCGGTGCCCGCGCCGCAGGCCGCCGCGCCGCGCCCGGCGCCGCCGGCTCCGGTGGCTGAGCCGGCACCGGCCGGCCCGCTGGACATCGAGTTCGCCGACACCGTGCAGGCGCTGCCCGAGGACCTGCTGCGCACCAACATCGTGGCGCCGCTGGCCGCCCCGTCGCCGGCTCCTGCCGCCGCTCCCGCCGTCGTTCGGGCGGCCGCACCCAAGCGCGGCGCCAAGCCGCTGCTGTTCGCCGGCGCGGGCGTGCTGGCCGTCGTGCTGCTGGGCCTGTTCGTCGTCCAGCTGCGCGACAACGTCGCCAAGAACACGCCACCGGCCGTCGATGCCGCAGCCTCGGCCGCATCAGCACCGCTGGTGCTGGCCGAGCCGGCGTCCGCCGTGCCAGCCCCGGCTTCCACCCCGCCGGCCGTGGCCGAGACGGCCGTGACCCCGGTCGTCGTCGGCGCCGCCATGCCGCCCAGGGCCGCACCGGCTTCTACCCCGGCGCCGCGCCCCACCGCGTCGACGCCGCCGCGCCGCGAGGGCGGTGCGCTCAAGCCCCCGCCTGAGGACAAGCCTGCGGAAGTGCGGCCCATGCCGCGCAGCCCGGTGTTCGCCGCGCCGGAGCCGGTGGCGTCGGCGGTGCCGGTCGCCGCTGCGTCAGCCGCGTCGACCCAGGAGCCGCGCACGGCGGCCGAGGCCTGTGGCCGGCGCGTGCTGCTGGCGCGCGCCTGGTGCATCGACCGGCAGTGCGAGAAGCCGCAGTTCCGCAACGATCCGGAATGCGTGAAGCTGCGGGAGATCCGCGAGCAGCGCAACAACCTGCATTGAGGTGAGCGGCACCGCCCGCGCCGCTCAGAACAACGCCATCGACAGCTTGCGGCGGTACTGATCGATCAGCGGGTCGCTCTGCACGACGGCCGCCTTGCCGGCGATCTCCAGCGTGCCGCCCTTGGCCTCAGCCGCCGGCTTCGGTGCCGGCTTGGTCAGCAGTTCCAGGATGGCCACGTAGGTCTTGCGCGCGACCTCGCCGTTCCAGGCCTTGTCGCGCATGATGATTTCCAGCAACTCGTCCATTGCCTCGGTAAAGCGCTGGCTGGCGAGGTGCAGCTGGGCCAGCGTGAAGCGGGCGTCGAAGTCGCGCTTGTTGGCGGTTATTGCGCCCTGCAGCGCCGCCGGGTCGGCCCCGGCCGTCGCCTCGAAGGCGCTCAACCACGTGGCCAGCGCGGCCAGGCGAGGCGAGGGCACCAGCGTGTCGGCGGCCTTGGCGGCCACCGGCGCGAAGGCCTCGCGGGCCTCGGCCACCAGGCCCAGCTCCAGCAGCGCCTTCACGTAGTCGAAGCGGGCAGTGTCGTTGGCCGGGTCGGTCTGCACCGCGTGGGCGAGCTTGCCGAGCGCGGCTTCGAGATCGCCATCGGCCATCAAATCCTCGGCTTCCGCCAGGTCGGCCTCGGCCTCCAGCTCCTCGCCTGCCGGCACATGCTTGTCCAGGAACTCGCGGATCTGCGCCTCGGGGATGGCGCCGACGAAGCCGTCCACCGGCTGACCGCCGGCGAACATCACGCAGAACGGAATGCTGCGCACGCCGAACATCTGGCTGAGCTGGCCGGCGATCTCGGGCACCTCGTCGCTGTTCAGCTTGGCCAGCGTGAAGCGGCCGGCGTAGGCCGTCTCCAGCTTCTCCAGGATGGGGCCCAGCGTGCGGCAGGGGCCGCACCACGGCGCCCAGATGTCCAGCAGCACGGGCCGGCTCTGGGACGCGACGATGAGTTCGGCTTCGAAGTTCTGGAGGGTGATGTCGATCATGGCGAGAGGCAGTTGAAGGCGCGCCACCTACAATTCAAGGCTCTTTTGAGCCCCGGAGCGCACCTTGCAGACCCCAGCCCCTACGAACCCCTCGCCGCAGATCGGCGTCGTGATGGGCTCCAGCAGTGACTGGGAGACGATGAAGCAGGCGGCCGAGATTCTGACCGAGTTCGGTGTCGCCTTCGAGGCACGGGTCGTGTCGGCCCACCGCATGCCCGACGAGATGTTCGCCTACGCCGAGGCGGCATCGGCCCGCGGCCTGAAGGCCATCATCGCCGGCGCCGGCGGCGCGGCCCACCTGCCGGGCATGCTGGCCGCCAAGACGACGGTGCCCGTGCTGGGCGTGCCGGTGGCCAGCCGCCATCTGCAGGGGGTCGACTCGCTGCACTCCATCGTGCAGATGCCCAAGGGCATCCCCGTCGCGACGTTTGCCATCGGCAATGCCGGCGCAGCCAACGCGGCGCTGTTTGCCGTGGCGATGCTGGCGACCGGCGACGCCGGCCTGCTGGCGAAGCTGGACGCCTTCCGCGCCCGCCAGACGGCCGTGGCGCAGGCGATGACCGAGGAACTTCGCTGATGGCGGCGCTGCTTCCGGGCGCTGCGACGCTGGGCGTTCTCGGCGGTGGCCAGCTGGGCCGCATGTTCGTCCACGCCGCCCAGGCGCTGGGCTACCGCTGCATCGTGCTGGACCCGGACGCGATCAGCCCCGCCGGTGCGGTGGCCGAGCAGCACATCAAGACCGACTACCTCGACTCCTTCGGCCTGGCCCAGCTGGCGCGCGACTGCGACGCGATCACGACCGAGTTCGAGAACGTGCCGGCCGTGGCGCTGGAGACGCTGGCTGGCATGCGCGTCGTGGCGCCCGCCGCGGCGGCCGTGGCCGTCTGCCAGGACCGGGCCGTCGAGAAGGCGCATTTCGAGGCCGCCGGCGTGCCCTGTGCGCCGCATGCCGTCATCACCAACGACATCGAGCTGGCCGCCGTCGACCCGGCGCTGCTGCCCGGCATCCTGAAGACGTCGCGCATGGGCTACGACGGCAAGGGCCAGGTGCGCGTCAGCACCGCGGCCGAGCTGGACATCGCCTGGCGCGGCCTGCAGCGCGTGCCCTGCGTGCTGGAGCAACTGCTTCCCCTGAAGGCCGAGCTGAGCGTGTTGGTCGCGCGCGGCGCGGACGGCCAGATCGTCAACTACCCGGTGCAGCAGAACCTGCACCGCGGCGGCATCCTGGCCGTCACCGAGGTGCCCGCGCCGGACGTGCCGGCCGAAGTGCAGGCGCGCGCCGTCGCGGCGGCACGCCAGGTCGCCGCGGCGCTGGACTACGTCGGCGTGCTGTGCATCGAGTTTTTCTGGCTGGATGACGGCCGGCTGGTCGTCAACGAGATGGCGCCGCGCCCGCACAACTCCGGCCATTGGACGATGAACGGCGCCAGCGCATCGCAGTTCGAGCTGCAGGTGAGGGCGCTGGCCGGCCTGCCGCTGCCCGAGCCACGCCAGCATTCGGCGTCCCTCATGCTGAACCTGCTGGGCGACCTGTGGTTCACCGCCGATGGTGGTCCCACGCCGCCGGCCTGGGACCGCGTGCTGGCGCTGCCGGGCACGCACCTGCACCTGTACGGCAAGGCCGAGGCGCGCCACGGCCGCAAGATGGGCCACCTGAACATCACGGCCGACACGCCCGACGCGGCGCATGCGGTCGCCGTTCAGGCCGCGGCCCTGCTGGGCCTGCCGACCGATTTTTGATGCTGCTGCCCGGTAACGACGCTGACGCCATCCAGGCCGCCGCCAGGCGCCTGGCGGACGGCGAGCTGCTGGGCCTGCCGACCGAGACGGTCTACGGCCTGGCGGCGCGCGCGGACCAGGACGACGCCGTCGCGAAGATCTTCGCCGCCAAGGGCCGGCCCAGTGACCACCCGCTCATCGTCCACGTGCTGGACGCCGCCGGCGCCGAGCCGTTCGCCGACCACCTGCCCGCCACCGCGCGCCGGCTGATGGAAGCCTTCTGGCCCGGCCCGCTGACCGTCATCGTGCCGCGCCGCCCCGGCGTGGCCGGCGGTGCTGCTGGCGGCCAATCGACCATCGCCGTGCGTGCGCCGGCCCATCCGGTCGCCCGCGCCGTGCTGGCGGCGGCGCGCGAGCTGGGCGTCGACGGCGTGGCCGCGCCCAGCGCCAACCGTTTCGGCCGCGTCAGCCCGACGCTGGCCCGTCATGTCGTCGAGGAATTCGGCCCCGGCCTGATGGTGCTGGACGGCGGCGCCTGCGAGGTGGGCATCGAGTCCAGCATCGTCGACTGCAGCCGTGCGCGGCCGGCCTTGCTGCGGCCGGGCCTCATCAGCCGAGCGCGCATCGAGGCGGCGCTGGGCGAGTCGCTCGCCGAGCCCGATGCCGCTGCCCCCAAGGCTTCCGGCACGCTGGCCGCGCACTACGCGCCGACGGCCCGCGTGCGCCTGCTGGAGGCCGACCGGCTGGCTTTACTTTTCGCGACAGCGAGCGCCAGCGGGGCCCTCGAAGGGGTGGCGGTATATTCACGCGCCCGGCTGCCGGCCTGGCGCTGGCAATCCCTGCCTGCCGACCCGGCGGCGGCGGCCCACGAGTTGTTCGCGGTGCTGCGGGACCTGGACGCGGCCGGCGCCCGGGAAATCTGGGTCGAGGCGCCCCCCCGCGACCCGGCCTGGGATGGTGTGCGTGACCGGCTCAGCCGGGCCGCCGCCGCCTTCACCGATTGAGTTTTGTCCCTGAGTTGATCGTCATGCACCGAGTTGTCTCCCAGAAAATCAAGCGTGGCCTGGCCCTGGCTGCGGTGGCGGCTGCGGCGCTGATCGCCGGTTGCGGCGGCGGGGGCACCTCGCAGATCGAGGCCTTCGCACCGAACCGCATCATTGCCTTCGGTGACGAGACCGGCGCCATCCTGCAAAGCGGCAAGAAGTACACGATCAACGCACTGGACGCCAGCACCCAGCAGATCGACTGTGCGTCCAACCCGGTGTGGACGCAGTCGCTGGCCAGCGGGTTCGGCTTCGTCTTCCCGGAGTGCAACACCTCCTACGTGGCGCTGCCGCAGGGCATCATGTACGCGACGCCCGGCGCCAAGGTGGCGGACGTGCGCGACAAGATCGACTACCACCTGTCCAACGACCGCTTTGGCCCCAAGGACCTGGTGGCCATCATGGTCGGCGTGAACGACATCCTGGAGCTGTACAAGCAGTACCCGGCGGTGGGCCGAGATTCGCTGCTGGCCGAGGCCAAGGCGCGCGGCACGCTGCTGGCCCAGCAGGCCAACCGCATTGCGAATGCGAACGGCCGCGTCGTCATCTCCACCATCTTCGACGTGGGCCTGACGCCTTACGGCCAGAACGAGAAACTGCAGCAGACCGACATCGACCGTTCGGTGCTGATGAAGGACCTCACGACCGCCTTCAACACGGCGATGCGGCTGGCCTTGCTGAACGACGGTCGCCTGATCGGCTTGGTGCTGACCGACGAGACGATCGAGCTGATCGCCAAGTACCCGTCCCTCTACTCGTTCACCAACGTGACGGACACTGCCTGCAGGTCCGACATCGCGCCGCAGGACTGCACGACCGACTCGCTGAAGGCCGAGGCCACGTCGACCTGGCTGTGGGCCAGCGACACGACGCTGAGCCCGACCGCGCAGCAGCGCATCGGCTCGATGGCGCTGTCGCGCGCCAAGAACAACCCGTTCTGAGCCCGCTGCACTCCAACGAACAGCGAGGCGCTCAGGCGCCTCGTTTTTTTTCGTGTCAGGCGGTGTTTGAGCGCAGCTCGCGGCGCAGGATCTTGCCGACGTTGCTCTTGGGCAGCTCGTCGCGGAACTCGATGAACCTGGGGCGCTTGTAGGCCGTCATCTGCTGGGCGCAGTAGCTGCTCAGGTCTTCCTCGGCCAGCGCCGGGTCGCTCTTGACGACGAAGAGCTTGACGGCCTCGCCGGACTTGGCATCCGGCACACCGACGGCGGCGCACTCCAGCACGCCGGGGTGCAGGTTGACGACCTGCTCGATCTCGGTCGGGTACACGTTGAAGCCGCTGACGAGGATCATGTCCTTCTTGCGGTCGACGATGCGCACGTAGCCGCGCTCGTCCATGATGCCGATGTCGCCGCTCTTGAAGAAACCGTCGGCGCACATGACGTTGGCCGTCTCCTCGGGGCGCTTCCAGTAGCCGGCCATGACCTGCGGGCCACGGATGCAGATCTCGCCGCGCTCGCCGAGGGGCACGTCGATGCCGGCGTCGTCGCGGATGGCGATCTCGGTGCCCGGGATGGGCAGGCCGATGCTGCCGTTGAAGACGCGCAGGTCCAGCGGGTTGATCGTCGCGGCCGGCGCCGTCTCGGACAGGCCGTAACCCTCCACGACCGGGCAGCCGGTGACCTTGAGCCACTTTTCGGCCGTGGCCTGCTGCACGGCCATGCCGCCGCCGTTGGAGATGACCAGCTCGGAGAAGTCCAGCCGGGAGAAGCCGGGCTCGTTGGCCAGCGCGTTGAACAGCGTGTTGACGGCCGGGAAGATGTGGATCTTGTGGCCGCGCAGCGTCTCGATGAAGCCGGGGATGTCGCGCGGGTTGGGCACCAGGATGTTGAGGTGGCCCATGCGCGCGCCGAGCATGAAGCAGGCCGTCAGCGCGAAGATGTGATACAGCGGCAGCGCGCAGACGTTGGTGAACTGCATGTTCTGGTCGGGCAGCTTGGCCAGCATGGGCTGGAACCAGGCCTCGACCTGCAGGATGTTGGCGACGATGTTCCGGTGCAGCAGCGTCGCGCCCTTGGACAGGCCGGTCGTGCCGCCGGTGTATTGCAGGAAGGCGACGTCGTCGGGGCCGATCTCGGGCTTCTTCAGGTGCAGGCGTTCGCCGTGGCTGAGCGCCTCGTTGAAGCGCACGACGGTGCGGCCGTCGCCGACGGCGAGGCGGAACTCCGGCACCATCTTCTTCAGGTGGCGCACGGCGAAGTTGATCAGCGGACCCTTCCACCAGTTCAGCAGGTCGCCCATGGAGGCGAGCACGACGTGGTGCACGTCGGTCGCGTCGATGACCTCGGCCAGCGTGTGGGCGAAGTTCTCCAGCACGATGATGGCGCGCGCGCCCGAGTCCTTGAGCTGGTGTTCCAGCTCGCGCGGCGTGTACAGCGGGTTCACGTTCACGACGACGAAGCCTGCCCGCAGGATGGCCGCGATGGCCACGCCGTACTGCAGCAGGTTGGGCATCATGATGGCGACGCGGTCGCCCTGCTTCAGCCCCTGCGCCTGCAGCCACGCGCCGAGCTGCACCGACAACTGGTCCATCTCGTCGAAGCGCATGCGCTGGCCCATGCAGATGGCGGCGTCGCGACGGGCGTGCGTGCGGAAGGCCTCGGTCAGCAGGTCGACGAGCGAGCGGTAGACGCCGGTGTCGATCTGGGCTGGCACGCCGGCCGGATAGCTCGCGAGCCAGGGTTTGGCGCGGGATGTCACTTCGGGGACTTCGGCAAGGACGGCGGTCATCGAGAGGCCTCTTCGCGAGCTTTGCGTGAAGCCGATGATGGTGAGACTGGCGGTTACATCAAGCTAGGGGAGTTGCCCTAGGACCGACGTATCGCTTTGGAAAAGACCGCGTGCCAATGTGTCCTCGCGCTGTCGCACAGTGGACAGGAACTCGCCCGCGCCGCGCATGGCCTTGAAGGTGTCGAAGCCGCTTTCGAGAAAGCCCTGCAGCGCGCCCAGGCCGGCCAGCTGCGCCGGGCCGCGCATCAGCTTCAGCGACTGCCGCAGCAGCGGCTTGCGCGTGAGCCGGTCGAGCGATTCGCCGACGGCCATCGTCAGCTCGATCTGCAGGCGGCGCGCGTCCGGCTCGCCGCAGGCGCGCCAGGCGATGGCGTACTCGTGCGCCGAGAGTTCGGGGGACATCAGGTGCTCGGCCATGCGCGTGTCCAGCCGCTCGGACAGCGCGTGCAGCCGCGCCAGCCGGGCCACGGTGTCGATGACCTCCTCGGGGAAGAGGCGGGTCAGCGTCGGGATCACGCGGGCGAACTGCGCGTCGCGCTGGCGGTAGTCGCCGGGCCCGTAGAGCTCGTGCAGGAAGAAGCGCGTGGCGGCCTCGTAGCGCGGGTTGGCGAGCAGGTCGGCGTAGGTGTGCGCGAAGCGGCGCTGCTGGTAGGTTTTGAGCGACTGGACGCGCGCGTCGAGCTCGGGATCAGCGGCACGGCGGGCGCGCTCGGCGTCCACGGTGCGCAGCTCGGCCAGCAGGGATTCAGCGCTGAGGGAGTCCATCGGTCCGGCCGATTCTGCCTTTCTACACTCGGGCGATGAATGCGCGAACGCAAAGGATCTGGACGTTGCTGCGGCTGGCGGTCGCACTGCTGGTGGGCTGGAAGTTCGGCTGGGGCTGGGGGCTGCTGACGCTGGCGCTGCACGCGGCCGTGCTGGTGCTGGGCTTCGTGCAGCTGCGCTGGGTCAACGTGCCGGCCCCCGGATGGGGTCAGCTCTTGCGTGCCTGGGTGGGCGAGGTCGTCGCCAGCGAGCTGGCCTTCTCGTGGCGGCAGCCGTGGCGGGAGTGGGCGCAGGCCGATCACCTGCCGGCCGGTGCCGAGGCCGGCGTGCTGCTGGTGCACGGCTTTGCCTGCAACCGCGGGCGCTGGAACGGCTGGATGAAGCGCTTGCGGGCGCAGCGCGTCGCCTTCGTCGCGCCGTCGCTGGAGCCGGCTTTCGGCAGCATCGATGCCTATGCCGACGAGATCGAGGCGGGTGTGCAGAAGCTGAAGGCGCTGACGGGCCGCATGCCCGTCCTGTGCGCCCACAGCATGGGCGGCCTGGCGCTGCGCGCCTGGTGGCGACGGTACGGCGCGGAGCATGAGGCGCCGCACGCCATCACGCTGGGCTCGCCTCACCAGGGCACGCGCATGGCGGCGCTGGGGCTGGGCACCAACGCCGCGCAGATGCGCCGTGGCAGCACCTGGCTGGCGTCACTGCCCGGGCTGCCGGACGTGGACGCCTTCTGGACACCTTGTGACCAGGTCGTCAACCCGGCCGAGACGGCCATCCTCGCCGGTTCTCGTGCGCACCGCGTGGACGGCGTGGGCCACATGGGCCTCGTGCATTCGGACGCGGCGTGGCAGTGCCTTCAGACCGCCTTGGCCGGTTCGTCCTTGAGGACACCGCGGCGGATCTGATCCAGCTCGATGCTCTCGAACAGGGCCTTGAAGTTGCCCTCGCCGAAGCCCTCGTTGCCCTTGCGCTGGATCAGCTCGAAGAAGATCGGGCCGATCACTTCCTTCGTGAAGATCTGCAGCAGCAGCTCGTTGTCGACGCCCAGGTGCGTCGCGCCGTCGATGAGGATGCGCAGGCGGCGCAGCTCGGCGACGTTCTCGCCATGCCCCGGCAGGCGTTTGTCGACGAGGTCGAAGTAGGTGTCGATCGTGTCCTGGAACGCGACGCCCGTGCCCTTCATGCCTTCGACGGATTTGTAGATGTCCGTCGTGCCCAGCGCCACGTGCTGGATGCCCTCGCCGTGGTACAGGTCCAGGTACTCGGCGATCTGGCTCTTGTCGTCGGAGCTCTCGTTGATCGGGATGCGGATCTTGCCGCAGGGGCTGGTCATGGCCTTGGACTTGAGGCCGGTGAGCTTGCCCTCGATGTCGAAGTAGCGCACCTCGCGGAAGTTGAAGAAGCGCTCGTAGAACTCCGACCACTCCTTCATGCGGCCGCGGAAGACGTTGTGCGTCAGGTGGTCGATCTCGGTCAGGCCGTGGCCCACCGGGTTGGGATCGACGGGCTGGCCGGCGGCGTCCAGCAGCGGCACGAAGTCCACGTCGTAGATGCTGATGTTGCCGATGGCGCCGGCCTTGGCGCCGCCCTTGCCCTGCCAGCGGTCGACGAAGTAGATGAGGCTATCGCCGATGCCCTTGATGGCCGGGATGTTCAGCTCCATCGGGCCGGCCTTGTTGTCGAAGCCCCAGGCGCCCAGCTCCAGCGCGCGCTGGTAGGCCTGCGCCGCATCCTGCACGCGGAAGGCGATGGCGCAGATCGACGGGCCGTGCAGCCGCGCGAAGCGCTGCGCGAACGAGTCGGTCTCGGCGTTGATGATGAAGTTGACGCCGCCCTGGCGGTAGAGCGTCACGTTCTTGTGGCGGTGGCGGGCGACGGCGCTGAAGCCCATGGTCCGGAACAGCTCGCCCAGCGCGGCCGGGTCGGGCGCGGCGAACTCGATGAACTCGAAACCGTCGGTGCCCATGGGGTTGTCCCAGGGAGTGAACTTGGCCATGCCTCGCCTCGTGAGCTGTGCTGTTGAAGCTGAAAATTCTGCGGCGTGCAGCTCGCAGAATTCATGCAAAACGTGGCGCCGTGTTTTGACCTGGCGCAAGAATCATGCGCTGTTCAGGGTTGCCACGCCGGCCATTCGAGCAGGCCATAGGTGGCCAGGATGGCTTTCAGGCGTCCGCTGCGGCGCAGCCTGACCATGCCGTCGCTGAAAATCCGCGCGTACTCCTGCGCCTTGGGGTGCCGGGGCGAGATTGCCAGGTAGGCATAGCTCGGCGGCTCGCAGCCGGCGTTGCGCGGCGCCAGCTCGGGGTGCTGCTGGCGTGTGTAGGCGACGACGTTTTCCTCCTCGATGAAGGCGTCCAGCCGCCCCATCTGCAGCCGGCGCAGCATGCGCTCGGTCAGGCTGTCGCCGGTGTTCACCTCGAAGCGCTGGGGTGACGTCCGGATGATGACGTCCAGTGCCACACCGTAGGAGTAGTCGCGGATGATGCCCACCCGCTGCAGCTCGGAGAGGCTGGCCGCGCCGCGGTAGGTCCAGCGGCTGTCGGCCGCGACGTAGACGCAGAAGCGGTTGCGCGAGACCGGCTGCACGGGGAAGACGAAGTCCGGCGCCTCTTCGCGGAAGGTCGATGCGGTGGCGGTGAAGGCGCCGGCGCGCACGTCGATGAGGGCACGGCTGTAGTTCTCGTTGACGAGGCGCACCTTGTGACCGGCGGCGGTGAAGATCTCGCGCGCGATGTCCACCGTGAAACCCTCGCGTGCCGACCCGGCCTGGCAGCTGAACGGGCACCAGTAGGCCGGCGACGCGAGCACGATCTCGTCCGCCCGGGCCGGGGCGGCGAGCAGCAGGGGGGCCAACGAAGCGATCCAGGCGATGAGGGCTTTCACGAGTTCCGGGACTGTAGGCCGGCCGCGCCGCAGGAAGGTTGCACAATTTCCCACATGGACGCCCCCATCGAGCTAGACGCCATCGACCGCCGCATCCTGCGCGCGCTGCAGCTTGACGGCCGCCTGACCTACGACGCGCTGGCCGCCGAGGCCGGGCTGTCGTCGTCGGCCGTGCTGCGCCGCGTGCGCCGGCTGGAGGAGGCCGGCGTCATCGGCAGCTATGTGGCCCTCGTGCCGCCCGAGCGCATCGGCCTGGGCCTGACGGCCTACCTCAACGTGCGGCTGGAAAAGCAGACCGAGAGCCCGCTGCGCAACCCGCGCGACCTGTTCCGCGCCGCCGTGCAGACCTGGCCCGAGGTCGTCGAATGCGCGGCGCTGACCGGCGAGATGGACTACCTGCTGCGCGTGCTGGTGCAGGACATGCAGCACTACGCCCGCTTCATCAGCGACACGCTGCTGATGCACCCCAGCGTGCAGGACTGCAAGACCAGCTTCGTGCTGGAGCGGCTGAAGAACACGACCGCGGTTCCAGTCTAGGGGGAGGGGCGCCGGCGCTTGAACCCGCGCGGCGCCCGGGGGGATGCACGGCCCATGGCCGGTGCCGCAGTCCGCGGCTCGCCGGCCATGCCACGTCATCCAACCCAGGAGTTCCGCATGCGTCTTCTCGCTTCCACCGCCGCCCTCGCCCTGCTGGGCCTGCCGCTGGCCAGCCACGCGCTGGACGGCATCACCGACCCGCAGGGCGATTTCCTCGCCACCTTCGGCGGCAGCCACGCCAGCACCGACCTCGACGTGCTGGCCGCCACCGTGCTCTACAACGCCGGCACCGACACCTTCACGCTGAAGGCGACGCTGGATGGCAACGTCGGCAGCACGGCCACGGGCCTCTACGTCTGGGGCGTGAACCGCGGCGCCGGCATGGCCGGTTTCGCCAACAACCTGGGCCTGACCGGCGTGCGCTTCGACCGCGTCATCCTGCTGAACCCCAACGGCACGGGCACGGTGGCCGGGGCCGGGGCGTTGCCGACGGGCTCGGTTGTCGTCAGCGGGCACACCATCACGGCGACCGTCAGCGGCAGCCTGCTGCCCAGCACCGGCTTCACGAACAAGCTGGACTACACCTTCAACCTGTGGCCGCGCGACACCTCCGTCGCAGGCATCGCCGCCATCTCCGACTTCGCGCCCAACAACGCCAACTTCACGGCGACGCCCGTTCCCGAGCCGGCCAGCATGGCCTTGCTGCTGAGTGGGCTGGGCGTCGTCTCGCTCGTGGCGCGCCGCCGGCTCAAGGCCTGAGCCGGGAGACCGTCTGGCGCCCCCCGTGCGAAGGGCTTATTTCTCGACGAACGCGCGCTCGATGACGTAGTCGCCCGGCGTCGTCGTGCTGCCTTCCTTGAAGTTGCGCAGCTCCAGCATCTCCTGCATGTCCTTCAGCAGCGCGGGGCTGCCGCACAGCATGATGCGGTCGTTCTCGGGGTCCAGCGCCGGCAGACCCAGGTCGGCCTGCAGCTTGCCGGTCTGGATCAGGTCGGTGATGCGCCCCATGTTCTTGTACGACTCGCGGGTGACGGTCGGGTAGTACAGCAGCTGCTCGCTGGCGAACTCGCCCAGGAACTCGTGCTTGGGCAGGTCCACCGTGAGGTGGTCGTGATAGGCCAGCTCGGCCACCTCGCGCACGCCGTGCACGATGATGACCTTCTCGAAGCGCTCGTAAGTCTCGGGGTCGCGCACGATGCTGATGAACGGCGCCAAGCCCGTGCCGCTGCCCAGCAGGTAGAGGTTCTTGCCCGGCAGCAGGTAGTCGATCAACAGCGTGCCCGTGGGCTTGCGGCCGACGATGATCTTGTCGCCCGGCTTGATGTGCTGCAGCTTGGACGTCAGCGGGCCGTCCGGCACCTTGATGCTGAGGAACTCGAGGTTCTCTTCGTAGTTGGCGCTGACGATGGAGTACGCGCGCAGCAGCGGTTTGCCGTTGTCGCCCTTGAGGCCGATCATCGTGAAATGACCGTTGGAGAAGCGCAGGGCCTGGTCACGCGTGGTCGTGAAGCTGAACAGGCGGTCGGTCCAGTGGTGGACGGTCAGGACGGTCTCTTCGTGGAAGGCACTCATGGGCGTTCAAGGTGGCGGGTTAACCCGGCATTTTCGCCGGGAAGTGATATTCGGTCGTCGCCTAAGGGTCAACGTTCGGTTTCGATGCGCAGAAGCCTGGCCCCCGCACCCTCGTCGC
The DNA here is from genome assembly GCF_043555985.1 of Pelomonas candidula. Taxonomy (NCBI): domain Bacteria; kingdom Pseudomonadati; phylum Pseudomonadota; class Betaproteobacteria; order Burkholderiales; family Sphaerotilaceae; genus Roseateles; species Pelomonas candidula. The sequence continues at coordinate 226,435 of NZ_JBIGIC010000003.1, read as the reverse complement.
TGACCTTGTCCGCCGGGTTGTAGAGCGAACAGGCCTTCAGCGACAGGCAGCCGCAGCCGATGCAGCCGGTCAGCTTCCTGCGCAGCTCCTGCAAGGCCGCGATGCGGGCGTCCAGCAGCGGCGCCCATCCGGCGGAGAGCTTGGCCCAGTCGGCCTTGGTCGGGGTTCGACTGTCGGGCAGCGTGGCCAGCGCCGCCTTGATCTGCGGCAAGCTCAGCCCCACCGTCTGCGCCGCGCGGATGAAGGCGACGCGCCTCAGCGTGTGGCGCGGGTACTGCCGGTGGCCGCCCGCGCTGCGGCTGCCTGCCAGCAGCCCCTCGGCTTCGTAAAAACGCAAGGCACTCGTCGCGACGCCCGCGCGCCGGGCCAGTTGGCCGATGGTCAGCGGTGCCGCAGCGGTTTTCGGCGCGGCGGGGCTTGACTTCAAGTTCGCTTCAACTTCGAGCATGGCGGCCATGTTCCCACGAACGGAGTTGCCCATGCTGATGAAGACCGTGCCGTCCACGCGTGAAACGCCCGCCACGCTGGCCCAGCTGCACCACCTGCTCGATGCCGGCCAGGCGCTGTCCGCCACCTACCGCGGCCAGTTGAGCAACCACCTGCCCATGGCCCAGCAGGCGCTGCTGGAGCTGGGCGCATCGGCCGAGCGGCTGCAGGCCTTCGCCGAGGCCGAGGAGGCCACGCTGGAGCCCCGCAGCTGCGCGCGGCCGGCGCGCATCGCTGTCGAGCGTGACCTGGGCCGGCCCGACAGCGACGCCGCCTGGCGTGCGCACTTCGCCGCCCGCATCGTCGATGTGGGCTCGTCCGCCGCGCTGCGCGATGCGGTGGCGCTGCTGCTGCCGGGCGCCGGCGCGATCGCCTTCCACGGCCTCATCCGCACGGGCCACGCGGTGCTGGCCGGCCACGACGGCGAGCTGGCCGCGGGGCTGGCGCACTGGGCGTCGCAGTTCATGCCGCTGCCGACCGCCGACGACGGCCCGCCGCTGGCGCTGGCCGACTGGTTGCAGGCGCTGAAGCCGCTGCCGCGTCCTGTCTACCCTGCCGGCAGCCTCATCACCGACCGCATGCGGGCCTGGGGCGCGACGCCCGGGTTCGCCGTCGTCGCCGGCCGGCTGCAGCACGGCCCCGACACGCTGCGTGAGCTGGCCCTGCTCGCCGCCCGCACCTACGCCGCCACCGGCAACTTCACCGTGCTGCATCTGCTGACGGCCAGCCACGCGCTGAGCGTGCTGGAACCGTGGTGGCCCTCGCCGGAGCTGCCGCGCGGCTTCAGCATCGCCGCGGCGGCCGGCCTGCTCGCCAGCGGCGCCACGCCGGCCCTCGCGCTGGATCGCCCGCCCGGCCGCCCCTGGCCCGCGCTGATCGCCGCCGCCTGCGAGCAGGACGACGCCCATGTCATCAAGCTCACGCATGCCGCCTGGCGGCTGGGCCGGCGCTGGCCCGACCCCGCCTGGCGTCGCGCCGTCGAACGCGCCATTCCATTTTGATGGAATGAAATTTCCAGTATGCTGGAGGAATGAACGAAGGCATCACGGAACTGATCGGGCGCCGGCTGCGCGAGCTGCGTGCGGCTTCGGGCCTGTCGCTGGACGCGCTGGCGCACAAGAGCGGCGTCAGCCGTTCCAACATTTCGCTGATCGAGCGCGGCCAGAGCAGCCCCACGGCCGTCGTGCTGGACAAGCTGTCGTCGGCGCTGGGCGTCAGCGTTGCGTCGATGTTCGAGGCTGCCGAGGTGCCGGTCGCGCCGTCGCCGCTGGCCCGCGTTGCCGATCAGCCCGTCTGGAGCGACCCCGCCTCGGGCTATGTGCGTCGCAACGTGTCGCCGCCGGGCGTGTCGCCGCTGCAGCTGGTGGACGTCGTCTTCCCCGCCGGCCAGCGCGTGTCGTTCGAGACCTCGGCGCGCGACGCGGACATCCACCAGCTCATCTGGATGATCGACGGCGCGATGGAGATCGGCCACGGCAGCGACCGCTGGCAACTCGCCTCCGGCGACTGCCTGGCCGTGCGGCTGGACGCGCCCATCACCTTCCACAACCCGGGCGCCAAGGCCGCGCGCTACCTCGTCGCCCTCACCGGAGCCGGCAAGCCATGACCACCACCATCCGCGAACTCGATGGCGTCGAGGCGCTGGCCCGCGTGGCCGAACTGGTCGAGGTGCTGCGGGACTGCGTCGAGGGCGGCGCGTCAGTCGGCTTCATGCTGCCGCTGGCGAAGGGCCGGCCGGAGGCCTTCTGGCGAAGCGTGGCCGAAGGTGTGGCGGCTGGCGAGCGCCATCTCTTCGTTGCCGAGGACGACGCCGGCCGCATCTGCGGCACGCTGTCCCTCGTCATCGACATGCCCGATAACCAGCCGCACCGAGCCGACGTCAGCAAGATGCTGGTCCACCGTCGCGCGCGCCGCCAGGGCGTCGCCGAGCGGCTGCTGCGCGCGCTGGAGGTGAAGGCGCGCGAACTGGGCAAGACGACGCTCGTGCTGGACACCGTCACGGGCAGCGATGCGTCGCGGCTCTATGAGCGGACGGGGTGGCTGAAGGCCGGAGACATCCCGAACTACGCGCTGATGCCGGACGGGCCGTTCTGTTCGACGACGTACTATTTCCTGCATCTCTGACGACACACGCGCGAATCCCCATGAGCGACGCACTTGAAATCGACTGTCCGCGTCACGGGCGCTCGCAGAGTGCAGCCGTTTGCGGGCATGTCGTCCGGAACGAGGGCCCTGCTTTGGGTTTCGTGGAAAACAGCGCCGCGCCGGATGACAAGCAGGGCTGGTGCTATGCCTGTGAGCTTGTCTATCTGCAGGAGCAGGACAAGAGTGCGCGCTTCCGCGCCTTTGTTCACCACTCGATGGTATGCGTGTCCTGCTACGACGAGATCAAGGCGCACCACGATTTCGACGGGCGCAACGGCACTGCATTCAGCCCGCCCTGAACCCGATCCCCCGCCGCTCCCGCACTTCCGGTTTCGCCCGATGCTCCGCCTCCAACTGCGCCAGGAATTCATCCGGCGTGAACGCCTCGCCAAGGATCTCGACCTGGTTGCGCACGGCGGCGAAGTCGCCGTGGGACAGGCAGTCCATCGCCGCCAGGCGTGAGCGCTGTTCGTCGGTCGGCGGCACACCGGCCTCGCGCTCGAACATCGCCAGCCGCTGTTCGGGCTTCAAGGCCTTGAAGCGGATCTTGAACGCGAAGCGACGCAGCGCGGCTTCGTCGAGGTCGTCGAAGAGGTTGGTCGTGCAGATGAACAGGCCGTTGAAGCGCTCCATGCCGGCCAGCATCTCGTTGACCTCGCTGACCTCGTAGTTGCGCTCTGCATGCTTGCGGCTGCGCAGGAAGCTGTCGGCTTCGTCAAGCAGCAGCACGGCGCCTTCGCTCTGCGCCGTCTCGAACATGCGCGCCATGTTCTGCTCGGTCTCGCCGACGAACTTGCTGGCGATGTCGCTGGCGCGCTTGACCATCAGCGGCCGGCCCAGCGCCTGGGCGATGTGCTCGGCCAGCGCCGTCTTGCCGGTGCCGGGCGGGCCGTAGAAGCACAGCTGGCCCGTGCCCTTGCGGCGCAGCGCCTCGACGATGCGCGGGATCTCGAAGCGGCTCTCGCAGTTCAGCAGATCCAGCGCGTAGCGCGTCACGCAGGGGCGCGCGATGCTGCCGCCGTCGTCGCGGCCCAGGGCCTTGTCGGCGTTCAGCAGCTGGCGTTCGATGAGCTTCTCGGCATCGCCGGCGCCACCGGCCAGTTGCGCGAAGCGCACGGCGGTGCGGATCTGCGCTGGCGTCAGCCCCGGCCGCTCGGCCAGCTTGGCGACAAAGCCTTCGCTGACCGCCACGTCGCCCAGCGCCTTGGCCACGAGCCCGCGGCGCGCGCCGGGTGGTGGCGACTTCAGCTCCAGGTGGTACTGGAAGCGGCGGCGGAAGGCCGGGTCGATCTGCTCGATGCGGTTGGTGACCCAGATGACCGGCACGGGGTTGGTTTCCAGGATCTGGTTCACCCAGGCCTTGCCGCTGACCGAGTTGCCGATGCCGCCCTCGGCGCTGGCATCCAGCCGGCTCAGCAGCGAGGCTGTGTCGCTGGACAGCGGCGGGAACACGTCCTCCACCTCGTCGAACAGCAGCGCGACGTTGGCGCTGGCCTTCAGGAACACCTGGCTGATTTGCAGCGAGCGGTAACGGTCGCGGCCCGAGAGGGAATTGCCGTCGCGGTCGGCGTACTCGACCTCGTACAGGTCCAGCCCCGCGGCCGCGGCGGCGACCTTGGCCAGTTCCGTCTTGCCGGTGCCCGGCGGGCCGTACAGCAGCACGTTGACGCCGGTCGCGTGCGTCGCGACGGCCTGGCGCAACAGGCCCTTGAGCAGGTCCAGGTCCTCGACGACGAACTGGAAGTCGGCCGGCGCCAGCGTGCTCTGCGTGGCCGGGCGCGTGAACACGGCCATCAGGTCGTGCGGGCCCTGGTACTCGCGCATCAGCACCGGCGGCAGCTGGTCGCTGACCTTCATCAGGTCGGCGAGGTCGGTGATGTTGTGCTCGGAGATCAGGTTCTCGACCATGCCGATGCGCTCCAGCCGCGAACCGGCGCGCAGCGCTTCGGCCACCTCGCGCTCGTCCACGCCGGCCACGGCTGCGATGGCCGCGAACGCCTCCTGCGCCGTGTTGACCTTGAACTCGACGAGGGCACCACGCAGCTCGCGCTGGTAGCGGGCCAGCGTGCCGTACAGCAGGATGGCGCGCTCGGCCGGGTTCAGCTGCAGCAGCTGGCCCAGCGCGTCGATGTTCTTCTCGACCAGCGTGGACTCGCGCTTGAGCTGGCGGTCCAGGTGCTCGCAGGTGGTGGCCAGCAAGGCCATCATGTCCTTGGGCGCGTCCTTGACGTATTCGTCGAGGTAAAAGAACAGCGTACCTTCCGAGAATGGGCCGCTCCACTGGCCGAATCGGTCGAGGAAGGCCTCGTCATTCAGCGCGTCATGCCCGCGCCACAGCTCGTTGCCGGCGCAGCGCTGCGCGAGGTAGCCGCGCAGCCGCTGCAGCACGCGCGTGGGCCAGACAAGGTGGCGGCCGGTGAAGGACAGCAGGCCGTTGAAGTCGCGCCGCAGATTGAAGCGGCCGGCGTGCTTGACGGTCAGCGTCAGCACGAATTGCGAGCACATGCGGTCCAGCACCGGGGCGCTGTCCAGGCCGGGCGACGGCAGCACGCGGGCAGTGGCGGCCCGGGGGGCAGTCTCTGCGGCAGCGGCTCGCTTCACCATCGACAAGGCTCCTCTCGCCAACCTGCTGCGGTCGGCCTGACCCATCTTGTATCAGGCTTCGCGGCGAATCAATGCGACTTCTTGCTCGCTTGCCGACGGCATCACACAACGAACGAGGGATGGGCCCGGGGATCGGGGAACCGCCCCGGAGCAAGCCGGGGACGGCGAGGCAGGAGGGGCCGTGCTCAGTGCATCACGACGGGCTGCTGGCCCATCACGGCGTACTGTTCGATGAAGGCGTCGAGCTCGTCCTCGGACGGCTCGCCGTCGTCGATGAGCGCCTGCACGCCCTGCTGGAAGGATTCCGCCAGCGCGCCCTCGATGAAGATTTCCTTGCGGGCGAACTTGTCGACGATCTCGAACCCGCCGCGGTTGAGCTGCGGGCCCGGCTCGGCTTCGGCCACGGGCACTTCGAACTGGACGACGATGAAGCTGTCGGAGTTGTAGAGCATGTGCATGGAGTTCTCCTCGGGGCTTCAACTGCGGGTGGGGCCTGAGGTTTCAAGCCCCGCTTGGTTTAGATACTGGCAGAACGGGGTCTTGTTCGGGTCATCCCCCATGCCCACAACGTGTAGGAAGCGTCAGGAGTTCACAGCGACCAGAACGATTTCGTAACCGCGGGTCTCGGGGTCGCCCTGGCGCAGCCGCACGGGCCAGTAGCCGCGGGCCGGGTCCAGCCACAGCTCGATGCCCGGGTCGTGCGGCCCCAGCGGCTGGCGGCGCAGGTGCAGCGTGCCGGCGTCGTCGGGTTCGGCGTCGACCGCCTCGAACGTCCATTCGCGCAACTCACCCCGCAGGCCGGCCACCCAGACCCGCCAGCGGCCGCCCGGCGCCGCAGACTGGGGCGTGGAGGCTTGCACCAGTGCCGCCAGCTGCAGCCACCAGGACAGGCGGTCCTGCGCGCCTTCGGGCATGTCCAGCTGGGCCGGGCTGGCCGAGAAGCTGACGCGCCGCTCCTCCGTGTCGAAGTTCACGGCCTGGCGGTCCTGGCCATCGCGCTGCAGCGCGAAGCGCTCGGGCGCCAGGCCGCCGCCGCCGGTGCGGCCCAGGCTCTCCAGCGCCGGCAGCGCGCGCTCGCCGACGCGGCGCGTCAGGCGCAGGCTGTAGCGGCCGTCGGGTTGTGGCTGCCAGTCCAGCACCGCCTCGCCGTCCTGCCCACCTTGGCGCAGGCGGAAGCGCCACGCGGCAGGGCCGGCCAGCCGCAGCAACTGCGTGTCGGGCGTGACGGCGGGCGGCGGTGGTGTGTCGCTGGGGCGCGACGAGCGCGCGGACGGCCGGGGCAGGGCCGGCGCGGCCGGCTCGGGCAGTGCCACCGGCACGACGGGCGGGGCCAGCAGCGCGAGGCTGACGGCCCGCGCCGGCCGCGTGGCGTCGTTGCGCACGCGCTCGCCACCCAGCAGCACCGCGTGGGCGAGCAGGCTGGCCGCCAGCGCGAGCAGGGCGGCGTGGGGCGGAACGGTGAGGGCGCGCATCGCACAATGCTGCCACCACCTCGAACCCTGCCCCATGAAACTCGCCAGCTACGCCGACGGCTCGCGCGACGGCCATCTCGTCGTCGTGTCGCGCGACCTGACCCAGGCCCACTACGCCACCGGCATCGCCACCCGCTTGCAGCAGGTTCTCGACGACTGGGGCTTCGTCGCGCCCCAGCTCGAAGACCTCGCCGTGCAGCTCAACCACGGCAAGCTGCGCCATGCCTTCGCCTTCGAACCCGCGAAATGCGTCGCGCCGCTGCCGCGCGCCTACGGCTGGGCCGTCGCGTGCGCCGACGGCGGCGTGCGCCGTGACGCCGGGCATTTCGCCAACCCGCACCAGCCGCTGCGCGCACCGGCCCGGGCCGAGCCGGCACTGGCCGCCATCACCGGCGACCTGAATGCCGCCAGCGACGCCGCCGCGGCGCTGGACGCGCTGCGCCTGCTGACTTTCGCCGTGGACTGGCGCCTGGACGACGAAACGATCGCCACGCAGGCCGCGCCGCTGGCCGTCACGCCCGACGAACTGGGCGACGCCTGGGCCGCTGGCCGGCTGCAGGCCCGCCTCGTCGCGCTGCACAACGGCGCCAAGCTGGAGCCGCGCGACGTGGCCGCGGCCCCCGGCGACGCGCTGGCCCGCCTGGCGCGGCTGCGCGCGTTGCGCGCCGGCCAGGTCGCCGGCGTGGCGCTCGGCACGCTGGACGTGCCGCTGGCCGCCGGCGACAGCCTGCACCTGGACCTCAAGACCGCCGCGGGCCACAGCCTGTTCGGCGCCCTCGACCTCGACATCGCTCCGCCGCCCCTCGCATGACGCAACAAGCCATCATCATCGACACCGACCCGGGCCAGGACGACGCCGTCGCGCTGCTTCTGGCCGCCGCCTCGCCCGAGCTGGAACTGCTGGGCGTCACCGCCGTGGCCGGCAACGTGCCGCTGCGGCTGACGACGCTGAACGCCCGCAAGGTGCTGGAGCTGGCCGGCCGCACGGACGTGCCCGTCTGCGCCGGCGCGGACGCGCCGCTGGGTGCCGTGCCGCTGGTCACGGCCGAGCATGTGCACGGCGACACCGGCCTGAACGGCGTGGACCTGCCCGAGCCCGCGCTGCCGGTGGACCCGCGCCACGCGGTGGACTTCATCGTCCAGACGCTGCGGGAGCGCGAGCCGGGCACCGTGACGCTGTGCCCGCTGGGGCCGCTGACCAACATCGCGCTGGCGCTGCGCCAGGCGCCCGACATCGCCACGCGTATCAAGCGCATCGTGCTGATGGGTGGCGGCTTCTTTGAGGGCGGCAACGTGACGCCGGCCGCCGAGTTCAACATCTACGTCGACCCGCAGGCCGCGCACGAGGTGTTCACGAGCGGCGTGCCGATCACGATGGCGCCGCTGGACGTCACGCACCAGGTGCTGACGACGGCCGCGCGCATCGCCGCCATCCGCGCGCTGCCCAACCGCGTGGGTAGCGTCGTGGCGGCTTGGATGGAGTTCTTCGAGCGCTACGACGAGGAGAAATACGGCCAGGACGGTGGCCCGCTGCACGACCCCTGCGTCATCGCCTTCCTGCTGAAGCCCGAGCTGTTCACCGGCCGTGACTGCAACGTGCGTGTCGAGACGCAGAGCGAGCTGACGCGCGGCATGACCGTCATCGACTGGTGGGCCGTGACCGGCCTGACGGCCAACGCGCAGGTGCTGCGCCACGTCGATGCGGATGGCTTTTTCTCGTTGCTGACGGAGCGGTTGGCGCGTCTCGGCTGAATTCCTTCAGCCGATTACTGGGCGAGGGCCTCACAAAGCCTTGGTGACGAGCCGGAATTCCGGCTCTTCGGGATAGGGCTTCACCGTGAAGCCCAACCCTCGCATCAGCTTGAGCATGTCGGTGTTGTTCGTCAGCACCAGGCCCTCGATGTCGCTCAGGCCCTTCTCGCGCGCGGCGTCGGTGATGCCTTCCATCAGCCGCGAGCCCAGGCCCTTGCCGCCGAAGTCGTCGGCCACCAGCAGGCTGAATTCGCAGCTGGTCTGGTCGGGCTTGGTGATGATGCGCGACACGCCGACGATGTGCTCGCGCTCGTCGAAGCCGCCGTCGTCGCGCACCGTGCGCTCCGTGTAGACGGCCACCAGCGCCATCTCGCGGTCGTAGTCGATCAGCGTCAGGCGAGCCAGCAGCGTCGGCGGCAGTTCCTTGATGGCGCTGGCGAAGCGGAAGTAGCGGCTCTCGGGTTTGAGGCCACGCACCAGGTCCTGAAGCATCTGCGCGTCGTCGGGCCGCACGGGCCGCACCGTCACCTCGCCGCCGCCGGCCAGCGGCCAGACCTGCTCGAAGCGCGCGGGGTACGGCAGGATGGCCAGGTGCGGGTAGTCGAAGGCGCGCGGGCCGCCGGCCTGCGGGCCGGGCTGCAGCACGATGCGCGCGTCCACGGCCACGGCGCCGTGCTCGTCGACGATGAGCGGGTTGATGTCCATCTCGCGCAGCTGCGGGAACTCGCACACCATCTCGCTGACGCGCAGCAGCACTTGCTCCAGGGCGGCGAGGTCGGCCGGCGGGCCGCCCTGCCAGCCCTGGGCCAGTAGCGCCGCGACGCGGGCGCGTTCGATGAGGCGCCGGGCCAGGAACTGGTTCAGCGGCGGCAGCTCCATCGCGCGGTCGGCGATGAGCTCGATCATCGTGCCGCCGGCGCCGAAGACGATGGCCGGGCCGAGCGCCTCGTCCGTCACCAGCCCCACGCAGACCTCGCGGCCGCGCCGGGCGCGGGCCATCTTCTGCACCGTCACACCGTTGATGCGCGCCTGCGGCTGCAGCACCTGCACGCGGGCCACCATCTCGTTGAAGGTGTCGCGCGCGGCCGAGCCGCTCTGGATGTTCAGCGCCACGCCTTGCACGTCGCTCTTGTGGGAGATGTCGGGCGAGTCGATCTTCAACGCGACGGGGAAGCCGATCTGCGTCGCCAGCATCATGGCCTCGGTGGCACTGCGCGCCAGCATGGTCTGCGTGACGGGGATGTGGAAGGCCGCCAGCAGCGCCTTGCTCTCCATCTCGGTCAGCGTGCGGCGGCGCTCGGCCAGCACGCTCTCGATGAGCAGCCGCGCGGCCTCGACGTCGGGCTGGGCCAGGCTGGACATCGGCGGCGGTGTCTGCAGCAGCAGCTGCTGGTTGGCGTAGAAGGCGGCGATGTTGCCGAAGGCGCCCACGGCCGCCTCCGGGGTGCGGAAGTTGGCGATCGCCGCCTGGTTCAGCACGCGGCGTGCCTCCTGCACGGACGCGTCGCCCATCCAGCAGCCCAGCAGCGGCTTGGTCATGCCCGCCACGTCGGCCTTGGCGGCGGCAACGGCCCGGGCCGTCTCGGTCGCGTCGGAGCCCACCTGCGGCGCGTAGACAGCCAGCAGCCCGTCGACGGCCGGGTCCTGCGCGGCGGCCTGCACGGCGGCGCGGAAGTGCTCGGGCGTCGCCGCGGCGGACAGGTCGATCAGGTCGGCCAGCGAGGCCTGGTCGGCCAGCAGCGGCAGCAGCGCGCGGGCCGCGTCGGGCGACAGCCGCGCCAGCTGCAGGCCGATCTCGTCGACCCAGTCGGCCGCCAGCACGCCGGGGCCGCCGCCATTGGTGACGATGGCCAGCCGGTTGCCGACCGGCCGGTTGCGCGCGGCCAGGCCCTTGGCGGCCGAGAACAGCTCGACGAAGCTGCGCACGCGCACGGCGCCGGCGCGGCGCAGCGCGGCGTCGAAGACGTCGTCGCTGCCGACGATGGCGCGGCTGTGCGTCAGCGCGGCCTCGTTGCCGGCGCTGCGCCGGCCCGCTTTCAGCACGACCACGGGCTTGGCGTGGGCCGCCGAGCGCAGCGCGCTCATGAAGCGGCGCGGCGCGGAGATGCCCTCCAGGTAGACGACGATGCTGTGTGTGCGTGTGTCGGCGGCGAGGAAGTCCAGCACCTGGGCCAGGTCCACGGCCGCGTTCGGGCCCAGCGACACCACCTGGCTGAAGCCGACGTGGTTCTGCCTCGCCCAGTCCAGCATCGCCGACGTCAGCGCGCCGGACTGCGACACCAGCGCGAGCGACCCCTCGGCCGCCAGCGGGCCGGCCGCGCTGGCGTTGAGCTTGAGGTGGGGGCGCTGGAAGCCCAGGCAGTTGGGCCCCAGCAGGTGCACGCCCTCACGGCGGGCGATGCGCTTGAGCTGGGCGGCCTGCTCCGGCTCGATGCCGTCGCTGACGATGAGGGCCGAGCGGCAGGCGATGCGGCCGGCGATCTCCAGCGCCGCTGCGATCTCGTCAGCCGGCAGCGCGATGACGGCCAGATCGGCCCGCGAGCGCGCCAGCTCGCCCAGCGTGCCGGTGGTCTCGCCGTGCAGGAACAGCGGCGGGCTGCTGCCCGGCGCCTCCGCCAGCGCGGCGCGCAGCACGCGGGCCTGGCGTGTCTGGCGGGCTGGGTCGCCGGGCGGGCCGGCGAAGACGACGACCGAACGGGGCTGGAACAGCGGGGTCAGAAAATGTTGATCCATGCGGAAAACTCTAGTCGCCTTGGTGCCGGGGCGGGTTGCTCCGGCGCAAAACGACGCTGCGCGCCGCACGCACGGCCGGGCGGGGCCATGTGTGGCATCGACATCATTTATGCGCGGTGAGACACTATCTGCGCGGGGAGAGAACGCACAGCGCCCGGAATCGAGAGGCGTGCCGCTGGTAGGACGGCGGGCGAGGAGAGATGGATGCCGAGCAGGGAAAAGCTGCTGGAGGTCATCGCCATTCAGACCGAGGTGGCCGGTCTGGGGATGGACCTGGATCTGGCCGGGCTGCTGAACCTGGTCGTGCAGCGCGCGCTGGAGCTGGTGGACGCCGACGGTGCCGCCGTCGAGATGGCCGAGGGCGACGAAATGGTCTACCGCGCCACGGCCGGCATGGCCCAGCAGGCCCAGGGGCTGAGGCTCAAGCGCAGCACAAGCCTGTCCGGCCTGTGCGTCGCGCAGGGCCGGGCGCTGCGTTGCGACGATGCGCTGGGCGACTCCCGGGCCGACCAGGCCGCCTGCAGGCGGCTGGGGCTGCGCTCGCTGATCGTCGTGCCGCTGCGCCACCACGGTGTGACGGTGGGCGTGCTGAAGGCGATGTCCCGGCGCGTGGGTCATTTCGACGACAAGCATGTGGCGCTGCTGGGCATGGTGTCGGACCTCGTGGCCGCGTCCATGTACTTCGCGACCCGCTACGCGCCGGCCGAGCTGTTCCACAAGGCCACGCACGACAGCCTGACCGACCTGCCCAACCGCGCGTTGTTCCTGGACCGGCTGAATGCTTCGCTGGCCCAGGCCGTGCGCGACTGCCAGCCGCTGGCCGTCGTCATGCTGGACATGAACGGCCTCAAGCCTATCAACGACCACCACGGCCACCGGGCCGGCGACGCGGCGCTGCTGGAGTTCGCGCGCCGGCTTTCGGGCGGCGTGCGCCAGTCCGACACGGCGGCGCGCCTGGGCGGCGACGAGTTCGGCGTGCTGCTGCGGCCCGTGGCGGCCGACGGCGGCCTGGAAGCGACGGTGAGCCGCCTGGCCCGGCAGATCAACGGCAGCTTCGAGTTTGAGGGCCGGCAGTTGCAGGTGGGCGCCAGCATCGGGGCGGCGCGCTTCCCCGAGGACGGTACCGACGTGTCCCGCCTCATCGAGCTGGCCGACCAGCGCATGTATCTCCACAAGCGCGCGTTGCATCACGTCGCGGCCTGACGCGGTGCGGTGGCAAGATCGGGTGCCACCCGACAGGAGCCCACCATGCAACGCCGTCTCGTCCTCGCCACCGGCCCCTTCCTGCTGCTGCGCCCCGCCTGGGCGCTGAGCCTGACCGAGGGTGACGCCAACGCGGGTATCCGCACCGCGCTGGAACGTGGGGCCAACAGCGCCGTGGCGCTGCTGGGCCGGCCAGACGGCTTTCTCGGCAACCCGCTCGTCAAGATCGAGCTGCCTGGCCACCTGAAGGACGCCGCCAGGCTGCTGAGGGCCGCCGGCCAGGGCGCGAAGCTGGATGAGCTCGTCACCGCGATGAACCGCGCCGCCGAGGCGGCCGTGCCGGCGGCCAAGCCGCTGCTGGTGAGGGCCGTCAAGGACATGAGCGTGGAGGACGGGCTGAAGATCCTGCGTGGCGGCGACGATTCGGTGACGACCTTCTTCGCCGGCAAGACCCGCGAGCCGCTGGGCCAGCAGTTCCTGCCCATCGTCACCAAGGCCACCGAACGTGTGTCACTGGCCGACAAGTACAACGCCGTGGCCAGGAAAGCCTCGGGCTTCGGCCTTGTGCACGGCGACGAGGCCAACATCCAGCAGTACGTGACCGGCAAGGCGCTGGACGGGCTTTACCGACTCATCGGCGAGGAGGAGAAGAAGATCCGCCGCGACCCGGTGGGCACCGGCAGCGCCATCCTGAAGAAGGTGTTCGGCGGGCTTTGAGGGCGGCTTTCTGCGGGATGGTGGCAAGGGCGGCCTGATGGTCGACAATCTCGCCCCTTGCCTGTTTGCTGCCGCCTCGGCGGCTTTGCGATGAATTCCGATCTGCCCGATCCCGTCACCCCGCCCGAAGCGCCGGCTGCCGCCGTGCCTGTGCCCGAGGCCCAGCCGGCCGCCGAGCCTGCTGTCGAAGTTGCGCCTGCCGCCGAAGTCGTCGCATCCGCACCCGCAGCCGCGCCGGCCACTGACGCCACCGCCGAGCTGAAGGCGCTGTTCCCGGCGCTGTTCACCGGCAAGCCCAAGCCCGTCAAGCTGCGCGTGCAGGCAGACATCCAGGAGCGCGTGCCCGGCAAGTTCAGCAAGGCGCAGCTCAGCGCTTTCCTGCGCCGCCACACCGGCAGCACCGGCTACCTGATCGCGCTGACCCAGTCCAAGACCCGCTTCGACCTCGACGGCAACCCCGCCGGCGAGATCAGCGAGGAGCACCTGAACGCCGCCAGGGAAGAACTGGCCCGCCGCAAGGGACTGAAGCAGGAGCGCGAGCAGGCCGAGCAGGAGCGCCACCGGCTGGAGGCCCAGCAGCGCCGCAACCGCGGCCAGCTGCTGTGGGACTTCGAGCGCACGACGCTGACCGAGGCCAACTTCTGCGTGCTGAAGGGCGTCGCGCCCGAGGAACTGCAGGGCCTGCTGGAGATCGCGCGCAAGGAGCGCGCCGAGGCACCGCCCGCGCCGCCGCGGGAGGCGCGTCGGGATGAGCGCCGCGACGACCGCCGCCCCGGCGGCGGCCGGCCCGAAGGCCGAGGCCCGCGCCGCCCCGACCAACGCTCGGAAGGCCGGCGCGACCAGCCCCGTGGCGAACGCCCTCCGCGTGGCGATCGCCCGCCGCGCCCCGAAGGCGCCCGCCCGCCGCAGCCGGGCCGCAAGCCCGTGCCTCAGGCACCTGAGCAGGCCGTGCCTTCGCAGATGGCCCAGGCCCTGCAGGCCGCCCGGCTCGCCAAGGTCGAGCCGGCTGCCGATCAGCAGCCGGCCCAGGACTCTGCCGATTAATCAGGCCGCCGCGTAGCGCTGCTCCAGGTAGGCGAGCAGCGTGCGGATGGTCTGCGCCTCGCCGCCCAGCGGGCGGCCGGGGCGCGGCGCGTCGTTCCACGCGAACAGGTCGACGTGCAGCCAGTCCTGCTGCGCGGGCAGGAAGTCTTCCAGGAATAGCGCCGCGTTGATAGCGCCGGCCAGCGCGCTCTTGCCCGTGTTGACGATGTCGCCCAGCGAGCTCTCGATGCCGGCGTGATACGGTGCCCACAGCGGCATGTGCCACAGCGGGTCGTCCAGCTTCAGGCCCAGGTCGACGAGGTCGCGCGCCGTGTCCATGTGCTTGGCGAACAGCGCCGGCAGCTGCGCGCCTAAAGCGACGCGGGCCGCGCCGGTCAGCGTGGCGAGGTCGATGACGAGGTCGGGATTCGACTCGGCCGCGTAGGCCAGCGCGTCGCACAGGATGACGCGGCCTTCGGCGTCGGTGTTGCCGATCTCGATGTGCAGGCCCTTGCGCGTCTTGATGATGTCGCCCGGCCGGTAGGCGTTGCCGGCGATCGAGTTCTCGACCGCCGGGATCAGCAACTGCAGCCGCACCGGCAGCCTGAAGGCCATGATGAGCCCGGCCAGCGCCAGCGCGTTGGCGGCGCCGCCCATGTCCTTCTTCATCTGCCGCATGCTCTCGCCGGGCTTGATGTTCAGGCCGCCGGTGTCGAAGCAGACGCCCTTGCCCACCAGCGCCAGCTTGGGGTGCTTGGGGTCGCCCCAGTTCACCTCGATCAGGCGAGGTGAGCGCATGCTCGCGCGGCCGACGGCGTGGATGCTGGGAAAGTTCTTCTTCAGCAGCGCGTCGCCGACCGTCTCGGAGAACTTGGCGCCGTACTGGCTGGCCAGCGCCTTGGCGGCGGCGGACAGCTCGGCCGGGCCCATATGCTCGGCCGGCGTGTTGACCAGGTCGCGTGTCGCCGCGATGGCCGTCGCCAGCGCCAGGCCGCGCTCGGCGTCGGCACCGGGCTGGAGCCACAGCGTGGCCGGTTCGCGCTTGGACGGCTTGTAGAGGTCGAAGCGGTAGCCGCCCAGCTCCCAGGACATCGCTGCGGCCTCGGGTTGCAGCGCCAGTCCGGCGTCGTCCAGCCGGTACTCGCCGGCCGGCAGCGCCAGCGGCAGGGCGCTCAGCGCGAACGGATGGGCGGCATGGGCCACGCCGGCAAACACCTGGGCCAGACGGCCGTCGGCACCGGGCACCAGCGCGTGGCTGTCGGCCGCGCCGACGAAGCCGACGGTGGCCAGCCAGGCGCGGGTGGCCGTGGGCAGGCCGGGCGCCAGCGCCTGGAAGGCAGCGCGGTCGACGACGGTGATGGGGGTGGCCTTGGCAGGGGGGGATTTCTTCAGCTTGACGGTCATTCGGTCAGCTCCGGGGATTCGAGGCCGCCATTGTCCGGCGCGGAAAGAGTGCAAAGAAATGTGTTCGGCCTGTCAACCGCGCGTCGACAGCCGGCGTTGTCCCTTCAATCGCGCAGCTTCTCCCCGCGAGACGGCCCGGCAAGACGGGTCAGACAGCCATGATGAAGATCCAAACCCGCCACGAACACGCTCCCCGCCGCCTCCCGGTGCCCGAGATGGGCCAGGACTGGAGCACGGACAAGGGCCGCAAGCACGAAGCCTTCGACACCGGTTTCTACAGCGGCGAGCGCCGCGGCCTGGCGCGCGCGATGCGCTTCGACCGCAAGCGTTAAATTCTTCTCGCTCCCGCTCGACCCGCCCTCCGGCCCCCCGGACGGCGGGTTTCCTTTTGCCGGTTCGCATGTAAAACCCGTCAGGTGTGCACCCGGGGGTGCACCGAGAATGCGCCTACATGAAAGCTGCCCGCCGTTCCGTCGCCTTCTTCTCCGGCCTCCTGCTGTACTGCTTCTGTGCAGGCGTTGCGATGAAGTACGCGTCCATGGGCCTGCCGCGCCAGATCTACATCCAGCTCGGTGGACGCAACAGCCTGCCGGTCATGCTGGGCGAGGCCGTGGGTACCGCCGTGGTGCTGTTCCTGATCGCCATCGCGTGGGGCTACTTCACGCTGCGCCCGGCGCGCCGCCGCCATCGGCCCTACGTGGCCTGGATGATGTCCGGCGTGGGCGTGGCCTGGGCGGGCTGGCTGATCTTCGGTGCCTTCAGCTTCGCGCTGAAGCCGCGTGCCTACTCGGCGCCACTGCAGTCCATGCTGCTGTCGTCCAACGCGGCGCCGCTGTTCGGGGCCCTGAACATCTTCGGCGTCATTGGCGGTGTCTGGGGGGCCGGCCTGCTGGCCAGGCGCAAGCAGACCAGCCTTCCCAGCACGCGCTCGCGCCGCCGCCCCGTCGACGAGTTGGCGATGACCGAGGTCGAACGCGACAGCACCGTCTCCTCGCTGGGCCCGCAAAGCGTCGCCCCTCCGAATTGACGCGGCCGCGCTGCCCGCGCTGCGAGCGCCCGGCAGCCACCTGCCTGTGCGCGACGCTGCCGGTGCCGCGGCTGGCGCACCGCACCGAGCTGTTGATCCTGCAGCATCCGGCCGAAGCCGGCCACGCGAAGAACACCGCCGCCCTCCTGACGCTGGGCCTGCAGTCCGCGCAGCGGCTGCGCGGCGAGGTCTTCGATGCTGGCCTGGCCGCACCGGGCACCGCGCTGCTCTACCCCGGCGACGGCCCGGCAGCGGCGCCGGCCGACGTGAGCCGCCTCATCCTGCTGGATGGCAGCTGGCGCCAGAGCCGCCGCCTGCTGGCGGCCAACCCCTGGCTGGCCGGGCTGCCGCGCCTGAGCCTGCCCGAACAGCCCGGCCGCTACGCCATCCGCCGTGCCCACCGGCCCGGTCAGCTGTCGACGCTGGAAGCCGGCCTGCACGCGCTGGCCCTGCTGGAAGGCCGCCCGGAACGCTTCGCGCCGCTGTGGGCGGCGTTCGACGTATTTGTTCATGCGGCCTTGTCACGGCGGGGTGAAACGGGGATGGCCTAGGATTTCGAGATGCTCCCGATCCTCCGCCTTGTTTCCCCGGCCCTGCTGGCCGCTCCCCTGCTGGCCCTGGCCGCGCCGCCCGAGGTCGCGACCGAGCATGTGCAGGCCCGCCTCGTGTCCAGCCAGGCCACGGTCGCGCCGGGCCAGCGCTTCACGGTGGCGCTGGAGCAGAGCATCAAGCCGCACTGGCACACCTACTGGGTCAACCCGGGCGATTCCGGCCAGGCAACCACCATCGCCTGGACCGGTGCGCAGGCCGGCCCCATCCAGTGGCCCACGCCGGCCATCCAGGCCATCGGCCCCATCGTCAACTACGGCTACGAGGGCCGCGCGGCGCTGCTGGTGGAGCTGACCGTGCCGGCCGACGCCAAGCCGGGCGGCCGCTTCCAGCCGGGCGCCGACGTGAAGTGGCTGGTCTGCAAGGATGTCTGCATCCCCGAGGACGTCAGCCTGGGCCTGGACCTGCCCGTCGTGGCGTCCGCGGCGGAGGCCAAGGCGGGGCCCGATGCGCCGCAGATCGCCGAGTGGCAGCGCGACATCCCGAAGCCGGCACCGTTCGCCGTGCAGATCAAGCCGGCGGCGCAGGGCGTGCAGCTCAGCGGCCCGACGGCCGGCGTCAGCAAGGCCTATTTCTTCGCCGACACCTGGGGCGCCGTGGCGCACAGTGCGCCGCAGACGCTGAAGGCCGAAGGCGGGGGCTGGGCGCTGGACGTCCCGGCCGGCGACGAGCCGGTGCCGGCGGGCAAGCCGCTGTCCGGCGTCGTCGTGCTGACGACGTCGACCGGCGAGCAGGCCTGGGCCGTCACCGCCGCGATGCCCGCGGGCGCCGGCAAGGGCCCCGTCGCCGCCGATCTCGCCACCCCCGCCGCCGCCGAGCCGGCCGCGCCGCCGGAGAGCGACCTGGGCCTGCTGCCGGCGCTGGCGCTGGCACTCGTGGGCGGCCTCATCCTGAACCTGATGCCCTGCGTGTTCCCGGTGCTGTCCATCAAGGCGCTGGCGCTGGTCAACAAGGGCAATCACCGCGCCGAGGGCCTGGCCTACACGGCGGGCGTGCTGCTCAGCTTCGTGGCGCTGGCGGCCGTGCTGATCGCGCTGCGCGCCGGTGGCCAGCAGGTGGGCTGGGGCTTCCAGTTCCACTCGCCCGTGTTCGTGCTGGTGGTGGCCTATCTGCTGTTCCTCGTGGGCCTGAGCCTGTCGGGGCTGTTCGAGATCGGCGGCAGCTTCACCGGCGTCGGCTCCGGCCTGGCCGCGAAGCAGGGTCTGGCCGGCAGCTTCTTCACCGGCGTGCTGGCGGCCGTCGTCGCCACGCCCTGCACGGCGCCTTTCATGGGTGCGGCCCTGGCCTTCGCACTGTCGCAACCCGCTGCGGTGATGGTGGCGGTCTTCCTCGCGCTGGGCCTGGGCTTGGCGCTGCCCTTCCTGGTGCTGGCCTTCTGGCCCGCGGCGCAGCGCTGGCTGCCGCGGCCGGGCGCCTGGATGGACCGTTTCAAGCAGTTCCTGGCCTTCCCGATGTACGCGGCGGTCGTGTGGCTGCTGTGGGTGCTGGCGCAGCAGGCCGGGCCCGACAGTGTCGCGCTGGCGCTGGGCGGGCTGGTGCTGATCGCCTTCGGGCTGTGGTGGCGCAACGCCAGCGGCGGCAGCGCCGTGGGCACGCTGGCGGCCGTGGCCAGCGTCGTGCTCGCGCTGGGCGCGACGGCCTGGGTCCAGCCCGTGGCCGCGGACACGCGCGCCGAGTCGTCCGTCGAGGCCTACAGCGCCGAGCGCCTGGCCGAACTGCGCTCGCAGAACAAGCCGGTGTTCGTGAACCTGACCGCGGCGTGGTGTGTCTCCTGCCTGGTGAACGAGCGGGTCGCGCTGTCGCGCACCGAGGTGAAGGACGCCTTCGCCAAGGCCGGCGTTGTCTACCTCAAGGGAGACTGGACCCGCGAGGACCCCAAGATCACCGAAGTGCTGAAGGCCCATGGCCGCTCCGGCGTGCCGCTCTACCTCTACTACGCGCCGGGCGCTGCCGAGGCCCAGGTGCTGCCGCAGATCCTCACGCCCGGCCTCGTCGTCGAGGCGGTGTCCTCGTCCCCAGCCCCTCGGAGCCCGACATGACGAACCTGCTGCGCCGCACCCTGATCGCTGCCGCCATCGCTGCCCCCGCGCTGGCGCTGGCCGCTGCCGCCGTGGATGCTCCCGCGCCCGCCTTCACGGCCACGACGGCCGATGGCAAGGCCGTCAGCCTGGCCGACTTCAAGGGTAGGACCGTCGTGCTGGAGTGGACCAACGCCGACTGCCCCTACGTCCGCAAGCACTACGGCAGCGGCAACATGCAGTCGCAGCAGAAGGCCGCCACCGCGCAGGGCGTGGTGTGGCTGCAGGTGATCTCGTCGGCGCCGGGCCAGCAGGGCTTTGTGGATGGCGCCACGGCACAGAAGCTCAACGCCGAACGCGGCGCGGCGCCCACCGCCACGCTGCTGGACCCGCAGGGCGACCTGGGCCGCCTCTACGGCGCGCAGACCACGCCGCATCTGTTCGTCATCAAGGGCGACGGCACGCTGGCCTACAAGGGCGGCATCGACAGCATCGCGTCGGCGGACAGGGCCGACATCGCCAAGGCCGAGCCCTACGTCACCGAGGCGCTGGCCGCCGTGGCGGCCGGCCGCAACGTCGAGAAGGCGTCGACGCGGCCGTATGGCTGCAGCGTCAAGTACGCGAGCTGATCTTCAGAAGACCGACAGCCCCGTCTTCGCCACGAACAACTCCAGCGCCTGGCGCCCCAGCAGCGAATTGCCCGTGGCGTCCAGCGCGGGCGACCACACGCACAGCGTGAGGCGGTCCGGCACGACGGCCATGATGCCGCCGCCCACACCGCTCTTGCATGGCAGCCCGATGCGGAAGGCGAACTCGCCGGCGGCGTCGTAGGTGCCGCAGGTCAGCATCAGCGCGTTGACGCGCCGCGTCTGCGCCTCGCTGAGCACCGGCGTGCCGGCCAGCGGGTGGCGGCCGTCGCGGCACAGGTAGCCGGCGGCGCAGGCCACCTGCTCGCAGGTCATGCGAAGAGCGCACTGGTTGAAGTAGACGTCCAGCACCTCGGCCACGTCGTTGTCCATCGTGCCGAAGGCCTTCATGAAGTTGGCCAGTGCGGTGTTGCGAAAGCCCGTCTCGGCCTCCGATCGTGCCACCTCGGCGTCGATTGCCACCGGCTCACCGCACAGCCGGCCCAGCAGCGCCAGCAGCTCGGCCAGCGCGTCGCCCTGCGACACCAGCCGGTCCGCCACCGCGATGGCGCCGGCATTGATGAAGGGGTTACGCGGGATGCCGCGTTCGCTCTCCAGCTGCACCAGCGAATTGAACGGGCTACCCGACGGCTCGCGGCCGATGCGGTCCCACATCGCCTCGCCCAGAGCGCGGATGGCCAGCGTCAGCGAGAACACCTTGGACATGCTCTGGATGGAGAACGGCACCGCGGCGTCGCCGGCCGCCGCCGTCTCGCCCGCGCAGGTGCGCAGCGCGATGCCGAACTGCTGTGGCGACACCCGCGCCAGCGCGGGGATGTAGCTGGCCACCTTGCCGCCGACCCGGGGCAACTGCGGGCGCAGTTCGTCGTTGATCTCGTCGAGGATGAGCTGGAAGTCCATGCCGGGCATTCTGTCCCTCGGACAATGCCGGCCATGCAAGCCTTGCTCGATGCCATCGCCACGGCGCCCTTTCCTGCCGACGCGCAGCGCCTCTTCCACGGCCGCGGCGGCCTGTTCCCCGGTTGTGAGCATCTGGCGCTGGACGCCTACCCGCCAGCCCTGCTGCTGACCAGCTTCCAGCCGCTGGCCGACGAGGACCTGGCCACCGTCGGCGCGGCGCTGGCGGCACGCTGGCCCGAGGCGCCGTGGGTCTACCAGTGCCGCCAGGAGGGCGGCCGCGTCGACACCCGGCTGATGGCCGGCGCCATGCCGGAGCCGCATGTCGTTACCGAGGCCGGTACGAGGTACGTCGTGCACCTGCTGCGCGGCCAGAACCACGGGCTCTTCCTGGACATGGCCGAGGGCCGGCGCTGGGTGCGGGGGCATGTGAAGCCGGGCGCCAAGGTGCTGAACCTGTTTGCCTACACCTGCGCCTTCTCGGTGGTGGCGCTGCAGGCTGGCGCGGCCGAGGTGGTCAACGTGGACATGGCCTCGGGCGCGCTGGCCACGGGGCGCACCAACCACGAGCTCAACGGCGTGAAGGCTGGCGCCAGGTTTCTGGCCCATGACATCTTCAACTCCTGGGGCAAGCTGACCCGCGAAGGGCCGTACGACCTCGTCATCTGCGACCCGCCCAGCTTCCAGAAGGGCAGCTTCGTCGCGACCAAGGACTACGCCCGGCTGGCCCGGCGGTTGCCGGCGCTGCTGGCGCCGGGCGGGTTGGCGCTGCTGTGCCTGAACACGCCCAAGCTGGATCTGGCCTTCCTGCGCGGGGTGGTGGCGGAGAACGCGCCGGAGCTGGCGCTTGTCGGGCAAGTAGCGAATCCAACCGTGTTTGCGGATGAGTCTTCAGATAGAGCGCTAAAGGTCGTGGCGTACCGCGCTCCGACGTAATCTAGTTCTTATTTGGCTAGGCCTTGCATGCAGAACGATCTACGCGACCAAGGGTTCCTCAACTCGTGGACAGCCGACGTGAGGCCGTTCGTGCGGGAGAAATACGCCACTTGGCGAACATTGCTGCTCGACGTGAACGCGAGATGTGTTTCCCTTCACTATGAAGCGAAGGTGAATGCGGACGAGCCACGAGCTTTGCTTGCAGCCGCACATTTCGCGCGACTCCTCGCTTCTGTTCAGGCGGCGGTAATCCTCCTGGAGCACGGCCTGCTCGCGCAAGCCAAGGCGCTATTGAGAGTCGCGCTTGAATCTCTATTTGCGCTCGCCGCCGTGGAAGCGAAACCTGAGGTTGCAATGGCGCTCGCGTTATCGCAGGAAGCCGATAAACGAACGATCGCGGACAGAATTCTTAGATGGCAACAGCCGAACCTAAAGGCTGCAGTTGCAACCGTGGTGACCGAGGCTGAGCTGAATAACTACTTGACTATCAAAACGCCCGAAATTAAAACATTTGAACTGGCCAAAGCTGCCGACATGGTGGATTGGTATCTATCGTTGTATTCGCTACTCAGCTTCCCGACACACGGATCGGTTTCCGATATCTCATCGCACCTGATTACAGATGCGGCCGGCCAAGTCGTTGGATTGAAGAACGAGCCCGAAATAGACGGGCAAACAGCCGCCTGGGCATGGGCGCTCGAAATCGAAATTCGGGCAGCAGACGCTTTTGCGGCCGTTTTCGGTCCAATTGATTTCTCAATGGACGATGCACGCACTCGCCTTCAGACGCTCTCTGACAAAGCTGAAAGTTGATCTCAAGGCAAACGCCCCAGCTCCTTCAACAACTTCTCCCGCGCCGCCGGATCGTTCACCGCCTCCGCCAGCCGGTTGAAGAACACCGCGCGACTGTCGATGCCGGCTGCTGCGCGCTTGACCAGCACCTTGGCGATGGGGCCGACGTGCTGGGCCAGCAGCGTCTGCGACTTCTCGATGACGGCGTCGTTCAACGGCCCGCCGATGGTGGTGCCGCCGGCCGAACCTGCGGAGCTTGTCGACCCCCTGGAGCCGGGCGCCGATGGCGTGGCGTTGGTACCACCGGCTGTCTTGCCGGTGCCGCCGGTGACGAGGCTGGCCTGGCCGAGGAAGGCGTCGCGGGCGCGGGGGTCACTGACCTGTTCGGCGAGCTTGTGATACAGCTCATTGAGGTCCGTGCACTCGCGCGCCGCGCGGCGCACCAGCACGCTGGCGAGTGGGCCAACGAGCCGCGCCAGCGTCTGTTCGGCCTGCGTGAGCTGGGCCTTGTCCCAGTGCGTGGGCGGCGGTGCGCCGCTGCCGGCGGAGCCGGCCGTAGGCGGCGCGATGGTCGGCGGCGACATCGGCGGGCGGGCCGGGCGCGGCGGCGCCATCATCAGCGTGCGCTCCCACGAGGTGTCGTCCAGTCCGGTGCCGGCGCCGTCCAGCAGCGCGCGCTTGAACTCGTCGGTGTCGGCGAAGCGCTCCTCGGGGCGCTTGGCGAGCGCGCGAGCGACGATGGCGTCGAACCAGCCGGGGCGGTCGGCGCCTTCGATCATCGAGGGCGGTACCGGTGCTTCGTTGACGACCTTGTACATGAGCGCCTCGGTCGTGCCGGCGAAGGGCGCACGGCCGGTGAGGAGCTGGTAGAGCACGACGCCGGCGCCGTAGATGTCCACGCGCCGGTCCATGGCCTTGCCGAGGAACTGCTCGGGCGCCATGTGGCTGGGCGTGCCCACCATGTAGTGCGTCTGCGTGAGGTTCTGCGACTCGATACGCGCGATGCCGAAGTCGGCCACCTTGAGCCGGCCGTTGCCCATCATGATGATGTTGCTGGGCTTGACGTCGCGGTGCCAGACGCCCTTCTCATGCGCATGGCCCAGCGCGTCCAGCAGCTGGCTCATGATGCCGGGGATGTCGGTGTCGGTGAAGCGCACCCGGGCACTGAGGTAGCTGGCCAGCGAGCGGCCCTCGACGAACTCCATCGCGATGAACGCGACCTGATCGGTGCGGCCGAAGTCGTAGACGGCCACGATGCCGGGGTGACCGAGCCGGCCCGCGGCCTGCGCCTCGTTGCGGAAGCGCGAGGCCGGCGCGCCGGGGCTGTCGTCGTCGGCGTCGAGGCTGGTGCGGATGGTCTTCAGCGCGACGGTGCGCTGGATGTCGGGGTCGAAGCCCTTGTAGACGACACCCATCGCGCCCTCACCGAGCACATCGGTGATGCGGTACTTGCCCAGCTGCGTCGGGTGCTTCGTCGTGGCCATGCGTTGAGGGGGCTCAGGCGTCCAGCAGCTTCATCGCCTGCACGACGCTGGCGCGCATGCGGGAGAAGGAGTCGGACAGCGTGGCGATCTCGTCGCGGCCGGAGGTCTTGAACTCCGGGGCGTCCAGGTCGCCCTGGCTGACGCGGTCGGCCAGCGCGGACAGGCGCGTGACCGGGCGCACGACCAGCAGCCAGATCATCAGGTTCAGCACGATGCCGACAGCGACGAAAACACCCACCAGCGACGTGATGAAGACCTTGAAGGTCTTGTCGGCGCGTTCCAGCGGCACGCCCAGCGGCACGGAGACGATCTGTGCGCCGATGACTTCGTTGAGGTTCCAGCCGAAGCCGTTGGCGGGGCCGTACTGGGCCACCATCGTGGCGGGCGCGGCGTCCACGCTGCTGTGGCAGGCCAGGCAGGCGGGGTCGGTGATGCGCAGCGGGCGGGCGATGTAGAGCGACTTGCCGGCCGGCGTGTCGCGCTCGCCGCTGGTTTCCTTCAGCTCGGCATTGCTGCGGAACTGGCCGACGACGTCGGCCTCCCAGCTCGTCGCGCGGTCGCGCGGGTTGGTGGGGTTCAGCGTCGCCTCCTTGTAGGCGAACTCGGGGTGCTTGGCCAGCAGCGTGCCGAGCACCTCGGTGGCGGAGTAGCTCGGTACCGTCTGCGGCAGGAACTTATCCGTCATCTGTGAGACCAGCAGCGGCTTGATCTGCGTGTTGGTGTAGTTGCGCACGGCCAGCGCCTTCTCCATCAGCATCTGGGCGCTGGCGACGGTTTCCTGCTTGGCGTTGTCCTGCAGCAGCTGGCGGGCGATGTAGCCGCTCAGCGCGATGCCGAGGCTCATGACGAGCAGATAGACCAGATTGAATTTGGCGAGCAGTTTCATGGCGACCTCTTGGCGGGCCGCAATGTTAGTGCCGGCCCATGTCTGCCCGCCTTCGTGCTTGCGCGCAGATTCACTGGGTAGAACGTAAAAAAGGGCGCCCGACCGACATCGGGCGCCCTGAACAGGTGCGAATCAACCCTTGATGCACACGACCTGCTTGAGGGTGTGCACCACGTCCACCAGTTCGCGCTGGGCGGCCATGACGGCGTCGATGTCCTTGTAGGCCGCGGGCGTCTCGTCGAGCACGTCCTTGTCCTTGCGGCATTCGACGCCTTCGGTCGCAGCGCGGTGGTCGGCCAGTGTGAAGGCGCGCTTGGCGTCGCCACGGCTCATGACGCGGCCGGCGCCGTGCGAGCAGCTTTCGAAGCTGTCCGCGTTGCCCTTGCCGCGCACGATGTAGCTGCGCGCGCCCATGCTGCCCGGGATGATGCCCAGCTGGCCCGCACGGGCAGCCACCGCGCCCTTGCGGGTCAGGTAGACCTCCTGGCCGAAGTGCGTTTCCTTCTGCACATAGTTGTGGTGGCAGTTCACCGCCTCGATGTGCGACTGGAAGTTCTTGCGGATGACCGTCTTCGCGGCCTCGATGACGCGCTTCATCATCACCTCGCGGTTCAGCGCCGCGAACTTCTGCGCCCAGCCCACGCTGCGGACGTAGTCGCCGAAGTAGCGGCTGCCCTCCTCGAAGTAGGCCAGGTCGCGGTCCGGCAGATTCGCCTGGTGGCGCAACGCGTCCTGCTTGGCCAGCTCGATGAACATCGTGCCGATGAAGTTGCCCACGCCGCGCGAGCCCGAGTGCAGCATGAACCAGACGGCGCCCGCTTCGTCCAGGCAGACCTCGATGAAGTGATTGCCGGAGCCCAGCGTGCCCAGGTGCTGGACGTGGTTGGTCTTGGCCAGCTTGGGGTAGCTGCGGCACAGCTCGGTGGACTCGGGCTCCAGCTGCGCCCAGGCCGTGTTGACCGAGCCGGGCGGCTTCTGCCAGGCGCCCGGGTCGCGGCTGCCGGGCTGGCGGCCGTGCGGCACCGCGCGCTCGATGGCCGCGCGCAGCGGCCCGAGGTTGTCGGGCAGGTCTTCGGCCGTCAGCGTGGTCTTGCAGGCCATCATGCCGCAGCCGATGTCCACACCGACCGCGGCCGGGATGATGGCCTTGACGGTGGGAATGACCGAGCCGACGGTCGCGCCGATGCCGAAGTGCACGTCCGGCATCGCGGCGATGTGCTTGAAGACGATGGGCAGGCGGGCCGCGTTCTGGAGCTGGCGCTTGGCCGAGTCCTCGACGGGCACGCCTTGCGTCCACATCTTCAGCGGCACGCCGCCGGGGACGTCTTCGTGGATGTGTTGGTGTTCCATGGTTGTTCTTTCTATCAACAGGTCAGGTGATCGAACACGGCGTCCACCATCACCGGGAACGGTGCGCAGGTGTTGGACGCTGTCTGTTCGACCTGATCCAGAAACTGAGGTTGCAGCAGCCTTTTGGTGAAGGCTTCCTTGGTGCTGGGCGCCAGCATCCAGTCCTTGAAGACTGCCTGCAGCCGTGGCCGGTCGCTCGCGAAGGCGTTGGTGATCTTGTGGCTCGGCCAGAAACCCCAGTAGGTGCTTTCGACAAAGCGTACGGTGGCGTGCGTGCTGGGGTGTTTAGCCCAGTGTTGCAGCAAGGGCTCCAGCGCGATGCCTGCGTAATCAGCCATCACCAGCAGCGCGAGTGGGTCTTCGAGGTCGTACCAGATGCCATCAGCCGTCCACTCGCCGCGCAGGCAGGCGTCGAATGAGGCCAGCATGAACTCGTCGAGAACGGCGCGTTCGTCGGCATCGAATGAGCCGGCGGGGCAACGCCCCACGCGATCAAGCGCCAGCTCGACCGAGTGGTGGGTGTCTTCGCCGTTCGCCAGCAATTCCAGCAAACGCGGCAGCAGGTACTTCACCTCGTCGGCCGGCTGGCCGTCGACGGACTTGGCACCGGTGCTGTACTCGTAGAAATGCAGCCGCTTCAGCCTGCGCAGCGGAACGGCCCGCATCTCGCGTTCGAGCTCTTCGTCCATGCAGCAGAACGTGCAGACGTCCAGCGGGTGTTGGGGCGGCGTGTAGGCGCCGAACACCTCGTAGGCGCGCCGGACCGCCGCATTCAAAGCCGGCGTCGTCATGGGTCTCTCCTTGAAAATGAAGCCCTGCCGGCGGTGCCGGCAGGGCGGCACTCAACGCAGCTTCACCAGCCCGTTGAGCACCTGGTCCAGACCTCCAAACACGGAGATCTTGTCGATGCGCTCGGCCACGCGTTCCAGCGTTTCCAGCTCCTTCAGGCGCAGAGCGACGGGGTTGTCCTCCATCACCTTGGCCGTGTTGAGCAGGGCGCGCGTGGCCGCGGTTTCCTCGCGGCGGCGGATCACGTTGGCTTCCGCGGCCTTGCCGGCCTCCACCACCTGGGCGAGGATGGTCTTCATCTCGCCCGGCAGCACGATGTCCTTGACGCCCACGCCGTCCAGCTGCAGGCCGTAGCCGGCGAGCTTGGGCACGACATGCGCCGTCACGACCTCGTCGATGACCGACTTGTTTTCCAGCAACTCGTCCAGCGTGCGGGTGCCCACCGCCGCGCGCAGGCCGAACTGCAGCTCGCGGTAGAGGTGGTCGGCCGGCTTGGCCAATTGCTCGAACGCGCGCAGCACATCGGTGTAGCGCCAGTTCGCCGAGAGGTTGAGCCGCAGCGCGACCTTGTCGCGGGTCAGGATTTCCTGTCCCGTCACCTCCAGCGCCTGCAGTCGCAGGTCCACCAGCTCCACGGCCACGTTGCGGCCGAACTTCCAGAACGCGTGCGCGCCGGGCTCCAGCAGCCGTTCGACCTTGCCGTCCACGCGCAGCAGCGCGGCGCCGTGTCCGGGCACCTCGACCTGCAGCACGCCGGCCAGGCCGGTGATGGTGCGCGGGCGCAGCTGCGGTTGCGCGAGGCGTGCGGCCACGGCCGCCGGCAGCTCGGCCGACGCGCGGATGTCGATCACCTCGACCTGCACGTCGACGAAGCCGCGCCAGTACAGGCGCCGCGTGCCGGGCGGCAGCAGCTCGACCAGCACGCCGTTCTCGGCGCGCAGGCCGACCTGGTGCTCGCCCAGCTCGACGCGCGTGAACTCGGCGTCGACCACCTCGGGCTCGTGGGCCATCAGGTAGTCGGTCAGCGGGTGTACGAAGGCCGGTGCGCCGAGGTTGAACAGCTCGACCTTCAGCTCGTCCAGGCCGGCGAGCAGCCAGTGCGTGCCGGGTTGCAGCACGCGCTCGAAATCGCCGTTGCGCAGCAGCAGGCCGCGCTCGTTCTTCTTCACGGTCACACGCTTGATCGTCATGGGGTCCTCCTTGGGTTGCGTGTTTGTCTTGGAAAAGGGTGCCGTTACAGCAACCCGTGCGGACGCCGGATGCCAGGGCCTGGAGCCAGGGCGTGCGTCGAACGCCTCCTCCCTGAAGACGCTCTCGGCTGACCGTGGATGCGAAGCCCCGCTTGCCCGGCGCACGAGCGCGGGCCGCTGATGCGCAGTCCGGCCGAGGCCGGGGCGCACGTTCGGCGGGGTGGTCTTGCGACCAGTTTTGGATTGGCGTGATAGGCCAAGCTTGGAGCGGGAGTCGAACCCGCGACAGACGAATTAGGAATTCGTTGCTCTACCCGACTGAGCTATCCAGTGGTGGTGAGGCCGGGACTCGAACCCAGACCTGTGAAGGACACCTTGTCCTCACCTGTATCAACCGATTCCGGCAGGGCGGCATACGCCATGACGACGGGCGATGAAGCCCTGCCACGGCGCACCGGCGGGGCGTGGGAACCCCAACCTGTGAGCCTTTGCCTTCCTCGGCAGATTCGTGGCCGCCTCAGCTGAGGCGGGACCTTTTCGGCAGGCGCGCGGCCAGCCAGTCGTGCACGTCCGCGCGGATGTGTCGGCCCTTGAGGATGAAGTCCTCGAAGCGGCTCGGCACGAACGGCGCGAACAGCAGCGGCATGCGGGCTTCGTCCGGCGTGCGGTCGGCCTTGCGGGAATTGCAGGCACGGCAGGCCGCGACCGTGTTCATCCAGCTCAACGGGCCGCCGCGGCTGGCCGGCACGATGTGGTCGATGGTCAGCATGCGCGCGTCGAGCACCACGCCGCAGTAGGCGCAGGTGCAGCGGTCACGCTTGATGACCTTGGCCTTGCCGTAGACCGGCGCGAGGTCGAAGAGGTTGAGCCTGGACGAACCGCCCAGCGCCACGATGGCCGGTACTTCCAGCATCGACTGGCGGCCGGTGGCGGCGTTGAAGCCGCCGCGCAGCACGGCAAGCGGCCGCTCGCCGGCCGACCACACGACGGCGTCGGTGGCGACGAGCGTGGCGGCCTGCTCGACCGAGATCCAGGCCTGCGGGAGGCCGGTGATGTCCAGCTGCAGAACGTCGTGCATGGTGGCCTCCTTTCCTTGGGCTGGGCACGGTGGATGAACGTTGAAGGGTTGTCGGTGACGGGTTCCGACGCCGCCCAATCGTTGCGGCCGGTTTGCGTTCCTCGGGGCGTGAGCTCGACGAGGAACTTCGGGTTGAAGGTCTGGTACCCCGTGCGGGAGTTGAACCCGCCTCTTCGGCTTGAAGGGCCGAGGACCTCACCGGAAGTCCAACGGGGCACGGTGATGAATGGAATCGACGCTCGGATTCAAACCGAGGAGGGCATGCGCCAGCGGCTTTGCAGGCCGCCGCCTTCGATCGCTTGGCTACGTCGACATGTGGTGCCTCGTGGACGACTCGAACGTCCAACCGCCGGCTTCGTAGACCGGTGCTCTACTCCATTGAGCTAACGAGACAAAAAGCTGCCATCTCGGCTGTGTCCACACGCGACGCGACCGGCCTGCGCAAGCCGGAGATGCGTCGCTGCACGCGACAGGCGGCCGCCCGAGCGCACATGCACACCGAACCGGCCGGTGCTTGTGCGTGGGCACACCCGAGATGGGGCAGGGCGGCCGGGGACGAACCCTCGGCGCCTGCCGGTTTTGAGCGCCGCGCCGATGTGGCCGGCGGGCGCTCGATGCGAGTTGTGAAAGAGCAGGCACTGCGCGAACGCAGCGGCGTCGGGGCAGCCCCGGCGCTGGGTGCGGTTGAACCGCGGAAAAGAAAAGGCCCGGTTCCTTGGCAGGAGACCGGGCCTCGAATGAGCGTGGAAGGGCGGCGTCTAGCCGGGGCCTTCACCCGATAGGTTGGTGTCATCACTCTCACGGCCGAAGTCGTGGGCATGGGCGACCGGGGCATACATGCCCGCCAGCTTCGATCCCTGAACTTTCATCAGCGGTGCGGCATCGCACCGGCTCAGGGAGCCGGTGAAGTCGATGACGGTGGCGAGATGGCGGTTCATGTCGGGGCGCGAAAGCGGTTCGGTCGTCGGTTGGGGTTGATCTGAAAAGCTTAAGGGCGTTGAGCGAATCCATGCATTGTGAAAAATGTTCACGCCGTGGTCAAGCGTGGCGCACCACCTAGAATGCGTGTGAAGTGTTTTAACAACACTGCTTCGCTTCATCCATCACCGTGTCCAGCCCCGCCACCATTCGCCGGCTCAACGCGCTCGCGTTGTTCCAGACCTTCGCCGAGGAGCGCATCACCGCCGGTGACCCGCCCAAGGGCCTGGAGGCCGCATGGGCCGCGCGCATCGGCGTGAGCGGGGCGACGTGGTCGATGGCCAAGAGCGGTGCGCGGCCCATCGGCGACAAGCTCGCGCGGCAGATCGAGCACCACTGCGACAAGCCTGCCGGCTGGATCGACGAGGAGCGCGAACCCGCCGGCCTCACGCCGGCCGAGCAGCAGTTCCTCGCGCAGGCGCTGAAGGTCTACCGCGGCACGAACAGCGATGGCCGCAAGAAGCTGCGCCAGTGGCTGAAGGAGTTCGGCAGCGCCGGCTGAGGCCGACGCTGCCGCTGCGGCCTCACTTCGGGGCCGGCGCCTTGTCGAAGTCGCCCGCCCACGACCAGTTGGCCTTGGTGGGGTCGATCCAGCGCTTGATGGCCGCGTTCACCTCCGCCAGCGTCAGCGCCTCGCCGCGTGCGTCCAGCTCGGCGTTCCACTTGAACTGGCGGCCGCGTTCGAGGTGGCCGGCGATGGCGGACGCCACCGAGCCGTCCTCGCTGCGCCAGGTGTCGCTCTGCGCCTTCATCGCGCGCTTGGCGGTGTCCAGCTCGGCCTGGGTGATGCCGTCGCGCACGAAGCGGGCCAGCTCCTCGTTCAGCGCGGCTTCGACGCGGGCGCGGGCCTCGGGCGCGAAGATGGCGTAGGCACCCAGCGTGGCGCTGGTGTCGAAGCTGGACACGCTCAGCCACGCGCCGGCGCCGTAGGACGCGCCTTCCTTCTGGCGCAGCCGCGTCATCAGCCGCGAGTCGAAGCCGCTGGCACCCAGCACGTGGGCGGCGATGCGCAGCGCGGCGTAGTCGGCGTTGTCGTCGTTCATCGGCAGCAGCAGGCTGCCGAGCACCGTCGCGTTGGCTTTGTCCTTGAGCTTCGCGTCGAGCTTGAGGCCTTGCACGGGCGGCAGCGGCAGCGGTATGCGCGCGTAGGCCTGCGGCGCGGTCCAGTCGCCGAACAGGCGCTCCAGCAGCGGCTTGACCTCGGCGGCGTCGAAGTCGCCCACCAGCACCAGTTCGCCGTGGCCGGCGCCCAGGAACTCGCGATGGAAGGTCTGCAGTTTTTCAGGCGTCATCGCCTTCAGCGCGGCGATGCCATCGTCGAAGCTGGCCACGAAGCGGGGGTCGTCTTTTGGATACTGGGCCGTGATGGCGCGCTGCAGGTCGTGCGACGCGACGGCCTGCGGCTGCTGGGCGGCTTCCTCGATGCCGGCGATCTGCTGGCGCGTCAGCTGCTCGACCTCCGCGGCCGGGAAGGTCGGCTCGCGCAGCACCTCGGCCAGCAGCGCCAGCGCCTCGGGCAGCTGCGCGCGGTGGCTGCTCAGCGTGACGTGCGTGCCGCTGACCGGGCCGCTCTGCGTGCGGACGCTGGTCTTGAGCTTGTCGAAGGCATCGGCGATCTGTGCGCGGCTGTGCGCTTTCGTGCCCAGGCCCAGCGCGTCGCCGATCAGGGCAGCCTCCGTGCGCCTGCCGCGCAGGCTCTCGGCCGAGCCGTAGTGCAGCTTCATCGCCAGCTCCACGGTCTCGCCGCGCGAGCGCTTGGGCAGGAGGGCGACCTTGAGGCCGTTCTTGA
This sequence comes from Pelomonas candidula, assembly GCF_043555985.1. Lineage (NCBI taxonomy): Bacteria > Pseudomonadati > Pseudomonadota > Betaproteobacteria > Burkholderiales > Sphaerotilaceae > Roseateles > Pelomonas candidula. The sequence goes on along the minus strand of NZ_JBIGIC010000003.1, from coordinate 194,426 downwards.
GCTGGAAGCGCTCGGTGCGGCGGTCGATGTTGGCGGGGCTGGTGTCGAAGACCTCGCCGGCAGCGACCGCGGCCTTGGGCACGTAGTCCTTCAGCGCATCGGCCGCGGCGACGGGCAGGGCCAGCGGCGTGCGCTCGGGCTTGTCGGTGGCGTAAAGGCGGCCCAGCGTGCGGTTGCTGGGGATCAGCCACTGGCGCAGCGTCGCGTTGACCTGATCCAGCGAGAGGGTCTCGATGCGGTTGCGCAGCTGGAACAGCAGCCGCCAGTCACCGGCCGCGATGGCCTCGGACAGCGTCACGCACAGCTGCTGCGGGTTGGACATCAGCTCGTCGAAGCTCTTGGCCGTCTGCACCTGGGCGCGCTGCAGTTCCTCGGCGGTGATGGGTTCCTTGGCAAGGCTCTCGACGGCGTCGACGAGCAGCGCCTGAGCGCGCTCGACGTCGTTGTCGGACTTCAGCACCAGGCCGAAGTTCAGCAGGCCCGGCTCGGCGTTGCGGCCTGCCCAGCCGAAGGCCTGGGCGGCCAGGCCCGGCTCGACGGCGCGCTTGTGCAGCCGGCCGGCGGGTGTGTCGGACAGTGCCGTCACGGCGACCTCGAAGGCGGCGAAGTCGGGGCTGGCCAGCGGCGGGATGTGATAACTCGCGAACACGCCCTGCATGCCGCTGGGCCGGCGCAGCGACACGAGGCGCTCGCCCTCCTGCACCGGCTCCACCGTGTACGTCGGCGACAGCGTGCGCGTCGGCTTTGGCAGCGCGCCGAACACGCGGGCGATCTCGGCCAGCGTGCCCTTGGGCTCGAAGGCGCCGGCGACGATCAGCGTCGCGTTGTCGGGCTGGTAGTGACGCTTGTAGAAGGCCTGCAGGCGCGGGATGTCGACGTGCTCGACGTCGGAGCGCGCGCCGATGGTGCTGCGGCCATAGGCGTGCCACTGGTAGGCGGCGGCCTGCGTGCGCTGGACGAGGATGCCCAACGCGTTGTTCTCGCCGGCCTCCATCTCGTTGCGCACGACGCTCATCTCGGTGTCGAGGTCGCTCTTCAGTACCTTGGCGCCGGTCATGCGGTCGGCTTCCATCGCCAGCGCCCAGCTCAGGTTGGCCGGGGTGGCGGTGAAGGTCTCGAAATAGTTGGTGCGGTCGGCGGTGGTCGAGCCGTTGAACTCCCAGCCGCGCTTGGACAGCTCGGTGCCGATGCTGGCGTGCTGGCGCGTCGTCTTGAAGACGAGGTGCTCCAGCAGGTGGGCCATGCCGGTCTCGCCGTTGCCCTCGTGGCGGCTGCCGACGCGGTAGGTCACGTTGACAGTGACGGTGGGCTTGGTTGCGTCGGGGATCAGCAGCACCTGCAGGCCGTTGGGCAGGCGGTACTCGCTGATGCCCTCGGCCTCGCGCACCGGTGTGGGCGGTGCCATCGGGGCGGCGGCCGCCAGCAGCGGCAGCAGGAGGGCGAGGGCGGCGTGGCGGGGCAGCAGGCGCATGGCGACGGGGAACAGTCCGGGGGCAGCCAGCATAGCCAGCCCCCGCCCCCCGTAACTCAAGTCAGCCTGGCGATCAGGGCAACGTTGCTGCCGCCGAAGGCGAACGAGTTGGACATGGCCGCGCGCAGCGTCGCCGCGCGGGCGCCGCCGGTGACGAGGTCGACCTGCTCGCTCAGGCTGCTGGCGCGCACGTGGGCGCTGGGCGGCAGATGCTGGCGGCGCAGCGCCTGCACGGTTGCCACCAGTTCCAGCGCGCCGCCGGCGCCGATCAGGTGGCCATGCAGCGCCTTGGTCGCCGACACCGGCACGGCGCCCGGGCCGAACACCGTCGCGACGGACTCGGCCTCGACCGCGTCGCCCACCTCGGTGGCCGTGCCGTGGGCGTTGACGTAGCCGATGTCCTGCGGTTGCAGGCCGGCGTCGCGCAGGGCGGCCTGCATCGCGCGGACCTGGCCGGCCACGTCGGGACGGGACAGGTGCACCGCATCGACGCTGTGCCCGTAGCCGGCCAGCGCGGCCAGCGGCGTGGCGCCGCGCGCGCGGGCGTGGGCCTCGGTCTCCAGCACCAGCGCCGCAGCGCCTTCGCCCAGCACCAGGCCCTTGCGGGCGTCGTCGAACGGGCGGCAGCTCTGCTCGGGCGCGTCGGCGTCCAGCGGCGCCATGACGCCCATGGCCTGCCAGCCCAGGGCGCTGCCGATGTGCAGCATGGATTCGGAGCCGCCCACCAGTGCGACGTCGGCGCGGCCGGTGCGCAGCAGCCACAGCGCCTCGCCGATGGCCTGGGCCGAGGACGCGCAGGCGTTGGACACGGCCAGTTGTGCGGCGCGCAACTGGTGACGCATGGCCAGGTGGGACGCGGCCGAGTTGGCCATCACGCGCACGACGGTGTACGGGTGGACGCGCGGCGGACGGGCCGTGAACATCTGGGTGTAGGACACCTCCATCGACGTCGAGCCGCCCAGACCCGTGCCCCAGGCGACGGCGGCGCGGTCCGGGTCCGGCGCGGTCGCCGGCAGGCCGGACTGGGCCCAGGCCTCGGCGGCGGCTTCCAGCGCCATCAGGCTGTGGCGGTCGTAGAGGTTGCGCTGGGCCGGCGGCATGCCCACGGCCAGCGGCACCGTCACGGCGGCGGCGGCGTAAGGCCTGAGCGCATGCTCCTCGCTGCCCGGCTGGGCGGTGATGCCCGAGCGGCCGGCCTGCAGCGCGTCGGCCAGCGTGTCGGCCCCGGCGCCGAGCGCGCTGATCGCGCCCAGGCCGGTGATCCAGATCGATGTCATTGGTCGTGACCCGTGGTGGGTATTGCGGGCCGAGCGCCGGGCCGCTCCCAAGCCGGCCCGCGCTGGCGATGTGCGGGCGGCTCGATGCCGCACGCATCGCCGTCCCCTCGGGGGGCCGGCCAAGGTAATCCTTGGACGAGGGGCATCAATTCAAGCGGCCGCGGCGGCCGGCTCAGCCTTGGCGGCCAGCAGCTCGTCCACCAGCGCGGCCAAGCCGGACAGCGTGGGGTTCTGCAGCGCGCGGTCATGCTCGATGCTGACGTGGAAGTGGTCCTCGACGGTGAACATGAAGTCCACCAGGCCCAGGGAGTCCATGCCCAGCTCGACGAAGGGGGTGTCGACCTGGTCGGTCAGCGCCTCGGCGCCGAGTTCGCGCTGGGCGATGGTGCAGAGTTGGTCAAGCGTGTTGCTCATGGAGGGCTCCGGAATTCGCGGGGGAAAGCAGCGCCAGCGGGTGGCTGCGCAGGAGGAAATCGCGCACGGTGCGGGCGACGGCGATGCGCTCATTGTCGAGCGTCAGCATGTGGTAACTGTCGTGGAACCAGTGCACCTCGGGCGTCTGGCCCAGGCGCTGCTGCAGTTCGTGCACGCTGCGCGGGCCGGAGACGTCGTCCTCGGTGGCGTGCAGCACGACGGCGGGCGCGTTCAGGCCGGCCAGGCGGCCGCGGACGTGGCGGATCAGCCGCGAGGCCTCGTACAGCGAAGCGGCCGACAGCCGCGCCGCGCCGACGGCGGACACCTTGTCGGACGCCATGGCCTGCTCCACCCAGGCGCGCAGGCGTTCGTTCTTCAGGCCGAACGGCGCCGTCTCCTTGAAGCTCATGCGGCGGCGGAAGATCGGCAGGTAGGCCAGCGGCAGCAGGCGGCGCCAGGGCGAGACGTTCCAGCCGTCGAAGTGCAGCGTCGTCGAGATCAGCACCAGCGCCTCGGCGCGCCGGCGCGCCGCCAGGGCCAGCGCCAGCACGGCGCCCATGCACAGCCCGCCGACGGCGACGCGGCCGTGCTTGGCTGCCAGGCGGTCGAACGCCGCCTCGGCCTCGGTCAGCCAGTGCTCGAACGGCGGCACGGGCAGCTGCTCGCCGGTCGCGCTGCTGACGCCGTAGCCGGCCATGGCCGGCGTCTCGACCACATAACCTGCTTCCCGCAGGGACTTTGCGACCGGGGCGAGCTCCATGGGGTTCGCGCACAGTCCATGAAATAACAACACCGCCGGGCGGCGTTCATCCAACTCTTGCATGGGCGGCAGTGTGCAGAATCGTGCCGTCATGCGCTTGACGCCATCCTGTCCCCTAGCTGGCGACTTGTGACAGCGAAATGTCAGCCGCGGGCATGCTCACACGCCATACTGCGAATCATGCGCATCCTGCTCGTCGAAGACGACGACCAACTCGTCGAAACCACCGCCCGCGCCCTGCGTTCCCAGGGCTGGGTCGTGGACTGCACCGCGCGTGGTGAACCCGTGCCGCGTTCGCTGCGCGAAGACGCCTACGACCTGCTCATCCTGGACATCGGCCTTGCCGGCATCGACGGCTTCGAGACGCTTCGCCGCGTGCGCGCCGACGGCCTGGCCGTGCCCACGCTGATCCTGACCGCCCGCGACGCCGTCGAGGACCGTGTGCGCGGCCTGGAGGGCGGAGCGGACGACTACCTCGTCAAGCCTTTCGCACTGACGGAACTGGTCGCCCGAGCCCGCGCCCTGGTGCGCCGCAGCCAGGCGCGCACCAGCAACCAGCTGCAGCTGGCCCGCCTGCGCATCGACCAGGAGGCACGCCGTGCCTACATCGAGGACGAGCCGTTGGCGCTGTCTGCCCGCGAGTGGGACGTGCTGGGCTTCCTGATGGCGCGCGCCGGCAAGGTCGTGCCCAAGGAGCACATCGCGCTGGCCAGCAACGCCTGGGACCAGGGCGTCAGCGACAACGCCATCGAGGTCTGCCTGTCGCGGCTGCGCGCCAAGATCGAGCCTGGCGGCGTGCAATTGCGCACCGTGCGCGGCCTCGGGTACCTGCTCGAAGAGATCGGTTGAGCGGTCCGTTGCGCTACGCGCCCCTCACAGGTTATGAAACCGGCGAGTTCCGGGCCGAGCGCTGGGCCGCTCCCGAGCCGGCCCGTCTGACGAAGCTTGCGGCTCAATGCCGCAGGCTTTGTCGTCCCCGCGGGGGACCGGTCAGACGCACCGCGTTCAGCGGTGTGCGGCTGAACGAGGGGCGCCACGTTCGTGGCTGAAGGCCCTCGCTCCAGCCTGCAGCGCCGCCTGTTCGGTTGGCTGCTGTTGCCGCTGCTGGTGGTGCTGCCGCTGCTGGGCATCGCACTGTACGAGCAGGTGCAGAAAAGCGCGCAGAGCTGGCTGGACGAGGGACTGGAGGACACCGCGCTGACGCTGGCCGGCCAGATCGACCTGCGCAGCGGCGAACCCCGCATCGACATCAGCGCGACGATGGACCGCGCGCTGCGCTTCGACCGCCAGGACGATGTCTTCTACCTCGTGCTCGCGCCGCGCGGCGAGGTGCTGCAGGGCGATGCCGGCCTGGCCGAAGTGCTGCCCCGGCCGCGGCCGCAGGTGGCTGGCAGCGCCCGCTACGGCGACGTGCGGCTGCGCGACCGCGAACTGCGCCTGGTGCAGCTGGGTCGTGACTGCGGTGAAGGCGGCGCCTGCCAGATCCTGGTGGCCGAGACGCTGCACAAGCGCGACGCACTGCAGCGCGAGATCACCACCTTTGTCGCGCTGAACGGCGTCACGCTGGCTGTGCTGCTGGCGCTGGCCAGCTGGTGGGCGGTGCGCCAGGGCCTGACGCCGCTGACCGGCCTCAGCGCCGAGCTGGAGCGCCGCGACCTGCACCGGCTGACGCCGCTGACGGCCCGCCTGCCCCGCGAGCTGGTGCCGCTGCAGTCGGCCTTCAACCGGCTGTTCGACCGCCTCAACCGCGCGGCCGAGACGCAGCGCGAGTTCCTGGCCGACGCCGCCCACCAGTTGCGCACGCCGCTGACCTCGCTGCAGACCGAGATCGAGCTGGCCATGCTGGAGCCGCACGACCAGCGCGTGGACCCGCTGCTGGAGCGGCTGCGCCAGCGCGTCGTGCGCAGCGCGCGACTGGCTCAGCAGCTGCTGTCGCTGGCGCGCGCCGAGGACCGCACCGTGGACGTGGACCAGCGCATCGACCTGCGCGACATCGCCATCGAGAGCGGCCAGGACTGGGCCCATCGCAGCCTGCCCAGCGACGTGGACCTGGGCTTCGAGCTGACCGAGGCGCCGGCGCGGGGGGATGCCTTCCTGCTGCGCGAGGCGCTGGAGAACCTCATCCACAACGCGGTCAGCTACGCCGGCGCCAGCGCGCGCATCACCGTGCGTTGCGGCAGCGGGCTGGAGGAGGGGGCCTGGCTGGAGGTCGAGGACAACGGCCCCGGTATTGCGCCGGCCGACCGGCCCGCGGCCATGCAGCGCTTCCGTCGCGGCGGCACGGCGGTGGGCACCGGCAGCGGACTGGGCCTGGCCATTGCAGCCGACATCGCGGCCCGCCACGGCGGCCGGCTGGACCTGCTGGACGCCCATGGCGGCCCGGGGCTGCGCGCGCGGATCAGCCTGCCGGCGGCGCCGGGTTCAGCGCCAGCTGCTTGAACAGGTTCATCGCGACGACGACGCGCCGCCCCGGCGTCGCCGGCACCTCGTGCATCGTCACGCCGGGGAACATCACCAGCGTCTGCGGCCTGGGCTGGTAGGCGCTGGTCTTGGAGAACACCAGCGGCGCACAGCCTGCTTCAGCCTCCAGGTAGACGACGCAGCTCAGGTCGGCCGGCCAGTGGTTGTGCGGCGCCGTGTAGTCGGCCTGCTCGTAGATGGCGCCCCAGCAGTGCGTGACGAGCAGGTCCAGCCCCAGCTTGTCCAGGTCGCCCGACCAGGCCTTCGGCGCGGCCGCCTTGGCGATCTCGACGACGCTGGCGCACAACGGCAGCAGCTTGGGCGAGAGCAGGTGGCTCTTCCACGGGCTCATGTAGGCCGCCTTCACGTTGGACTCGGGCGACTGCGGATGGCTCACGCGCAACTCGTCGATGGCCTCGCGCGCCAGCTGCAGCCGGTCGGCGATGGGGCCCAGCTCGGCAATGATGACGGGCAGCTCCGTCTGGATGCTGGCGCCGACGATGTGCACGGGGAAGGAGTCGCTCATGCGGGGCATTGTGGGCCTTGGCCGCGCAACGGCGGCGGCGTCAACCGGGAGGAAACCGTCCCTGTTTCCAGGGCCGCGTGCGTCATGCAGCCGACACCTCCCCGGGGCAGGCTGGCGGTCCCGTGGGGTGGTCGGGCAGTCCGCCGCTCCACCCGCCCCGGCGCCTGCCGGGTTCATCCGACCCAACCGAGGAATCGAATTGAAGCAAGCACTGATCGCGACGCTGCTCCTGGGCCTGGCCGCCGCCGCGTCGGCCACCGAGGCCGGCGACTGCGCCACCAACAAGGGCGCCTTCCTGACCGGCACGGTGACCGCGGCCCCGAAGTTCGCCGCCGCCACGTCCACCATCCAGGGCATCAAGCTGTCGCACACCAAGCTGAGCCTGGTGGCCGACCAGGACGGCAAGACCTACGAGGTCGCCATCGACAACGTCTTCGCCACGGACTACGTGAAGAACGCGAGCTCCATGCCGGCCTCGCTGGCCGCGATCAAGGTCAACGACAGGCTCGAAGTCTGCGGCGCCAAGTACACCAGCGGCGTCGGCATCCACTGGGTGCACACCAACTGCGGCGACACGCCCACGACCAGCGCGCCCAACGGCTGGCTCAAGAAGTTCTCGTCCGGCGGCAGCCTCGGCAGCAACGTCGAGCGCAGCCAGACCTACTGCTACCTGTGGAACTGAGGGCCACCGCGTGATGAAGGCGTGGCTGGGTGGGCTGGGGGCCGTGGGCCTCCTGGCCGCGCTCGGCCTCGTCGTCGTCGCCGTGCCTCCGGAGCCGCCGGTGACCGAGGCCGCCACCATGGCGCCGCGGCCGGCGGCGCTGGCGTTGCGGCTCCCGCCGGCGGCGCCCGTGCCGTCACGGCGGCGGCCAGATGCCGTGCCGGCGCCGCCACCCAGCGAGCTGGACCGTCTCGTCGCTGCGGCCCGCCAGGGCGACCGGCGTGCCGGCTACGAGGCCTACCGGCTGCTGTCGACCTGCGCGGAAGAAGCCTGCCCGGGCGTGCCGCTGTCGCTCGTCAGCGAGCGGTTGCGCTTCCTGGCCGATGCGGCCCGTGCCGGCGTCGCGGGCGCGCAGATCGACTTCTACCTGGAAGGCCCCGACGCGCAGCAGGCCGGCGAGGGCGATGCGCTGCTGGCCTGGCGCCAGCAGGCGCTGGACGGGCTCAAGGCCGCCGCCGCGCAGTGCGAGCCGTTCGCCATGGGCCAGCTCGCCACGCTGTTCGACGCCGGCGAGCTGACGCCGCGCGATGCCACCTCGGCCGTGGCCTATGCCGTCGCCGAAGGCCAGCTGCGCCGGCGCCCGGCCAGCGACGCGTCGCTGCGCGACCGCCTCGGCGAGCCCATCTCCGACGCCGTGCTGGCCGCCGCGCGCCAGCAGGGCCTGAACCTGGCCGCCCCATGCCTGTGACAAATCCGGCCGGCTGCCTACACTGGCGTGAGTCCGACGACAGCGCAGGGCCCCTCCATGCTGCCAGCCCCCATCCCCGCCGACGATGACGCGCGCCTGCAGGCGCTGCGCGAGTTGCTCATCCTCGACACGTCGCCCGAGGAGCGCTTCGACCGCATCGTCGAGTTCGCGGCCGCCGAGTTCGACGTGCCGATCGCGCTCGTGAGCCTCATCGACCGTGAGCGCCAGTGGTTCAAGGCCCGCGTCGGGCTGGACGTCTGCGAGACCTCGCGCGAGATCTCCTTCTGCGGTCACGCCATCCTGCAGCGCGAGCTGTTCGAGGTGCTGGACGCGGCACGCGACCCGCGCTTCGCGGACAACCCGCTCGTCGTCGGCGCGCCGTTCATCCGCGCCTACCTCGGCGCGCCGCTGGTGCTGCCGGGCGGTGCGGCGGTGGGCACACTGTGCCTCATCGACACCAAGCCACGTGCGTTCGATGCGATGGACTACCGCGTCCTCGGCACACTGCGCGACCTGGTGCTGGCCGAGCTGGTGGGGCAGGGGGTGGTGGAATGACCGCTCGCGTGACGCCCAGCGGTCGGTTGCTGCTCTTCGAGCCGCAATTCGTGCTGCGCCGCACGGTGTCGATGATGGCGCGGGAGATGGGGCTGGCGGACGTGCAGGAGGCCACCAGCGCCGCCCTGGCCGAGAAGCTGCTGCACGAGCGCCGCTTCAACGCCATGCTTATCTCCCTGGATGAGGACGGCGCGGCGCTGGAGCTGGTGCGGCAGGTGCGCGCGGGGCAGTCCACCCAGCCCGTCGACCTGCCGATCGCCGCGACAGCCTCGGTCTGCGACGTCGAGCTGGCGCTGCGGGTCAAGCAGCTGGACATCTGCCGCCTGCTGCTCAAGCCCTTCAAGGTGCGCGGCATGCTGGAAGTGATCTCGGCACTCGGTGCGCCGGAGCCGCTGGCCGGGCGCTGAATTGCGCGGCCCCAAGGCTGCTTTTCGTCGCCATGCCGGCGACGCCCGGGCCTAGCATGGGCCACCCATGTCCCGCCTTGCCCTGCTCCCCGCCGCGCTGCTTGCCCTGATGTTGGCCGGCTGCGGCACGCCCAGCCAGCCGCTGCCGATGGCCGTGGCGCCGGCCGACGCGCTGCAGATCCGCAGCTGGGTGCCCGATGCACTGAGGGCCCAGGTCGCCGTCGCCGCCGTGCGGGGCGGCGAGGAGACGGGCCGCTGGTGGGGTTCCCGCGTCAGCGCCGTGGCCTTGCAGCAGGCGCTTGAGGAGTCGCTGTACGCCGTCGGCATGCGGCCCATGTCGCCCGAGCCGCCGGCCCGCTTCGAGCTGCAGGCCGAGCTGCTGCAGCTGGACCAGCCGCTCGTGCCTGCCCTGGGCGTGACCGTGGGCACCGCGGTGCGCTACACGCTGGTCGACAAGACCAGCGGCAAGACCGTCTACCAGCGCCGCATCGCCAACACCGACGAGGCCAGCCTGGGCGAGGCCGTGCTGTCGCCATCGGAGCGGCTGCGCATCGCCAACGAGCGCGCGCTGCGGGCCAACATCAACCTGCTGCTGCGCGATCTCGTCACGCTGACGCCTTGAGCTCGTGGTGGCGGCGCCCCGCCGTGGCCCACAGCACCAAGGCGCACACCAGGCCCAGCGTGCTGGCCGTGCCGAAGAAAACCATCATGCCGTCGTAGCCCGCCGGGTTGGCGGCGCTGGCCACGGCACGGTCGTTGAGCCAGCCGGCCACGAGGTTGGCGCCGCTGATGCCGGCGTTCTGAATCACCCACATCAGCCCGATGGCCGTGCCGAAGCGGCTGGGCGCGACGAGGCGGCTGGCCAGCGGCCACATGACGGCCGGCACCAGCGAGTAGCTGATGCCGATCAGCGCCGTCGAGATCCACAGGCTCCAGTGCGTCAGCGCCAGCACGGCCAGCGCGACCGGCAGCAGCAGCGTGCCGAAGGCGAGGAAGGGCGCGTAGCGCTGCAGGCGATCGCACAGCCAGCCGAAGGCCGGGGTCGCGAACACGGCGGCGAGGAAGACATAGCTGTTCATCTCGCCGGCGGTGGCGAGGTCCAGCCCGTGCACGTGCTGGAAGTACTTGATCGAGAACGTGCTGCGAAACGCCAGGATGACCGAGTACCAGAGCACGCACAGCACCAGCAGATACCAGTAGGCGCGGCCGAAGTGCAGCAGGTCGCGCCAGACGAACTTCTCCGCGCTGTTGCCCGTCGGCAGCAGGCCCGCCCGGCGCGGTCCGCGGTCCAGCCACCAGTAGACGGCGGCGGCGCCCAGCGACGTGGCCGCGACGCCGGCGGCCAGCACCAGCGGCGGTTGCCAGCCCCGGGCGTAGGTGCCGGCGAACCAGGTCGGCGACATGTCCGCACTGGCCGAGCCCAGCCGCCCGATGCCCAGCGCCAGTCCCATCGCGAGGGCCAGGCTGCTGCCGCCGAAGTAGTCGGCGATGGCCGCCAGCGTGGCGATGCTGAAGGTCTCGGCGCCGATACCGAAGAGCAGCCGGCCCGCGGCCATGCCGAAGAAGTCGGGGCTGAAGGCCGTCAGCAACGCGCCGGCCAGGCAGACGAGCGAGGTCCACAGCGTCATGCGCGCCGCGCCGAAGCGGTCCACCAGCACGCCGCCGACGAGGATGAGCACGACGTTGGGCAGGCTGTAGATCGCGTTCAGCAGGCCGACCTGGCTGTCGCTGAAGCCGCGCTGCTGCTGCAGCAGGTCGGCCACCGGGCCGATGGAGTCGTAGACGTAGTAGTTGCCGAACTGGGAGGCGGCGACGAGCGCGCCGATGAGCCAGGCGAGGCCGCGCGGCGGCTGGGCGGATGCGGCCGTCACAGCTTGCGGTGCGCGAGCGCAGGCAGTTGCTGGCGCACCTGGGCCAGTCGCTGGGTGTCGACGTCGGCGCAGACGACGCCTTCGCCCTCGGGCAGCACGGCGAGCACCTCGCCCCACGGGTCGACGATCATGCTGTGGCCCCAGGTGCGGCGGCCGTTCTCGTGCCGGCCGCCCTGGGCCGGCGCGATGACGTAGCACTGGTTCTCCACCGCGCGGGCGCGCAGCAGCAGCTCCCAGTGCTTCTCGCCCGTCGTGTACGTGAACGCGGCCGGCACGGCCAGCAGCTCGCAGGGGTTGTAGGCACGGAACAGCTCGGGGAAGCGCAGGTCGTAGCAGACCGACAGCCCCGTGCGGATGCCCTCGGCCGTGAAGCTCGCCGGCTGGCTGCCGGCTTCCAGCACGCGGGCCTCGTCGTAGCTCTCGCGGCCGTTGTCGTAGGCGAACAGGTGGATCTTGTCGTAGCGGGCGACGACGTCGCCGGCCGGCGAGAACACCAGCGTCGTGTTGCGCACGCGGGCCGCCTTCCCTGCCTTGATCGGCAGCGTGCCGCCGATGATCCACAGCTTCAGCTCCTGCGCGGCGCGCGCCAGCATGGCCTGGATGGGGCCGTGGCCCAGATCCTCGGCGATGGCCAGCTTGTCGCTGTCCTGCTGGCCCATGAGGCAGAAGTACTCGGGGAGTGCGGCGAGTTGGGCACCCTGGGCGGCAGCGGCTTCGAGCAGCCGGCGCGCGGCCAGGAGGTTGGCGCCCAGGTCGGGCTCCGACACCATTTGTACGGCGGCGATTTTCATGACGGCGATGCTAGCGCCGACAGCGTTGGCATCGAGGCAGAAGTCACGCGGCCTTGTGGCGTCGGGCCCGAGAATCGGCGAGCCATGCCGCTCCCTTCCCGTCTGCGGCGCCAGCTGCTGGCGCTTCCCTTCACTGTCGCGCTGACGCCGGCCTGGAGCGCAGGCCTGACGCTGCGCCTGCCCAACCCCGAGGCCTACAGCGCCCATGGCCGGTTTTTCGTCGAGGTGCTCAAGCTGACGCTTGCCCGGACGGCCGACGGCGAGCCGCCGCCTGTCATCGTGCCGGCCGCACCCGACCTGCCGCGCGAACGCCTGCGCCAGATGCTGCAGGACGGCCAGCTGGACGTGATGTGGAGCACGACGACGCCCGAACGCGAGGCGCAGTCACTGCCGGTGCGCTTCAATCTGCTCAAGGGCACCAACGAGCTGCGCTTCCTGCTCGTGCGCGCGGCGGACCTGCCACGGCTGCGGCCGCTTCGCACGCTGGACGCGCTGCGCACCTTGCGCGCGGGCGCCGGCACCTTCTGGAGCGATGCGCAGATCCTGCGTGCGAACGGCTTCACGGTGGAGACGACGCCCAAGTTCGAGGCGCTGTTCCGCATGCTGCAGCTGGGCCGCTTCGACTTCATCCTGCGCACGCGCGAGGAGATCACTGCGGAGCTGGTGCGCTATGCCGACCTCGGGCTGGCCGAGTTGCCCGGCGTGGCGCTGCAGTACCGGCAGCCGCTGTACTTCTTCGTCGCGCGCGACAAGCCGCAGCTGGCCGGGCGGCTGCTGCGCGGCCTGAACCTGGCGGCGGCGGACGGCAGCTTCGATGCGCTCTTCATGGCCGAGCCGGCGTTGAAGGCGGCGCTCACGCAGCTGCGCGGCTATGCGGGGCTGCGGTTGCCGCTGCGCGCGCTGGAGGCCGACGCCCTGCCCGCGCGCTGACGGGTCCTCAGGGCTGGGGCGCCGCGCTGGCCGCGTCGGCCGCGCTGGCGGCCTTGGCGGCCGGGCCTTCGACCTTCTCGACCTTGGGGTCGTCCCAGGTGCCGGTGATGTGGAACTCGCGCGTGCTGGCCGCGGCCATCGGCCGGCTCAGGATCATCTGCGCGAGGAAGGCGCCCAGCGCGACGGCCGGGTTGATGGCCGCGTAGGCCAGCGATGCACCGCCGGCCGATACTTCGGGCACGACGACGACGCGCAGCTTCTGCGTCTCGGCTGCCAGGTCGGTGCTGCCCTCCACGAGCACGGCGGCCTGCAGGCCGCGGATGCGGATGTTGTCGCTGCGGGCCACGCCGCCGGCGATCTTCACGTCGCCGGTCACGCCGTCGAAGGTGAAGCCCTCGGCGAACACATCGCGGAAGTCCAGCAGGAAGCGGCGCGGCAGCGACTGCAGGCTCAGCACGCCCAGCAGCCGGCCCACGCCGGGCTCGGCCTTCAGGAAGGTGCCGCTGTCGAGCTGGATGTTCAGCGCGCCGGCCATGCTGGCGTAGTGCGGCGCCAGCGGCGAGCCGTCCCAGCCCACCTGGCCGGTCAGCTCGCCCTTGCCGCCGCGCAGCACCTGGCCCTGGCCCAGGCGCTCCAGCAGCTTGCCGGCGTCGGCGATGTCCAGCTTCCAGTCGAGCTGGGTGCGGCGCTTGCCGTCGCCGCTCCAGTGGCCGCTGGCGCTCAGCGTCGAGTCGGGCGCGTGGATCTGCAGCTTCTCCAGCCGCCAGTCGCGCGCGGCAGCCGGGGCGTGGGCCAGCACCTCCAGGCGGCCCAGGCGCTTGCCGCGCAGCTCGAAGTCGTCGACCTCGATGTCCAGCGACGGCAGCGGGCTGCTGCTGGCGGCGGCCTTGGCCGGGTCCATCAGCTCGCTGACCGAGTCGGCCTCGGAGCGTGGCAGCGACAGCCGCGTCAGCCGCGCCTGCACGGTGTCGACCTGGTTGCCGCGCACGCCCTTGAGGTCGATGCGCCCGGTCAGCTGTTCGGCGTCGACGTTGATGCGCCAGTTGGCGCCCTCGCGGGCCACCACGGCGGACACGCGGCCCAGCTGGCGCCCGCCCACCTTCAGTGCCTGGCTGCGCAGCGAGATCTGGCTGGGCAGCAGGCCCGGGCCGTCGCCACCGTCCGCGCCGCCGTCGCCGCCGCCGCCCGACAGCGCGCCCAGGCGCTCTTGCCAGGCGTCCAGGTCCAGCGAGGCGACGTTGGCCTGCAGCAGCACGCCGCTGGCGGGCAGGGCGGGCAGCCGGTCCTGCACGGCCAGCGCGCCGCGCAGCACCTGCGACGCGGCACCGGACACGTCTCGCTGTAGCTGGGCCTGCAGCAGCGGCGACGCTGCCGCGCCCACTTCCAGGCGGATCTCGTCGCGGCTGCTGCTGGTCGGGGTGATCAGCAGGCGCAGCGGCAGCACCGCGTCGGCCTCCTTGTGCGCGGGCGCCGGCAGGTCCAGCGCCATGCCCTGCAGGCTGCTGGACACGCTCAGCTCGGGCTGGCCGTCCTTGGGGATGGCGAGCTGGAAGCGGTAGCCGGCCTGGCCGCTGGCGGCCTGGAACAGGCGCGTCACGGCGCCCAGCTCGGTGGCGCGGCGCAGGCCGTCGGCCGTGGCCTGGCCCTGCACGGCGAAGCGCATGCTGCCGTCGCGCTGCGTGCCGCCCTCGATGCCGGCATCGCCGCCCAGCAGCCGCGCCGTCATGCCCGCCAGCTGCACGCCCTTGCGGTCGAAGTCGATGCGGCCGCGCGCGCCGGCCAGCGCCGGCATGTCGGGGCGCATCTTCACGTCCACGCCGGCCAGCTGCAGCTGGCCCTTGAGCGCCGTCTGGTTGACATCGTCCAGCGGGATGCTCAGGCCCAGCTTGAGCGCCATCGGCCCCTGCGCCGTGGCCGTGCTCAGCGCGTGGCCCAGCCATTCGTCCAGCGGCGAGGCGCGCACGTAGTGCAGCAGGTCGGCGCCCTGGCCGCGCCCGCTGCCGTCCAACACCAGCACGCGGCCGCGTTGCAAGTCCTTGATGCCGCCGTTGACGCCGTTCAGCTCGTAGCCCAGCACCTTGGTGTGGCCGTCCTTGATCTGCAGGCCGCCGCGCTCGAAGACGACCTCGGCGTCCACGCCCTCCATGACCGGCCAGTTCGTGCCGACGTCGCTGTGCGGCACGTAGGCCAGCGTGACGCCCTGTGCCTGCAAGGACACGCGGAAGAGGCCGGTCGATTTGGGCTGGTCGTACGGGAACTCGGCCAGCTCGCCCTTGATGCGCACGTGGGTGTTGCGCGCCTCGCCGGCCAGCAGCGCGCGGGCGATGTAGCTGCGCGTGGCCGGCAGGGACACCGGGATGTAGCGGGCCACGCGGGTCGCGTCCACGCGCTGCGGCACGCGGCCGGTCAGGTCCAGGAAGCCGGCCGTCGTCGCGCCGGCGGGGCGTTTCCACAGCACGTCGAACTCGCCGGCGAGGTCGGGCGTCTGCAGCTGCAGCTCGCGCAGGCGCACCTGCACGTCCCCCTTCGTTCCGGGCTGCGGCAGCTGCCAGCTCAGTTGCGTGGACAGCCGCGTGATCGGCAGGTGCGGGTCTTCGAACAGGCCCGGCAGTTCGACCTCGCCGTCATGCACGGCCAGCCGGGCGGTGCCGCCGCGCTCGCCGGCTTCCAGCTCCAGGCTGGCGCCGCGCAGGCCGGGGCGGCCCAGGTGCTCGGCCTCGGCCGGCTTGGCGGCGATGGCCAGGCCGTCGATCTGCGCCTTGACGTGGTAGCTGCGCGGCGCGTCCAGCGTGCCCTGCCACTGGCCGGCCAGCGCCGTCAGCACGCCGCGCGGCTCCAGCTCGGCCAGCAGCTGGTGGGCACGCTCGCCCAGCGGCAGGCGCTGGGCGATCTGGGCCATCAGTGCGAAGTCCAGGCGTTGTGCGTTGACCTCGCCGCCCAGCACCGTGTCGCCCGGTCCCAGCTGCAGCGACACGCCCCAGTCCGAGCGCGGCCAGGTCACCCCGTCGCCGCTGACGAAACCCAGCTGGTGGGCCTGCAGGCTGAGCTTGTCCTTGGCGCGGGCCAGGTCCAGCCGGCCCTCGATGTGGTCCAGGTCCAGCTCGGGGGCCGAGTCCAGCAGCTTGAGGCGCACGGCGCGCAGCGCCAGGTCCAGCGTCGCGCTGACGGGTTCGCCCTTCTCGATCTGGCCCCAGGCGCGCACGGCGCCGTCGCCCTCGCTGAGCTGGAAGGGCAAGTCTACGTGGCGGCGCAGCTGGCTGAGGTCGGCGCGCGGTAGTTCGGCGTAGAGCTCGCCGCTCCAGTACTGGAACTCGGCCGGCCGCTTCAGCACGTTCTGCGTGAACCGGCCGCGCAGCGTGAAGCGCCGGCCCCAGTCGGCGGGCGGCGTCGCGTCCAGGCGCAGCTGGTGGCGGCGCAGGCTGTTGCGCATGATGAAGTTCAGGTCCGACAGCTCCAGCGGTCGCGCGTCGGCGCGCTTCTCGTCCACCCAGCGCACACGCCCGCCGATGATGGCCAGCTCGGGCTGGCTGAACAGCCAGTCCAGGCCGGCGTCGGTGGTGCCGGCGTCGGTGTGGTCGGGCCCGTCCAGCCCCAGTCCGGCGATGAAGATGCGGCCCTGGGCGTCGCGGCGGATGACGAGCTCGGGCTTGTCCACCAGCAGCTGCGAGAAGCGCGGCTGCAGCACGACCAGCGACTGCGCGGACAGCACGGCGGTCACGCGCGGCAGCGTCAGCGCCGGGTGGCCGTTGGCGTCCAGCACGCGCACGTCGCCGAGTTCCATGCGTGGCATCCAGCCGCCGGTCTCGACAGTGATACGGCCGATGCGCAGCTCTACCCCCAAGGCCTTTGAGGCTTCCTTTTCCAGCCAGGGACGCCATTCGTTGGCGTGCGGGAGAATGACCCAGTGCAGTACGGACCACGCCACGACCCCCAGTGCCCACAGCAGCGCCAGCAGCAGCAGCGCCCAGCGCAAAGCCCGCCAGCACAGGCGCAGGGGCCAGCCGGCGGCGCGGGAGCAATGGTGGAGGGCGGCCGAGAAGATGTCAGACACGTTGTCTCTGGGGGCACGTGGGAACCGGCCGGCAGGCAATCTAGCACAGGGTCATGAGCGAACTGTTTCCCGTTTTTGCTGAACACAGCCGCTATGTGCAGCGTGTGCGCCGCCGTTACGCGGCCGAGTTGCCGCTGCTGCCGCCGGGCCTGCCGGACCGGGCCGTCATCGGCGCGCTGATCGAGACGCTGCTCGCGGCCCCGCCCGGGCGGACCCTCGCCAGCGCCTTGCGTGTGGCCCGCCATCTCGTCATGGAGCGGCTGGCGGTGCTGGACATCGAACAGGGCGCGAGCGTGGCAGATGTCACGCTCGTGATGACCCACCTGGCCGAAGTGACGCTGGATCGCGCGCTGGCCGCCGCCCGCGCCGAGCTGGACGAGATCCACGGTGCGCCGCGCACGGCCGAGGGCGGCGACATCGCCTTCTGGGTCATCGGCATGGGCAAGCTGGGCGCGCGCGAGCTGAACGTGTCGTCCGACATCGACCTCATCTACGTCTACGAGGACGACGGCGAGACGCACGGCCCGCGGCCGATCTCGGCGCACGAGTATTTCGCCAACGTCGCCAAGCGCCTGTACGCGCTGATCGGCGACGTGACCGACGACGGCCAGGTCTTCCGCGTCGACCTCGCGCTGCGGCCCAACGGCAAGAGCGGCCCGCCGGTCGTCAGCCTGGGCATGCTGGAGGAGTATTTCCTTGTGCAGGGCCGCGAGTGGGAGCGCTTTGCGTGGCTGAAGAGCCGCGTCGTCGCGCCGCTGACGGGGTTCGGCGCGCCGGGCGACCCGCGCACGCTGGCGCTGCGCGACCTCGTCGCGCCTTTCGTCTACCGGCGCTATCTTGACTACGGCGTGTTCGAGGGCCTGCGCCAGCTGCACGGCAAGATCCGCAGCGAGGCCAAGGCCCGCGCCGCCGGGCGGCCCGAGCGCGCCAACGACGTGAAGCTGTCGCGCGGCGGCATCCGCGAGATCGAGTTCATCGTGCAGCTGCTGCAGGTCGTGCGCGGCGGCCAGTTCCCCGAGATCCGCACGCGCTCCACCGTCAAGGCGCTGGGCCAGCTCGCCGCGCGTGGTCTGATGAAGCCCGAGACGGCGCAGAAACTTTCCGACGCTTACGTCTTCCTGCGCCGCGTCGAGCACCGCATCCAGTTCCTGGACGACCAGCAGACCCACTGCCTGCCGCAAGCCGACGCCGACCTGGCTTGGATCGCCGCGTCGATGGGATTGAAATGCAGCCGCGAGACGTGTGAGCTCTTCGAGCAGCTCGGCGAGGTACGCGAGCTCGTGGCGACCGAATTCGACGCGCTGCTGCACGGCGCGCCGCAGCAGTCCGGCGGTTGCAAGGGCGGCCAGTGCGGCGGCCCGAAGCCCACCGTGGACGGCGAGGATTTCCTGCAGCGCCTGCCCGAGTCGCTCGCGACGGCCGTGCGCGCGTTGGCCGAGACGCCGCGCGTACAAGGTCTGCGCGAGGAGTCGCGCCAGCGGCTGGCCAAGCTGTTCTACCGCGCGGCGCAGGCTGTGGAGGCCGAGGAATGCTCGCTGGACGCGGCGGTGCGCTTCGTCGACTGGGTCGAGCCGCTGCTGCGCCGCGAGAGTTATCTGGCCATGCTGGTCGAGCGCCCGGCCGTGCAGCAGCGCCTGCTGCGCCTCTTGGGCCTGGCGCGCTGGCCGATGCGCTACCTGATGCAGCACCCCGGCGTCATCGACGAACTGGCCGATCCGCTGCTGCTCTCCGCCCGCTTCGACCGCGATGCCTTCCTGGCCGAGCTGCACAGCCGCGAGCAGGGCTGGGCCCGCAGCGGCCAGGCCGACGAGGAGTCGCTGCTGGACACGCTGCGCCGCGCCCACCATGCGGAGGTGTTCCGCACGCTGGTGCGCGACGTCGAGGGCAGCATCACCGTCGAGCAGGTGGCCGACGACCTGTCGCTGCTGGCCGACGCGGTGCTGCAGATCACCATCCAGTGGGCCTGGGCCCGTTTCGGCAAGGCGCATCGCCCCGAGCCGCGGCTGGCCGTCATCGCCTACGGCAAGCTGGGCGGCAAGGAGCTGGGCTACGGCGGCGACCTGGACGTCGTGTTCGTCTTCGACGACGAGGACGAGAACGCCAGCGAGATCTACGGCGCCTTCGTGCGCCGCCTCATCAACTGGCTGACGCTGCGCACGGCAGCCGGCGAGCTGTTCGACATCGACACCGCGCTGCGGCCCAACGGCAACTCGGGGCTGCTGGTCACGTCGCTGAGCCACTTCGAGGCTTACCAGACCGGTCGCGGCAGCAACACCGCGTGGACCTGGGAGCACCAGGCCATCACGCGGGCGCGCTTCTGCGCCGGCCACCCGGCGCTGGCCGAGCGCTGCGAGAGCGTGCGCCGCCAGGTGCTGACGGCGCCGCGCGACGCCGAGGCGCTCCGGCGCGAGGTGCAGGCCATGCGCGAGAAGGTGCGGTCTGCGCGGCCCGTGAAGGACGGCCTGTTCGACATGAAGCACAGCGAGGGCGGCATGATGGATGCCGAGTTCGCCGTGCAGTTCCTCGTGCTCGCGCATTCGGCCGTGCACCCGCGGCTGCAGGACGACCTGGGCAACATCGCGCTGCTGCGCCTGGCGGAAGCGCTGGGGCTGCTGCCCGGCGGCGTGGGCGAGGCGGCGGCGAACGCCTACCGCGAGCTGCGCCGCGCGCAGCACAGGGCGCGCCTCAACGAGGAGTCGACGGCGCTTGACGCCCAGGCCATGGCGCCGCTGCAGCCGCATCGCGATGCCGTGCTGGCGCTGTGGCGGGCGGTGTTCGGCTGACGGCGCGAGGCGTCGGTGTCACGCGCGGCGGTCGTCTTCGTCCGCGCGCTGGCATCGTGGCGGCCGGGGACTGATGCCAAACTGCCACCCCGCCGCCTGCTGCCGACCTCATCCATGACCCGCACCACCCGCTGGCCGGCCCTGTGCGCCGTGCTGGCCGCGCTGGCCCTGCTGGCCTGGCCCTTGCCCCGCGAGCTGCTGGACTGGCAGCCCGCCCTCGCCGCGGCCCAGCCCTGGCGTGCCGTCACGGCCGCCTTCGTCCACTGGACGGCCATCCACCTCGCCGCCAACCTGGCCGGCTGCGCCGTCATCGCGCTGCTCGGCTGGCGCGCGGCGCTGGATGGGCGTGAGACCGTTGCCGGCCTCGTTGCGCTGCCGCTGACGCAACTGGGCCTGCTGCTGCGTCCCGAGCTGCAGCGCTACGCCGGCCTGTCCGGCGCGCTGCATGCGCTGGTTGCCATCGCCGCGTTGACACTGCTGACGCGCGGTGGGCGCGACCGCCTCATCGGCGCGGCCATCGCCGTCGGCCTGGTCGCCAAGCTCGCGCTGGAACACCCGCTGGGCCCCGTGCTGCGTGTGACGCCGGGCTTCGACTTCCCCGTCGCGCCGTTCGCCCATCTCTGCGGCGCCGTCGCCGGCGCCCTCGCGTGGAGCCTGACAATGCGCGGCCATCAAGCATTACCGAGGAACCCGCATGGGACGTGAAGCCAGCTGTACCGCCCGCGTGGGCACCGAGACCGCAGAAGTCGCCGCCCTGCTCGAATCCACCACCGTCGTGCTGCGCGGCGCCATCAAGCGCAAGTGGGCCATCGCCGCGCTGCAGAACCTGCGCGTCGCCGGCGAGGAGCTGCTGTTCGACGTGGACGGCGAGGCCGTCGCGCTGGCGCTGGGCGAGAAGGAGGCCGGCAAGTGGCTGACCAAGCTGCAGGCGCCGCCGCCCACGCTGGCCGCGAAGCTGGGCGTCAGCGCCGAGAACCCGGCGCTGCTGATCGGCCCGACCGTGGGCACGCTGGACCCGGCGCTGGCCGAGGCGCTGTCCCACGGCCTGACCGGCAACGTGAAGACCGCGCGCATGCTGGTGGCCGTCATCAGCAAGCCGGGCGAGCTGGAGCGCATGGCCGACTTCCACGCCACGATGCTCTGCAAGACCGTCTGGGTCGTGCATCAGAAAGGCCGCGATGCCTTCCCGTCCGACGCCGAGATCCGCACCGAACTGCGCAGCCGCGGCTACGTGGACAACAAGACCAGCGCGGTGTCGGACAGGCTGACGGCGACGCGCTACGTCAGGCGTTAGGCGGCAGCGCGCCCAAAGCAGGGATGCGCTGCGCGGGAGGGTCCGGGCAGGCGTTGTCTAGCTGATCGCCAGCTGCTCCCGCAGCATCAGCACGAGGTCGGTCTTCGTGACGTGGCCGAGCAGCCGCCCGGCGGCATCAAGCACCGGCAGGCGCTCGCCCGGGTGGCTCTCGAACACTTGCAGTACCTCCCACAGCGGCATGTCCTCGCTCAGGCTGGGGAAGCGCGGCTGCAGCAGGTCCGCAGGCCAGGGGGCGGCCGGGTCGTGCGGCGCCTTCAGCCGCTTCGCCAGCTCGTGCAGGGGAATGACGCCCTGGAAATGCCGTTCCGCGTCCAGCACGTAGACGTGGCGCCAGCGGCTTTCCAGCAGGCGCTGTTCCACGTCGGCGATGCTGGCGCCCGGGCCGACGGTGCAGCTGTCGGTGCGCAGCAGGTCGCCCGCGCTGGCCAGCCGCGGGTCGGCGGCCGCCCTGGCGCGCTGCGATGACGCGTACACCGAGTCCGGCCTCAGCAGCCGCGACAGCGAGACGGCCAGCACGCAGGCCAGCATCAGCGGCGCCACCACGCGGTAGTTCTCCGTCATCTCGAAGATCATCAGCAGCGATGTGAGCGGCGCATGCGTGCTGGCCGCCAGGAAGGCGCCCATGCCGATGGCCGCGCCGACCTGCATCGGCAGCGCGGCCGGGAACACCATGCCGGCGAGGACGGTGAACAGCGCGCCGCTGACCGCGCCGACGAACAGCGTCGGCGTGAAGATGCCGCCGACGGCGCCCGAGCCCGTGGTCGCGGCCACGGCCGCCACCTTGAACAGCAGCACCAGCAGCAGGGCCTGCCAGGGCCAGCCGCCCTGCAGCACGCTGTCGACGACGCTGAAGCCGTTGCCCCAGACCTGCGGCGCCTGCAGGGACAGCAGGCCCACCAGCAGGCCGCCGCCTGCGAGCTTCCAGGGCCGCGCGATCTGCCAGCGGCCCAGGACGGTCTTGGCGCGGTCCAGCAGCCACAGGTACAGCGGCGCGCCCAGCCCCGCCAGCAGGCCCAGCAGGCCGCACAGGAAATAGGCCGGGCCGCCCAGCTCGGCAACCTCCGGCATGCGGTAGAGCGAATGGCTGCCGGTCAGGCCCGCCATCGTCAGGTGGGCCGTCACCGACGAGATCAGCAGCGGCGCCAGCGTGTCGGTGGACAGCGACTGCAGCACGATCTCGGCGACGAAGAGCGCGCCGGCGATCGGCGTGCCATAGGCTGTCGTGAGGCCGGCGGCGGCGGCGCAGGCGACCAGCAGCCGCCGCCGCGCGACGGGCATGCCGCGCCACACGGCCAGCACGGAGCCCGTCAGCGCCGCCAGCTGCACCATCGGGCCTTCGCGGCCGATCGCGCCGCCGCTGACCACCGTGCACAGCGAGGACAGCGCCCGCAGCAGCGAGCTGCGCGTGCCGAGTTCGCCGCGGCCGAGCACCACGGCCTCCATGTAGTCGCCGTGCGGCGCGTGCGCCTGCCGCCCTTCCCAGGCCAGCACGGCGCCGGCCAGCAGGCCGCCGAGGGCGGGTGCGGCCAGGCGCAGCCACCAGGGCAGCGACTCGGCGGCCCGCACCAGGCCGTCGGTGCCGTAGAGCAGCCGCTCCATCCCCACCAGGCAGGCGCGAAACCCCAGGGTGGACAGCGCGCCAGTGACGCCGACCACGGCCGCCCAGGCCAGCGTGCGCTGCCAGTCGGTGGGGCGCAGCCGCAGGAGCAGCAGAAGGGCGGGTTCGAAGAGCTTGCGCATCGCGCCCAGGAGCGTAGCCGAACGGGGGCTGGCAGCATGGCGGCATGCGCCAATCCCACCTCGACCCCCGTGCCGTCGTCATCCTGCTGCTGTGCTGCCTGCTGTGGGGTATCAACCAGGTCGCCGCAAAGGCGGCGCTGACGGAGATCGGGCCGCTGTGGCAGGCGGGGCTGCGTTCGGTCGTGGCGGGCGTGCTGGTGTGGCTGTGGTCGCTGTCGCGCCGTGTGCCGCTGTTCGGGCAGGACGGCAGCGGCGCGGGCGGGCTGCTGGCCGGCGCGTTGTTCGCGGCCGAGTTCGCCTGCATCTTCGTCGGCCTGCAGTACACCAGCGCATCGCGCATGGTGGTGTTCATCTACCTGTCGCCCTTCGTCGTCGCGATGGGCATGCCGTGGATCGCGCACGGCGAGAAGCTGTCGGGCCGGCAGTGGGCGGGCCTGGTGCTGGCTTTCGGTGCGGTGGCGTTCGCGTTCGCCGAGGGCTTTTCAACGCCGCACAGCCCGCGCCAATGGTGGGGCGACGCGCTGGGCGTGGCCGCCGCCGTGCTGTGGGGCGGCACGACGCTGGCCATCCGTGCCACCAGGCTGGCCGCCGCGCCGGCCGAAAAGACGCTGCTGTACCAGCTCGGCGTGTCGGCCCTCGCGCTGTGCTCGGCAGCGGTATTCGCCGGCGAGCCGCTGCCCGTGCATTGGTCGCCGCGGCTCCTGGGGCTGTTCGGCTTCCAGGCCGTCGTCGTGTCGTTCGCGAGCTACCTCGCGTGGTTCTGGCTGATCCGCCACTATGCGGCGACGCGGCTGGCCGTCTTCACGCTGAGCACGCCGCTGTTCGGGCTGCTGGCCGGCGCGCTGCTGCTGGGCGAGGGCATCAGCACGCGGCTGGTGGCGGCACTGGCTGCGCTGGCGGCCGGCATCGTGCTGGTCAACCGCTGAGCGCTCAGGAAGCGCCGCTGGTGGCTGACGCCGCCGAAGCAGGCTTTTCGGCCTCGCCCTTCGCGGGCTTGACGACGATGAGGACGCTCTCGTTGTATTCGCCCGAGGAATCGGTTGCGAGCAGCGTGTAGCGACCTTGCGCCTTCTTGCCGAACTTCACCTGCGCCTTCACGCCTGCGTTGCCCATGGAGTCCACACTCAGCGTACCGAAGTCGTCGCCGGGCGTGCCTTGCAGCACCGCCACCGGCGTGCCGGGCTGGGGCTGGTTGATGATGAACGTGACGGTCTCGCCGGCCTGCGCGGACAGGGTGTCGTTAGGTGTCATGTGTACGCCAGCATCACTGGCGCAGCCGGCCACGCGGCGGACGGCCTTGGTCTGGCTGCGGAAGTGCAGCACGGCAGCGACGACCGGGCGGCGGGCGTCGTAGAGGTCCTCCACGAGTAGCGCCAGTGCCTGGGCATCGCAGCGATCGGGTGCATCGACATGGCCGCTGATGCGGCGCGACGTGCACACGTCCTTGGGCTTGGACCAATCCTTGATCTTTCCGATGTAACCGTTGACCAGCTTTTCCTGGGCTTCTGCAGCCTCGCGTTTTTTGGCGTCGGCGATCAGCGCCTCGATGCGTTCGTTGAGCTTCTCCAACTCGGCCGTTGTCAAGGGGCTGGGCGTGGCGCTGCCGGGCTTCGTGGCCTGAACAGCAGTCGCCGTGGCATTGGCGAGCAGGGCTGTGCCCAGCGAAGCGCCGGCGAGGAGCGGGCCGCCGCCGAGATTGACCATCCGCAGCGCGCCTGGGGCCGTGGATTGTTGTGCCGCCGGTATGCGGGTCGTGGCACTGCTTGTCTTGGCGCCGGTGTCGGCGGTGTCTGCCGTGGGTGGTTCGGCCTGGTCTCCGGACGTCTGCGAGCCGAGCTTTCGAAAGCCGGCCGTGATGTCCTGCGCCTTTGTCAACGCACTATCGGCGGCGCGCAGGTCGGCTTGTGCGTCCTGCACGACGCCGTTGACGGTGGTGACGATGATCTGTGCGCGTTCGCGGATTTCCCGGCCCGAGTCGGCCACCGCCTTCTGCAGTGCCAGGCCGTCCGCCAGCGCGTTGCGAGCGATCTGCAGCGCCTTGACGGCGTCGTCGATCTGTCGGCTCAGCGTTGGGCTGTCACCGACGTTGGCCGGGTAGGTCATCGGGAGTCTGGCCACCTCGGCCGCCAGTTCCTGCGAGGTGCGCTTCTTCTTGCCGTCCTTGCCGGGCTTTTCCGGCAGGGCCTCGTTTTCGGCGATCAGGCGAGCCGCTTCGCGAGCATCCTTCTGCGCCAGCTGCGCGTTTCCGTCACCCAATCCCACCTTGGCGGCGGCCACGAAGTTCTGCAAATCCAGGATGCGCACCGACAGCCGGTTCAGCGCTGTCTCCAGGGCCTGTGCGCTGAGTGGTTGGCCGAAGGCGCCACCTTTCTCGGCCTCCTGTGTCCGGAGCGGCATCAATAGCGGTGCCGATTGCCGCAGCAGGCAGGTCAACGCGCGGTAACCGTCGTTGTAGGCGGACTCCTGCTTCTTGTTGACGGCGTATTCGCTCAGCCCGTAACCGGTGGCAATGACGGCGCCCAGTTGCGCCGTGCGCCGCTTGTCCACATAGGTCGGTTCCGTGGTGCCGGGGGCGTTCGGCTTGACGGCGTTGTACAGCGCCCACCCAGTCAGCACGCCCGCGCCCGTGGCGAACACGGCGCGCGTGCCGCTCATCTCGCGCATGTACTTCAGGTAATCGCGGCGAACCTCTTCCACTTGCGAGATCGCCTGGCTCGCATCGCCGGCCAGCAGCGGATCGCGGTCCCAGCCTTCGGGCAACTGCTTCGGGAAGCCCACATAGGGATAGAAGAACGCGCAGCCCGATACCGCGCTCGCCGCCGCAGCGACCGCCAGCAGCCGTGGCCTGCATGCCAGCCTGAAAAAGGTTTCCTTGCGCATGACGTCCTCCGGTCGGTTGAAGATGGCCGCGGACGTTAGTGACGCTGTAAGCCGCAGGCATCCTCAAATCTGCGGCCCCGACGCTGTCGCCGCCGCGCCAGGGTTGGGCACGGCGGCTGCCTAGACTGCAGGGCTTACACCCAGGAGACCTCCATGATCACGCTGTGCGGCTTCCCGCTGTCCAACTACTACAACAAGGTCAAGCTCGCGCTGCTGGAGAAGGGCATCCCCTTCACCGAGGAGCGCATCGAGACCCACTCGCATGACGAGGCCGTGCTGAGCTGCTCGCCGCTGGGCAAGGTGCCCTTCATCAAGACACCGCACGGCGCGCTGTGCGAGAGCCAGGTCATCGTCGACTACCTCGAGGCCGCCTACCCCGACACGCCGCGCCTGATCCCGGCCGATGCCTACCAGGCCGCCAAGGTGCGCGAGCTCATCACCTACGTGGAGCTGCACCTGGAGCTGGTTGCGCGCGAGCTCTACGCGGAGGCCTACTTCGGCGGCCAGGTCAGCGACGGCACGAAGAAGCGCGTCGCCCGCGTGCTGCCCGAGAACATCCGCGCCTTCAAGCGCCTGGCGAAGTTCGGGCCCTACCTGGCCGGCGACACGTTCACGATGGCCGACTGCGCCGGCTGGGTCAGCCTGCCGCTGGTCGCAATGGCCACCAAGACCATCTACGGCGAGGACCTGCTCGCCGCCGGCGGCGTGGACTGGAAGCCCTACGCCAAGCTCATCGGCGAGCGCCCGCACGCCGTCACGGTGGCCGCCGACCGCAAGACCGACCTGGACCGCTCGATGGCCGCGACGCGGGCCAAGGGCTGATGGTGTGTCCGGCACCGTCGAGATCGAGCTGAAGTTCCTCGTCCCCGCCGCCAGCCGCGCTGCGCTCGCGGCCGAGCTGGACGGGCGGGGCAACGCGCGGCGCGCGCAGCTGACGGCGGACTATCTCGACACGCCGGACCTGCGCCTGGCCCGTGCCGGCCTGGCCTGGCGCGTGCGGCGCGAAGCCGGCCGCTGGGTGCAGGCACTCAAGTGCGCGCGTGGCGATGCGCTGGAGCGCTTCGAGCACGAAGTCGTCCGCCCCGATGCCACGCCCGACGCCGCGGCCCACGCCGACACCGCGCCGGGTCGGCAGCTCATCGATCTGCTGGACGCCGCCCGCGCCGACGGGCTGGAGGCCGGTGTGCGGTTCCGGAGCCAGGTGCGCCGGCTCGAACGCCGCGTGCGCACGCGCGGCGCCGTCGTCGACATCGCGCTGGACGAGGGGCGGCTGCTGGCCAGTGGCGCCGTGCTGCGGCTGCGCGAGGTCGAGTTCGAACTCGTCTCCGGCTCGCCCGTCGCGATGCTGGCGCTGGTGGAACGCTGGCGCCAGCGCTTCGGCCTCATCCTCGACCCGCGCAACAAGGCCGAGCGTGGCTTCGCGCTGGCCGCCGGCTGGCCCGATGCGCCGCTGCGCAAGGCGGCCTCGCCAAGCTACGACAAGCGGGCGGGCGCCGGCGAGGCTTTCTCCGCCGTGCTGGACGAATGCCTGGCCCATCTGATGCGCAGCGCCAT
This sequence comes from Pelomonas candidula, assembly GCF_043555985.1. Classification (NCBI taxonomy): domain Bacteria; kingdom Pseudomonadati; phylum Pseudomonadota; class Betaproteobacteria; order Burkholderiales; family Sphaerotilaceae; genus Roseateles; species Pelomonas candidula. Next base: position 167,232 of record NZ_JBIGIC010000003.1, on the reverse strand, counting down.
CGGCCTGGCGGATGGCGATGCCGCGCAGGCCGGCGAGCACGTGCACCAGTTGCGCGTGGCAATCCGCCGGCTGCGCAGCGCGCTGCGGGCCTTCGAGGGCTGGGTGGCCGCGCCGCCGGCCGAACTCGTCGACGGGCTGCGTGTGCTGTTCGCCGCGCTGGGCCAGGCGCGCGACCGCGACGTGCTGGGCAGCGGCGTGGCTGCCGAACTGGCGCGGGCCGGCGCGCCGCCCCTGCCGCTGCCCGGCTCGCAGGACGCGGTCGATCCCGCCGCGCTGGTCCGCGCCGCGGACACGCAACGCCTGCTGCTGGGCTGGGTGACCTGGCGCGCCGGCCTGCCGGCCGAGGCCGAGACCGAGACCGAGGATGCGCTCAGGCGCCTGGCCCGCCGCCGCCTGCGCCGCTGGCACGAGCGCATGGCCGCCGGCGGCCATGCCTTCGACGAGCTCGACGACGCGGCCCTGCATGCGCTGCGCAAACGCGTGAAGCGGCAGCGCTACGCGATCGACTTCCTCGCGCCGCTGCTGCCGCGCCAGTCCACGGCGCGCCACGTGCAGGCGCTGTCGGCGGCACAGAGCATGCTGGGCGAAATCCACGACCTCATCGTCGCCCGCGACCGCTACCAGGCGCTGGTCGGCAGCGCACCGGCGGCCTGGTTCGCCGTCGGCTGGCTGACGGCCCGCATCGCCACCGCCCGTGCCGGCGCGCGCGACGAACTGGCCCGGCTGGCCGCGCTGTTGCCCCTGGGCCGCCGAGGCTGACAGCGAGCTGCACGGCGACCATTTGTTGCCACTCGCCCCGAGTGGCGACGCCTAAACTGACCGGCCCCGCATCGCCACAGCCGCCGCCATGATGTTCTTGCGCCCCTTGCTGATCGCCGCCGCCATGCTGGCGATGCCGGCCCTGGTTTCTGCCCAGGCCGAACCCGAGGCCCGCGTCATCGTGCGGTTCAAGCCCCAGGCCGACAGCGTGCGTGCCAAGGCGCTGAGCCTGCGCGCCACGCGCGGCGAGGCCCGCGAAGTCGCGCAGACGCGCGCGACGGCGCTGGGCCTGCGCCAGGGGCAGCAATTGAGCGCCGGCCTGAGCCTGGACGAGCGCACCCACGTCGTCACCGCCACAGGCCTCAGCTCCGCCGCGCTGGCGCGCAAGCTGGCGGCCGACCCCGAGGTGGAGATGGTGGCCGTGGACGGCCGGCGCAAGCACCTGGGTGTCGCCTCTGCGCCCAATGACCCGCTGTTCGGCGGCGTGACGCCTGCGCCGACCGCCTATATCGGGCAGTTCTACGATGCCGGCGATCCGAGCGCCAACCCACCTGTAGCTCCCCAACTGCGTGACACCTACAGCCGCACCATCGACCAGTGGTATCTGAAGGCGCCGAGCACTGTCACCAGCGGCGGCAGCGCGACCGGCGAGGTGGTGTCCAACATCAACGTGCTGCCGGCCTGGGGGCTGACGACGGGCGCGTCCAGCATCGTCGTCGCGGTACTGGACACTGGCGTGCGCCGCGATCATCCCGACTTCATTGCGGCCAACGGCACCAGCCAGTTCCTGAGCGGCTACGACATGATCGGATCGACCCCCGCGTCGGCCGGTTCCACCGCCACGGCGATTGCCAACAGGCCGGCCAATGCGGACCTGACGCTGGCGCTGGACTACGGTGACTGGGTCAGTCAGGCCGATATCGATGGCGGCAAGCTCGGCAGCGGGTGCACCTCCACCGACATCGGCAACAGCTCCTGGCACGGCACGCGCGTCTCGGGCCTGATTGCGGCGCTGGCTGGCAATGGTCGAGGCATGAGCGGCGTGGCGCCGGGCGTCAAGATCCTGCCGGTACGCGTGCTGGGCAAGTGCGGCGGCTATGACTCCGACATCATCGCCGGCATCAAATGGGCCGTCGGCTTGGCCGTGCCGGGCGTGCCGGCCAACACCAACAAAGCCAAGGTGCTGAACATGAGCCTGGGCGGCTCGGGCAGCTGCGCCGCCTCGGACTCGACCGGCAAGCTCTACCGCGACGTCATCGCCCAGGCCAACGCCCAGGGGGCCACCATCGTCGTCGCGGCGGGCAACTCCGAAGGCCAGGCCGTGGGCCTGCCGGGCAACTGCCCTGGCGTCGTGACCGTGACGGCGTTGCGACATGTCGGCACGAAGGTCGGCTTCGCCAGTGTCGGCCCGGAAGTGACCATCGCCGCGCCGGGCGGCAACTGCGTCAACCTGGCCGTCGGCTACCCCTGCCTGTACACGATGGTCAGCACGACGAATTCCGGAGCCACCTCGCCGGTGGCCAACGACGAGAGCTACACGAACGGCAATGCCTCCGTCGGCACCAGCTTCTCGGCACCCGTCGTCAGCGGTGTCGTGGCGCTGATGGCCTCTGTGCGGCCGGCGCTGACCTCGGCCGAGGCCACCGCCGCGCTGCGTAAGACAGCGCGGCCCTTCCCGACGACAGGTGGCGGCAGCGCCTCTGCCGCCACACCGCCGGCCTGCGTGGCGCCCACCGCGGCCAAGCAGGACGAGTGCTATTGCACGACCAGCACCTGCGGCGCCGGCATGGCCGACGCTGCCGCGGCCGTGGCGGCAGCCCAGGCGCTCAACGCCGCCACCGTCGCCATCACACCCTCCAGCACCAGCCTGACGGCCATGCAGTCGGCCACGTTGACGGCGGCCGTCACCGGCCTGGCGGCCGGCAAGACCGTGGCTTCAACGAACTGGACGTTGCTGGATGGCGGCACTGCCGTCAGCGCCTTCAACGGCGGCGCGGATACAGCCACGGTGTCGCTGACGCCAGGGGCTGCCGGCAGCTTCACGGTGCAGGCTGACATTACCGACAGCGATGGCTTCGTGCACAGCCAGACGGCCAGCTTCAGCGTGGCCGCCGCCGCGGTGACGACGCCGTCCTCGTCCGGCGGCGGCGGTGGTGGCGGCGCCGTCAGCGCGGCCTGGCTCGCAGCACTGCTGCTGGCCGCCGTCAGCTTGAAGCGGCCGACGCCCCGGCTGCAGCGCTGCAGGCCCTGAAGCCGGCGGCGAAGGCCGCATCCTTGCTGGCCTTGAGCCGGCCGGCGAGCAGGCCGTCGGCCTGCGGGATCACCAGCGTGTTGCGGGTCTGCGCGGGCTTCAGCGCCAGCACGCGCAGGCCCTTCAGGCCGCGCTTGTCCAGCGCCGCCGCATCGGCGTTCGCCTCGGCCTGGCTGGCATGCCGGCTCAGCACGAAGGCCGGCTGCTCGGCGGGCAGGCCCTCCAGCGGCTCGTAGGCGATGCGCATCTGCTTGTAGGTGGCTTCCTTGCGGGCGCGGAAATCCGGGTCGGCGAGCTTGATCGTCGCGACGACCCACACGCCCGGCTGCTCGCTGCTGCGCACCTGCGCGTCGGCACCCGCGGCCTTCAGCGCCGCCTGCGCGGCGGCCAGCGCGGCGTCGCCATCCAGCGGGCCCAGTTCCAGGCAGCTCTTCTGCGCCAGCGCGGCGACCGAGCTGGCTGCCAGCGGCGTGATGCGCTCGGGATGCTGCTGCCCCGCGACGCGTTGCGGCTCGCGGCCGCCGTCGGCGGGGAGGCCGGTGACGGCGTCAAGCCAGCCGCGCGACCAGATGAAGAACAGGGCGTTGACCGCCAGCAGCACGATGACGACGACGCGCATCACGGGGAGGGCTCCAGTCTGAGGCTCAGTTCGCCGGCGGTGATGATGGACATGCCGCTGTCCGTGTCCAGCAGCAGCTCGCCGCTCGTCGACACGCCACGCGCGATGCCCGTCTGCTCGCCGACGCGCACGGGCCGGCCGGCGGCCAGGTCGCGCCTGGAGAATGCGAGCTGCCACGGGCCGAAGCCCAGCGCCTCGAAGTCGGCCAGCAGGGCGCGCAGCGCGGGGGCGAGGCGGTCCAGCGTCGTCGCTGCCGTTGCGTTGGCATCCAGGCTTTGCAGTGCCGCGTGGCCGCTGGCGAAGGCGCTGCGGTCGGCGTCGGCCGGCAGCGGGCGCAGGTTCAGGCCGATGCCGATGACGACACCGCGGCGTTCGCCAGGCAAGGGCACGGTCTCGATGAGGATGCCGCCCAGCTTGGCGCCGTCCAGGAACAGGTCATTGGGCCACTTCAGCCGGATGCGGTCGCCGGCCGGGTCCAGCACGTCGGCGACCGTGCAGCCGACGGCCAGCGACAGGCCGGAGAGGTCCAGCCCGGCAGGCAGTGGCAGCGCGACGGAGAAGGTCAGCGACGCGTCATCGCCCCGTTGATCGCTCTGCCAGGCCCGGCCCAGCCGGCCGCGGCCGGCGGTCTGCCGGTCCGCCGACACGATCAGCGGCCCGCCGCCGTCGCGCAGGTGGGCCAGCGCCTCGGTGTTGGTCGAGCCGCATTCGCCGAGGTGGCGCCGCTCCATGGCGTCAGCGCTTCTTCGGGGCGAGCATCGTGCCGCGGCACGTCAGCGCGCCGCACCAGCAGGCGAACTGCTTCTTGACCTTGGCCGTGTGGCGCTCGTCCAGCACCAGGCCGTAGTCGTAGAACAGCTCCTCGCCGGGCTCGATGTCGCGCAGTGCGTTGATGAAGACGCGGCCGTCGACCTCGTCGGCCTCGCAGTTGGGCTCGCAGGCGTGGTTGATCCAGCGCGCATCGTTGCCGCCGTACAGCGCATCGATGACGAGGCCGCCGTCGAGGTGGAAGTAGAAGGTGTGGTTGGGCTGTGCCGGGTCGTGCGGGTGGCGGTCCACCGCCACGTCCCAGGTGATGCGCTCGCCGGTGTACTCGATGATGCGCGCGCCCGCCGCGATGGGCGCCGTCGCGTAGACGCCGCGGCCATGCACGCCGGAATCACGGACTTCGATCTTGCGGCGTGGGGTTTTTGGCGTCATCGGCGCTGTGGTACGGTGATTTCATGGGTGCGCACACGTGTACGTGCGCGCGAGGCCCGGATTGTAGGCAGGGGATTCAACGTCCCCTGTCATAGGGAAGACCGAGAGACAAGACCCGATGAGCAAGACCCTGATCATTGCCGAGAAGCCTTCCGTCGCGCAGGACATCGTCCGCGCGCTGACCCCCGTGGCGGGCAAGTTCGACAAGCACGACGACTACTTCGAGAACGAGCAGTACGTCGTCAGCTCCGCCGTGGGCCACCTGGTGGAGATCGCGGCGCCCGAGGAGTTCGACGTCAAGCGCGGCAAATGGAGCTTCGCCAACCTGCCGGTGATCCCGCCGCACTTCGACCTCAACCCCATCGACAAGAACAAGGGCCGGCTGAACGCGCTGACCAAGCTGATCCGCCGCAAGGACGTGACGGCGCTTATCAACGCCTGCGACGCGGGCCGCGAGGGCGAGCTGATCTTCCGGCTCATCGAGCAGTACGCGCAGCCGGCCAAGGGCAAGCTGAACAAGCCCATCCAGCGGCTGTGGCTGCAGTCGATGACGCCGGCTGCCATCCGCGAGGGCTTCGAGAAGCTGCGCAGCGACCAGCAGATGCTGCCGCTGGCCGACGCCGCGCGCTGCCGCTCCGAGGCCGACTGGCTGGTGGGCATCAACGGCACGCGGGCGATGACGGCGTTCAACTCGCGCGACGGCGGTTTCTTCCTGACGACGGTGGGCCGCGTGCAGACGCCGACGCTGTCGGTCGTCGTCGAGCGCGAGGAGAAGATCCGCAAGCACGTCGCCCGCGACTATTGGGAGCTGCGCGCCAACTTCGACGCCCAGGCCGGCCAGTACGAAGGCAAGTGGTTCGACCCAGCCTGGAAGAAGAACGACGACGCCGAGCGCCGCGCGGACAGGTTGTGGACGCAGGCCGAGGCCGACGAGATCGCCAAGGCCGTGCTGGGCAAGCCCGCCGTCGTCACCGAGGAGAGCAAGCCCAGCACGACCAGCTGCGGCGGCCTCTACGACCTGACGACGCTGCAGCGCGAGGCCAATTCGCGCTTCGGCTTCTCGGCCAAGACGACGCTGTCCATCGCCCAGGCGCTGTACGAGAAGCACAAGGTGCTGACCTACCCGCGGACGGACTCGCGCTTCCTGCCCGAGGACTACCTGGCCGTGGCCAAGGACACGGCCAAGATGCTGGCGACGGAGGACCTGCCGGGCCCGCTGGCCGCGCTGTCGCAGCACGCCGCCAAGTCGCTGAAGGAGGGCTACATCAAGCCCACCAAGAAGGTGTTCGACAACGCCAAGGTGTCGGACCACTTCGCCATCATCCCGACGCTGCAGGCGCCCAAGGCGCTGACCGAGGTGGAGGCCAAGCTGTACGACATGGTCGTCAAGCGCTTCCTGGCGGTGTTCTTCCCGCCGGCCGAGTTCCTGGTCACGACGCGCATCAGCAAGGTCGACAACAAGCATCACTTCCAGACCAACGGCAAGGTGCTCGTGAAGCCGGGCTGGCTGGCCGTCTACGGCAAGGACGTGGACGACGAGGACGCCAACCTCGTGCCGGTGCAGCCGAACGAGGTCGTGCGCACCGAGAGCGTCGACGTGAAGGCGCTGCAGACCAAGCCGCCGGCGCGCTACACGGAAGCGACGCTGCTGTCCGCGATGGAAGGCGCCGGCAAGCTCATCGACGACGACGAGCTGCGCGAGGCCATGGCCGAGAAGGGCCTGGGCACGCCAGCCACGCGCGCGGCCACCATCGAAGGCCTGATCACCGAGAAGTACATGCTGCGCGAGGGCCGCGAGCTGATCCCGACGGCCAAGGCCTTCCAGCTGATGACGCTGCTGCGCGGGCTTGAGGTGGAAGACCTGACCAAGCCCGAGCTGACCGGCGACTGGGAAAGCAAGCTCGCCGCGATGGAGAAGGGCAAGCTCAGCCGCGAGCAGTTCATGGCCGAGATCGCGGCCATGACCGAGAAGATGGTCGCCAAGGCCAAGGGCTACGACCGCGACACCATCCCCGGCGACTACGCGACGCTGAAGACGCCTTGCCCGAAGTGCGGTGGCGTCGTGAAGGAGAACTACCGCCGCTTCACCTGCACCGGCAAGCATGCCGACGGCAGTGACGCTTGCGGCTTCTCCATCGGCAAGATCCCCGGTGGCCGCAGCTTCGAGCTGGCCGAGGTGGAGCAGTTCCTGCGTGACAAGAAGATCGGTCCGCTGGAGGGCTTCCGCTCCAAGGCGGGCTGGCCGTTCACGGCCGAGCTGGCGCTGGTCTACGACGACGAAATCGCCAACTGGAAACTGGAGTTCGACTTCGGCGAGGACGCCAAGAAGGCCGAGAACGATGGCGAGCCGGTGGACTTCTCCGGCCAGCAGAGCCTGGGCGCCTGCCCGAAGTGCCAGGGCCACGTCTACGAGCATGGCGCCAACTACGTCTGCGAGCATTCGGTGGGCGAGAAGGTGACCTGCGACTTCAAGACCGGCAAGGTCATCCTGACGCAGCCCATCGAGCCTGCCCAGGCTACGAAGCTGCTGCTTGAGGGCAAGACCGACCTGCTGGAGAACTTCGTCTCCAACAAGACGCGACGCAAGTTCAAGGCCTTCCTGGCCTATGACAAGAAGGAAGGCAAGGTCGTGTTCGAGTTCGAGCCGCGGGCCGGAAAACCGGCGGGCAAGGCCGCGCCGGCCAAGAAGGTGGCCGCGAAGAAGACTGCAGCGTCCAAGAGCTAATGAGCCTATGCTCACCTCGCGGCTGCGTACCACGAGGCCGGGAGGAGAGGGGATGGCGTTGCCGCCGTTGAACATCGGCATACAGACGCGCCTGACGGCCGGCATTGCGCTGGTCGCCAGCCTGCTGGTGCTGGTCGTGGGTTGGACCTGGACCTCCTACGAGGAGGACGAGCTGATGCAGGCGCTGCGTCAGCGCGAGGCCCGCATGGCCGGCCTCGTCGAGCGCGGCTTCGCCGGGCCGATCTGGAACCTGGACCATGTCGCCATCGAGAACCTGCTCGATGCCGTCATGGCCGACCCCGAGGTGCATGCCATCGAGCTCAAGGGCCTGGGCCTGCGCGGCGGCCAGGGACGGCGCGAACGTGACCATCCGGCTGTCGGCCCGCTGCGCAGCGAGTTCCCCATCACCTACCAGCCCGCGGCGGATGCGCCCGGCGCTCAGGTCGCGTCGGCGGTGCTGACCTTCACGCGCGACCGCGTCGACGAGCAGATCCGCCGCACGCGGCTGTTCGTCGTCGAGCTGCTGGCCGTCGTCGTCGTGGGCATCGTCGTCGCCAGCTCGCTGCTTGTGCACTGGCTGGTGCGCCGGCCCGTGGCGCGGCTGGGCAGGCTGGCGCAGCGCGTGGCCGCGGGCGACCTGGGCGCGCAGGAGCGCGTCGAGCGGCTGGACGAGATCGGCGAGCTGACGACGCGTTTCAACGCGATGAGCCTCAAGCTGCGCAGCGCGGCCGACCAGGTGCAGATCAGCTCGCAGGGCCTGCGCGCCAGCGAGGCGCGCTACCGCAGCCTGTTCGAGAACGCGACCGAGGGCATCTTCCAGGCCGACGCCGACGGCCGCGTGCTGGGCATGAACCGCGCGTTCACGCAGATGCTGGGCCTGGGCACGCAAAGCCCGGTGGGCCGGCGCCTGCGCGAGCTGACGGGCCTGGGCCGCCGCGACATGGTGCGCGTGGCCACGCTGCTCAACGAGCAGGGCAAGGTGCAGCAGGCCCAGCTGCAGCTGCGCGACAGCGCCGGCCGGTCGGTCTGGGTGGAGCTGAGCGCGCACTGGGTAGAGGGCGAGGGCGGGCAGCGGCGCATCGAAGGCATGGTCATGGACATCTCGCTGCGCCGCCAGGCCGAGGCCGAGCTGACGCGCCACCGCGACCACCTCGAGGACCTCGTCGCCGAACGCACCGCCGAGCTCAGCGAGGCCAAGCTGCGCGCGGAGGCCGCCAACCAGGCCAAGGGCCGCTTCCTCGCGACGATGAGCCACGAGTTCCGCACGCCGCTGAACGCCATCCTCGGCTTCACGCAGCTGATGCAGATGGACGTCGGCGTGCCCGCGCCGCAGCAGGGCCGGCTGCAGCTGATGCGCGACTCGGGCCTGCACCTGCTGGAGCTCATCAACGACGTGCTGGATATGGCCAGCATCGAGGCCGGCAAGGTCAGCCTGAAGCCCACGCCTGCGGACCTGCGTGCGCTGCTGGACATGGCCTGCGACAGCGTGCGCCTGCGCGCCGAGCAGAAGAACCTGAGCTTTGCGCTGGACATCGACCCGTGCCTGCCGACGCAGGTGCTCGTCGACGGCCAGCGGCTGCGCCAGGTGTTGCTCAACCTGCTGTCCAACGCCGTCAAGTTCACCGACAGCGGCTCTGTCAGCCTGACGACCTGCGTCGTCGAGCCACCGCAGGCGGGTCATGTGCGGCTGCGCTTCGGCGTGACGGACAGCGGCATCGGCATGACGCCGGCCCAGCAGGCGCGGCTGTTCCAGGCCTTCGAGCAGGTCTCCGAGGCCTCGCGTCATCTCGGCGGCACGGGCCTGGGCCTGTCCATCAGCCAGCAGCTGGTGCGGCTGATGGGCAGCCAGATCCTGGTGCAGAGCACGGCCGGCCAGGGCAGCAGCTTCAGTTTCGAGTTGAGGCTGCCGCTGGCGTGACTGCGAGCCCCTCGTCCAGTCGCGCGGCGCTGAACGCTCGCGCACCTGACCGGTCCCCCGAGGGGACGGCGATGCTTGCGGCATTGAGCCGCAAGCATCGCCCAGGGCGGGCCGGCTTGGGAGCGGCCCGGCGCTCGGCCCGCAACGCGTTGAGATGACCTGGGCGATTGCGGCGAAGTTGATTGCCATCCTGGTGGCGGTCGCCATCGGCTGGATCGTCGGCCGTGCGCGCTGGCTGGGCGGTGGCGCGGCGGGCAGCGACAGCGACCCGGCGCGCGTGCTGGCCAACGCGGCCTTCTTCATCTTCGTGCCGGCGCTGCTGTTCCGCACCACGGCGCGGCTGGACACGTCGGCGCTGCCCTGGGCCTTCCTGTTCGCCTTCTTCGTGCCGGTGCTGGTGGTCGTCGCGCTCATCTACGCGTTCGAGCGTTGGCGGCTCAAGCCGGGCGGCGCCGTCACGGAGCCCAGCGTCAAGGCCATCACGGCCGGCTTCGGCAACACGCTGCAGGTGGGCGTGCCGGTGGCGGCGGGCGTGTTCGGCGAGCAGGGACTGGCCATCCACATCGCCGTCGTCAGCCTGCACTCGCTGACCATCCTGACGCTGCTGACCGCCCTCGTCGAGCTGGACGTGGCGCGTGGCAGCAAGTCGCGCACCTTCCGCGCGACGCTGGTGCAGACGGTGCGCAACACCGTCATCCACCCGGTCGTGCTGCCGGTGCTGGCGGGCCTGAGCTGGAACGCCACCGGCTGGCCCATCCCGGCGGTGTTCGACGAGGTGCTGCAGAACCTCGGCACGGCCGTCGTGCCGCTGTGCCTGACGCTGATCGGCATGTCGCTGGCCTACTACGGCTGGCCGAAGTCGTGGCGCGGCATCTCGGGGCTGGTGTCGGCCAAGCTGCTGCTGATTCCCGGCGTGGTGTTCGGCATCGCGCACTGGCTGCTGGGATTGCAGGGCCTGCCGCTGGCCGTCATCGTCATGCTGGCGGCGCTGCCCACCGGCTCCAACGCGCTGATCTTCGCGCAGCGCTACCGCACGATGGAGGCCGAGGTGACGGCCGCCACCGTGCTGTCCACGGTGCTCTACGTCGCCACGGCGCCGCTGTGGCTGGCGCTGCTGGCCTGGGTTTCTCCGTGGTGACCTGCGGCACTTCGGCAGCGCCGGTTCCGTGTCGTCCAATCAACGTTCTGCCTTTCTGAGGATGGATCGAATGAATGCTCCCGCCCCTCGTCGCCTCGTTGCACTGCTGACCCTGGCCGGCGCGCTGTCGCTGCCCGCCTGGAGCGCGCCTGCCGCACCTGCGCCGGGCGCCGTCAGCACCGAGGCCGGCCAGCTGGCCATCCGCCACGAGAAGTTCACGCTGGCCAACGGCTTCGAGGTCATCCTCGTGGAGGACCACCGCCTGCCGCTGGTGGCCTTCAACCTGTGGGTGCATGCCGGCCCGCGCAACGAGGCCAAAGGGCAGACGGGCTTTGCCCACCTGTTCGAGCACCTGATGTTCGCCGGCAGCCGCCATGTGCCGCGCGGCGAGTTCGACAAGTTCGTCGACGCGGCCGGCGGCACGGACGCCAACGGCTCCACCAACTTCGACCGCACGAACTACTTCTTCACGCTGCCGTCCAACCAACTGGCGCTGGGGCTGTGGCTGAAGGCGGACATGCTGGGCTGGATGATCGACGAGGTCGACTCGGTGTCGCTGGCCAACCAGCAGGACGTCGTGCGCAACGAGCGCCGCCAGAACTACGAGAACCGGCCCTATGGCATCGCCGACGAGGCGCTGTACCAGGCGCTCTACCCCGAGGGCCACCCCTACCGCGCGTCGGTCATCGGCTCGCACGCCGACATCCAGAGCATCAAGCTCGACGACGTGAAGGCCTTCGCCCGTACCTACTACCGGCCCAACAACGCGACGCTGGTGCTGGCTGGCGACTTCGACCCGAAGGAGGCCAAGGCGCTGGTGCAGAAGTACTTCGGCTCGCTCCGACCCGGCCCCAAGCCGCCGGAGGTGAACGTGGCCATGCCCGCGATCACGAAGGAGCGCCGCCTCGTCGTGACCGACCGCGTCGAGCTGAGCCGCCTGACGCTGGCCTGGCACACGCCGGCCATGTTCAGGCCCGGCGACGCCGAGCTGGACATCGCCGCCCACGTGCTGGGCGGCGGCAAGGCCAGCCGGCTGTACGGCCTGCTGGTGCGCGACAGGCAGCTCGCGCAGAGCGTGGAAGTGGGGCAGGGCTCGCAGTCGCTCAGCTCGGTGTTCGAGATCGAGGTCGTGGCCCGGCCTGGCGCGTCGCTGGACGAGATCGAGGCACTGGTCGACGCCGAGGTCGCCCGCCTCGCCACCGAGCCGCCGACCGATGCCGAGGTCGCGCAGGCCCGGGCGACGATTGAGACGCAGGTGCTGCAGCGTATGGAAAAGGTCACGTCGCTGGCCGACCTCGTCAACCACTACAACCAGATGGCCGGCGACCCCGGCTACGTCGGCCAGGACCTGGCGCGCTACGCGGCGCTGAAGCCGGCCGACGTCAGCGCCACGGTGGCGCGGTGGCTGCAGAAGGACCATCGCGTCGCCGTTATCGCCCAGCCCGGCGAGCAGGTACTGCCGCCCGAGGTGGCCACGCCGCCTGCGCCGACAAAGGCCGGCAAGGGCGAACGCGAGGCGCTGAACGCGCCGGAGGTCTGGCGCAACAAGCCGCCCGCGGCGGCGAAGGCCAAGGCGCTGACGCTGCCGGCCGCGCAGAGCTTCACGCTCGCCAACGGGCTGACCGTCATCCATTCGCCCAAGCCGGGGCTGCCGCTGGTCAGCGCCAGCCTGGTGCTGCGCGCCGGCCAGGGCGCCAACCCGGCAGGCCAGCCGGGCCTGGCCGGCTTCGTTGCCGCGATGCTGCCCGAGGGCACGACCACGCGCAGCGCACAGCAGATCGCCGAGGCCACGGCGGCGCTGGGCGCCACGCTGACGGCCCAGGCCGGGGCGGAAGAGGCACGGCTGGACTTCTCCGGCCGCAAGGCCGCCGCGCGCGAGGGCCTGGCGCTGCTGGCCGACGTGACGCTGCACCCGGCCTTCGCAGCCCCCGAGGTCGCGCGCAAGCAGGCCCAGCGGCTGGGTGCGCTGGCGCAGGCGCGCGAGCAGGCGCCGCTGCTGGCGAACGTCGTCGGCAACCGCGTGACCTACGGCGATGGCCACCCGCTGGCCGAGAACGCGCTGGGCACCGAGGCCAGCATCAAGGCCGTCGACGCGGCCGCGCTGCGCGGCTTCTGGCAGGCCTACTACCGGCCCGAGCGCGCGGCGCTGGTCGTTGCCGGCGACCTGACCGAGGCCGAGCTGCGCGCGCTGGTCGAGCCACTGTTCGGCGCGTGGAAGGGTGAGGGCGCCGCGCCTGCCGCCGTGCCGCTGCCGCCGGCTCGCCCCATCGCCGCGCGTACCGTCGTCGTCGACAAGCCCGGCGCGCCGCAGACGGCGCTGGCCGTCGTCGCGCCAGGGCCGTTCGCGTCCACGCCCGACGTGGCGCCGCTGAAGGTCATGAACGCTGCGTTGGGCGGCCTGTTCACGTCACGCATCAACAACCAGCTGCGCGAGGTCAAGGGCTACACCTACGGCATCTACTCCGGCTACACGCTGGGCCGGGAGCGCGGCCAGTTCGGCATCCGCGGCAGCGTGCGCACCGACGTGACCGGCGCGGCGCTGGTGGACATGTGGAAGGAGATCGAGGGCATGCGCGCCAAGCCCATGGGGGCAGCCGAGCTGAACCGGGTGCGCAACGCCCAGCTGCTGTCGCTGCCGGGGCTGTTCGATACCAACGTCGCCGTCGTCTCGGGTTACGCGGGCAACTGGTCCTCGGGCCAGCCGCTCTCCGCCATCACCGACCTGCCGAAGCAGTACACCGCCGTCACGTCCGCCACGGCGCTGAAGGCCGCGCGGGAGCATCTGGACCCGTCGCAGCTCATCGTCGTGGCCGTCGGCGACAAGGCCAAGGTCGTGCCGCAGCTCGAAGCCATCGGCCGCAAGGCCGAGGTCCTGAACGTTGAAGGCAAGGCCGAGGGAAAGCCTCAGCCCTGATCGAGTGACTCGTACAGCGCCACCAGCTCCTGCGTGAGCTTGTGGCGCGGGTCGAGGTGAATCATGGGCTTCGACAGCTCATGCGACTCCTTGACCTTGACGCTGCTCGACAGGAAAGGCTGCAGCACCGGCAGTCCCTCGTCCTGCAGCTCCTGCACGACGCGCTGCGGCAGCGACGCGCGGGCCTGGAACTGGTTGACGACGATGCCCTCCACGTGCAGCTCGGGCGCGTGGTCGGCCTGGATCTCCTGCACCGCCTCCAGCAACCCGTACAGCGCGCGGCGCGAGAAGTCGTCGCAGTCGAACGGGATCAGGCAGCCCTGCGCGGCGATCAGCGCCGAGCGCGTGTAGAAGTTCAGCGCCGGCGGCGTGTCGATCCAGATCTCGTCGTACTGCGCCTCCAGCTTCTTCAGCGTGTCGCGCAGCTTGTAGATCTTGTAGCGGCTCTCCAGCTTGCCGTGCAGTTCGTCCAGCTCGGGGTTGGCGGCCATCACGTGCAGGTTCTCCCACGGCGTCTCGCTGATGAACTCGCTGCCGTCCGTGTCGCGCACGCTGAACTTCAGCGTCTGGCCGAAGAAGTCCGCCGAGCCGGCCAGGTCCTCGTCGGCCGCGTCGCCGAGCAGGTAGCGCGTCGTGTTGCCCTGGCAGTCCAGGTCGATGACCAGCACCCGCTTCCCCGAGGCTGCGGCAATTGCCGCCAGGTTGCTCGTGATCGTGGACTTGCCCACGCCGCCCTTCTGGTTGAACACGACTCGCCGCATCGCCGCACCTCCGTTTGGATAAGGCGATTGTGCACTGCACAAAAGTCAGTCTTCGGGCGGCCTGCTCAACGGATGCGGGATGCCACCGTCGCCGTAGCTGCGCATGACCTCGGCGATGACCACCTGGTAGCCCTTCAGCCAGCGCGCCTGGGCCTGCTTGGCTTCGCGGTGCTGCGGGTGGCTCATCAACTGCTGCAGCGACTCCATCGAGTCCCAGTAGTAGACGTTGGAGATCAGGCCCGTGGCGGTGTTCTCCCAGGTCTCCTCGCCGCGGTAGCCGGGGATGGCGCGGGCGATCTCGGCGATGCGCGCGTCCAGTGCGTGGAACTCGTCGTCGTAGTCGCCCGCGGCGAAGGTGAAAGTAGAAGTGAACATCAGCGGTCGGTGGTGAGGGCGCGTTCGACGAAGCGCCGTGGCACCGTCGTCTTTGGCACCCGCACCGGGAACCAGCTGCGGATGTCGCTGTCGACGCCGATGCCGTGCATGAAGTTGTAGAGGCCCTTCTTGAGCCCCTGGCCCAGGCCGTCGTGGTCGGTGGGCGTGGGGTCGATGAAGGCGATGTCGTTCTTCGCGAAGCGCCCGTCGGCCGGCAGCGGCTGCAGCGTGACGCCGTACTCCGCCGGGTTCATGCCCACCGGCGAGTGCACCGTGCAGGCGAAGCGGTGGAAGAAGCCGCTGTGGATGCAGCCGTTCTCGAACAGCTGACGCACATACTCCAGCGCGTCGACGGTGTCCTGCGTCGTCTGCGTCGGGAAGCCGTACATCAGGTAGGCGTGGACCAGCACGCCGGCGTCCGCGAAGGCCTTGGTCACGCGCGCCACCTGCTCCACGCTGACGCCCTTCTTCATCAGCTTCAGCAGCCGGTCCGACGCCACCTCCAGCCCGCCCGAGATCGCGATGCAGCCGCTGTCGGCCAGCAGCTGGCACAGCTCGGGCGTGAAGGTCTTTTCGAAGCGGATATTGCCCCACCAGCTGATCGCCACACCGCGCCTCAGCAACTCTTCCGCCAGCGCCTTGAGCGCCTTCGGCGGCGCCGCCTCGTCGACGAAGTGGAAGCCCGTCTGCCCCGTCTCCCTGACGATGGCCTCGATGCGGTCCACCAGCACTTCGGCACTGGCGGCCTCGTAGCGCGAGATGTAGTCCAGGCTCACGTCGCAGAAGCTGCACTTCTTCCAGTAGCAGCCGTGCGCCACGGTCAGCTTGTTCCAGCGCCCGTCGCTCCACAGCCGGTTCATCGGGTTGAGCATGTCCAGCAGCGACAGGTAGCGGTCCAGTGGCAGCCCGTCCCAGGTCGGCGTGCCGACGTCGTCGAACGGCACATCGGGCTCGACGAAGTTGGTGTACCTGACCTGATCGCCGTCGCGCCAGAAGGTGCGCACGAGGCGGGTCTTCGAGCGCTTGCCGGCGACGTGCTCCAGCAGCGCCAGCAGCGGACGCTCGCCGGCATCCAACGTCACGTAGTCGACGAAGTCGAACACACGCGGCTCGGCCAGCTCGCGCAGCTCGGTATTCACGTAGCCGCCGCCCAGCACCGTGACGACGTTCGGCCGCGCCGCCTTGATCGTCTGCGCGATGCGCAGCGCCGCATAGACCGAGCCGGGGAAGGGCACGGACAGCAGCACGACGTCCGGGCTGTGCTGTTCGAGCGCCGCGAGGGTGAGCCGCTTCAGCGTCTCGTCGACGAGGTTCAGCGGCGCGGCGAGCGCCTCGGCCAGCGGGTCGAAATGCGCCTGCGCGGCGGCCAGCGACTCGGCGTAGCGTACGAACTCGAAGCGTGCATCCACCGCGTCGCGCAGCACGTCGGCGAGATCGTTCAGGAACAGCGTGGCGAGGTGGCGGGCGCGGTCCTGCAGGCCTAAAGCGCCGAATGCCCAGGCCAGCGGGTCGCCGCCGTCCTCGTCGACGTAGTGGTCCAGCGACGCGAACCGCGCGCCCTCGGGCAGGAAGGCGCGCGTGTTGATGCGGTGCGCCAGCGTCGGGTCATTGCCCTGCAGGAAGCGCAGGGCGCGCGGCGCCACGGCGGCGATGGTGTCGAACTCGGCAGCGAACCAGGCGGTCTGCGGCGTGCGGTGGTCTTCGGGCAGGGCCTGGACGGCCTCGCGGATCTGCGCAAGGCCAGCGGGCGAGAACAGCGCCAGCACCAGCGTCAGCGCCAGGTCCACCTGATGCGCCTCGACGCCGCGCGAGCGCAGGAAGCCGGTCAGGTAGGCGGTGGACGGGTAGGGCGTGTTCAGCTGCGTCATCGGCGGGATGACGGCGAGCACGCGAGGGGACGGGGATGACATGGGCGAGATTGTCGTGGGCCGTCGTCCAAGTTGCACCGACGACCTATCGGCTGCCGCCTTTGACCGGTGATGTGTCGGCCTCGCTCGCCTCCAATGTCAGCTCCTTGGGCACAAAGGGATTCGCCAGCATGAATCGCCGACCCGAACCCTCGCGGATCAGCTGCAGCTCGTGGGCGAAGTGGCTCCTGAACAGCCGCTCGAACGAGCCGTCCTGCCGGGCCAGGTTCAGGCCCGCTTCCAGCCGCTCGGCCATGCGCGGCTCGTGGATGTTCACGTAGAAGATGACGGGAAGCGGGAAGTAGAGCGTGATGTCGGGCAGCAGCATCAACTGACCGGCCAGGTCGGGCCGGCTGCTGAGCGTGGTGTCGGCGTCCATCAGGCTGATGGGGATGTAGTCGATGCGCTTCCTGGCCAGCATGTCGAACAGCGATGCCGGCGTCGGCGTGTCGTTGACGCGGTAGCCGTTGTGCCGGTAGACCTCGATGTCGACCCAGCCGTTCGCTTGCCCAATCACGAGCTCCTTCAGCTCCTGCTCCTTGCGGATGCTCCTGAACCGCTCCCGGTCGTCGCGGCGGATCAGCAGCCGGCGGTAGCCCAGCAGATCCTTCAGGATGGAGACATTGACGCGCAGGCTGCGCTCCGGCAGCTTGTCCTCGGTGGTCTCCAGCGGCCGCCACGGGCCGGCGTGCACGTTCACGACGTCGCCGCGGTTGATCTCGCGCCGCAGCCGCGACGTGGAGTAGCTGCGCACCACGCGCGCCAGCTGGTAGGGGCCGTAGTCCTTGGTCGTCTTGTCGAGCGCCAGCGTCAGCAGCTCGAACTGGTAGTCGTCGCGCTTGGGCGTGGCGCCCCAGTCCCAGTAGCGAAACGCCATGTTGTCCTTGCTGGGCAAGGCTGGCTCGGCGGCTGTGGCGTGCGGCAGGCCCGTGACGAGATCGAGCGTGCAGCAGGCCGCCCACGCTGCGAGCTTTCTGCGGTCGATTCGGGAGGTGTCAAACATGGCTTGCGTCGAGCTGCGCGGCACAAGCGCATCGAGTCTCCAGCGCGAGTATGACAAGGCAGGCGGCTCAACAACGCCTGGCGTTTCTCGCAACCGTTTCAGCGGATCAGCTTCAGGGCATCGTCGCACGAGGCGCTTTGCAATCCGGCCTGTGGATTCGATTGGTTGATGACGATGCGGGCCACCTCGCGTTCCAGCAGGGGGATGAGCGCCCAATGTCTGTAAATGTGGACGGTGTAGCCACTGTCTGACGCCGCCATGCCCCAGCTGGTCACGCGGCACTCCAGGCCATGCGCGATATCGGTGGTTTGCATCGGGGGACGGGTGTAGTCGTCCAGGATGAACATCAGCCCGAGCATTCCCACGGTGCCGAGCAGGTAGCCGACGGCCACGGGCAGCGCGGCAACCATCAACACAGGTATGCGCACCGCCAGCCGTCGCAGCCGCCACGCGGAGATGGCCAGGAAGCAGTACGAGAAATAGGCTGCCGACCAGCAGACGGTGTTGGCCGTGACCGATGTGAACGAGACGTCGAGGCAGGCGGCCGCCGCCACCAGCGCCATCAGCAGCACGCACGTCATCGAGAGGCGGCGCATCGCGGCCGGCCGGTGCCTGCTTGTGATGAAGAACGTGCCGATCGCGACGGGTGGTGCGAAGAGGATGCCAATCCAGGCGATCGACAGCGAAGAAATCGGGGTGTCCATGAAGGTTCGATCCGATCGTTTGACCAGAGCTCCGCCATGCCGGCGGCGCAGCAGCGCCGGGCACGAGACAGGTGTTGTTGGAGGAAAGAGGTGTTGCTGCGGCTAGGCGCCTGCCGCTGTCCGGTCCGTGCGGTTCGCCAGCATCACGCTCCCAGCCACCCCGCCAGCTTCTCCGCAATCATCAAGGTCGGCGAGTTCGTGTTGCCGCTCGTGATCGTCGGCATCACGCTCGCGTCCGCCACGCGCAGGCCGCTCACGCCGCGCACGCGCAGCCGTGAATCGACCACCGCGCCGGGGTCGTCCTTGCGGCCCATGCGGCAGGTGCCGACGGGGTGGAAGATGGTCGTCGCGATGTCGCCGGCCAGGCGCGTCAGGTCTTCGTCGGTCTGGTACTGCGGGCCGGGCTTGTATTCCTCGGGCCGGAAGGCCGCCAGCGCCGGCTGCGCGACGATGCGGCGCGTCAGCTTCAGGCTCTCGGCGGCCACGAGCCGATCGGCCTCGGTGGACAGGTAGTTGGGCCGGATGGCCGGCGCCACGGTCGCGTCGGGCGACTGGATGTGGATGCTGCCGCGGCTGGTCGGGTTCAGGTTGCAGACGCTGGCCGTGAATGCGTTGAAGCCGTGCAGCGGCTCGCCGAAGGCGTCCAGCGACAGCGGCTGCACGTGGTACTCCAGGTCGGGCCAGGCCTTGGTCGGGCTGCTGCGCGTGAAGGCGCCGAGCTGTGACGGCGCCATGCTCATCGGGCCGCTGCGGCGCAGCGCGTACTCCAGCGCGATCTTGGCCTTGCCCAGCAGCGAGGCGGCGCGCTGGTTCAGCGTCTGCGTGCCCTGCACCTTGTAGACGGCGCGGATCTGCAGGTGGTCCTGCAGGTTGGCGCCCACGCCGGGCAGCTCCTGTTCGACGGTGATGCCCAGCCCCTGCAGCAGCGACGCCGGCCCCAGGCCCGACAGCTGCAGGATCTGCGGCGAGCCGACCGCGCCGGCGCACAGGATGACCTCGCCGCCCGCGTTCAGCCAGGGCTGCTCCACGCCGTGTGGCGTCAGCACCTCGACGCCGCCGCAGCGCAGGCCGGCGTCGTCGTGCAGCAGCCGCAGCTTGCGCACCTGCGCACCGGTCCACAGCTCGAAGTTGGGCCGGCCCATCGCGGTGGGGCGCAGGAAGGCCTTGGCCGTGTTCCAGCGCAGGCCCTTGCGCTGGTTGACCTCGAAGTAGCCCACGCCCTCGTTGGTGCCGGCGTTGAAGTCGCCGGTGGCCGGGATGCCGGCCTGTGTGCATGCGGCCGCGAAGGCGTCGAGGATGGGCCAGCGCAGCCGCTGCTGCTCCACCCGCCATTCGCCCCGGTGGCCATGCAGCTCGGCAAAGCCTTCGGGGGCGGTCTTGGGATCGTCCAGCCGCCAGTGGTTCTCGTGGCGGCGGAAGGCGCGCAGCACGCGCTCCCAGCGCCAGGTGTCGTCGCCGGTCACGTCGGCCCAGTGCTCGTAGTCGCGGCTCTGGCCACGCATGTAGATCATGCCGTTGATGCTGGAGCTGCCGCCCAGTACCTTGCCGCGCGGGTAGCGCAGGCTGCGCCCGTTGAGGCCGGCTTCGGCCTCGGTCTGGTAGCACCAGTCGGTGCGCGGGTTGCCGATGCAGTAGAGATAACCGACGGGGATGTGTATCCAGTGGTAGTCGTCCTTGCCGCCGGCCTCGATGAGCAGCACGCGCTTGTCCGGGTTGGCGCTGAGCCGGTTGGCCATCAGGCAGCCGGCAGTGCCGGCGCCCACGATGATGTAGTCGAAACCTTCTTTGGGCATGCGCTAGCGTAATTCACTCGCTGACCGCCTGCCTGTCGCCCACCATGCCGTACCAGTCCAGCTTGCGCGTCAGCGTCATGACCGCGGCCAGCACGGCGAACAGCAGCACCGCGCCGATGACGAGGGCTGTCTGCTCCAGCGTGAGCAGCACGTAGAGCGCGCCGTACAGCAGCGCGACGCCGCCGCCGAACGCCAGCCCGCGCCCCCAGCCGCCCAGCATGGCCGCGGCGTACTGCGTCAGCACCGCAGCCGCGGCACCGGCGGCGATCAGATAGGCCGTCAGGAACGGCAGGTGCTCCGACAGGCTGAGCAGCAGCAGGAAGAACAGGCTCAGCGCCAGGCCCACGAGCAGGTACTGCACCGGGTGCACGCGCCGACCCGTCAGCAGCTCGGTCAAACCTACGGTGACGAAGGTCAGCACAATGAACATCAGACCGTACTTGATGGCGCGGTCGCTCATGACGTAGGGGTTCACCGGGTCGATGAAGTCGACGGCCACCGTGTCCAGGTCGGCCTTGCCGGCTGCTGCGTCGGCTGTTGCGCTGGTGGCCAGTTCGGAGACCTGCCAGCGCGCCGAGAAGCCGTTGGCGCCGACCTCGCGCTCGGCCGGCAGGAAGCGCCCCGCGAAGCTGGGGTGCGGCCAGCTGGACTGCAGGTCCACCGCGGTGCTACCCGCGGCGGGCACGACGGCCAGGCGCTGCGTGCCGACGAGGTTCACGTTCAGGCTCAGCTCCAGGGTCTCGCCCGTGCGCGGCGTGGCGAGCACGGCGTGCAGGCCTGCGGGGTAATGGCCGTTGGTCGTGCCGGGCTTGACGGCCAGCGCATGGCCGTCGCGCTTGAGCTCGACATCGCGCAGGCCACGTGCGTCACTGGCGGAGAACATCGCGACCACATCGCCGCATTCGACGCGACCGCCGGCGTTCTCGGCCGGCGGGGTCAGCCGGTCGAAGTCGTCCCAGCGTGCCGTGATGGACAGCTTGCCGGCGTAGCTGTTGATCTTGAACAGGCCGCGGTAGCGCGGGTCCGGCGTCACGCGCCCGCCGACCTGCAGCTGCGACGGCGGCAGCGCGACCGTGAAGTTGCGGGTCTGCACGCCGTCCTTGTACGGCGCCCAGGTTTCCTTGCAGTTGCGCGTCAGTAGCGGGCCCAGCAGCGTCTGCGGGCCGGCCTGCGACTGCTCGACGCTTTGCTCGGCCTCGTGCTGCCGCTCCTGGCGTTCGCGTACGAGCCCGCCGATCTGGGCGAGCACGGCGATCAGAACGAGGGTGACGACGGCCAGGATGGCCAGCTTGATGAAGAGGGCTTTGTTCATGCCGCGCAGCATCGCCACGCGGTGTGAGGGCAGGACGAGCGGTGTGAAGTCAGCGTGAAGTCGGCAGCACCAGCGTGACCCGCAGCCCCGGCTCCGCCGCCTCGAACGCCAGTCGCCCGCCGTGTAGCTCGGCCACGCGCCGCGCGATGGCCAGCCCGAGGCCCGAGCCCTTGACGAGGCTGCCCGGCCGCGCCGTCGAGAAGAAGCGCCGGCCCAGCTGCGCGAAGCCCGCGGCTGGCACGCCCGGGCCGTGGTCGCGCAACGTCAGGCTCGCGGAGGTCGGCGTCGTGCTGACGGCGAGTTCCAGCATCGAGCCGGCGGGGGCGAAGTCGATGGCATTGACGAGCAGGTTGCCGAAGGCCAGCTCCAGCAGCGCCGCGTCGACGTCCACGGTCGCGTCCTCGCGCGCCGTCCATGCCACGGACAGCCGCTGTTGCGCCAGCCGCGGCGCCTGCCGCTCCAGCTGGGCCTCGGCCCAGGCCACCAGCGCCACGCGCTGCCGCTCGCCCAGCCCGACCTGCGCCTCCAGCTGCGACAGCGCCAGCACGCGCTCCACCAGCGTCTGCAGCCGGGCGGTCTGGTCCAGCACCTGGGCGGCGAAGCGCTGGCGGTCGGTGGCAGGCAGCTCGTCCTGCAGCAGCTCGCCACTGGCGCGGAGCGCGGCCAGCGGGCTCTTCAGCTCGTGCGTCAGCGCGCGCACATCGTGCTCCAGCCGTTCTCGGCCTTCCAGCCGGCGACGCATGTCGTCCATCGCATGGGCCAGGTCGCCCAGCTCGCCCGGCATGGCCGGTGGCGCGATGGCCTGGCCGGCCTGCGCCTGCTGGGTGTAGCGCCGCAACCGCCGCACGGAAGCGACCAGCCACAGCGTTACCGCCACGCCGACGACGAGGCTGGCCGCCAGCAGCGCGGCGCCGGCCCAGTACAGCCGGCGCTCGGCGCGGTCGATGAAGCGCTGCACGCTGGCCACCGGCTTGGCAACGCTGACAACGCCCAGCACGCGGCCGTCCTGTAGCACCGGCGCGGCGACGACGAGGATGGTGCTGCGGTCGTCGGCCGCGTAGCGCGTCGAGCGCGCGCCGTACTCGCCGCGCAGCGTGCGGGCCACGTCGTTCCACCGCGAGTAGTCCTGGCCTACGGCCGACGGCTGGCCGGAGTCCAGCACGACACGGCCGCGCGCGTCGGTCACGTACAGCCGCAGGTCCAGGCTCTGCTTGCGCAGGCCCCAGATCGACACGTCGATGTCGCGCTTCGCGTAGCGCTGCAGCTGCGCGCCGAGCCGGCTGCCGGGCTTGAGGCCGTTGGCATCCATTTCGTCCGCCGCTGCCTCGGCCACCAGGTGGGCGGTCTCCACCATCAGGTCTTCCATGACCTCGCGCACGCTGGGCTTCACCTCGGCCAGGAAGACCTTCAACAGCAGCACGGCGCTGAGGCCGGCGATGAGGAAGAAGCCGAAGAAGACCCTGAGCCCGAGTCTCATGTCAGCGCCGCCCGGCCGCCCGAAGGCGCTGACGCGCCCCCTTGGGCGGCAGTGAGCGAGGCGCGCGTGGGGGGCGTCATGGTTCTAGCGAGTAGCCAAGGCCGCGGTGCGTCTTGATCGGGTCGCGCGCAGGCGCCGCCTCGCGCAGCTTGGCGCGCAGCGTCTTGATGTGTGTGTCCACCGTGCGGTCGCCGCTGTCGGCGCTGGTGCCCCAGACGGCGTCCAGCAGCGCGTCGCGCGAGTGGATGCGCTGCGGCGCCTGCAGCAGCTTCAGCAGCAGGCCCAGCTCCAGCTTCGTCAGGTTCAGCAGCTGCCCGTCCAGCCGCACGCGCGAGCCGTCAATGGCAAAGCCCGCAGTGACGGCCGGCGCGGCCTGGGCGCGGCGCAGCAGCGCCCGCACGCGGGCTACCAGCTCGCGCGGGCTGAAGGGCTTGGCGAGGTAGTCGTCGGCGCCCAGCTCCAGCCCGAGCACGCGGTCCATCTCCTCGCTGCGCGCGCTCAGCACGATGACGGGCAGGTGGGCCGGGTGCGACAGCGCCCCGGCGCGCAGCTCGCGGCACAGGTCCAGCCCGTGGCCATCGGGCAGGCCGATGTCGAGGATGAGCAGGGCCGGCGCCGGCGGCTGGCGCAGCCGCTCGCGTGCCTCGGCCAGCCACGCGCGGTGCTCCACGGCGTAGCCCTCGCGCTTCAGCGCGAACACGACCGTGTCGGCGATGGCCGGGTCGTCCTCCAGCAGCAGCAAGGTCGCCGTCAAGCGCGCCAGCCCTTCGCGAGCGTCGCGACGAGATCGGCCGCCGTGCCCGGCGTGCGGTTCAGCGGCAGTGCCTGGCCGGCCCACAGGCTGATGAAGTCGGCGTCGCCCGCCCTGGCCGCGGCCTGGCGCAGGGGCCGGCTGGCGGCGTTGGGCTGCGGGAAGGCCGGCAGCTCGACACCTTCCAGCTCGCGCGTGACGCGGTTGGCCAGGCCGCGCGCCAGGCGGCCGGAGAAGGCGCGCGTCAGCGTGGAGTCGGCATCGCGCGCGGCCAGCAGCGCCGCGCGGTAGGCCGGCGACAGCGGGCATTCGTCGACGAGCAGGAAGGCCGTGCCCACCGCCACCGCGCTCGCGCCCAGCGCCTGCGCCGCCGCCACGCCGCGCGCGTCGGCAATGCCACCGGCGGCGATGACGGGAATGCCCAGCGCGTCGACGAGCTGCGGCACCAGCGCCATGGTGCCGATCAGTGCGCCCTCGGGGGCACCCAGGAAGCCGCCGCGATGACCGCCCCCTTCGTAGCCCTGCGCGATGACGGCGTCCACGCCGCTGGCCTGCAGCAGCAGCCCTTCGGCCACCTGCGTCGCCGTGCCGAGCACGATGAACCCCTGTGCCTTCAGTGCCGCTACGCGCGCGACGCCGGGATCGCCCATGACGAAGCTGATGACGGCCGGCCGCGCGGCGATGGTGGCCTCCAGCTGCGCGTCGAAGTCTTCCTCGAAGCGTTCGGGTCGCGCCGGCGCCGGCAGGCCCAGCTCTGCATGCCAGGGCGCGAGCCGGGCGAGGTAGGCGTCCAGCGCGTCGTCGTCGCGCACCCAGGGCTGCGGGCAGAACAGGTTGATGCCGAAGGGGCGGTCGGTGCGCGCGCGGATGTCGGCTGCGACTTCGGCAATGCGCGCCGGCGCCAGGTAGGCCGCGCCCAACTGGCCGAAGCCGCCGCCCGCGCTGACGGCGGCCACGAGCGCCGCGCTGGCGGCCTCGCCGGCCATCGGCGCCATCCAGACGGGAGGCAGGTTGAACAGGTCCATCGCGTCACCCCACGGTTCGTGCCGCGAGCACCGGGAACAGCTTGATGAGCCCGTCCGCCAGCAGCTCCACGGCCAGCGCGGCGAGGATGAGACCCATCAGCCGCGTCATGATGTTGATGCCGGTCTGGCCCAGCACCTTGGCGATCTTGCTGCTGGCCGAGAACGTCACGAAGGTCACCGCCGCCACGACGACGCCGTAGCCGCACAGCACGGCCAGCTCCCACCAGACGCGCGTCTTGTCGGCGTAGATGACCATCGTCGAGATGGTCGCCGGCCCCGTCAGCAGCGGGATGGCCAGCGGCACGACGGCGATGCTGGCGCCGGCGTCGGCCTTGCTGCTGCCCTCGGAGACGTCCTCCTTGCGTGCCTCGGCCGGTTGTGCGTTGAGCATCTGCAGCGAGCTGATCAGGAGCAGACAGCCGCCGCCGACCTGGAAGCTGGCCAGCGAGATGCCGAAGAACTCGATGATCTTCAGCCCGAACAGCGCCGACAGCGCGATGACGATGCCGGCCGTGCTGGCGCTGACGAGGATGGTCTTGCGCCGCTGCTCGCGCGTGAAGCTGCTGGTGAAATGGATGAAGAAGGGCACCACGCCCACGGGGTTCACGATCGCCAGCAGGGCGACGAGGGGCTTGTAGATATCCATGGCGGCCCATTGTGGCGGGTGGCCGCGTCGGCGGGCCGACTCAGCCCGGTGCGGTCAGGCTGAGCAGGTAGTCCAGCCCCTGCGCGCCGCGCGCGCCCCACCAGCTCAGCAGCTCGCCGTCCGCCAGCTGCACGCGCGCCTGCGGGCACAGCGCCTGTGCCACGGCGACGTGCGCGGGGCCGAAGCGGTAGGGCTCGGAGCTGAGCAGCACGCGGTCGATCTGCCGCAGCCAGGGTTCGTCGCCGCTCAGCACAGGGTAGCGGCCTGCGCCGTGGTCGCCGCCGTCCACGTCCGGCAGCGTGTGCCAGCCGGCCTCGGCCAGCAGCGTCGAGATGTAGGTGTCGCGGGCCACCGTCATCCACGGCTCGCGCCAGATCAGGTAGAGCACCTTCTCTACCGGATGGGCCTGGGCGCGGCAGCGGGCCAGCGCGGCGCGGAATCCGGCCGACAGCGCCGCGGCGCGCTCGTCCACGCCAGGCCGGTCGGAGAACGCCGCTCGCAGCTGCTCGAACAGCACCAGGTTGTCCTCGGGCCGGCGCGGGTGCGTGACGATGACGTGGGGCACGAAATCCCGCAGCGCCTCGGCCGTTTCCCGCCGGTTCTCGTCGACGTTGACGATCACGTGCGACGGCATCAACCGCCGCAGCTTGTGAAGATTCACGTCCTTCGTGCCGCCGACCTTGGGCACGTCCCTGACGGCGTCGGCCGGGTGGATGCAGAAGCCGGTCCGCGCGACGAGACAGGGCGCCAATCCAAGCGCCACGAGCGTCTCGGTCGCGCTGGGCACCAGGCTGGCAATTCGAGGCCCTTCGGGCGGCGGGGAGGCTTGCCTATCCCCCGCGGGGATGCCGATCCGGTGCGGCGTCATTCGTCCTCGGTCAGTGCCAGGTAGACCGCGCAGCAGCCGCGCAGCCACACCAGCGTCGGCAGCACCAGCGCCAGCGTGAAGACGACGCCGCCCCCGACCAGCGCGGCCAGACCCAGGTTGCCGCCCTCCAGCGCGATGCCGCTGGCGCTGAAGGCCCGCGGCCCCAGGCCCGCCACGCCGGCCAGCAGCTGGCGCACCGGCAGCTCGATGCCGGCGCCCAGGATGGCCAGCCCGGCCAGCAGCTTGCCGCCGGTGACGACGACGAAGCTGACCGCCGCCGTCGTCAGCGCCACCAGCAGGTAGACGGCGCCCATCAGCAGCGCCGTCTCCGGCAGGCCGTGGCGCAGCCGCCCGCGCAGGAAGGCCAGCACGCCGCCGCTGTGCCGCCCCGCCCAGACCGCCGGCCCGGCCAGCGGCCCGATGAGGACGACGACGACGAAGGCCAGCCCGCCCAGCGCCAGCACGCCCACCGGCAGCACGACGGCCATCAGCGGCGCGCCCACCCAGGGCCAGCGTGTCGCCCACAGCAGGCCGGCCAGCACCGCCACACCCACGGCGGCCAGCGCCACACAGGCCAGCAGCGCCAGCAGCACGCGGTGGCCGCTGCGCAGCGCGTCGGACAGGGCGTCCTGCGGGTCTCGCACGGGCAGGCCGCGCGCTTGGTCCATCAGCAGCAAACCCGTCGTGTTGACGCCAAAAAAAGCGACAGCCAGCGCCAGGCCCATCCACAGCGCGCTCAGCACCGAGTCGCCGCGGGCCAGGGCTGACTGGGCGGTGGCCAGCAGCAGCCCGGTCATGCAAAAGCCCGCCAGCAGTGCATAGAGCGCGCGCAGATTGCGCGGCGCGTCAACGCTGGCGAGGACGCGGGAGAGGGCGGGAAGCAGTGGAAAACTCATCGGGCGGGGATGGTAGCGATGACATGAACATGAGAAACGGGACCCGACAGGGTTTGTGCTAGCTCTGAAAAACAACACTTGCCGGAGGCCCAGCGTGCAATTGTTTACCTCCCCACCATAATGAATCGCCTGTGTCTGGACGCCGCACCTTCGCTTGAATGGTTCACGATGGGTTGAAGCTCCACATGGTTTTTTGGTTTTGAGTTAGAGAAGGGCTTCCCCATGGGAAACAAGCTTTATGTGGGCAATCTGGCCTACAGCGTGCGTGACGAATCGCTGCAAGAGGCGTTCGGTCAGTTCGGTACGGTGACCTCCGCAAAGGTCATGATGGATCGCGAAACGGGCCGTTCCAAGGGCTTCGGTTTCGTCGAGATGGGTTCCGACGCAGAGGCGCAAGCCGCGATCAACGGCATGAATGGCCAGGCCCTGGAAGGCCGTGCCATCGTCGTGAACGAAGCTCGTCCTCGTGAAGAGCGTCCGGGCGGCTTCGGCGGCGGCGGTGGCCGCTCCGGCGGTGGCGGCTACGGCGGTGGTGGCGGCGGCTACGGCGGCGGTGGCCGTTCGGGTGGCGGCGGCTACGGCGGCGGCGGTGGTGGCGGCTACGGCGGCGGTGGCCGCTCGGGTGGCGGCGGCTACGGCGGCGGCGGCAGCGGTGGTGGCTACGGCGGTGGTGGCGGCGGCTACGGCGGCGGCCGCTCGGGCGGCGGTGGCTACGGCGGCGGTGGCCGTTCCGGTGGTGGCGGCGGCTATGGCGGTGGCAGCAGCTACTGAGCCCTGCTCACAAAGCACGCATGCACAAGGCGCCTTCGGGCGCCTTTTCTTTTGCCTGTTCCCGTCCCCATTGGCGGTGGGCGGTGCCGGCCCTGGGGAGGCTGGCAGCACAGGACGGGCGAAGCGCCCTCAATGGCACGGTGCCAGCCCGGCGAGCAGCGCGTTACCGCGGAGCGGGCCGGGGCGGGCGGTAGCGTCCGCGCGGCGCTTGATTTGCGCCTGCTGGTTGAGGCACAGAGAGGCGCGCGGGCTCAGGTGCGGCACGACGAGGCTTTGCGTGCTGCGGTGCGGCCACGCGCCCAACGCGCTGGCTACTCGGTCGCGCGCTTCTTGCGGCCCCGGCCTGCCAACGCGCGGTCGTAGAGCCAGTTGGGCAGCAGGCGCAGCACCTTGGCCAGCACGCCCATCTGCCAGGGAATGACGCGGTAGCTGACCTGGGCGCGGATGGCTCGCACGGCCTGGTCGGCGAAGTCGTCGACCGGCATCAGGAAGGGCATGCTGTAGCGGTTGCCGCGCGTCAGCGGCGTGTCGATGTAGCCGGGCAGCAGCGTGACGACGCGCACGCCGAACGGCCGGCATTCGCCGCGCAGGCTCTCGCAATAGGCGACGACGGCGGCCTTGCTGGCCGAGTAGGCGCCGTGCCCCGGCAGGCCGCGGATGGCGGCGACGCTGGCCACGCCCACCAGCGTGCCCGAGCCGCGCTCGTTCATCGCTGCGACGAAGGGGTGGAAGGTGGCGGCCAGGCCGACGTTGTTGGTCGCGAAGGTGCGGCGCATGACGTCGAGGTCGTCGAAGTAGGCCGTGTCCATGCCGATGCTGATGCCGGCGTTGGCGATGACGACGTCGGGCAGGCCCTGGCGCGCGATGCAGTCGCGGCCGGTAGCGGCCATTGCGTCGAGGTCGGCCACGTCGGCGCCGTAGACCTGGAAGCGCGTCGGGTCGAGCTGCTGCTCGGCGGCCCAGCGTTCGACCTCGGCGGTGCGGCGCGCGACCAGCGCGAGGCGGGCGCCGTCGCGGTAGTAGCGCAGCGCCAGCGCCTGGCCGATGCCGCTGGAGGCGCCGGTGATGAAGACGAGTTCCGTCATCTGCCGGGGCGCGGGGTGATGACGCCCGTCGTCCTGCCGCTGAACGTGAGCTGGCCGGTGAGGTGGTGGTACTCGAAGTTCTGCGTGTTCAGCGTCGAGCTGCCCTGGCGGATGGTGACGGGCAGGTGGGAGCGCAGGACCTGGGTGCTGGACAGGGCCTCCAGGAACTCGCCGCGCACTTCCATCAGCGCCGGGGTGTTCTCGCCGGCGCCGGGGGCCAGGCGGCGCAGGCGCACGTCGCCGGTCAGCTGCAGGTCACTGCCGTCGCCGTTGCCGATGGCGCGCCGGGCCTCGGCGATGGCCAGCGTGCCGTCGGGCGCCACGGCGCGCACGCGGACCTGGTCGATCTCGACGGTGTCGGTGTCGGGGTAGTGGCGCAGCTCGGCGCCGGCGATCTGCACGTTGAGCCGGCCGTCGGCCGTGATGCGCTGGATCTCGAAGTTGGCCATGCGGTAGTCCGGCACATGGCGCGGCGGCGCAAACTCGCTGGCGTCGCCCAGCAGCGGCGTGTTCTTGACCAACCACCAGGTGCCGCTGGCGAGCAGGGTCATCAGCAGCAGCGGCAGGTAGTTGGACAGCAGGCCTTGCGCGCGCCACGTCCACGGCTGGGGCGGGCGGCGGCGCGGCGTCGGCAAGGGTAGCGCCGTCATGTCGACCCCTCGCCCGCCGGGTACGCCGGGCGATCCCCCGAGGGGATGCCGGCCGGCTCGGGAGCGGCCCAGCGCTCGGTCGTCGGCGTCATGTCTTGCCCCCGTCCAGCGTCTCGTGGTGGGCGTGCAGCAGGCGCTCGTAATGGCCGGCGGCCATCAGCAGCAGGTCGCAGAACTCACGGGCCGCGCCGTAGCCGGCCGCGGCGCGCGTGATGTGGTGGGCCACGGCCAGCACCTCGGCGTGGGCGCCGGGCGGTGCGGCCGCAAAGCCGGCGCGGGCCAGCAGCGGCAGGTCGGGCCAGTCGTCGCCGATGGCGGCGACCTCGCCCCACGTGGCACCGAGTTGCGCCAGCAGCGGCTCGGCGGCGGCCAGCTTGTCGCCAATGCCGTACAGCGCGTGCTTCAGGCCCAGGTCGGCGACGCGGCGGCGCACGGCGGGGCTGTCGCGGCCGGTGATGACGACGGGCGTGATGCCCACCTGCTGCAGCGACTTCAGGCCGTGGCCGTCCAGCGTCGAGAAGGCCTTGAACTCCTCGCCGCGCTCGCCGATGTAGATGCGACCGTCGGTCAGCACGCCGTCGACGTCGAACAGCGCCAGCTTGACGCCGAGGCCGGTGCCTTGTGCCTTGACGAGGAGCTCGGTCGGGAAGGTCTGTGCGGCCATCAGATCACCTTGGCGCGCATCAGGTCGTTGCTGTTGATCGCGCCGAGCAGCTTGCGGTCTGTATCGACGACGAGAACGACGGTGATGCGCGCGGCTTCCATCAGGTCAGCAGCCTCGACGGCAAGCGCGTCAGGGCCCAGCGCGCGCGGGTTGCCATGGGCCACCTCGGCGGCCGTCAGTGCGCGTAGGTCGCGGCCCTGCTCGACGAGGCGGCGCAGGTCGCCGTCGGTGAAGATGCCCTGCACGCGGTCGTCGGCGTCGACGATGACCGCCATGCCCAGCGCCTTCGCGCTCATCTCGCGCATCAGGTCGGTGAACGATGTCGTGGCGGTCACGCGGGGCAGCGCATCGCCGCTGCGCATCAGGTCGCGCACGTGGGTCAGCAGCTTGCGGCCCAAGGCGCCGCCGGGGTGCGAGCGGGCGAAGTCCTCGGCCTTGAAGCCGCGGGCGTCCAGCAGCGCGACGGCCAGCGCGTCGCCCAGCGCCATCTGCGCCGTCGTGCTGGCGGTGGGCGCGAGCTGCAGCGGGCAGGCCTCCTCGGAAACGGCGCTGTCGAGCACGACGTCGGCATGCGCGGCCAGGCTGGACTCGGCGCGGCCGGTCATCGCGAGGATGGGGATGCCCAGGCGCTTGAGCACCGGCAGGATGGCGTTGAGCTCGTCGCTTTCGCCGGAGTTTGACAGCGCCAGCACGACATCGCCGGCCGTGACCATGCCCAGGTCGCCGTGCGCGGCCTCGGCCGGGTGGACGAACAGCGCCGGCGTGCCGGTGGAGGCCAGCGTCGCGGCGATCTTGCGGCCGACATGGCCGCTCTTGCCCATGCCCATGACGGCGACACGGCCACGGCAGGCGAGGACGGTCTGGACGGCGCGGGCGAAGGCATCGCCCAGGCGCGGCGCGAGGGCGCTCAGCGCGCGGGCCTCGACCTCGAGGGCCTGGCGGCCGATCGCGATGGCGCGCTCGGCGGCGGAGGAATCAGAAGACATCAAGGCAGTGTAGACAATGCGCCGATGTTGACGACCTACCGCTGGCCCCTGCTGGCCTTGCTGCTGCTGTTGGCCTGGGACGCCAGCCCTTTGGACCTGTGGGCCATGCGGCTGGCGGGCGACGCGAGCGGCTTTGCGCTGCGCGAAGCTTGGGTCACAAGAGGGCTGGTCCACGAGGGTGGGCGCCTGGTGTCCTACGTGGCCATGGGCTTCATCGTGCTTGTCAACCTGTGGCCGCGGCTGCTGCCGGCGCTGACCCGGCGCGAGCGGACCTGGTGGCTGGTGACGACGCTGGTCTGCCTGGCTGTCATTTCACTGATCAAGCGCGCCAGCCTGACGAGCTGCCCCTGGGATCTGGCCGAGTTCGGCGGCGAGGCGCATGCGCTCTACGTGTCGCACTGGGCTTTCGGCGTGAAGGACGGCGGCGGCGGGCATTGCTTCCCGTCGGGCCATGCGAGTGCAGCCTTCGCCTACCTGGCCGGCGGCTGGGCGCTGGCGCGGGCCTATCCGGAGGCGGCGCGGGCCTGGTGGATGGCGGCCGTCGTGCTCGGCGTGCTTTACGGCCTGGGCCAGATGATGCGCGGCGCCCACTACCCCAGCCACACGATGTGGACGGGCTGGATCTGCTGGGCGGTCACCGTGGCCGCTGCGCGTGTCGGGCCGTGGCGCCTGCGTCGCCCTGTCATGACCTGACACAGGCCCCACGGTCCGCAAAGGGTTTCTACAGGGACCGGGCGTATGGCGCCGTCCTAGACTGCCCGCACGCATCGCACCACGGAGGAGACAACCGTGCAGCGGACCGACATCTCGGACCCGGCCTATTTCCACAAGGTCGTCGATTGCCAGTGGGCCTGCCCGGCGCACA
The DNA here is from genome assembly GCF_043555985.1 of Pelomonas candidula. NCBI lineage: Bacteria > Pseudomonadati > Pseudomonadota > Betaproteobacteria > Burkholderiales > Sphaerotilaceae > Roseateles > Pelomonas candidula. The sequence goes on along the minus strand of NZ_JBIGIC010000003.1, from coordinate 135,168 downwards.
CCCCCGTGCCGGAGTACATCCGCCTCATCGCCCAGGGGCGGCATGACGAGGCCTACTGGGTCAACTGGGTCAGCAACGTCTTCCCCGGCGTGCTGGGGCGGACCTGCGACCGGCCCTGCGAACCGGCCTGCCGGCGCGGCCGCGTGGAGGAGAAGCAGGCCGCCAAGCCCGAGCCCGTCGCCATCTGCCGGCTCAAGCGCGTCGCAGCGGACAGCAAGACCGACGAGTTTCGCGCGATGCTCCCCAAGCCCGCCGCGAAGAACGGCAAGCGCGTGGCCTGCGTGGGCGCGGGGCCGGCGTCGCTGGCGGTCGCGCGCGACCTGGCGCTGGAAGGCTACGCCGTCACGGTGTTCGACGGCGAGGCCAAGCCCGGCGGCTTCATCCGCACGCAGATCCCGCGCTTCCGGCTGCCCGAGCGCGTCATCGACGAGGAGTGCGGCTACATCCTGGGCCTGGGTGTCGAGTGGCGATCGGGCCAGCGCATCGACTCGATGAAGGCACTGCTGGCCGAGGGCTGGGATGCCGTGTTCGTCGGCAGCGGTGCGCCGCGCGGGCGTGACCTGACGCTACCTGGGCGACAGGAGGCGGCCGACAACATCCATATCGGCATCGACTGGCTCAGCAGCGTGTCCTTCGGCCACGTCACGGCCGTGCAGCCGCGCGTCATCGTCCTGGGCGGCGGCAACACGGCGATGGACTGCTGCCGCTCGGCGCGGCGCCTGGGCGCCAGCCGCGTGACGGTCGCCGTGCGCAGCGGCTATGCGCAGATGAAGGCAAGCCCGTGGGAGAAGGAAGACGCCGAGCACGAAGGCATCCCCATCCTCGACTTTCACGTGCCGCTGGCCTTCGAGCATGTCGACGGCCAGTTGACCGGCATGCGGTTCAGGAAGGCCAAACCTGGAAGTGAAGCCGTCGAGGAAGTCGTCATCCCCTGCGACGAGGTGCTCATCGCCGTCGGCCAGGAGAACGCTTTCCCGTGGATCGAGCGCGACGCGGGCATTGCCTTCGGCGACGACGGCCTGCCGGTGCTGGACAGGACGAGCTTCCAGTCCACGCTGCCCCGCGTGTTCTTCGGTGGCGACGCGGCCTTCGGGCCGAAGAACATCATCACGGCCGTCGCCCATGGCCACGAGGCCGCCGTCAGCATCGACCGCCTGCTGCACGGCGAGCCGGTCACGCAGCGCCCGCCGCCGCACGTGAACCTCGTGTCGCAGAAGATGGGCATCCACGAGTGGAGCTACGACAACGCCATCACGCTGGACCTGCGCAGCAAGGTGCCCTGGGCGGCGGCTTCAGAAGCGCTGGCCAGCATCAAGGTCGAGGTGGAGCTGGGCTTCGACGCGCAGACCGCGCTGAAGGAGGCGCAGCGCTGCCTGAACTGCGATGTGCAGACGGTGTTCGCACCCAAGCTCTGCATCGAGTGCGACGCCTGCGTGGACATCTGCCCGATGGACTGCATCACCTTCACCGACGACGGCCCCGACCTGCGCGAGCGGCTGAAGGCGCCGGCGCTGAACCTGATGCAGGATATCTACGTCGAAGGCGGGCTCAAGACCGGCCGCGTGATGGCCAAGGACGAGGACGTCTGCCTGCACTGCGGGCTGTGCGCCGAGCGCTGCCCGACCGGTGCGTGGGACATGCAGAAGTTCCTGCTCGTCACCGCCAAGGCCGGGGCTTCGTGCCGTGATCGCGTGAGCCGCAAGGAGGCTGCATGAGCAGGATAGAAGCGGTCAACGACTTCGTCGTCAAGTTCGCCAACGTCAACGGCTCGGGCTCGGCGTCGGCCAACGAGCTGTTCGCGCGGGCCATCCTGCGCATGGGCGTGCCGGTCAGTCCGCGCAACATCTTCCCCAGCAACATCCAGGGCCTGCCGACCTGGTACGAGGTACGCGTCTGCGAGGCCGGCTGGCTGGGCCGGCGCGGCGGCGTGGACCTGATGGTGGCGATGAACCCGCAGACCTGGGACCAGGACGTGGCCGAGATCCAGCCCGGCGGCTATCTGTTCTACGACTCCACCAAGCCCATGCCGGCCAGCGATTTCAGGCCCGATATCCATGTCATCGGCATGCCGGCCACGGCCATCTGCAACGCCACCTACGACGTGCCGCGCGAGCGCACGCTGTTCAAGAACATCCTCGTGCTGGGGGCGCTCAGCGAGCTGATGGGCATCGAGTCGGCCGTCATCGAGGGTCTGTTCGCCGAGCAGTACAGGGGCAAGGAGCGGCTGCTGGACTCCAACGTGCGCGCGCTGCACGCCGGCCGCGAGTTCGCTCGGGACCACCTGTCCGTGCAGCCCTTCGGCCTGGCCGTGAAGCGCGCCGATGCCGTGGGCGACAAGATCTTCCTGGAAGGCAATGCGGCCACGGCGCTCGGCTGCGTCTATGGCGGCGCCACCGTCTGCGCCTGGTACCCGATCACGCCGTCGTCGTCCGTCGCCGAGGCGTTCGAGAAGTACGCGGTGAAGTTCCGCACTGATCCTGCGACTGGCGAGAAGCGCTATGCCATCGTGCAGGCCGAGGACGAGATCGCGTCCATCGGCATCATCACCGGCGCCGGCTGGAATGGCGCGCGCGCGTTCACGGCGACGTCCGGCCCCGGCGTGTCGCTGATGACCGAGTTCCTGGGCCTGGCCTACTTCGCCGAGATCCCCTTCGTCGTCATCGACGTGCAGCGCGGCGGCCCCAGCACCGGCATGCCCACGCGCACGCAGCAGGCCGACCTGCTCTCCAGCGCCTACGCGTCGCACGGCGACACGCAGCATGTGCTGCTGCTGCCCGAGGACCCGCGCGAATGCTTCGAGTTCGCCGCGATGGCGCTGGACCTGGCCGAACGGCTGCAGACGCCGGTGTTCCTGATGAGCGACCTCGACATCGGCATGAACCAGCGCCTGTGCGCGCCGCTCGAATGGGATGACGCGCGCCGCTACGACCGCGGCAAGGTCATGACGGCCGAGCAGCTGGAGGCCGGCACGCCGTTCGCCCGCTACAAGGACGTCGACGGCGACGGCATCCCGTGGCGCACGCTGCCGGGCACGCACGCGAGCAAGGGCGCCTATTTCACGCGCGGTACGACGCGCAACGAACAGGCCATCTACTCCGAGCGCGGCGACGACTACGTCCGCAACGTCGAGCGGCTGCGCGCCAAGTTCGCCACCGCCGCGCTGCTCGCACCGCAACCGCTGGTGCGCGCCGCGGCGCAGAAGACGCGCCTGGGCGTCCTCTACTTCGGCTCCACGGCGCCGGCCATGGACGAGGCGCTGGCGGCGCTGGCCGACGCCGGCATCCACATCGACGCGATGCGGCTGCGCGCCTACCCCTTCCCGCCGTCGGTCGCGGAGTTCATCGCGGCGCACGACGCCGTCTTCGTCGTCGAGCAGAACCGCGACGCGCAGATGCGCCGCCTGCTCATCAACGAGCTGGAGGTGGCGCCGGCGCAGCTCGTCAAGGTGCTGCACTATGACGGCACGCCGATCACGGCGCGCTTCATCACCGACGCGATCACGCGCCACGTGCACGCGCTGGCGACCACGCCGAGGAGTGCCGCATGACCTACCTTGCGAAGCCCAAGCTGCACCATCCCAGCCTGACGAAGAACGCCGTCGGCTACACGCGTCGCGACTACGAAGGCAAGGTGTCCACACTGTGCGCCGGCTGCGGCCACGACTCCATCTCCGGCGCCATCGTGCAGGCCTGCTGGCAGCTGGACATCGAGCCCCACCGCGTTGCCAAGCTGTCGGGCATCGGCTGCTCCAGCAAGACGCCCGACTACTTCCTCGGCGCCAGCCACGGCTTCAACACCGTGCACGGCCGCATGCCCAGCGTGCTGACCGGCGCCTACCTCGCCAACCGCGAACTGCTCTACCTCGGCGTGTCCGGCGACGGCGACTCGGCGTCCATCGGCCTGGGCCAGTTCGCCCACGCGATGCGCCGCGGCGTGCGCATGGTCTACATCGTCGAGAACAACGGTGTCTACGGACTCACGAAAGGTCAGTTCAGTGCGACTGCCGACAAGGGCTCGGTCGCCAAGAAGGGCGCGACGAACAACGATGCGGCCATCGACCTCGCCGCGCTGGCGCTGCAGCTCGGCGCCACCTTCGTCGCGCGCAGCTTCTCGGGCGACAAGGCCCAGCTCGTGCCGCTCATCGAAGCCGCCATCCGCCACGGCGGCGCGGCCTTCATCGATGTGGTGAGCCCCTGCGTGGCGTTCAACAACCATGCTGGTTCCACGCGCAGCTACGACCATGTCCGCGCGCACAACGAGGCGCTGAACCGCATCGACTTCATCGACCTCGCCGACGAGCAGGTTGTCGAGCACTCGCCTGACGTCATCGATGTGCCGCAGGCCGACGGCACGGTACTGCGCCTGCGCAAGATGGACGCCGGCTACGACCCCACCGACCGCCTCGGTGCGATGGCCGCGATGCAGTTGCGCGCCGCTGCCGGCGAGATCGCGACCGGGCTGCTCTACGTGGACCCCGCCGCCAGGGACTGGCACGCCGCGCAGCGCACGGCGGCCGGCGCGTTGAATGCGCTGGGTGAAAAAGACCTGTGCCCGGGCGCCGCAGCGCTCGAAAAGATCAACGCCGGCCTGAGATGATCCAGCCCGCCATGCGCCCATACCACCACGCCCTCACCCTCGCCGCCGTCCTCGCCCTCACCGCCTGCGCCAGCTCCAGCCAGGACAAGGTCGCCAACGCCGCCACCAATGCTGCCACCACGCCGCTGAGCGACCTCAACGTCGTCCGCGCCGACATCCCCGATGTGCTGAAGGCGGCCTCGGCAGCGCCCTACGCGCTGCCGGCCGACGCCAGCTGCACGGGGCTCGCCGCCGGCATCCAGGCGCTGGACGAGGTGCTGGGCCCTGACCTCGACGCGCCGGCCGGCAAGGGCAACACGGGCCTGCTGGAGCGCGGCGAGGACGCGGCCACCGGTGCGCTGCAGCGCACGGCCGAAGGTGTCATCCCGTTCCGCGGCTGGGTGCGCAAGCTCAGCGGCGCCGAGCGCTACGCCCGCCAGGTCAGCGTGGCCATCACGGCCGGCGGCGTGCGCCGCGGCTTCCTGCGCGGGCTGTCGGCGGCCAAGGGCTGCGTCGCCAGCGCACCGGCCAAGGCGGCTTCGGCGGCCTGAGCCGCCGCCCGACGCTTCATCAGACGGCGCGCCGCAGCTGAAGACGCACCGACGGGGTGCGCGCGGGTCGGCCCGGCGGACGACGTGATGGCTATCCCGGGGGCAGGCCTACTTGCGGGCTTGCGCCGACACGGCACAAACTTGGATGCCGACGGCCTGTCGCTGTTTCGGCGCCCACGTCGTCTGTTGGGAAACCCCTTCGTTTGCTTCTGTTGCCTGCTGCCATGAAGCTTCTGCACATCCCCACGCCCCGCCGCCTGCTGAACGTCTTCGCGTCCCAGCGGGCGCCCGTCAACCGGGTGGTCGAGCCCCTGCTGGGCTTCGACAACCTGCCGCCACCGCCGCCCGCCGCGCCCCAGCCGCTGGGCCGCCGGGCCATCGAGATGGCGCTGGAGGAGGGCAGCCGCCGCCTCTACGTGCCGATGGCGGAGGAAGAGGTCATCGAACGGCCGCGCCGCCGCTGACCTCAGATCGGCGTCGGCAACGGGGCGCCGCGCCGCAGTGCGTCGGCGTTGTCGATGAAGTTCTGCACCGAGGCCCGGACGGACTCGGGCGACCAGCCGGCCACGTGCGGCGTCAGGATGACGTTGTCCAGGCTCGCCAGCTCCGCCGGCGGCTGCGGCTCGCTCTCGTAGACGTCCAGCGCCGCGCCCGCAATCTGCCCGGCCTTCAGCGCGGCCGCCAGGGCCGCGGTGTCCACGCAGCTGCCGCGGGCGATGTTGACCACGTGGCCGCCCGCACCCAGGGCGGCCAGCACGGCGGCGTCGACGATGTGCCGCGTCGCCGCGCCGCCGGGCGTGGCCACGACGAGGTCGTCCGCCCAGGCGGCCAGGCCCTGCGGGCTGTCGAAGTAGCTCGCGTCACCGGCGTCCGGCCTGGGCGTGCGGTTGTGATAACCGATGACCATGCCGAAGGCCGCCGCGCGGTGGGCGATCTTGCGACCGATGGCGCCCAGGCCCACGATGCCCAGCCGCCGCCCGCCGAGGCTTGGGTAGAGCAGCAGATCGTCGCGCCAGATGCCCGCCCGCAGCGCCTTGCCCTGCTGGGGCAGTGCCCGCACGCTGGCGAGCAGCAGTGCCAGCGCGTGGTCCGCCACGCAGTCGTCGTTGGTGCCGGCGCCGTTGCACAGCGCCACGCCGCGGGCGCGGGCGGCGGCCCGGTCGAGGTTCTCGTAGCCGGCGCCCAGGGCGGCCAGCAGCTTCAGGCGGGGCAGCGCGGCGATCTCGGCGGCCGTGAAGCCGACAGAACCGTTGGTCAGCACCAGCTCGATATCCGCCGCGTGGGCGGCGATGGCGGCGGCGCGTGCCGCCGGGTCCGTGGCCTCGATGACCTGGAAGCGCGCCAGCAGCAGGGCCTTGTGTTCGGCGGCGATGGGGACAAGCAGTAGCAGGGTGTCGTTCATGCGCCCATCATGCCGTGCGGCTTCCCGGTCTGACGAATGGCCGGGCCGCGGCCCGGCACCCACAATCGCGTTCATCAAATCCAACGTTCTTGCCATGAAACAACTGCTGCTTTCCGCCCTGCTGGCGGCCACGCTGGCTCATGCGGCCGACGAGGGTCCGCTGGATGCGCTGCCCTACACGCCCGGACTCGATGTCAAGGCCATGGACCGCAGTGCCAACCCTTGCAACGACCTCTACCGCTTCGCCTGCGGCGCCTGGAGCAAGGCCAACCCCATCCCGTCTGACCAGTCGCGCTGGTCGGTCTACGCCAAGATGGCCAACGAGAACCAGCGCTACCTGTGGGGTGTGCTGAATAAGCTCGGCGACACCGGCACCGAGCGCAGCGCCAGCCAGGCCAAGCTGGGCGACTATTTCGCCAGCTGCATGAACGAGGGTGCCGTGCAGACCGCCGGCCTGAAGGGCCTGCAGCCGCTGCTGGACCGCATCGATGCCCTGGCCGACAAGCGCGCGCTGCCGGCGCTGCTGGCCGAGTTGCAACTGGCCGCCGGCAACGAGCGGCTGTTCTTCGGCTTCGGCTCGGGCCAGGACTTTGCCGACGCAACGCGCCAGATCGCGTTCGCGTCGGCCGGCGGCCTGGGCCTGCCCGACCGCGACTACTACCTCAAGCGCGACGCCCGGACGCTGAAGATCCGCAACGCCTACGAGGCCCATGTGGCCCAGGTCTTCACGCTGCTGGGCGACTCGCCGGCCGGGGCCCGGGCGGCGGCGCGCAGCGTGCTGGCCACCGAGGCGGTGCTGGCGCGCGCGTCGCTGAGCAAGGTCGACCAGCGTGACCCTTACAAGACCTTCCACGTTGTCGACGCCCGCGGCCTGCAGGCGCTGACGCCGGGCTTCGACTGGGCCGCCTTCGGCGCGGCCCTGGGCGTGGCGCCCGACCTGGCCCGCTACAACGTCACCGAGCCGGCCTTCCTGAAGGCGTTCAACGCGCGGCTGCAGGCCATGAGCCTGGACGACGTGAAGCGCTACCTGCGCTGGCAGCTCGCCAGCAGCCTGGCGCCGGCGCTGGACGACCGCCTCGTGCAGGCCAACTTCGACTTCTACGGCCACACCTTGAACGGCACGCCGCAGCTGAGCCCGCGCTGGAAGCGCTGCGTGCAGCTCGTCGACGTGCAACTGGGCGAGGCGCTGGGCCAGGAGTTCGTCGCGCGCAACCTCACGCCCGAGCTCAAGGCCGCCACGGTGCAGATGACCGATGAGATCGAGGCCGCGATGGCGCGCTCCATCGACAGCCTCGCGTGGATGAGCGCCGAGACCCGGGCGCGCGCCCACGAGAAGCTCAAGGCCATCGTCAACAAGGTCGGTTATCCCGAGCGCTGGCGCGACTACACGGCCTTTGCCGTGCAGCGTGGCGACTTCTTCGGCAACGTCGTGCGCGGCAACGTGTTCGAGGCCAGGCGCCGCCTGGCCAAGATCGGCCAGCCGCTGGACCGCGGCGAATGGAACATGACGCCGCAGACGGTCAACGCCTACTACGACGCGCAGATGAACGACATCAACTTCCCGGCCGGCGTGCTGCAGGCTCCGCTGTACGACCCGAAGATGGACGAGGCGCCCAACTACGGCAACACCGGCGGCACCATCGGCCACGAGCTGACGCACGGCTTCGACGACGAAGGCCGCCAGTTCGACGCCCAGGGCAACCTGAAGAACTGGTGGACGAAGAAGGACGGCCGCGAGTTCGAGAAGCGCGCCGCCTGCGTGGTGGGCCAGTACGCGACCTACACCGTCGTGGACGACATCAAGATCAATTCCAAGCTGACGCTGGGCGAGGACCTCGCCGACCTGGGCGGCCTCATCCTCGCGTGGGAGGCCTGGAAGGCTCACATGCAGGGGAGGGTGAGCGAGTCGAAAGACGGCCTGACACCCGAGCAGCGCTTCTTCGTCGGCTTCGCGCAGTGGGCATGCGCCGACGCGCGCCCCGAGGCGCAGCGTGTGCACGCCAAGATCGACCCGCACTCGCCGCCCGAGTGGCGCATCAACGGCGTGGTCGCCAACATGCCGGAGTTCGAGAAGGCCTTCGCTTGCAAGCCCGGCTCCCGGCTCGTGAAGCCGGCGGGGCAGCATTGCAAGGTGTGGTGATGGCGGGTCAGGTCTCGCCGGGCGTCTCGGGCTGCGTTGTCCCGGGACGACTGGCAGCTGCGGTTTCGTAGAACGCCTTCAACTGCGGCAGCACCGAGTGAAGGCATCGGATGAGGTCCCGGTCCGACTGGATCGGCGCCTGGAAGTGGAAGCCGTACACACCCCAGCGGCGTTGATCCGGCGGGCAGATCACGGTCGCTTCACCTACGCCGGCCTGCCAGACGATGCCGGCCCGTGAGCCATCCGGCGCCACGACATACGCATCGCCCCAACGCTTCGGCTCGTTGCCGCGCGGGTCCGTGATGACGCCGAAGCGAAAGCCGTCCTTATCGGACCCGTCGAGCATCGGAAAGCCGTAGTAGGCGGGCGCGTCCCTCGGTGCAGCGATGAACGCCGGCAACTCGTCGTCAGTCGACACCGCTTCGGGATCGATGCGTGCGACCTGGCCGTCGGGCGTGGTCGGCATGGGCTAGACCGGCTGCCGGTAGCGCTGGCCCTTGAAGCGCAGCACCAGCTCGTGCTGGCGGATCTGCTCCAGCGACAGGTCGGCACCCAGCCGCGCGCCCTCGCGCACGACCTCGCCGTTGACGATGACGAAGCGGCTGGCCGGGTCGTCCGAATAGACCGAGCCGCTGATCGTCAGTCGGGGCAGTTCGCGGCGCGTGCTCTCGGGCAGCTCGGCCAGCGCCGGGATGCGGGCTTCGGCGGTCGGCGCGGGAGCCGCCGCCGGCACGGTGGCGGCGACGGGTGCGGGTGCAGCGGCCACCGCGACCGGTGGCGGCATGGGCGGCAGGTAGGGCGAGCCTGAGGCCGCAGGCTGTGGCATCGGCGCGCTGGCGACCGGCGGCGTGACAGGCTCGGGCGTGGCAACCGGCATCGGCGCGGGCAACGCGGCTTGCGGCATGGAGGGCACCGGCGGCGTGGTGTCATGCGCGCTGCCGGCCCACCAGCTGCCCGCACCCACGCCGGCCAGCACCAGCAGGCCGCCACCGGCCCAGGGCAGCCAGCGGCTGCGCCCGGTGGCCGGCGCGGCGCCGCCGGTGGGCTGCGGCTGGGTGTGCAGGCCCGGCACCTGGCCGCGCTCGCGTTCGCGGTCGGCTTCGGCCCGGCGCAGGGCATCGAGGATGTAGGACATGGCGTTCGGTCGCTCGAATCTTGGGGTCAGCGGGCTGCGTCCAGGCGCGGTTCGGCCACGCCGGTGGCCCGGTTGATCTGCATCAGCGTGACGGGGCCGATGCGGCCGTCCGGCTGCAGGCCCTGGCTGGCCTGGAAGGCCTGGATCTGGCGGCTCAACTCGGCCCAGCCGAGGGGCGTGGAAGCCGCGGCGCTGGCCGGCGCTGCGGCGCCCGACGCGTGGGCCAGCTGGGCGGCCAGCCAGGCTCGCAGCGGCATGACGTTGCCGGCCCGGCCGACATAGCCCGGCGGCACGCGCCAGAAGGTCGTGAACTCGCCGCGCCAGGCGCCGGCCAGTTCGGCCAGCGCGACGCGGCGCGGCGTGCCGTCCACCAGCAACGTGGCCTGGTGGCCGTCCAGCCCCACCAGTGCGGCGAGGGCCGGCGGCTGGCCGGGGCGTTGCAGCGTCAGCAGCACCGGGCGGTCGATGAGGCGGATCAGCGACAGGCTGCCGCTGGCGCTGCGGTAGCACTGCAGGCCGTGCTGCGCCGCGGTGCCGCAGGGGTCGGCCTGGGCCGGCAGTGGCAGGCCCCAGCGCTGGGCCAGCGCGGCCCAGGCGTCGCCGTCCCGCGGGGCCCAGTCGGCCAGCCGCAGCGGCGCGGGCGCGGCGCTGCTGGCGGACGGGGCTGGCGACGATGCGGCGCTTGCGGCCGGCCGGGCGGCCGACGCGGCGCCGGCGGGGGCGGATGTGGCACTCGCCGCGGTGGCCATCGCCACCTCGCCGGACTTGCCGCCGCGTGCGGCCTGCGATGTCGACTGCTGCTGCCAGCCCCAGGTCAGCCCCGCGCCGGCCACGGCCGCGGCGAGCGCCACCAGGCCCACGCCGACCAGGTCCGGCCGCCGCCGGCGCTTGCGTGCGGGCGTGGCGGTCTGCGCGTCGAACACCTCGGCCGCGGCCTGGCGCACGATGGCCGGCGTGACCTGCGCCTGGCCGCCGGCATAGCCGCCCAGCAGCGCGCGGTCGCACAGCAGGTTGATGCGGCGCGGCACGCCGCGGGTGAGCTGGTGGATGAGGCGCAGCGCCTTGCGGTCGAAGGGCAGCGCGCCGGTGAGGCCGGCCACGGTCAGGCGGTGGCGGATGTACTGCGCCGTCTCGGCCTCGGACAGTGCGCCCAGGTGGAAGCGCGCGATGACGCGCTGTGCCAGCTGCTCCAGCTCGGGCCGGGCCAGCATGCCGCGCAGCTCGGGCTGCCCGATCAGCACCACCTGCAGCAGCTTGCGCTCGCTGGTCTCGAGGTTGGTCAGCAGGCGCAGCTGCTCCAGCACGTCGGCCGAGAGGTTCTGGGCCTCGTCGATGATGAGCACGTTGTTGCGCCCGGCCGCGTGCTGCGCCAGCAGGAAGGCGTTCAGCGGGTCGACGTAGTCCTTCACCGTCAGCGCGTCCGCGGGCACCTGGACGTGGAACTCGTCGCAGATCGCCTGCAGCAGCTCGGTGACGGTGAGCTTGGGGTTGAAGATGTAGGCGACGTTGCAGTTCGCCGGGATCTGTTCCAGGAAGCAGCGGCAGACGGTGGTCTTGCCGGCCCCGATCTCGCCGGTCAGCAGCACGAAGCCGCCGCCACCGTCCAGCCCGTAGAGCAGATGGGCCAGCGCCTCGCGGTGGCGCTCGCTCATGAACAGGTAGCGCGGGTCGGGCGCGATCGAGAACGGCGCTTGTCTGAGGCCGAAGAAGGGCGCGTACATGGGGCGGCAGGATACCCATCCCGGCGCGAGGCGCTGCAAGCCTCTACAGTCGGCGTCCGGTCTTAACGTTGAAAGCCCTGCCCATGCGCCGCCGCTTCCGCCCGTCTTCGCCGAAGTTCGTCGTGTGTGCGCTGTGTGCTGCCTTGGGTGCAGGGCCGGCGCTGGCGGACAGGGCTGACAGCACCCGGTCGGTCAGCCTGAGCTTTGACGACCGTGGCCTCAGCGACCTTGCCAAAGGACGCACGGAGATCGTCGGCGATGTGGTGCTGTCGCAGGGCTCCACGCTGCTGCGCGCCGAGCGAGCTGACCTCCGCGAGACACCCGACGGCTTCTATCGAGCGTTTGCGAGCGGTAGGCCGTCCCGGCAGGCTTCCTTCCGCCAGGGGCGCGATGCGCCGGGCGCGGCGGTCGACGGTTCGGCGGACCAGCTGGACTACGACGCCCGCGCCGCCACGGTGCACTTGCTTGGCAAGGCCTACATGCGCGTTGAAGGCGCCCGTGGTCGCATGGAAGCAACCGGGTCGACCATCACCTATGACAACCGCGCCGACGTCCTGGTGGTCGAGGCGGGCAGCCGCTCACCCAATCCCCAGGGGCGTGGACGCATCCTGTACATGCCGTCGGCTGTCGTCGACGCCTCGGCCTCCGCGGCGCTGCGGTTGAATCCCTCGCTGACGCTGGGGCAGCGAGACTAGGACAACAGCTTCACCAGCGCATCCGGGTGGATGTGCAGCGCGGCCAGGCCGGCGACGCCCATCAGCACGCCGAAGAAGGTCGGCACCAGCGCCGCGAAGAACAGCGGCCACAGCTTGGTGAGCGCCGTGACGGCCAGCAGCGCGATGGCGATGGCGAGCAGCGCGTCGGACAGGTCGAACTGGTCGTCGCGGTAGTTCAGCGAGTCGTAGGTCTGCTGGTCGGCCTCGGCCTGGGCCTTGAGTTCGTCGCGCTTCCTGGCCTGCTCCGCGGCCTTGGCGCGGTAGCTGGCGATGGCCTGGTCGTAGGCCGGCGCCTGCACAGCCGAGGCGCCAGCCTTGGCCAGCTCCAGCTGCGTGGCGGTGGCCTCGGCCACGTCGGTGCGCAGCGTGCGCGACTGGTAGTAGGCCCAGTGGTCCAGCTTGTCGGCCTGCGCCTGCTGCATGGCCTGGACGATGTTGTCGTCCTTGACCTTGCAGATGCCCATGAAGGTGGCGAGGATGGCGACCGTCACGGCGACGGCAGCGTTGAGTCGCGCGGCGCTGGCTTCCTTGCCGGCGTCGGCGGCGCGGTCGATGACGTCCTTGGGGTCGAGGTCCATGATGTGCGGGGGGTGGGATTGGGCGCCAGTGTGGCCTGCTGTGGCACGCTCGCGAGTCCCGCAACCCGACGCTGCAAGCCGAATGAAAGCCAGGTTCCTTCTTTGTGCCGCTGTCTGGCTGGCCGCCGTGGCGGCCCAGGCCGACCCGGTCACGTTCACGCTCGCGGCCCCGCAGGCACGCGAGGTCTTCCTGGCCGGCGAGATGACGGACTGGGACGCCGGAAAGAAACCACTGGCGCGCGGCGCCGACGGTGTCTGGCGCGTGCAGCTGGACCTGGCGCCCGGCCAGTGGCTCTACAAGTTCGTCGTCGATGGCCGCTGGGTCCACGATCCGGCCACGCCCGACCACGATGCCGACGGCCAGGGCGGCCAGCATTCCTTCGTCTTCGTCGGCACCGGGCCGTGGACGCCGCCGGCGCCGGCTCAGCGCGGCCACGTCGAGACACACCAGCTGCCGTCGGCGGCGTTCGGCGGGCAGCCGGTCAAGGTCAACGTCTACCTCCCACCCGGCTTCCAGGCGGGCCAGGACCTGCCTGTGCTGTGGCTGTTGCACGGCGGCGGCATGGACGCCGACCAGTGGTTTCGCACCGGCCACATCGAGCGCTACGCGGACCGCCTCATCGCCGCCGGCCGCGTGAAACCCTTCGTCATCGTCATGCCCAGCAGCAACGGCCGGCGCTACGACGGGCCCGCCCGGGACTTCATCGTGGACGAGCTGCCGGCCTGGCTGAAGGCGCGCTACGGCCTCGCGCCGACCCGCGCGCGGTCGGCCATCGCCGGCATGTCGCTGGGTGGCCTGGGCGCGGTGCGGCTGCCCGTCGCGGCGCCGGCACGCTGGGGCTATGCCTACGCGCTGGCCGGCTGGTATCCGGACGAGCTGCTGGACGAGGTCCGGGCCGCAGGCAGGCTGCCGGTGCAGCTGGTGATGCGCTGCGGCACCGAGGACTCGCTGCTGCCCGGCAACCGCGCGCTGCTGGCGCTGCTGCGCGAGCAGGGCACGCCACCCGACTACCGCGAGGACGCGGGCGCCCACACCTTCCACTACTGGAGCCAGGTGACCGAAGAAATGCTGACCGGCGTGGACGGCTACTTCCGCGCCGCGAGCGGGTCCTAGCCGCCCTTGCGGATCGTGAGCCCGTCGTCGGTGCGCTCGTCGTCCTTGAACACACCTTCCCAGCGGTCGCCGCTGGGCCAGTAGAAGATGCCCTGGCCGTGCTTGAGGCCGCGGGCCCAGGCGCCTTCGTAGCGCTCGCCGGTCTGCCAGGCGTACTTGCCCTGGCCGTTGGCCTTGCCGGCGTCGAACTCGCCTTCGTAGACGTCGCCGCTGGGGAAGACCATGCGGCCCTTGCCCTGCGGCAGGCCAGCGGCGAGCTGGCCCTCGTACTGGTTGCCGTTGGAGAAGCGCATCTTGCCCATGCCCTGCGGCTTGTCGTTGACCCAGTCGCCTTCGTAGCGCTGGCCGCTCATCCAGACGTAGCTGCCCTTGCCGTGCGGCAGGCCGTTGTGGATCTGGCCGGTGTAGACGTCGCCCGACGCGTAGGTCAGCTTGCCCTGGCCTTCGGGCTGGCCGTCCACCAGCGTGCCGTCGAACTGGTTGCCGTTGGCGAACATCATCAGTCCCTTGCCGGTGGCACGGTCGTCGACCCACTCGCCCTTGTAGCGCTGGCCGGTGGCCCAGCGGATCTCGCCGACACCTTCGCGGCGGCTGTGATTCAGCGGGCCTTCGTAGAGGTCGCCGTTCTTCCACTCGACGCGGCCGGTGCCGGAGACGGTGTCGTCGTCGTTGCGCACGAACTGGCCGACGTAATGCGTGTCGCCGGCAACGCGGTCGAACAGCTTGGGCTCTGCAGCCGGCGCGGCCGCAGTGGTCGTGGCGGGCAGCGTGGGCGCCGGCGCGGCGGGCTTGGGCAGCGGCACGACGGGCGCGGTGGCGGCCTGGCGCATCGGCGCGGCGGCGGCCGTTGCCGCGGCAGCTGCTGCCGGCGCCGCGGTGGTGGCGGGCTTGCCCGGTGTGGGCGCCGGCTTGGGGGCCGCGGCCATGGCGGTGGGCGGCGGCGCGCCGGGCAGCGCGGTGGCGACCCACGGCGTGCCGCGCTCGCGCGCCAGCGCCTGGGCGTTGTTGAGCGCCAGCTCCTGCGCGCTGCCCTTGCACTGCGCAGCCGTGTTGCGCCACAGCGTCTCGCCGATCTGGCTCTGCGTCTGGCGCTCGGCCAGCGGCAGCGCGGCGCCGCCGTTGCGCAGCTTGGTGGAGAACTCGCGGGCCTGCTCGAAGGGCGGGGCGCAGAACTCGGCGTTGTAGCCGTCGATCTCGCTTTGCTCGCGGCGGCGCTGGGCGGTCAGCTGCTGGCTGCCGCTGCACTGGTCCACGGCGAGATCCCACATGCCCTCGGCCTTGCGGTAGAGGCTGGCGGCGTCGGAGAAACGCCGCTCGCTGAAGGCGGTGCGTGCCAGGTCCTGCAGCGCGCCGGCGTCGTGGTGGGCGCTCTCGCACTGGCTGCCGGCCTGCAGCTTCTCGGCCAGCGCGTCGTGGGCCTTCTGGCTGTCGGCGAGGTTGCGCTGGGCGCGCTCGCGGGCGCGGCCGTCGCAGGTGGCGATGGCCGCGCCCCACTGGGCCACGGCCTCGTCGTAGAACTTGACCTGGACCTGCAGCGGCTGGTTCTGCGCCTGCGCCGTGGCCGCCTTCAGGTCGTACGACAGCGCGCGGCTGGTCAGCTGCGAGCAGCTGGGTGGAGGTGGGGCTGGCGCAGGTTCGGGCGCGGAGGCTGCGGTTTCGGGGGCGGCGGCGCCGGCATCGGGCGCGGACGCTGCCAGGACAGGGGCCGAGGCTGCGGGCTCGGGCGGCGTCTGCGCGCGGGCGACGGCTGCCAGCAGCGCCAGGCAGAGAAGCAGGGCGGATCTCATTTCTTGCGGGCGCCGGTTTCAGCGGGCATTTCAAGCATCGCGTCGACGAGGCCGCGCGAGAAGCGACCGGCGCCGGGGTCGTCGGGGCTCTCGAAGGAGAAGCTGGTCTGTGCGGAGGCGAGCGGCATGGCGCCGATCTCGGCCACCAGCGCATCGGGGCGGAAGCCGCCGAGGATGGCCGTGATCTCGCCCTCGAAGCCGCGCGCGGCGGCCACCTTGTTGAGCGCGGCCAGGCGATCAGCGTCGAACAGCATCGCGTTCTGCGCCAGCCCGCGTTCGACGAGCTTCTGATGCAGCGTGAAGCCGGCCAGCGGCGGTGCGCCCAGGGCGGCCATGCGCGTGAAGGCCCAGGCGTCGGCCCGTTCGAAGGCGGTGGCGGCGATGCGCGAGATACCCGACAGCGAGCCGCGGTTGGCGGCAGCGGCCTGCATGACGTTGACGACCTGCTGGCGGCTGAGGTTCTGTGCGGCGTCGACCAGGCCGTCGCGTATGTGCTGCACCGCCAGTGCCTTGCCCTGGTCGATGAGCTGCTGCTTGAGCACGTCGCTGGCCACGTTGGCGGCGGCGCTCTTGGCCGCGCTGATGGCCGCGTCGGCCGCCAGCGCCGCCGCCTTCACGCCCGAGGCCAGCGTGGCCAGGTTGTAGAGGGTGCCGGCGATCTTGACGGCGTAGTGATAGGTCTTCATGCGCGCGCCGCCCTCCTCGGACAGGCCCTGCGTCCACAGCACCATCCACAGCGCCTCGTCCGGCGTCGGCTCGGCCTGGGTCACCTCCAACGGGTGCAGGCTCAGCAGCCAGTGGTAGTCCTGCATCTGCGGCGTGTTGGGCGGCGCAAAGCGCGTGTAGCCGCGGCAGACCTCGAAGGGCTTGACGAGCACGGTCTTGCCCGCCGCGGTGCCGACGTTGAACGGCTTGCCGTTGTCGCGTACCTCGGCCAGCCACTCCAGCAGCGTCTCGCCGTCGTTGCTGGGCCGGCCGGCGATGTTGTTGATGCGCGTGCCGACCGGCAGCGGCGAGTCCTGCGTGACGGCGATGACGGTCAGCCGCTCGTCCACCTGCAGCGCGCGCGCCCAGGCGACGCGGTCGTTGTCGCTCCAGCCCTCGCTGGTGGCGACGGCGAAGGGCAGCTCCCACTGCTTGTCGCAGTCCTTGTCCTGCAGCGCCGCGCTGCGCGCGATGGCCGGGCGGATGAGCCGCTCGCCCGCACCGTAGGCCCGCATGCCGGCGAGCAGGTTCTCGTCGACCTTGCGGCCATCGTCCACGGTGAACTTGGGGCCGGACGCACAGCCAGCCAGCAGCAAGATGGCAAGGAGCAGCAGGAGGGAGCGCATGGCGTCGAGCCTAAGTGCAGGTCTCGGCGGACCGGGCCGTCGTTTTCCCCGATCCTGCCAGCGCCTCGTGACATCAGCCGGCGTCGAGCCGCGCTGCCGGCTCGCTGCGGCAGACGCGATTGCGGCCCTCGGCCTTGGCGCGGTAGAGCGCTCGGTCGGCCTCGCGGTAGAGGCTGTCCAGGTCGAGCAGCGCGCGCGCCTCGGTGCAGGCCAGGCCGAAGCTGGCGGTCACCTGCAGGCGGACGTCGCCGGGCAGCACGACGGGGTTGTCGGCCAGGGCCTCGCGCAGTCGCTCGGCCAGCAGGGCGGCCTCGGCGGGGCGGCAGTCGATGGCCAGGATGATGAATTCCTCCCCGCCATACCGGGCCAGCAGCTCGCCCTGGCGCACCTGGCACCGGGCGAGTTCGGCGACTGCGCGCAGCACCGCGTCGCCGGCCGGGTGGCCGTGCTGGTCGTTGATGCGCTTGAAATGGTCCAGGTCGAACACCAGCAGGGCCAGGGGCCAGCCGTGGCGGCGCCCCTGGGCGAGCAGCCGCGCGGCCTGCTCGGCAAAGGCCCGGCGGTTGGGCAGGCCGGTCAGGAAATCGGTGTCGCTGGCCACGCGCAGCTGGCCGATGAGCTGCTCGCGCTCGGCCTCGAGCGCGCGTCGGCGCAGCGTGGCGTCGCGCAGGGCGGCGACGGCGCGCTGCATGTCGCCGATCTCGTCCTCCCGCGTGACCGGTGGCAGGTGGTCGCTGGGCAGGTCGCGGCCGTCCATGATGGCGTTCATGCCCCGGGTGCCCCGGAGCAGCGGCAGCAGCACCCGGTGCCGGATCAGCAGGAAGACGGTCAGCTCGATACACAGCACCGCCAGGCCCAGGGTGGCGTTGATCGCCATGTCACGGCGCACCGCGGCGACGCGGGCGGTGGCATCGTCGCGGGCGGCGGCGAACAGGGTGTCGCGCAGCTCGACGATGCTCTTCATCGGCGGCACGTAGCGCCCGACGAAGGCCGCCGAGTCGAGGCCGTAGGGCTGGCCGGACTGGCCTCGCTCGGTCAGCTCGCGCACGAGGGGCAGGCCGACCCCGAAGTAGCGGGCTTCCATGGTGGCGATGGCGGCCTGCAGCGGGGCGCTCGCGCGGCTGACGCGGGCCTGCAGGCTGATGAGCTTGCGCAGTTGCTCGATGCGGCCCGTCAGTACCGCGATCTCGCGCTCGTCGCCCCGTTCCAGCGGCAGCTGAGTGGCCAGCGGGGTGGTGAACTGCGAGCCGAGCCGACCGGCGTACTCGCGCAGCTCGGCGGCGTAGCGCGCACCGACCAGGGGCATGGCCAGCTCGGGATAGACGGCCTCGGCGGCGGCGGACTGCGTCGTCACGGCTCCGAGCACCGTGTCGATGACCGCGAACATCTGGTCGATCGGTGCCCGGGTGAGGCGCCGGCCTGGCGCGCTGCGCTCGGCATGCGGCAGGGCCGCCACTCGGTCGACCTCAACCCGCGCCCGCGCGAGCTCGGTGCGGGCCTGCTCCAGCTGGGCACGGGCGGACACCGAGGCCGGGTCGGCGAGCCCGGCCACGGCGGCGAGCGCCTGGTCCAGCGCGGTGTCGGTCGCGTGGCGGAAGTCCGTCAGGCGGGCACGCTTGGCCGGGTCCGGTGGCTCGGTGTCGTTGAGCACCGGGATGGCCGGGCCGCGCTCGGCCGAGGCGGTTTCGGCGACCTTCATGGCCAGATAGGCTCGCTGCATGGCCGCGAGGCCGAGCTCGGACGCGTCGACATGGCGCCAGTCGGCCCAGCTCGAATGCAACAGCAGCGCCGTCACCAGGCTGAGCAGCAGCCCGGTGGTGAGCAGGAAGAGGCGGGTCAGGCGCATGGCGGGGCGGGCAACAAATCATTATCCGAGCGCCTAAACTGCCCGGCTGCGCCACAAGCGCCAAGGAGTACGCCATGAACGCACGAGACCCCCAACTGCCCCTGCAGGCCGACGAGGCCACCGCCCTGGGCGAGTTCGCCGCGCGCGTCTGGGACGAGGAAATCGTCCCCGCGCTGACCGACTACATCGCCATCCCGGCCAAGAGCCCGATGTTCGACGCCGACTGGGCAGCGAACGGCCACATCGACAAGGTGCTGACGCAGGCCGCCGCCTGGGTGGAGAACCAGAAGGTCGCGGGGCTCAAGCTCGAAGTCATTCGCATCCCCGGCCGCACGCCGGTGATCTTCTTCGAGGTGCCGGGCACCAAGGCCGGTAGCGACGACACCGTCGTCCTTTACGGCCACCTGGACAAGCAGCCCGAGTTCAGCGGCTGGCGCAGCGACCTGGGGCCGTGGACGCCCAAGTACGAGAACGGCCTGCTCTACGGCCGCGGCGGTGCCGACGACGGCTACGCGATCTACGCGTCGCTGACGGCCATCATGGCGCTGGACAAGCAGGGCATTCCGCGCCCGCGCTGCGTCGGCCTGATCGAGACCTGCGAGGAGAGCGGCTCCTTCGACCTGCCCGCCTACCTGGATGTGCTGAAGCCCCGGCTGGGCAATGTGTCGCTGGTGGTCTGCCTGGACTCCGGCGCCGGCAACTACGAGCAGCTGTGGCTCACCACGTCGCTGCGCGGCATGGTGTCGGGCGTGCTGAAGGTGGAAGTGCTGACCGAAGGCATCCACAGCGGCGACGGCTCGGGCGTCGTGCCGTCGAGCTTCCGCATCCTGCGCCAGGTGCTGGACCGCCTGGAGGACAGCAAGACCGGCCGCCTGCTGCCGGAGAGCTTCCACTGCGAGATCCCGGGTGCCCGGCTGGAACAGGCGCAGGCGACCGCGGCCATCCTGAAGGAAGAGGTCTACAAGCGCCTGCCCTGGGCCTGCGGCGCGGACGGCGGCCCGGTGCTGCCGGTGACGACCGACCCGGTCGAGGTGCTGCTGAACCGCACCTGGCGCCCGACGCTGTCGGTCGTCGGCGCCGACGGCTTCCCCGAGCTGAAGAACGCCGGCAACGTGCTGCGGCCTTACACGGCCTTCAAGCTGTCGCTGCGCCTGCCACCGCTGGTGGACGGCAACGAGGCCGCCCTCAAGCTCAAGGCCCTGCTGGAGGACAACGCGCCTTACAACGCCAAGGTCACGTTCACGCCCGACGGCCGCGCCGGTGCCTACGGCGCCACCGGCTGGAACACGCCGGAGCTGTCGCCCTGGCTCAGCCAGGCGCTGAACGACGCCAGCCAGACCCACTTCGGCGCACCGGTGGGCTACATCGGCCAGGGCGGCACCATCCCGCTGATGAGCATGCTGCAGAAGGGTTTCCCGCAGGCGCAGATGATGGTCTGCGGCGTGCTGGGGCCCAAGAGCAATGCGCATGGTCCCAACGAGTTCCTGCATGTGCCCTACGGCAAGCGGCTGACCGCCGCCGTTGCTCAGGTGATGGCTGCGCACCCCTAGAGAAACAGAGGACGAATGGATCAGCTCCGCGCCATCAAGGTTTTCGTCCGCGTCATCGACGAGGGCAGCTTCGCGGCTGCGGCGCGGGCGCTGGATCTGGCGCCGGCCGTCGTCACGCGGCTGGTGGCGGAGCTGGAGGAGCACCTCGGCACGCGGCTGCTGAACCGCACGACGCGCCGCCTGGCGCTGACCGAGATCGGCGAGGCCTACCTGGAGCGCGCCCGGCGCATCCTGGCGGACGTGGACGAGGCGGCGGCGCTGGCAGCGTCGGCCACTCAGGAGGTGCGCGGCCTGCTGCGCGTGCTGTGCCCGCCGGCCATCGCCGTGCACCAGCTCGCCAAGCACCTGCCGAGCTTCCACCGCGACTACCCGCTGGTGACGCTGGAGATCACGTCGCCGGGGCCCGTCGAGACGGTGGACGACAGCTACGACCTGACCATCTTCCTGACCCGCGAGGCGCCGGACGGCGAGTTCATCGCCCGGCGGCTGGCGCGCAGCGAGTTCATCCTGTGCGCGTCGCCCGAGTACCTCGACCAGCGCGGGCGGCCGCAGCACCCCAGGGAGCTGAAGGAGCACGACGCGCTGGTGCCACCGACGCCCGCCATGATGCGCGGCCTGACGTTGCAGCGCGGCGACGGCAGCGAGGAGATCACGCTGCCCATGTCGCCGCACCGCGCGGCGCTGGCGACGACGCACATGGACACCAACTACGCCGCCGCGCTGCACGGCCTGGGCATCGCCGGCCTGCCGAGCTTCGTTGTCGAGGACGCATTGCTGGAGCAGGCGCTGGAGCGCGTCATGCCGCACTGGAGCCTGTTCGGCACCACGTTGTGGGCCGGCATGCCCACACGCAAATACGTGCCGGCGCGCACGCGGGCCTTCCTGGACTTCCTGCTGGAGATCTTCGGCGGCGAGGACAAGGACCCGTGGCTGGTGGCTGCCGGCTGCGCGACCTGCCCCTGATCAGCGAAGACTGAATCCGAGTTCGAAGAACTCCGGAAAGCGCGCCTCCATCGCGCGCTTGAGCGGCCCGAAGGCGACGTAGCGGCTGGCCGTCTTGACGATGTAGGCCAGCAGCCGCCGCTCGTCGGCGTGCCCCTGGCCCAGCAGCACCAGGTGCTGGCGCATCGCGCTCCATTCCAGCCGGCGCCAGTACTCGCCGAAATCGGCGGCCAGGTCCTCATCGAGCAGGCCGGCGGCGCGGCTGGCTTCCCAGTGGCGCACGGCCCAGTCGATCTCCTGCTGCTCGTCCCAGGACTGGCCGGGCGGGCGCAGCAGTGCGGCAATGGCGTCGGTCGGCGAGCCCTCGGGTGCGTCATCGACGAGGCGCTGGCGCACGATGTCGAGCTTGTCGTCGCCGATGCGCGCCAGACCCGCGGCGAGCGCGGCCGGGTCGGGGGGCTGCAGGGCCGGGGGCTGGTCGCGCAGGGCGGCGCAGGCCGCGCGCATCAGGCGGTCGGCCTCGGCCGCGTCGTCGTGGGTTGTTGTCATGGAGCAGACGGAGAAGATGGAGGAGGGGCCCTCGTGGATAATGAAATTCTAAGAAGCCGGCCCCGGCGACCTCTCCCGACTTCGCGCCCCTGCCGCCCGTGCCGCGCCCGTTCCGCACTCCCCAACCTGCTCCGCTGCCCACGCTGATCGCCCTGGCCCTGTGCGCCTGGGGTCAGGCGTCGGCGCTGCCGTCCGAGGCCGACGAGGGCCTGCCGCTGCGCAGCAGCCGCGTGCTGAGTTCGCCGGCCCGGTCCGGCGGCGTCAAGCCGGCCCTGGTCATCAGCGCCGGCAAGATCTCTGCCCAGGCCGAGCAGCAGGCCGATGCCACCGGAGGCGCCGAGCTGCGCTACGGCGAGCTGGTGTTGACGTCCGACAAGCTGAGTTACCGCGTCGTCGACGACCTCGCCACGGCCGAGGGGCAGGTGCGCATCGACCAGAACGGCAATGTCTTCACGGGCCCGCTGCTGCGGATGTACGTGAGCCGCTTCGAGGGCGAGTTCCTCACGCCCAGCTTCTTCCTGAAGGCCACCGGTGGCGCTGGCAAGGCGCAGGTCGTCAAGTTCCAGGACAGCGAGCACCTCACCGCCACGCAGGGCAGCTACAGCAGCTGTCCCATCGTCGACAACCAGGAGCCGGCCTGGCAGATCACCGCCAGGAACCTGCGCCTGGACCTGGCAGCCAACGAAGGCGAGGCCGACGGCGCGGTGCTGCGCTTCCTGGGCGTGCCCATCCTGGCGGCGCCGTCCATGAGCTTCCCGCTCAGCTCGGAGCGCAAGTCTGGCTGGCTGCCGCCCAACATCTTCCTGGACAACCGCAGCGGCCTCGAACTGGGCGTGCCCTACTACTGGAACATCGCGCCGCAGCGCGACGTGACGGTGACGCCGTTCGTCATGACCAAGCGCGGCGTGGGCGTGGACAGCGAGGTCCGCTACCTGGAGCCCGACCACGCCGGTCGCATCAACATCGACCTGCTGCCCAGCGACCGCCTGCTCGGTCGGTCGCGCTGGAGCCTGAAGCTCAACAACGACGGCAAGCTGGGCGACTGGCGCTACAAGCTCAAGAGCGAGCGCGTCTCCGACGACGACTACTGGAAGGACTTGTCGCGCCGCGTCGAGAGCCAGACGCCGCGCCTGATGGCCAGCGACTTCGCGATGAACCGCCACCGCGAGCTGTCCTGGGGTGTCATCGACACCTACGCCCGCGTGCAGCAGTGGCAGACGCTGCAGGGCACCGATGCACTGGCCCAGTTCGATTCGCCCTACCAGCGCAGCCCGCAGGTGGGCATCCGCGTGACGACGGCGGCCGACGAGGCCGTGCTGGACAGCTTCCGCCCCTGGGGCCGCAAGGCGCGGCTGGAGGGCGGCCTGGAGTTGGAATACAACCGCTTCGACCTGCCCGGCTCCGCCCGCCCGGCCCAGGCGCCCGGCGGCCAGCGCGTGCATGCGCTGGGCCACATCGCGGCGCCGTTGGGCGGCGAGGCATGGTGGTTCATTCCGCGCATTTCGTTCAACGCCGCCGCCTACGACCTGGACAAGCCGCTGGACGACGGGCGCAGCCGGGCCAGCCGCGTCATCCCGACGCTGAGCATCGATCACGGCTGGGTCTTCGAGCGCGACACGACACTGTTCGGCCGCGACATGCGCCAGAGCCTGGAGCCTCGGCTGTTCTACGTGAACACGCCCTACCGCGACCAGAGCACGCTGCCCAACTTCGACGCGGCGGCCAAGGATTTCAACTTCGACTCCATCTACACCGACAACCAGTTCTCGGGTGTGGACCGGGTGTCGGACCTGCACGCGCTGAGCGTCGGCGCCACCAGCCGCTGGGTCAGCACGGCGCAGGGCGAGGAGATCCTGCGCCTGGGCGCCGTGCAGCGCTTCCTGTTCCGCGACCAGTTCGTCACGCCGGACGGTCAACCGGTCACGCAGCGCTTTTCCGACCTGCTGCTGGCGGCGGCCGCCCACCTGGACGAGAAGTGGTGGGCCGACAGCACGCTGGAGTTCAACCCCGAAACCAACCGCTCGGTGCGCTCCGTGCTGCGGGCGCGCTACTCGCCTGGCGCGTTCAAGACCGTCAGTGTCGCCTACCGCTACGCGCGGGCGCAGAGCGAGCAGGTCGAAGTGGCCTGGCAGTGGCCCATCTACGGCCAGCCGATCACGCAGCGCGGCGCCAACGCCGGCAGCAGCTGCGGCGGTGCCTGGTACAGCGCCGGCCGCGTGCAGTACTCGCTGCGCGACAAGCGGCTGACCGACTCGGTCGCCGGTTTCGAGTACGACGCGGGGTGCTGGGTGCTGCGCTTCGGCCTGGAGCGGCTGTCCACCGGCCGTGCCGAAACCAACACGCGCATGATGTTGCAGCTTGAGCTGGTGGGCCTCAGCCAGCTCGGTTCGAACGCGCTGAAGGTCTTGAAGGACAATGTGCCCGGTTACCGCAGGCTGAGCTCCGACCGCTCGCCGAGTTCAGACTTCCTACCATGATCCATCGCCTTGCTCCCCCATTCCTCGCAGTGACGCTGGCCCTGGCCGCCCTTTCCGCCTCGGCCCAGACCGCGCCCACGCTGCAGCCGGGGGACTACATCGCTGCCGTGGTCAACCAGGACGTCGTCGCTGCCAGCGAGGTCATCCAGCGCACCGAGCGGCTGCGCGCCGAGGCCCGCCAGAAGGGCGAGGTCATGCCCGAGACGGCAGGCCTGCGCAAGCAGGCGCTGGAGGCGCTGATCGAGGACCGCGTGCTCGTGACCTACGCCCGCGAGAACGGCAGCCGGATCGACGAGGCGGAGCTGGACCGTGTCGTCGCCAACGTCGCGGCGCAGAACAAGCTGACCATGGCGCAACTGCGCGAGCGGCTCAAGCAGGACGGCACCGACTACAAGAGCTTCCGCGAGAACCTGCGCGATCAGATGATGACCGAGCGTGTGCGCGACCGCGAGGTGCAGGGCCGCATCAAGGTCACCGACGCCGAGATCGATGCCTGGCTCGACAAGAAGCGCGCCACGCTGGAGCAGAGCGGCCAGATCAACCTGGCCCAGGTGCTGGTGAGTGTGCCGGAGGGGGCGGCCGAGAGTGTCGTCGCCGAGCGCCGCGCCCGCGCCGAGGCCGCGCTGGCCCGCATCAAGGGCGGCGAGGACTTTGCCGCCGTCGCCCGCGAGGTCTCCGAGGACGGCAACAAGGCCAAGGGCGGCGAGATCGGCATGCGCCCGGCCGACCGGCTGCCGGACATCTTCGTCAACGCCGTCAAGGGCCTGAAGACGGGCCAGGTCGCGCCCGAGCTGCTGCGCAGCGGCGCCGGCTTCCACATCCTCAAAGTCGTCGAGCGCCAGGGCGCCGCGGCCATGACGCAGAGCCTGCAGACCCATGCCCGCCACATCCTGCTGCGCCCCTCGCAGCAGTTGACGGCCGAAGTCGCCGCGCGCCGGCTGGCCGAGATGAAGCGCCAGATCGAGTCCGGCCAGGCCAAGTTCGAGGACCTCGCCAAGGCCAACTCCGAGGACGGCAGCGCCGAGGCTGGGGGTGACCTCGGCTGGATGGGTGCCGGCGGCTTCGTGCCCGAGTTCGAGGAAGCCATGAATGCGCTGGCCATCAATGGCATCTCCAACCCGGTGCCCTCGCGCTACGGCGTCCACCTGATCCAGGTGCTGGGGCGCCGCACCGTCGAGGTCGAGCCCAAGGTCCTGCGCGAGCAGGCCCGCAATGCGCTGCGTGAGCAGAAGTACGACGAGGCCTACAAGGAGTGGGTCAAGGAACTGCGCGCCAAGGCGTTTGTCGAAGTCCGGGAATGGCTCGACTGAGCGGCGCGCACATCCCGCGCAAGCGTTTCGGCCAGCACTTCCTGACCGACAAGGCGCTGATCGAGGCCATCGTCGACCTCATCGACCCGCAGCCCGGCGAGACCCTCGTCGAGATCGGCCCGGGCTTGGGTGCGATGACACTGCCGCTGCTGGAGCGGCACAAGCCGCTGACCGTCATCGAGCTGGACCGCGACCTCGCTGCGCGGTTGAGGAAGCGTGATGACGTCGAGGTCATCGAGAGCGATGTGCTCAAGGTCGATTTCCGTGAACTGGCGGCCACGAAGGGCGCCAGGCTGCGCGTTGTCGGCAACCTGCCGTACAACATCTCGACGCCCATCCTGTTCCACCTGCTGGACGCGGTGGACGACGTCGTCGACCAGCACTTCATGCTGCAGAAGGAAGTTGTCGACCGCATGGCCGCCGGGCCGGGTGGCAAGGACTACGGCCGGCTGTCGGTGATGCTGCAGTGGCGCTACGACATCGAGTCGGTGCTGGACGTGCCGCCCGAGGCCTTCGACCCGCCGCCGCGCGTGGACTCGGCCATCGTGCGCATGCTGCCGCTCAAGACTCCGCCCGCGCTGGACCCGAAGCTGCTGGGCGAACTGGTCGCCAGCGCCTTCTCGCAGCGCCGCAAGCTGCTGCGCCACAGTCTCGGCAAATGGCTGACCGAGCGTGGCTACGCCGGCCACTTCGACCTGCAGCGCCGGGCCGAGGAGGTGCCGGTCGACGAGTTCGTCGCGCTGGCGCTGGAAGTCGCGGCGCAGCCATGAAAAACGGGACCCGCGGGTCCCGTTTCATTTTGTCGAAGGTTCAGCGCATCAAGCCGCCGAACGTGACAAGCGTGCACTCAGGCAGCGCTCAGCCACATCGACGTGTCGAAGGCACTGCACATCATCGGCATGTTCATGCCGAAGTTGGGGTTGCCAATTGTCGACTTCGCGCTTTTCGGCGCAGGCTTCTCAATCACCGGGGCCACCTCAGCAGCCCGCTCCCATGACCCGTTTTCTTGGGAGCGGGCTACTGAAAAGAATAGAAACACCGGAAGGGAATCTTCCTGTCGGCCCAGTAGTCGGCCGTGTCGCGGAAGACGTCCAGCAACTGCTCACGGGCCTCGCGGTCGAAGCGCACGTTGTCGGGCAACTGCTCCAGGACCACGACGAAGCCCGGCTGGCTGCCCGACTTGTGGACGAGGTCGGTCATGCAGTCATGCAGGGCGTCCAGGTTCTTGCCGAAATGAGCGGGAAAGAGGAAGGCCTGCGCGATGCCGTCGAGCACGTCCTGCTTGGACTGCGCCTCCGACAGGTTGGCGTAAAGGAAATGCTGGCCCGCCTCTTGAGCGGCCTGCATCAAGTCCTCGACCCGGTAGGCCCGTATGGCCTGCACGATATTGGGACGGACGGTCTGCAAAAGCATGGTCGCGTTCCTCCTTTCAAGTCACAAAACTGCCAAAACTCGTTTTCGCCCGACCTTCACCGCGCCGCTCAATCGCGGATGCGCTTGAAGCTGGCATAGTGATCGCCGGTGTAGTAGCAGACCTCCGGCGCGGTGGGGGGCGTGCCGCCACAGATGAGGCGGCGGGCGCCCCGGTTGCGCGCGCCAGGGGTCTTGACCGTGTATTCGCGATAGAAGCCGCGTGCCTTGATGGGCAGCAAACGTTCGCGATTGCCGAACACCACGCCATCCTTGTCGTAAGGAAACGGTCCGCCGGCGTGGATGAGCCGGTGGGTTTCCTGGGCCTGGACGGGCAGCTCGCTCAGCGAAATTTCAGCCAGAGCGGGCGTAGCGGTGGGACGGGCTTCCTTGGCTTGAGCACCCCCGGCCAGGCCGGAAAGCAGCACGGCGGTGGCGACCGCCGAGGCGCCAGAGCGCGCCAACCACGAGAGCAAAAACACGGGTTTACCCTGTTCCGAAAACCGTTATGGTACCGAAGCGACCCCAAAAGCTCAAGCCAGACCCCGCGGCCGGAGTCTGGAATTAGGGCATGTGAGCCTGCGCTCACACTGCGCCAAGTCCCTGTTTTTCCTGGGTTTTTGACGAGCCGGTAACGCGAAATCGGCCGTGAAAACTTCTGTCAATTGGGGGAGTCCGGGCCGTCCCGGCCGTACTCCCCCCGTACCGCGGCACCGCTCAGCTGCGGGCGGCGTTGGCGTCGGCGACGGTCAGCGCCGTCATGTTGACGATGCGGCGCACGGTAGCCGACGGCGTCAGCACGTGCACCGGCTTGGCCGCGCCCAGCAGCACCGGGCCGATGGCAATGCCGCCGCCGGCCGTGGTCTTGAGCAGGTTGTAGGAGATGTTGGCGGCGTCGATGTTGGGCAGCACCAGCAGGTTGGCCTCACCGGTCAGCGGGCTGTGCGGCATGAGCTGCTTGCGGTAGCCGGCGTCCAGCGCGGTGTCGCCATGCATCTCGCCGTCGACTTCCAGCCAGGGCGCCAACTGGTTCAGCAGCGCCAGCGTGTCGCGCATCTTGACGGCCGACGGCTTGTCGCTGGTGCCGAAGTTGCTGTGCGACAGCAGCGCCGCCTTCGGGCTCAGGCCGAAGCGGCACATTTCCTGCGCGGCCATGATGGTGATCTCGGCCAGTTGCTCGGCGGTCGGGTCGTAGTTGACGTGGGTGTCGACCAGCATGACCTGGCGGCCCGGCAGGATCAGGCCGTTCATGCAGGCGTAGTTCTTGACGCCGGCGCGCTTGCCGATGACCTGGTCGATGTAGTGCAGGTGGGTGGCCGTCGTGCCCCAGGTGCCGCACAGCAGGCCGTCGACCTCGCCCTTGTGCAGCAGCATGGAGCCGATCAGCGTCAGGCGGCGGCGCATCTCTATCTTGGCGAGCTGCTGCGTGACGCCCTTGCGCTCGGTCATGCGCAGATACGTCTGCCAATAGTCGCGGTAGCGCTCGTCCTGCTCGACATTGACGACGTCGTAGTCGCGGCCCTGCTGCAGGCGCAGGCCGAAGCGTTCGCAGCGCTCGGCGATGACGGCCGGGCGGCCGACCAGCGTCGGGCGCGCCAGGCCTTCGTCGACGACGACCTGGGCCGCGCGCAGCACGCGCTCTTCCTCACCCTCGGCGTAGGCGACGCGCTTGTTGGGCGCGCGCTTGGCGGCGGTGAAGATGGGCTTCATCGTGTTGCCCGACGCGTAGACGAAGCTCTGGAGCTTCTCGCGGTAGGCGTCCCAGTCCTGGATGGGGCGGGCGGCGACGCCGGAGTCCATCGCGGCCTGGGCGACGGCCGGGGCGATGCGCATCATCAGCCGCGGATCGAACGGCTTGGGAATCAGGTACTCGGGCCCGAAGCTTAGCGTCGCGCCGACGTAGGCCGCAGCGACCACCTCGCTCAGCTCCGCCTGCGCCAGGTCGGCGATGGCGTGGACGGCGGCGATCTCCATCTCGACGTTGATCGTCGTCGCACCCGAATCCAGCGCGCCGCGGAAGATGTAGGGGAAGCACAGGACGTTGTTGACCTGGTTCGGGTAGTCCGTGCGGCCCGTGGCCATGATGGCGTCGGAGCGGACCTTCTGCACTTCCTCGGGCAGGATCTCGGGCGTGGGGTTGGCCAGCGCGAAGATCAGCGGCTTGGCGGCCATCGTCGCGACCATGTCGGCCTTCAGCACGCCGCCGGCGGACAGGCCCAGGAACACGTCGGCGCCCTGGATGACCTCGCGCAGCGTGCGTGCGTCGGTCTTCTGCGCGTACTCGGCCTTGTCCGGGTCCATCAGCTCGGTGCGGCCCTCGTAGACGACGCCGGCCAGGTCGGTCACGAAAATGTTCTCGCGCGGCAGGCCCAGCTTGACGAGCAGGCCCAGGCAGGCCAGCGCGGCAGCGCCGGCGCCCGACGTGACCAGCTTGACGTCCTTCACGCTCTTGCCGACGACCTTCAGGCCGTTCAGGAAGGCCGCGCCGACGACGATGGCCGTGCCGTGCTGGTCGTCGTGGAAGACGGGGATCTTCATGCGCTCGCGCAGCTTGCGCTCGACGTAGAAGCAGTCCGGCGCCTTGATGTCCTCGAGGTTGATGCCGCCGAAGGTGGGCTCCAGCGCCGCGATGCAGTCGACCAGCTTGTCGAGGTCGTTCTCGGCTACTTCGAGGTCGAAGACGTCGATGCCGGCGAACTTCTTGAACAGCACGCCCTTGCCTTCCATGACCGGCTTGGAAGCCAGCGGGCCGATGTTGCCCAGGCCCAGCACGGCCGTGCCGTTGGAGACGACGGCGACGAGGTTGCCGCGCGACGTGTAGCGGAACGCGTTGGCCGGGTCGGCCACGATTTCCTCGCAGGCCGCCGCCACGCCGGGCGAGTAGGCCAGCGCGAGGTCGTGCTGGTTGATGAGCTGCTTCGTGGCCGCGATCGCGACCTTGCCCGGCGTCGGGAACTCGTGATATTCGAGGGCGGCCTGGCGGAGTTGGGCGCGTTTTTCTTCTGGGCTGGGCATGACGAGTTACAGCAAAGTACCGGCGGGGTCGGAATCATGCCACCGCAAGCCCGGCCGGGGGCTGCGGCTATCCACACGGAGACAATCGCCGGCATGGGCGAATTCGATCTGATCCGGCGCTACTTCCAGCGCCCCGCAACCGCCGGCGTGGATGTCGGCGTGGGCGATGACTGCGCCGTGCTCGTGCCCACGCCGGGTGCGCGCTGGCTGGTCTCCAGCGACATGCTGGTCGAGGGGCGACACTTCCTGTCGACGGTCGATCCGGCGCGGCTCGGGCACAAGGCGTTGGCTGTCAACCTGAGCGACCTGGCGGCCTGCGGCGCGACGCCGCGAGGCTTCACTTTGGCGCTGGCGCTGCCGCGCGTTGACGAAGCCTGGCTGGCCGGCTTGTCGCGCGGGCTGCTGGCGCTGGCCGACGCGCACGGCTGCCCGCTCGTCGGCGGCGACACGACGCAGGGGCCGCTGAACCTGTGCATCACCGTCTTCGGCGAGGCGCCGGCGGGGCAGGCCCTGCTGCGCAGCGGCGCGAAGGTCGGCGACGAGATCTGGGTTTCCGGCCGGCTGGGCGATGCCCGGCTGGCGCTGGAAGTCTTCCGCGGCACGGTGGCGCTGGATGGCCGCGTTTTCGAGACCGTGCGTGCCGCCATGGAATGCCCGACGCCGCGGCTCGCGCTGGGCCAGGCGCTGCGCGGCGTCGCGACGGCGGCGCTGGACATCTCCGACGGCCTGCTGGGCGACCTGGGCCACATCCTCGCGGCCTCGGGCGTCGGCGCGCGGCTGAACGTCGACGCGCTGCCGCGCAGCGCCGTGCTGGCGGCGCAGCCGGCCGTGCTGCAACGCACCTGCGTGCTGGCCGGTGGCGATGACTACGAGCTGGTGTTCACGGCGCCGGCCGGTGCGCGGCTGCCGGACGTGGGCGTGCCGCTGACGCGCATCGGCGTCATCGAGGCCGAGCCGGGCCTGCGCGTCGTGGACTCGAACGGCGATGCCGTCGAGCATGGTCTGAAATCCTTCGATCACTTCGCTTCATGACTCGTGCACCGATCCGACCCACCGCGGCTTTCATGCTGTGCCATCCGGCACGCTGGATCGCGCTGGGCTTCGGCAGCGGCCTCAGCCCCAAGGCGCCCGGCACCGTCGGCACGCTGTGGGCGTGGCTTGTGTTCTGGGTCATTGCACCGTGGCTGAGCGACGTCGGCTGGGCCGCGCTGATCGTCGGCGGCACCGTCGTCGGATGGTGGGCCTGCACGCGGTGCGCCCGCGACCTGAACACGCCCGACCCGGGATCAATAGTCTGGGACGAGGTGCTGGCCTTCTGGCTCATCCTGTGGCTGATCGCGCCGAGCGGCTTCGTCGGCCAGCTGGTCGCCTTCGGCCTGTTCCGCTTCTTCGACGCCGCCAAGCCCGGCCCGGTGGGCTGGGCGGACCGGTTGTTCAAGGGCGAGCGCGGTGGCGAGGTCAGCTGGGCCCAGGGCTTCGGCATCCTGTTCGACGACTTCGTCGCGGCCGGCTGTACGCTTGTCGTCATCGCGCTCTACC
Source organism: Pelomonas candidula (assembly GCF_043555985.1). Lineage (NCBI taxonomy): Bacteria > Pseudomonadati > Pseudomonadota > Betaproteobacteria > Burkholderiales > Sphaerotilaceae > Roseateles > Pelomonas candidula. Next base: position 103,480 of record NZ_JBIGIC010000003.1, on the reverse strand, counting down.
GCCACTTCATCGGGTGATGCCATGACCGTCGACAACGCCGAACTGATCCACCGCATCGCTGTGGCCCTGATGCAGCGTCGCGAGCGCATCGGCACCGCGGAGAGCTGCACCGGCGGCCTCATCGCCGCGGCGTGCACGGACCTGGCTGGCTCCAGCCAGTGGTTCGAGCGCGGCGTCGTCACCTACAGCAACGAGGCCAAGGCCGAGCTGCTGGGCGTGCCCAAGGGCCTGATCGCGCTGCACGGCGCCGTCAGCGCCGAGGTGGCCGAGCACATGGCGCGAGGCCTGCTGGCACATGCACCCATCGACTGGGCGCTGTCCGTCACCGGCGTCGCCGGGCCCACGGGTGGCAGCGAGGCCAAGCCGGTCGGCACGGTGTGGCTGGCGCTGGTGCATGCCGGCCGACCGGCACAGGTGTGGCGCGAGCATTTCGCGGGTGATCGCCAGGCCGTGCGCGCGCAGACGGTGACGGCCGGGCTGAAAGCGCTGTGCGAGGCGCTGGAAGATCGGGACAGCTAGGGCCGCTGGGGCAAGCGCCATTCGCTGGCGAGCAGCGACAGCTGTAGCAGGTCGTGATGCTGGCTGCTCCAGTAGGCCACTTGCCGCAGCCGGCCTTCGTGGACGAATCCGAGCGACTGCAGCAGCGCCAGAGATGCGCCGTTGCATTCATGCACCTGCGCTTCGACGCGGTTCAGGCCCATCCGGTCCAGGCCCCAGGGGATCACCGTCTCCAGGGCCTCCCGCATGTAGCCGTGGCCGGTGGCCTCGGCAGACAGCTCGTAGCCCAATGCGCACTTCTTCCAGTTGCGGTGCCACGCGAACAGGCCGCAGGTTCCGATCAGGCCGGGCGCCGCCCTGCGCTCGAGGCCCCAGCGTGTGCCAGGGTTGGCGAGTTGCCGCCAGCCGGCGAACAGCCGCGCGAGGCCGACCGCGCCGTCTAGATCCTTCAGTGGGTCGGAGCCGTACCACTGCATGTGGCTGGCGTCCGAATGGATGGCGAAGAGCGCGGGCGCGTCGGCCTCGGTGATCTCGCGCAGCACGAGGCGCGGTGTCTGCAGGGTTGGGAAGTCCGGGTCCGGCACCGGTTTCAGCCCAGCTTGGCGATGACGCTCTCCGCCGCCGTCAGCGTGGCCGTGTCCGGCGGTTCCCACGCGTTGGCCCAGGCGATGAACTGCTCCTGCGGCATGGGCTTGCAGATGAAATAGCCCTGGCCTTCGTCGCAGCCCAGCCGTGACAGCATGGCCCAGGCCTTGGCGGTCTCCAGGCCTTCGGCGACGACCGTGAGGCCCAGGTTGTGGGCCAGCTCGATCGTCGAGCGCACGATGCGCGCGTCGTCGAGGTCGCGCTCCATCGCCATGACGAAGCTCTTGTCGATCTTCAGCTCGTCCACCGGCAGCCGCTTCAGGTAGGCCAGCGACGAGTAGCCGGTGCCGAAGTCGTCGATGGACAGCTTGAAGCCCATCGCGTGCAGGTGCTCCAGTGTGGACAGCGCCCGTTCGGGGTCGTCCATGATGGCGCTCTCGGTGATCTCCAGGCAGATCGAGGAGGCCGACACGTTGCGCGGCGTGATGAGCGCCTCGATCTTGGCCGGCAGGTCCTGGTCCATCAGGTCGCGCGTGGACAGGTTGACCGACAGCCGCAGTTGCAGGCCCGCGTCCAGCGCCTCGCGCGCGAACTTGGCCGCGCCGGACAGCACCCAGGCGCTGAGCATGCGGATGAAGCCGGTCTGCTCCGCGAAGGGGATGAACTGCATGGGCGGCACGAGGCCGCGCGTCGGATGCTGCCAGCGCACCAGGGCTTCGGCGCCGATGACACGGCCCTGCTGCAGGTCGATCTTGGGCTGCAGGAACAGGCGCAGCTCCTCGTTCTCGACCGCGCGGCGCAGCTCGGACAGCAGCGACAGCGACTCCTGGCTGCCGGCGTCCAGCTGTGCGTGGTAGATCAGGCTGCCGCACTGGCGCGTCTTGGCCGCGTACATGGCCAGCTCGGCACGCCCCAGCAGCAGGTTGACGTCGTGGCCGTGCTCGGGGAACAGCGCGATGCCGATGCCGGCGCCCAGGTCGATGGTCTCGTTGTCGATGTGCAGCGGGTTCTCGAAGTCCTTCAGGATGGCCAGTGCCGCCTCGCTGGCCAGCCGCGCGTCGGTGTGGGCCAGCAGGATGGCGAACTCGTCGCCCGACAGCCGTGCCAGCACCGAGTGCGCCGGCGCGCACAGCGCCTGCAGTCGGTCGGCCACACTCTGCAGCAGCCGGTCGCCGATCTCGTGGCCCAGCACGTCGTTGACGTGCTTGAAGCGGTCCAGGTCCAGCATCAGCACGGCGCCCGGCGTGTCGCTGTGGATGAGGTGGTGCTGCAGGAACTCGGCGAAGCGCGCGCGGTTGGGCAGCAGCGTCAGCTGGTCCACGTAGGCCAGGTTGTTGACGAGGGCGTCGCGGCGACGGATGCCCTCGCGCATGCTCTCCAGCGCCAGGGCCAGCTCGTGCACCTCGTCCAGGCGCGAGGTGGCGGGTACCGGCGTGTCGTAGTCGCCACCCTCCAGCCGCCGCGCGGCGCCCGACAACGCCGTGATCGGGTTGCTGATGCCGCGCGCCAGCAGCACGCTGAGCAGCGCGAACACCGCCACGCCCAGCACGGTGAGGCCCAGCAGGATGAGCTGCAGCTGGCGGTAGGGCGCCAGCGCCTCGTCCAGCGAGCGCAGCAGCAGCACGCCCAGGTGCTTGTCCTCCTCCAGCAGCGGCACGAAGCGCGTGCGCATGCGCTCGCCGGCAAGCTCCAGCACGCCGGCGTCCGGCTCGTCGGCTGTCAGCCGGGCCTTGAGGGCGTCGGCGGCCTCGGGGCCGAGGTTGCCGACGATGCCCTGCCAGCGCTGGCCCGGCGACCGCAGCAGCGCGACGCTGTCCAGTTCGGACAGCTCCTTCAGGTCGTCCAGCACCTCGTGGTCCAGCGCGAAGCCCATCAGCACCCAGCCCACCGGCGCCGGCGTTCGTACCTGCACGGCGACCACCTGGTAGACATGGTCGCCCTGCACGGCCAGCACGCTGCCGTCCTTGCTTTGCACCAGCTGCTTCAGCGCGCTGCCGAACGGTTCTGCGCCGTCTCGCGTGGCGGCGACGAGGTGGAGCTGGTCGTCGAAGTAGGCGACGACCGAGGCGCCGATGCGCTCGCCCTGGTTGACCAAGGCGTCCTTGATGGTCTCGACGGTGCCCTGCTCGGCCAGCGACAGGCCGATGGTGGTGCGAAAGCCATAGTCCTTGGCCAGCAGCTCGGCCGCATCACGCAGCTTGCCGGCGCGCTGCTCCAGCAGGCGGCGCAGCACGCGCTCGCCGGTGCGTAGCTCGGCGGCCAGGGACTCGTCGGCGTTGTGTGTGATGCTGGCGCGGATGACGCCGAAGCTGATGAGCTGCACGACCAGCAGCAGCGCCAGGAACAGGCCGACGATGCGGCCTTCGAGGCGGCGTGGGTTCAGCCAGGCCGGCCCTTGCATGGGTCAGTCGGCCAGCGTCAGCGTGCTGGTGCCGCCAGCGGCCGGCACATCCAGCTTGAGGCTTTGCAGCGTGGCCGCCTTCTGCCCGGCATGCCAGGCCTTCACGACGTGCTCGCCCGGCGGCAGGTCGAAGGTGGCCTGGCCCTTGGCGTCGGTGCGCGCGAACGTGGGCGTGTCGACGACGATGATGTGGGCGCTCATGCGGTCATGGATGTTGCAGCCCAGCGCGGCGACGCCCGGCTTGTCGAACACGATGGGTTCCGTCGGCGTGCCCGAGTAGAGCTTGATGTCGATGACCTTGATCGGCGAGATCGAGTAGACGTGATGCCGCACGGTGTCGAAGTTCGGGAAGTTCACGGCCGTGCCGGTCTGCACGATGAGCAGCTGCGGCGTGAACTGGCGGTCGCGCTGGCCCATCTCGGCCTTGGCCGTCGTTGTCTTGGTGGGCCGGCCCTTGACCTCGACGGCGACGGCCGCGTCCGCCAGCGGCTGGCCGCCAGGCCCGCGCAGCTGCACGGTGACGGGCACGGCCAGCGCGGCGAGCGGGGGCAGCGCGAGGGCGGCAACGGCGAGGCGGCGAAGGGTCATCATGGCGGCAAGGCTCCGCCCCCGACGATAGCCCAATCGCGCTCAGCGGACCGTGAGAACTGTCCCGGTTTTGCCGCTGGCGGTCTCGGCCAGCATCAGCGCGAAGCGGCGCAGCGCGGCCCAGGGGTCGCTGGGCCAGTCCGGGTGGCGCAGGCCCTTGACGAGGCCGTCGCACACCTGCGCGGCCTGCACCAGCACGCCGGCCTGGGCGCTGTCCAGCCGCGGCGCGATGCGCTCCACCAGCCGCTCCTTGGCGCCCCAGACACGGGCTTCGCGCAGCGCCAGCGGCAGTGGCTTGCCGGCGTCCAGCGCGGCGCGCACGCGGGCCAGCGCCCGGGCGTCCTCGGCCAGGTTCCAGTGCACCAGCACGGCGGCTTCGCCCTCGGCCTCCAGGCCGTCGAGCATGCGCAGCAGCCGCGGCACGTTGCCGGCCAGCACCGCCTCGCTGAGCTTGAAGACGTCGAAGCGCGCCACGTCCAGCACCGCGGCCTCGATGTCCGCCAGCGTCAGCTCACCCTTGGGGTGCAGCAGCGCCAGCTTCTGCAGCTCCTGGTGGGCAGCCAGCAGGTTGCCCTCCACGCGGTCGGCGAAGAAGGCCAGCGCGCGCTGGCCGTCCTCGCCCTCGGGCACCGATTGCCCCTGCGCCTTGAGCCGCTGTGCCAGCCACGCGGGCAGCAGGCGGCGCTCGACGGGCTCCACGCGGACGGACACGCCATGGCCGTCCAGCGCCATGAACCAGGCGCTGGACAGCTGGGTCTTGTCCAGCCGCGGCAGCGTGACGAGCGTCAGCACGTCGTCGGGCGCCGCCTCGGCGTAGCGCTGCAAGGCCTCGGAGCCGTCCTTGCCCGGCTTGCCGCCGGGGATGCGGATTTCGATGAACTGGCGCTCGGCGAACAAGCTCATCGCCTGTGCCGCGGCCAGCACCGGCGCCCAGTCGAAGTAGGCCCCGGCGACGGTGAAGATCTGCCGCTCGCCGAAGCCCTGCGCGCGCGCGGCGGCGCGGATCTGGTCCGCCGCCTCCTGCGCGAGCAGCGGCTCATCGCCGTGGACCGTGTAAATGCGGGCCAGGCCTTTGCTCAGATGGGCGGCAAGGCCCTCGGCGCGGAGCTGCATCAGGCGGGGAGCTTGACCGCAGCCAGGCGACGCATGACCTGCGCGATCGCGTCGGACTGCATCGCGTTGTAGAGGTTGGTGGCCTCCTGTTCCTTGGCCAGCGCGGTGGTCTCGGTGTAGTTCATGTCGCGCGTCAGGCGCAGTTCGACCTTGGGCACCAGCAGCTCGCCTTCGGCCGTGCGGATCAGGTAGTCGAATTGCAGGCGCAGCTGCCACTCGCGCACCTGGCCCACGCTGGTGGAGGCCACGACGGTGCGGTCGCGGACCTCGCGCGTGACCTCGATGACGACCTGGGCGCGCGAGGCGTCGTCGACGATCTGCACCGGCGTGCGCTTGATCTGGCGCTTGAGGCCGGCAGCCAGCAGCGAGTCGCCCTCGAAGCCGGTCAGCGCGATCGTCTTGAACGACAGCTCGGGCTCGCGGCGCAGCTCGAAGCCGCAGCCGGCGAGGGCTGCGGTGGCGGCCAGGAGGAGATGGCGACGCTGCATCTCGATCACACGACCACGTTGACGAGGCGGCCGGGGACGATGACGACCTTCTTCGGCGCCTTGCCTTCGCTGAACTTGATGAACTCGGGGTTGGCCAGCGCGGCGGCCTCGATGGCGGCCTTGTCGGCACCGGCCGGCACCTTGACCGAGCCGCGCAGCTTGCCGTTGACCTGCAGCATCAGCTCGATCTCGTCCTGCACCAGCGCGGCTTCATCCACCGTGGGCCAGGGCGCGTCGAGCAGGTCGCCCAGCTCGGCGGCAAAGCCCAGGTCCTGCCACAGCTGGTGGGCGATGTGGGGCGTGGCGGGGTAGAGCACGCGCAGCAACACCGAGAAGCCGTCGCGCACCGCAGCGGCCTGGCCCTCGGCCTTGAATCCTTCGAGCGCGTTCAGCAGCTTCATCGCGCCGGAGACGACGGTGTTGTACTGCATGCGCTCGTAGTCGTAGCTGACCTGCTTCAGCACGTTGTGCACCTCGCGGCGCAGCGCCTTGCCGTCGCCGTTCAGCGCGGCGTAGTCGGCGCCACCCGTCTTGATCGCGTCGGCGTTGCGCGTGCCGAAGTTCCACACGCGCTTGAGGAAGCGGTGTGCGCCTTCGACGGCTGAATCGTTCCACTCCAGCGTCTGCTCCGGCGGGCTGGCGAACATGACGAACAGACGGGCCGTGTCGGCACCGTACTGGTCGATCAGCGCCTGCGGGTCCACGCCGTTGTTCTTCGACTTGGACATGGTCGTCATCTCGTACGTCAGCGGCAGGCCATCGGCCTTGAGCGTGCCGCCAACGATCGCATCGTGTTCGTTGCGAATGACGTCGACTTCGTGTTCCCAGTAGTAGTTCTTGCCGGCGTCTTCCGGCTTGCGGAAGAAAGCGCCCTTGAGCACCATGCCTTGCGTCAGCAGCTTCTGGAACGGCTCGGACACGTCCACCAGCTTCAGGTCGCGCATGACCTTGGTCCAGAAGCGCGCGTACAGCAGGTGCAGGATGGCGTGCTCGATGCCGCCGATGTACTGGTTCATCGGCATCCAGTACTTCGTGCCGGCGCCGACCATCGCGTCGTCGTTGGTCGGGTCGCAGTAGCGCATGAAGTACCAGGACGAATCCACGAAGGTGTCCATCGTGTCCGTCTCACGCTTGGCCGGCTTGCCGCATTTCGGGCAGCCCACGTTCAGGAAGCCGGCGTGCTTGTTCAGCGGGTTGCCGCTGCCGTCCGGGATCAGGTCCTCGGGCAGCACGACGGGCAGGTCCTTCTCCGGCACCGGCACCACGCCGCAGTCATCGCAGTGGATGATGGGGATCGGCGTGCCCCAATAGCGCTGGCGGCTGACGCCCCAGTCGCGCAGGCGCCAGGTGGTCTTCTTCTCGCCGAGGCTCTGGGCGGCCAGCAGCTCGGCGACCTTGTTGACGGCGTCCACATGGCCCAGGCCGTCCAGCACGCCGGAGTTGATGCAGCGGGCCTTGGCCTTGTCGCCGTAGGACTCGCGCCAGGTCTTGTCGTCATAGGGACCGTCATCGACGGCGATGACCTGCTTGATCGGCAGACCGTACTTGTTCGCGAACGCAAAGTCGCGCTCGTCGTGCGCCGGCACGCCCATGACGGCGCCGTCGCCGTAGCTCATCAGCACGTAGTTGCCGACCCAGACCTCGACCTGAGCGCCCGTGATCGGGTGCGTGACGAACAGGCCCGTCGGCACGCCCTTCTTGTCCTGCGTCGCCAGCTCGGCCTCGGTCGTGCCGCCGGCCTTGCATTCCTCGATGAAGGCGGCCACTTCGGGCTTGTTCTTGGCGGCGATGGTGGCGAGCGGATGCTCCGGCGCCACGGCGCAGAAGGTCACGCCCATGATGGTGTCGGCGCGGGTGGTGAACACCCACAGGCGACCGCCACCGCCTTCGATGCTGTGCGGGAACGCGAAGCGCACGCCCTGGCTCTTGCCGATCCAGTTCTCCTGCATCAGCCGCACGCGCTCGGGCCAGCCACTCAGGTAGTTCGGGTCTTCCGGGTTGGCGACCGCCGACAGCAACTCCTCGGCGTACTGCGTGATCTTCAGGTAGTAACCGGGGATCTCGCGCTTCTCGACCAGCGCGCCCGAGCGCCAGCCGCGGCCGTCGATGACCTGCTCGTTGGCCAGCACGGTCTGGTCCACCGGGTCCCAGTTGACGACCTGCGTGCGGCGCTCGGCGATGCCGGCTTCCAGCATCTTCAGGAACAGCCACTGGTTCCACTTGTAGTAGCTGGGCTGGCAGGTCGCGACCTCGCGGCTCCAGTCGATGGCCAGGCCCATGGCCTGCATCTGGCCCTTCATGTAGGCGATGTTCGAGTACGTCCACTGCGCGGGCGGCACCTTGCCCTTCATCGCGGCGTTCTCGGCCGGTAGGCCGAAGGCATCCCAGCCCATGGGCATGAGGACGTTGTAGCCCTTCATGCGCAGCTGGCGGGCCAGCATGTCGTTGATCGTGTAGTTGCGCACGTGGCCCATGTGCAGCTTGCCCGAGGGGTAGGGCAGCATGGAGCAGGCGTAGAAGTGCGGCTTGCCCGGTACTTCAGTGACGCGGTAGGCGTCGCGCTCCGTCCAGTAGGCACGGGCGGCGGCTTCGATCTCGTTCGGGTTGTAGCTGGGCGCTTCGGTCTTGGCGTTCATGGCCCAAATTGTAGGTGCCGCCCTCCCGGCGGCCCTTCGCTCAGGGCGCGGAAGCGGCTGCCTGGGCGACGAAGGCGATGCGGTTTAGCCCCGCGGCCTGCACCCAGCCGATCAGCTCGGCCACGCGGCCATAGGGGACCGCCTGGTCGGCGCGCAGCTGCACCTCCATCTGCGCGTTGGCGCGGCCTAGCTCGGCGATGCGCTGCTGGAAGGCCTTGGCGTCGAGTTCGTCCTCGCCCAGATGCAGCTTGCCATCCGGCGTGATGGCCACGGCGATGAAACTCGGTGCGTCGCTCGGCGTGGCGGCCTCGGCCTTGGGCAGGTCCAGCCGCAGCGAGGCGGTCATCAGCGGCGCCGTGATCATGAAGATGACCAGCAGCACCAGCATGACGTCGATCAGCGGCGTCATGTTGATGTCGCTCATGGGGCGCGCCCCTTCCGGTTTCTCAAGCCGGCCGAATGCCACGATCAGTCCTGGTCGAGCAGCTCGCGCAGGTCGTGCGCGAAACCTTCCAGGTCGGCCTCGCAGGCGGCCACCAGCTTGCCGAACACGTTGTAGGCCAGCACGGCCGGGATGGCCACCGCCAGGCCCGCGGCCGTCATGATCAGCGCCTCGCCGACCGGGCCGGAGATCTTCTCGATGGTGATGTTGCCGGCGGCCGAGATGCCGACCAGCGCGTGGTAGATGCCCCAGACGGTGCCGAACAGGCCCACGAAGGGGGCGGTCGCGCCGATGGAGGCCAGCAGCACCTGGCCGAACTGCAGCCGGGCCAGCACCGCGTGCAGTGCATCGCGCAGGCGGCGGGTCAGGCGGGACTCACGCTTGCCTGCGGCGTCCAGCGTCGCGGTGCGGGTCTCCGCGGTCGCGGCGTCCAGCAGCGGCAGCAGCAGGGCTTCGGTGTCGAAGGATTGAAGCGCGCTGCGGCCCTCGGCCACACCGGCCGCCGACCAGAAGGCCGGCACGGCGCGCACCAGCCCCTTGCGCGCGCGGCGCAGCAGCCAGGCCTTCCACAGGATCAGCGCCCAGGCGCTGACGGACATGGCCAGCAGCAGCAGCGCGACGGCGCGACCGATCGCGTCGCTCTGGCCCCAGAACTCCGCGAAGCCCACCATGGTCAGGTGTTGAACCCGAGGACGTCGTTCATGCCGAACAGGCCGTTGCCCTTCGTGAAGCTCGCCAGGTAGCGCGCGCAGCGCAGGCTGCCCTGGGCGTAGATCGTGCGATTGGTGGCCTTGTGGCTGACCTCGATGCGCTCGCCGATGCCGGCGAACAGCACGGTGTGGTCGCCGATGATGTCGCCGCCGCGCACGGTCGCGAAGCCGATGGTCGACGGGTCGCGCGCACCGGTGACGCCTTCGCGGCCGTAGACGGCGCAGGACTTCAGGTCGCGGCCGACGGCATCGGCGACGACCTGGCCCATCTGCAGCGCGGTGCCGCTGGGTGCGTCGACCTTCATGCGGTGATGCGCCTCGACGATCTCGATGTCGTAACCCTCGGCAAGCGCGCGGGCGGCCATGTCCAGCAGCTTGAGCACGACGTTGACGCCCACGCTCATGTTGGGCGCGAAGACGATGGCGGTGCGCTCGGCGAACCTGGCGATTTCGGCCTTTTGCGCGTCGTCGAAGCCGGTCGTGCCGATGACGGCCTTGACGCCCAGGTCGGCGCAGACGGCCAGATGGGCCAGCGTCGCCTCGGGGCGCGTGAAGTCGATCATCACGTCGGCGCCGGCCAGGCCCGCGCGGACGTCGTCGCCCTTGTCCAGCGTGACATGCAGCGTGCAGTCATCCGTGGCCTGGACGGCCTCGATGAGCATCTTGCCCATGCGCCCGGAGGCGCCCATGACAGCGATCCTGATCATCACGAACCCGCCTTGGCCGGCGCGGCGTCCAGCGGCGGGTAGGTGCGGCCGGGCGCGGGGCCTTCGGCGGCGGCCGTCGGCGCGGCTTCGGCGCTCTTCTTGGGCGGCGGCAGCGCGGCGCGTTCGGCTTCGCTCAGTTCCAGCTTGGGTTGCTTGCTGCCGGGCTTGAAGGTGTTGACCGAGGCGACGAACTCGTTCTCGGTCGGCAGGTCGTCGGGCACCGTCAGCGTCTTGAGCTTGTCGCCGTCGAACTCGGCGACGACCAGGCGCTGCTGGTAGGGCGCGCCCTGGCGGCGGATCGTGAAGGGATAGTCCCAGCGCGATTCGTGGAAGACGTCGGTCAGCAGGGGCGAGCCCAGCAGGTCGCGCACCTGAGCCTTGGGCATGCCGGGCTTGACGCGGGCGACCATCTCCTTGGTCAGCACGTTGCCCTGGACGACCTCGACGCGGTAGGGCGTGACGAGGCCGAGCACCTTTTCCCCGGTGACGGAGGGCAGCTGGGCCCAGTTGGGCAGGTGGGAGCAACCGCCGAGCAGCGCGAGCAGCGGGAAAGAGGCAAGCAAGGGACGCATCGGGCGGCAGCAGAAGGGACGAGAAACACCCGCCGGAAGACCGGCTGGCTATGATCGCGCGGATTCTAGCGGGGCCCCTTCGGCGCCCCGGCCCATTGCGCCATGCCTTCCTCTGCCAAGACCCAGACCAGCGACATCAAGAACAGCGGCCTCAAGGCGACGCTGCCGCGCATCAAGATCCTGGAGATCTTCCAACGCTCGGCGCAGCGACACATGACCGCAGAAGATGTTTACAAGGCTTTGCTCGGTGAAGGCGCCGACATCGGCCTGGCGACGGTCTACCGCGTGCTGCAGCAGTTCGAGCAGGCCGGCCTGTTGAGCCGCAACCATTTCGAGACCGGCAAGGCCGTCTACGAGCTCAATGAGGGCCATCACCACGACCACCTCGTCTGTCTGAACTGCGGCAAGGTCGAGGAGTTCTTCGACACCGGCATCGAGGAGCGCCAGCACGCCATCGCGAGCGAGCGGGGCTTCCAGCTGCAGGAGCACTCGCTGGCGCTTTACGCGACCTGCACCAAGGTCGACTGCCCCAACAAGGCCTGACAGGAAGCGCTGAACGAGTCCTGCGCGCGCAGCGCATCCCAGCTTTGGGCGGTCTGCCGCGTTGCAAATTCTCGTCGGGTGTTCAACCCGACTCCGGTTTGTGCCTTGCAGCCCATCCCAAATCTGGGCGAGCTGCATCGCGAGGACCCGTTCAGCACTCCCCGCCCACGCGGGCCCGGATCGCCGCGAAGCTGTCGTCCACCAGCAGCCGTCCGTCCTCGAACACGGTGCGCAACGCCTCGGTCGCGCCGTCGGCCAGTGCCTGCTGGTAGCCGGGTGAATCCAGCCGCACGGTCGCAAAGGCCTGGGAACTGTCATTGGCGCGGCGCATCAGCGTCAGCCGCCCGGCCTTGCTGCGTTTGGCGGGGTCGGTGACGGGGGCCTTGAAGACGTCACGCCACTCGCCGCCCACCTGCGCAGCTGAGGCCTTCATCGCGAAGCCTAGTGTGTCGCGGTGGACCTGCTGCAGCAGCGCACCCCCTTGCCCGAAGGTGACGTTGTCGGCCGAGTAGCCGGCCGACTCCAGCGCGCCCAGGATGCTGGCGATGGATTCGCGCGTGATGCCGTCGCCCTGGATGACGCGCACGTGGCGCAGCACGCGGAAGCCTTTGGCGTTGACGTCGGCGCCGAAGCTGGCGTCCAGCGCGCGCACGGTGCGCAGCACGACGCTGGTCGGGTCGCCGCTGTCCGGGCGGATGACGACCGTCGCGCCGCTGGCGATGACTTCCTCGCGCAGCGCGCCGCCCCAGAGCCGGGAGACGGCGGCGTCGAGGTCGTAGGAGTCCGACACGACCGCCAGCAGCGCGCCGGGCCGGCCGTACTGGCGCAGCATGTTGCGGTAGGCGTCCAGCTCGCCGGCGCGGCCCCAGGCCGTGATGGTGCTGTGCTCGGCGGCCGGCAGCGAGAAGCCGGCCATGGGCTCGCCGTAGTAGGTGCGGGCGCCGAGCAGCGCCGTGATCGTGTCCGTGCCGCGGAAATTCACGAGGTGCGCCATGCCGCCCAGCATGGCCGACTCCAGCGACGACACGCCGCGGGCGCCGAAGTCGTGCAGCTTGAACGGCAGGCCGGCGGGATCGCCGGTGCGGGCCAGCGCGCCGGCGATGAGGCGGCGCGTCGCCAGGCCTTGCGATGCCACCGTCGTCGGGTACCAGACGCGCAGCAGCGCCGTCTCGACATAACTCGTCAGCCACCAGCACGCCGGGTCGGTGTTCTCGACGGTGGCGAGGGCGTGGTTGATCGGAACGACCGTGCCCTCGGCCACCGCGCGGATGCGCAGCGGCAGCCTGCCGCCATGGGCGTCGACGATGTGCTGCCAGCCCTCGCGGTTGAACGGCACGCCGTGGGCGGCGCAGATCTCGGTAGCGAATGCCACGTCGTCGGCCGTGACCGGCTTGACGAGGTATTCCTTCAGGATGGCCTGCAGGCCGAAGAACACCGTGTACGGCAGCGCGCCGCCGCGGGCCTCGATGTAGCTGAAGACGGTGGTGGTGCCGGGCGGGTACTGGCGCCAGTGGCTGGTCTTGTAGCTGTCCGTGTTGAGGACAAGCAGGCGCGCAATGTCGCCGAATCCCTGCAACGCCATCAGTCCATCGAACCGCTGTCGATGGCGCGCTGGTGGCGCTCTACGAATTCCTTGTACGTGTCGATGCCGCGCAGCTGCAGGATGGTGTTGCGCACGGCGGCCTCCACCAGCACAGCCAGGTTGCGGCCGGCGTCCACGGCGATGACGACCTTGCGCACCGGCATGCCCAGCACGTCCTCGTGCAGCGGTTCGTAGGGCAGGCGCTCGAAGTCGCGCTCCATCGTCTCCTTGCGCACGAGGTGGACGATGAGCTTCAGGCGCATCTTGCGGCGCACGGCCGTCTCGCCAAAGATGGCCTTGATGTCCAGCAGGCCGATGCCGCGCACTTCCAGCAGGTTCAGCAGCAACTCGGGGCAGCGGCCCTCGATGGCGGTCTGGGCGATGCGGAAGAAGTCCACCGCGTCGTCGGCCACGAGGCCGTGGCCGCGCGAGATGAGCTCCAGGCCGAGCTCGCTCTTGCCCAGGCCCGATTCGCCGGTCAGCAGCACCCCGAGGCCCAGGATGTCCATGAACACGCCGTGGCGCGTCGTGCGGTTGGCGAACAGCTGGGACAGGTAGCCGCGCACCAGGTCGATGACATGGCCGGCCGACTCGTGGGTACGGAAGAGCGGAATCTCGGCGCGGTCGCACATCGCGACCAGCCGTGGCGGCGGCACGCAGTCGTCGGCCACGATGATGACCGGCGGCTCCAGCGTCACGATGCGCGAGATGCGGCGGTCCTGGTCCTGGATGTCGATGCCGTCCTGGCTCAGGTAGGCGACCTCGCGGCGGCCCACGATCTGCACCCGGTAGGGGTGGATGTAGTTCAGGTAGCCGACCAGGTCGGCTGCGCTCTGCGCATCGCGCACGGCGGCTTCGTCGAAGCGGCGCTCGGGGTGGGCGTGGCCGGCGATCCACTCCCAGCGGAGGGCCTCGCGGTGCTCTTCAAACAGCCGCTCGGCGCTGATGGAGGTGGGTTTCATGGAGCCCCTCGGCTGCCGGGTACGTCAGCCGGTCCCCCGAGGGGACGGCGGCCCGGCTTGGGGCGGCCCGGCGCTCGGCCCGCCGCCGCGTCTCGGTTATAGGGTTTACGCGAAGCGCCGAATGGCGGCATCAGGCGACGGACTTCAGCGGCTCCCAGGCCGCGATGAGTTTGTGCAGCGTCGCCGCTTCGGGCTCGGTCTTGAGCTGCTCGCGCAGTTCGCGGTCGGACAGCATCTCGGCGATCTCGGACAGGATCTCCAGATGACGCTGCGTGGCCGCCTCGGGCACCAGCAGGAAGATCAGCAGGCCCACGGGCTCGTCGTCCGGCGCGTCGAAGGCGATCGGCTGCTGCAGGCGCAGCACGGCGGCCAGCGGGTTCTTCAGGCCCTTGACGCGGCCGTGCGGAATGGCGACGCCATGGCCGAGGCCGGTCGAGCCCAGGCGCTCGCGGGCGAAAAGGTTGTCGGTGACCAGCGCCCGGGCCATCTGGTGGTGGTTTTCGAACAGCAGGCCGGCGTGTTCGAAGGCGCGCTTCTTGCTGGACGCATCCACGTTCACCAACACGTTGTCGGCGGGCAGGATGGCGGCGAGACGGTTCATGGGGCTGGGGCCGAGTGTCGGGGGCGCCTGAAGCGCGGCCTAAACAGGGCGGGTGGGTCAATCAGAGTCGCAGATTATGGAACTGCGGGCGGTTTTGGGGGGAGCGGTCGATCCCCGAGGCGTGCAAAACGCCGTCGCCGACCCCCGAATGCGGGTTTTTGCGGCACTGCAGCAACAACCGATTGCGACTGCGCGGCCCGCTTTGCACATCACAAAAACGAAAGCGGCCCGCAGGCCGCCTTGACATGAGCCGCTGCGATCAGCGAGCGGGAACCTCGAGGCGCTTGGCCGAGGCGTGGTGGTGGTCCTGGACCTTGTCCTTGTGGCGGCAGACCTGGCGGTCGAGCTTGTCCATCAATTGGTCAATGGCGGCGTAGAGGTCTTCGTGGGACTGCTCCACGAAGATGTCGCGGCCCTTCACGTGCAGCGTCACTTCGGCGCGCTGGCGGCGTTCCTTCTCCTTCTGCTTCTCCACGGTCAGCAGGACGTTGATGTCAACGACCTGGTCAAAGTGGCGTGTCACGCGATCCAGCTTGGTAAGCACGTACTCGCGCAGAGCCGGCGTGACTTCGAGATGATGGCCACTGATCGTCAGATTCATAAAGCCTCCTTTCAGAGGATTGGGTCGGAAAAACGGAACCAGAAAAACTGAGGAAAGGGGAGGAGGGAGGAGGTGTTTACAGGTAGCGGAGGTGGGTGGGAGTGGGGAATCGACGAGTCCAGTTTGCGCGCGAAGCGGCTGCATGACAAGGGGATGACGGTGAGCTTTTGTCGTGGGTCAGGTCTCGTTTTTGCGCCTTCTTTCACGACTTGCGCCGGTGCAATAATCCGCGGCTATTCCCCCGACGGAGCCCTTCTTGGACAGCAGTCACCCTCGGTGACCGTCCACTCCTGCCATGTGCGCTGAACGGCGCCCCCCGCCCGGAGTGAGACGGTTGAACTGAATCCCGCCACCCCGGACGGCGCGCCGCGTCGTCCCCTTGCCAGCGCTGCTGGAGACGATGCATGCTGAATGTGTTCACGCTGGACAATGGCCGCCTGAAGGGTGGGTTGTTCCAGGAGGAAATTGAAACCGCCGAAGCCCTGGCCCAGTCGCGCCCGGTCTGGGTCGACCTGGAAAGCCCCAGCGCGGAAGAGAAGGGGTGGATTCGCGACCGTTTCGGGCTGACCATCCCCGAGGACATCGTCGACGAGGACCTGGAGGAGTCGGCGCGCTTCTACGAGGAGGACAACGGCGAGCTGCACATCCGCTCGGACTTTCTCATCGAGGGCGATGACGGCCCGGCGGCCAGGCCGGCGCGCAACGTGCGCGTGGCGTTCATCCTGTTCAACAACGTGCTGTTCTCGGTCCACAACGAGGACCTGCCGGTGTTCCGCCTGCTGCGGCTGCGCGCGCGGCGCATCCCGGCATTGATCGAGGACGCCAAGGACGTGCTGCTCAAGCTCTACGACGCCGACGCCGAGTACTCGGCCGACGTGCTGGAGGGCATCTACGACAAACTGGAGGCCGTCAGCGCCCGGGTGCTGAAGAGCGACGTCACCGACGCCGAGGCCGGCGAGGTGCTGGGCTCCATCGCCCGCGAGGAAGACCTGAACGGCCGCATCCGTCGCAACGTGATGGACACGCGCCGCGCGGTCAGCTTCATGATGCGCAGCCGCATGCTGAATGCCGAGCAGTTCGAGGAATCGCGCCAGATCCTGCGCGACATCGACTCGCTGGACTCGCACACGGCCTTCCTGTTCGACAAGATCAACTTCCTGATGGACGCCACGGTCGGCTTCATCAACATCAACCAGAACAAGATCATCAAGATCTTCTCGGTGGCCAGCGTCGCCTTGCTGCCGCCGACGCTGATCGCGTCCATCTACGGCATGAACTTCAAGAACATGCCCGAGCTGGAGTCGCAGTGGGGCTATCCGTTCGCGCTGGTGCTGATGCTGCTGTCGGTGGCCGCGCCCTTCATCTACTTCCGCCGCAAAGGCTGGCTGAAGTAGTTCTGCCCGAAAGCAAAAGGCCCGTGTCGCACGACACGGGCCCGGCTTGTAAAAGCGGCCGCAGAACGCCTCGGAGCCAACGAGGGAGGGAGGGAGGAGGAGGAGAACGGCTCCAAGATTGCTGCTCTTCCAGAGCAGGTTGAGCGGCCTAAATTCCGTGGGGTGGGGTCTCCTCCTTGCCGAGCGTTGCTCGTGTTTTCGACGTGTGTAGCCGGTCAGTCGGCTCAGAGCACAAAGTTACGCGCTGCTGTACCAAATTCAAGCGACGATTGTTGCCAACCGTGTTGGCTGTCGTCCCGGACCCTTGGGGCGCTGAACGCCGTTTGCAAACAGTGCCGTCGCACCGCGTTCGCGGGGGCTCAGGCGCGACTTCACCCGGTCCGACACCCCGAGGCGGTGCGAACTTTTAGAATCCCGCCTCTAAACGAGGATTCACCATGCTTTACCCCGAACTGTTCAAGCAACTCGAAGCCGTGCGCTGGAACATGGACAGCGACATCCCCTGGGACAAGTTCGACGCCAGCCTGCTGTCTGACGAGCAGGCGCAGACCATCAAGATGAACGCCATCACCGAGTGGTCGGCATTGCCCGCCACCGAGATGTTCCTGCGCGACAACCGCGAGGACAGCGATTTCTCGGCCTTCATGTCGGTCTGGTTCTTCGAGGAACAGAAGCACAGCCTCGTGCTGATGGAGTACCTGAGGCGCTTCCGCCCCGACCTCGTGCCCACCGAGCAGGAACTGCACGAGGTGCGCTTCGATTTCGACCCCGCGCCGGCGCTCGAGACGCTGATGTTGCACTTCTGCGGGGAGATCCGCCTGAACCACTGGTACCGCCGTGCCGCCGAATGGCACACCGAACCGGTCATCAAGGCCATCTACGAAACCCTGTCGCGCGACGAGGCCCGCCATGGCGGCGCCTACCTGCGCTACATGAAGCGCGCGATGACCAAGTTCGGCGACGAGGCGCGTGCCGCCTTCGCCAAGGTCGGCGTGCTGATGGCCTCGGCTCGCCGCACCGCCCAGGCGCTGCACCCTACCAACCTGCACGTCAACGCCAAGCTGTTCCCACGCGACACCATCCAGAGCCGCCTGCCCGACCCCGAGTGGCTGGAGCGCTGGCTGGACACGCAGATCCAGTTCGACACCGTGTGGGAGAACAAGGTCGTCGAGCGCATCCTGCACAACATGAGCCTGCTGATGGACCGCAGCTTCGCGACCGTGCAGGAGCTCAACCGTTTCCGCAAGGAGATGGCCGCTCGCATCGTGCCGCCGGCGGCCGGCGCGGCTTCTGCGGCCTGATCCGCACCCCGCCAAGAACAAAGCCCGCCATCGGCGGGCTTTTTCATGGACGATGGCTTGGCACTCAGCCCGCGCGCCGGCGCCGCAGGATCAGCAGATAGAAGCCCAGTGCGGCGACGGCCAGGCCGCTGGCGACCTGCCAGCTCAGCAGCGCCTGCAACTCATGGGCGGCATCCGCCACGGCCCAATGCCAGGCCTCGCTGCTGTCGACTGACGCCATCTGTGCCGGGCTCGACGCCAGTTGCTGGGGGTTGGCCAGCAGCGCATGCCAGGCGCCGGCAAGCTGCACGTCCAGCCAGTCGCGGATCGCCACGAAGCCATAGACCTTGGGCAGGATGGCGCAGGTGATCACCGCTACCGCCGTGATGGCGGCGACCGACCAGCGCTTCAGCCACGCCGACGTCGCCATCACCATCAGAACCAGCGGCGCCAGCCAGACGAGCGCCAGCACCACGCCCAGAGCAATGCGCAGCATCGCCGGGACCGCGAGCAGCGAGACCTGACCCCACGGCACGGCCATCAGCCCCTCGACGCCGGTCGACTTCAACACCACGGCGGCGGCAACTCCGTAGCCGATGCCGAAGCCGAACACCACGGCGGCCAGCGGCACCAGCAGCGTGTGCGCCAGCAGTGTCGCCAGCAGGCTCTCGCTGTTGCTGGCGGGCAGTGACAGCCAGAACTCGATGGAACGGTCCTGCACGTCCCGGCGTGCCAGGCCCGGCAACTGGAAGGCCGCGCTCAGTGCAGCGATGACCAGCAGAACCATGATCGTCGCCATCACGACGATCAGTCCGGCGGCGAGCGGCTGGTCCGGCATGCCGTGGGTCTCGCCAAACGGCAGGATGATCAGGAACAGGGCAGGCGGCAGCGCGAGCGTCAGCAGCCAGCCGCGCTTGTGCTGCATCCACTCGCGCAGCAACAGGGCAGGAATATGCGAAGTCATGGCGTCTCCTTGGTGTTCAGGCCTGGGCCTTGTTCAGCGCCGGGTTGCGGGTCAGCGCCATGAAGAGGTCGACGAGGCTGGGCCGCACGCGCTGGCCCAGGCTCGCCACGTGGTCGGGCGGCGTGCCGTCGAACAGCGACGTCGTGCGCCCTTGCTCGCGGTAGCGCAGCAGCGGGTGGGCAGCCGCCATCGCGTCCGCGGCGGCCTGGTCGTGGTTCAGCGCAACGAAGCGGCTGTCGATGTCCTCCAGGCTGATGGCCAGCGCCACGCGGCCCTCGTCCAGCATGATCACGTCGGACAGCAACGCTTCGACCTCTTCCACCTGGTGCGTCGAGATCAGCACGCTGCGCTCGCCGTCGCACCATTCGTCGATGAGCATCTCGTAGAAGCTCTTGCGCGAGATCACGTCCAGCCCCAGCGTCGGCTCGTCCAGGATCATCAGCTTCGCGTCGATGGCGGCGATCAGCGCCAGGTGCGTTTGCGCCACCATGCCCTTGGACAGGCTCTTGATCTTGTCGCCCTCGCCGACGCTGGTGCGCTTCAGCAGCGCCCGCGCCCGCTCGGCCGAGAACTTCGGCTGCAGCTTGCCCATCAGCGTGATCAGCTCATGCACGCGCGCCCAGCGCGGCAGCACGGCCACGTCGGGGATATAGCTCAGCTCGGTCAGCAGCTGCTGGCGGTTCTTCGTCGGCTCCAGGCCCAGCACGCGCAGATCGCCCTGCACCGGCAGCAGCCCGACCAGCGCCTTCATCAGCGACGTCTTGCCCGCGCCGTTGTGGCCCAGCAGCCCCACCACGCGACCCTTGGGCACGGCGATGGATACCTCGTTCAGCGCCGTCTTCTTGCCGTAGGCCAGCGTGATGTTCCTGGCTTCGATGAGATTGGTGTTGTTCATGTCGACTCCCAGTTCAGATCCTTGGCCGTCAGGCCCAGCCGCTTGAGTTTGGCTCTGAGGGCGGGCCAGTCCTTCTGCAGGAACTGTTCGCGCTCATGACGGAGCAGCCGCTCGCGCGCGCCGGCCGTGACGAACATCCCCAGCCCGCGCCGCGTCTCGATGAGACCGTGGTCGCTGAGCGCCTGCAGCGCCCGCGTCACCGTCAACGGGTTGATGACGTACTGGCTGGCCAGCACGCGCACCGAGGGCAGCGCTTCGCCCTCCGAGGGGTTGCCGTCGAGCAGCTGCACGGCCAGTCGGTCGGCCAGCTGCTGGTAGATCGGCGCCTGGTCTGTCCAGGTGGGAGTCATGTGAGCTCCGGGGTGTGTTGCTGATGTAGCACACCATATCTCCAGGGCCGGGTCAGGACCTAGCGGCGAGCGACAGGCCGTCGAAATGGGGGGATGAGTTGCTGTTGTCGGTTTGTGCGGGCCTTCAGTGGCCGTTCGCTGAGCGTGGAGCAGTGGGGTAGGGGACCCGTCAGAGACAGGGGTTGTCGTACTGTTGGCCATCGCTTTTTCGCCATGGCGGTCCAGCCGAGGACGGGCGTTGAGGTGGCCTGCATATTCCGACGGCACCAGAGCACCCGGTCCATCGTCTTTTGATCACCGAATCCGACAGCGGCTGATCGGCGCGTCCAGAGATATTGCGCGCGGCGGGTCAGTGGACCGCTTCGGGCTGATCTGAGTCGTTGGTCGCCCACGGTACGAGCGACAGTTCGCGCCGAAACCGCCCGTTGAACGTCGCCGGACCAACCCGGCACCTTCACCCTCAGAACCTACCGTTCGACTGCAGTGCCAGATCCGCGTGCCAACCTGTACGACCACCTACGCGCCGCGCGCCAATCTCATGGCGACCTATCTGCGCCATTTGATTGCTCGATTTGGCCCAAGAAGGTCGGCAATCGCGCGATACGCACCGGGCTCCCAAATCCAACGCTGCGTGGGCCATTTCCGAGACGCTCATTCTCCACTTAGGGAGGTAGCTCGCGCCGACTGCAGCAGATCCTGCACCGCACTCCTTGTGGACTCCGCTGCGTCGTTGGCGCAAGCGGCACAAACGGTGCCCATCTTCCGGTCGATCATGACTTCGGCGAACCACATGGTGTTCGAACCGCCATGGGAGAGCCGGCCGTTCATGCCGGTTTCCCAGCCAAGCGCATAGCTGTCGCCGAAGTGCGGTGTGTGGAGCTTGTCCCACGACGCCGATTGCAGGAAGTTTGAGGGACGGTTGAGATGGGCGCAGAGGTAGACGAGCATGTCCGCCAGGGGCATGTGCACGCGGCCTGCAGGCCCTAGTGCCACCGGGTTGTCGTCATCCGGCCGGCCGGGGCGATGCGGCTGTCGCTTGCCGTCGGCCACGGCATGGCCAACCGGTTGATCGAGCCTGCCGGGTGCACCTGGCGCTCCCTGCCCAGCATGCTTGATACCCAAAGGCGCGAAGACTTCGGTCTGGATGAGATTCTCCCAAGGCTTGCCAGTGAGCTTCTCCAGCATGGCGCCAGCGACGATGTAGCCGTTGTTGCTGTAGGCCAGCTGAGCTCCTAGCGCGCCGACGGGCTTCTGGGCGAGCGCGAGCCGCACGTACCTCAGCCGCTCTACGCGGGCGTCCGCCAATGCCAAGCTGAACTCGTTGATCTTGGTCACATTGGACTGAAGGCCTGCGCGATGGCTGAGCAGATGCACGAGCGTGGCGTCCCGGTAGGGCTGGGGCACTGTTGCATCCACGTCGTCGAGGATCTGGGCGATCGTCGTGTCCCAGCGGATGACGCCGGCCTCGACCAGACGGGCACACAGAGTTGCAGTCATGGACTTGGTGATCGACCCCCAATGCCACTGGTCCTCGGGCTGGACGGCTATGTTGGCGTCGCTGGCGCGCAGGCCCGAGACAAGCAGCCCGGATCGGGCGCCTCTCGACCAGGCCGCGCCCATGGCGGGCGTTGCAGCGGCCGCGCGCTTGGCATCCAGCAGCTCGCGTGTTAGGGGCGGCCAGACTTGCTCGGTTACAGGCTCAGCCACCTCCCCGCGCGCCAGTCGCAACTTGACGGGGCGCGCTTGCGTGAACACGCCGTCGATATGGTCGGCGTCTGCGAGGCTGCCTTCGAAGCGCGCGCGGACCTTCTTGAAGTTCACGCTGACCCGCTCGCCTTCCAAGACCACGTCGCTGCCAGCCACGCTGGCGCCGCCCTGATCGACGCTGATGGCAAGGACACCCTTGCCATCGATGACTAGCCGAAGGGTCAGCTGGACGTTGCCAAGGTCAAGGATGCCGGTCCAGGTTCCGTACAGGGGCGGGTCAGCTGCAAGCGCTGGGCCTGCGCCCATGCCCCACAGCGTGGTCAGTATGCTTAGGTGCTCGCGTCGGGTCATGTTCATCAGTGCCTCCTTCGACAAGTCGTTAAGTTGCCGTTGACTTTCTTCTGCGGCGCCCCCTAGCACCTTCAACCGCTCGACAGGGCTTTAGAGCTTCTGGTCGAGCGGGGGTAGCTCGCGATGGCAGTGGCTTGTTGCCGGCCTTGTCGTAGGCCTCGGCAGCGCTGTCCTGTGCGTTCGCGCTCGTCGTGTGTGGCTGGCGTTAAAGGTCAGCCGTTCGATGGATTGGAATGACAGCGCGGTCAGCACGCCACCTGTGAGTCATCTTGATTCCATAGACGCACAACGCGCCGCCGCGTCTATCGCCTACCGGATTTCGCTCAACACGCTGAGCGATTGACGGTGACCTGCACGCCGAGGGACCGAAGGCCACGGGGCATCACTTGCAGCCCTTGACGTTGCCGGAGCCGCAGGCGGCCAGCGCGAGACCGCTTTTCCTGGCCATGATGGCGGCGTCATTTGCGTTGGACGACCGGGACTGCGGCGCGACGATGCAGGCGCTCAGCAAGGCGGGCGCGATGACGACAAAGGTGGCGGAAGCGATATGCGTCATTCGGTCTCTCGAGGGGCGCGCGTCCGTATCGTTGCCGAAATCGAGTCCGCGCTGCCAAGCCGACTTCAGAGTGCCAGCTTGAACGGCGCGCGGTGTGCCCTTCAAGGACGTGTGTCAGCAAAGATCACCGTTCAGCATCTGTAGGACATCGATTCCGCGCCCTCACCTTGCGCATCGACTCGCCCTTGAGGCTTGCGCAGCGTCCCTATTTGCCTTTTGCCGGAGCAGCATCCGCCTTCGGGGCCAGCTCACACATCGGCCGATAGACAGCAGGCGGAGTTGAGCTGATGTGGAAATCCAGTTCGCCCTCAGCCCGCGCACGGACCAACTCGGCGATCACGATCTCACGCGTGAGAGGGGCGCCCGAACGAATCTCTGCGCTGATGTTGCGACAGTTTTTCTGCGGGGCCGGTGCGGCGACAGGCTTCTCATCATTCTTTTTGCTTTCCGGCGCAGGCTGCTGGGCGATGCAAAGCGGCGCTGTCAGGGCAAGAAGGGCACCCACAGAGTAGATAGTCTTGGAAAACATTGATGCCTCACATAGATGTTGTTGACGTGGACGCCAACACGATTGACCCCACGTGGGGGCGTTGCTCGGCCATGACTTGCCGAAGGGAATCCGCACCGGCTTCGGCTCAGCCCAGGCCCAGCTGTTTGCGCAGGCTTTTGTCGACAGGACCGGCGGGCATGAAGCGGCGCAACTTGCTCAGCAGCGAGGCCTGGCCCGGAGGCGGGCGTCGCATCCGCCAGGTCCCGGCCGCCGCATCGACGATGGTGTTGGCGACGGTCGCCGGGTCATCGCCGCCATTGACATGGGTCGAGAACGAGCGCGTGACCCGCTGACGTTCCTCGTCGTAGGCCTCGATCGACGTGGCCGTGTGGGGCGAGTTGGCATCGAGGCTGGTCTTTGTGTAGGAAGGCTGGACCAGGGTCACGCGGATGCCGAACTGGCGCACTTCGTGATCCAAGGATTCCGACAGCCCTTCGACGGCGTGCTTGGATGCGGCGTAGAGGCCCATGTAGGGGCCCGGCAGGAACCCCAGTACCGAGCTGACGTTGACGATCCGGCCCTGCCGCTGCTCCCGCATGTGCGGCAGGACCGCTTGTGAGACCCTGAGAACGCCCAGCACGTTGGTGTCGAACAGGGCGGCCGCCTCGGCAGGCGTGGTCTCCTCCACCGCGCCCATCATGTTCACGCCGGCGTTGTTGACGAGGACATCGACCCGCCCAGCGCGGCTGATCACTGTCTGCACGCCGGCAAGAACCGAGGTGTCGCTGCGAACGTCCATATCGACCAGCTCGACACCTGTGACCGAGGTGGCTTTCTGGAGGTTGCGCACAGTGCCGAAGACACGGCAGCCGCGCGCGGCGAACTTCTTGGCTGCGGCGAGGCCGATGCCGGAGGAAACGCCTGTGATCAGGACAACAGGTGGGTTGGTCATGAAGATCTCTGGTTGATTCAGGTGAATGAGGGCAAAGCGCTGCTCCACGCGTGCCGCGCACGCTTGATGCCTCGTCATGTGGAATCGCCCTTCTGGCGGCAGCCCGTGGCCACCGGAGAAGGGCCCGGTGCACTCAGGTCAACATCGACTGCTGGGCGAAGATGCCCGCCATCGCGCCCTGCCACGTTGCCTGGGTGACCGAGGGCAGGAAGGGCGTGGCGAGGTCGCCGGCGGCATAGATGCCCGGCATGCTGGTCTGGCGGCGCTCGTCGACCTTGAGTGCGATGCCCACGGGCGTATCGACCGTGGCGAGGCCCAGCGATTCATGCAGGCTCGCGGACGGCTTGTTGCGCGGATGGGCGAACAGGACGTCGACCGCGACATTCTTCCGGGTGTCGAGATTGACAGTGGCGATATGGCCCTGGTGATGGGCGATCTCGTTGATCCGGCCATCGATAACGGGGATGTTGCGCCCCGCCAGATCGGCCTGAACATCAGCCGGAATGTCGTGACCATCGGCAAAGACCGTCAGCTTGTCGGTCCAATCGAGGAACAGCCTGGCGGACTGGTGTGACTGCGGACTCGACCAGACGAGGCCCCAATGTCGGCCAGCGACCTCGAAGCCGTCGCAGTAGGGGCAGGGCACGATGGTCGTGCCCCAGCATTCGGCGAAGCCCGGCACATCAGGCATCTGATCGGTGATGCCATAGCTCAGGATCACGCGGCGCGCCCCCAGGCTTTGACCATCGCTGGTGAGGACGGAGAAATCGTCGAGGGCGCCGGAGACGCTGTAGGCCCGGGCATTGACCAGCTTGATCGCGGCGTAGCGCGCCAGCTGCTGCCGCGCTTCGGCCAGGATGTCCGATGGCGGCTTGTGATCGTGGCCGAGCAGGCCATGCGAGTGGTGCGCGAAGCGATTGCGAGGCAGGCCGGTATCGAGGACGGTGACCTTGCGGCCGGCGCGGCCGAGCTGCAGGGCTGCGGCGAGGCCGGCAAAACTGCCGCCGATGATGATGACGTCATCCATGGTGATGGGCTCCGTGTTGTGGATGGAGGGACTCGGCTGGAAAGACTGCGGCAGGTGCGGCGTCGGCGTGCTCAGGCATGAGCCCCTCCGTCCGCAAGTCGTGTGTCGAGGGCCGGCGCCGCTTCTGCAGGCGCCCGTGCGGGGCTGTCACGCCGGATGCGGAACCAGGCGGCGTACAGCGCCGGCACGAAGACGAGGGTCAACGCCGTAGCCACCACCAGGCCACCCATGATCGCAATGGCCATCGGGCCCCAGAACACGCTGTGCGAGAGCGGGATCATTGCCAGCACCGCCGCTGCGGCCGTCAGCACCACCGGGCGCGAGCGCCGCACCGTGGCGTCGACGATGGCGGCCCAGGGCGCGATGCCGCGTCGGATGTCCTGATCGATCTGGTCAACCAGGATGATCGAGTTGCGCATGATCATGCCGCTCAGTGCGATCACTCCCAGCAGCGCTACGAAGCCAAACGGCGCGTTGAACAGCAGGAGCGCCGGCACCACGCCGATCAGCGCCAGCGGTGCCGTCATGAACACCATGAACAACCGCGAGAAGCTCTGCAACTGGATCATCAGTAGCGTCAGCATCACCGCGAACATCGCCGGGAAGACGGCGAACAGCGCCACGTTGGCCTTGTCGCTCTCCTCGATCGCGCCGCCTTCCTCGACGCGGTAGCCCGCCGGCAGGCTGTCGATGATGGGCTTGAGCGATGGCCGGATCTTCGCCGTGGCGTCAGGCCCCTGGACACCATCGACGACGTCGCTACGCACGGTGAGTGCCATGTCGCGGTTGCGCCGCCACAGCACCGGCTCTTCGAAGCTCGGCTCGACCCGGGCCACCTGCGACAACGGTACGGTGGCGCCGCTGCGCGTGAACAGCTGCAGGTCGCCCAGCTGGCCGATGCGCTTGCGCTCTTCGGGCGAGGCCCGCACCACCACGTCGATGAGTTCCTCGCCGCGGCGGATCTGCGTCACCGGCGCACCGTCCAGCGCGGTCTGCACCAAACCTTGGACGTCCGCCGTGGACAGGCCCAGCAGGCGCGCCTTGTCCTGGTCGACATGAACCTGCATCGAGCGGACCTGCTCGTTCCAGTCGAGCTGCGTGTCGCGCACCAACGCGCTCTGGCGCACCGTGTCGCGCACGCGATAGGCGATCTCGCGCACCTGCGCCTTGTCCGGACCGATCACACGGAACTGCACCGGGAAGCCCACCGGCGGGCCGAATTCCAGGCGCTGCACGCGCGCCCTGACATCAGGGAAGGCCTCGTCCTTGTCGAAAAGCTCCATCAGGCGGGCACGCAGGCGCTCGCGCTGTTCAGTGCCTGCCGTCTTGATGACGAACTGGGCGAAACCCGGGTTGGGCAGTTCCGGCTGGATCGACAGATAGAAGCGCGGCGTGCCGGCGCCGGTGTAGGCCGTGGAGAACTCGATGTCCGGGTCCTTGGCCAGCCTGGCCTCGAGCAGCTTCACCTGATGCTCGGTGGCGGGGAAGGATGCGCCTTCGCGCAGGCGCAGGTCGACCAGCAACTCCGGCCGAGACGCGGTCGGGAAGAACTGCTGCTGCACCTTCAGCATGCCGGCACCGGAGGCGGCGAAGACGAGTACGGTGATGGCGAGCACCCAGGCCCTGTGCTGCACCGCCCAGTCCACGATGCCGCGCAGCCGGCGGTAGATGGGGCGGTCATAAGGGTCGTGGTGGGCACCGTGTCCGTGTTGGCTCGCCAGGTTCTTGGGCAACAGGAGCACACCCAGGTACGGCGTGAAGACCACAGCCACCAGCCAGGACAGGATCAGCGCCGTTCCGACGACCCAGAAGATGCCGCCCGCGTATTGGCCGGCGATCGACTTCGCGAAGCCCACCGGCATGAAGCCGGCGGCCGTGACCAGCGTGCCGGTCAGCATCGGAAACGCGGTGGACGTGTAGGCGTAGGTGGCCGCGCGCAGGCGGTCCCAGCCTTCCTCCAGCTTCACCACCATCATCTCGACGGCGATGATGGCGTCGTCCACCAGCAGGCCGAGCGCGATGATCAGCGCCCCGAGCGAAATACGGTCGAGGTTCCAGCCGGCGGCATGCATGACGGCTGCGACCAGCGCGAGCACCAGCGGCACCGATGCGGCGACCACGATGCCGGTGCGCCAGCCGAGGAAGAGGAAGGACACCGCCAGCACGATTGCCAGCGCCTCCAGGAACGAGCGCTCGAACTCCCAGACCGACTCGGCCACCACGCGTGGCTGGTCGGCGTACTGCTGGATCTCGACCCCGGCCGGGATCTCCTGCCTGATCTGGGCGAGCCGCTGCTCCAGCGCCTTGCCGAAGTCCAGCACATTGCCGTTTTGCTGCATGGTCACGCCAATGGCAAGAACCGGCACGCCGTTGTGACGGATGCTGAAGCTGGGCGGGTCCTCGTAGCCGGCGCGCACGGTCGCGATGTCTGCCAGCCGCAGCAACTGTCCACCGACTTCCAGCGTCACGTTGGCAACGTCCGCGGCGCTCTTGAGCCCACCGTCGACGCGCACCTGCACGCGGTCGTGCGTCGCGTCTGCCGAGCCGGCGGGCGTCACCAGGTTCTGGCGTGCCAGCGCATCGAAGACTGTCGTTGGCGCGATGCCGAGCGACGCCAGGCGCCGGGTCGACAACTCCACGTACACCCGCTCGGCCTGCTTGCCCAGCACGTCGACCTTGGCGGCCCCCGGCACGCTCTGGAAGCGGTGCTTCACGTCCTCGGTGAGCGTCAGCAGTTCGGCCATCGACAGGTCCGGCGCGCTCAACGCATACAGCACGCTGTAGCGGTCGTTGTACTCGTCGTTGAAGAACGGCCCGCGCACGCCTTCGGGGAACTCCTGGCGCATGTCGCCGATCTTCTTGCGCACCTGGTACCAGGCGTTCTCGAGTTCCTCCTTGCTGCTGCCGCCCTTCATCCACAGCGTGATGCCGCCGTAGCCCTGGCGCGAGAAGCTGCGCACGTAATCGAAGTGGTCCAGCTCCTGCAGGCGGCGCTCGATGCGGTTGAGCACCTGGTCCTGCATGTCCTGCGCGGTGGCGCCGGGCCACACGACGATGGCCGTCATCTGCGGCACGTCGAAGTTGGGGTCCTCCAGGCGCCCAAGTCGGCTGAACGACAGGCTGCCGACGATGAGCGTCGCGATGATCAGGAACAGCACCATGGGCCGATGCGTGACGGCCCATTCCGAAAGATTGAAGCGCTTCATGAACTGCTCTTGGCAACAGCGGCCGCGGTGGAGTCGTGGGGGCGCTCGATGGCGCGCACGGCCATGCCTGCATCCAGCTTCTGAGCGCCCACGCTGACGACCTTGCTGCCCGCGACCAGGCCCGTGACCTGAACCGTGGCATCGTCGACGGCCACCACCTGGACCGGCGTGAGCACGAGGCCCGAACCCTTGGCGTTCACCGTCCACACGCCGGCGGGGCCACTGCCCTTGACCACGGTACTCACGGGCAGCATCGCGGTCGCAGGGCCTGCCTGCGGTGCCGACAGCGTCAGCTGCATCGTGCTGCCCAGCGGCAGGGCGGCCACGGGTTCACGCGATGCAGCTGCGGCCGAATAGCGCGCGCGGTAGGTGCGGCCTTGCGCGCTGGCCTGCGGCGAGAGCTCACGCAGCACGAGGCGGACCTGCGATTTCGGATCGTTCCAGGGGGCCGCCGTGGCGACCAGGCTGTGGGCCCGGCCAACCCAGTCCTCGGGTAGCTCGGCGACGATCTCACGTTCGCCGTCACGGGCCAGCGACAGCAGGGGCAGGCCTTCCGCGACCACCTGGCCACGCTCGAAGCGCAGCGCCGTGACCACACCTGCGTAGGGCGCGACCAGCGTGGCGTAGGCCTCGCGATTTCGCGCGAGCGCGAGCTGTCGACTCGACTGGTCCAGGCGCGCCGCAGCGGCGTCGGCACGCGCCTTCTGGCGCTCGTGGTCGGCGGCGCCGACCGATCCGTCCGCCAGCAGTCGCCTGAAACGCGCCTCGTCGGAAGCGGCCTGCTGCGCGTCCACGGACGCGGCCTGCACCTGGTCCGCGGCCGCCTTCACGGCCAGCTGGTAATCGGCGGGGTCCAGACGAGCCAGCACCTGGCCCGCCCTGACGCTGTCGCCCACTTCGACGAGCCGCTCGACCACCTTGCCGCCGGTCCGGAATCCAAGCTCCGTCTCCACGCGGGCACGGACCACCGACGTAAAGCTGCGGGTTTGCGCGGGGTTGGCCAGTGTCACGGTCGTCACGAAGACCGGCTTCACGGCGGCGGTCGGCGCGGGCCGTTCGCTACAGGCCGCCAGCAGCAGGCTGGCGGCGGCGATGCTCGAAAGCGAAAGGGTGGGGAAGATCCTGTTCACTGGGGCGTCCTTGCGGCAAGTGAAGTCATGTCGGTGCTGGGCTGCGTCGTGGGGAACCCACCGCCCAGGGCTTTGTAGAGCTGCACGTCGGCCAGCGCCTGCTGCAGGCGGCTCTCCGACAGGGCCAGTTCGCTAGACAGCACGGAGCGCTGCACGTCCAGCAGGACCAGCAAGTCGATCTGCCCTTCGCGCTGGAGCGATTCCGCGCGCTGCAGCGAGCGGCGGCGGTGCTCGACGGTCAGCGCGAGGGCCGCATTGCGCTCGGCCTCCTGCGAGCGCACGAGCAGGCTGTCCTCGACTTCCTGGACAGCCACCAGCACTGACTTTTGCCAGGCGAGCAGCGCCTCGTCGGCGCGCGCGGACTGCACCCGAGCGCCGGCCTCGATGCGCCCGGCGTTGAAGACCGGCATCGCAAAGGCCAGCGCGACGTTGGAGAAGTGGACCGGCGCGAGATCGAGCGCATTCAGCCGCAAGTCTTGGCGGCCCACCAAGGCGCTGAGGAACAGCTTGGGCCACCACTGGGCGCGGGCTTCGGCGGTGCGCAGGGCCTCGGCCCCGACACGCGCCTCGGCAGCGACCAGATCGGGACGACGCCTCAGCAGCTCACTGGGTTGGCCGGCCGCGATGGCCCGCACCGCCGGCCAGGTGAAGCCCTGGTCGGCGTCGAGAACCCGCACCGACGGGCTACGGCCGAGCAGCACGGCCAGCCGGGTCTGCGTGGTACCGACCAGCGTCCTCAGCGCCGGTACCTGGGCGTCCAGTGCGTCCGCTTCGGCGCGCGCACGGTCGTGGTCGAAGGCGCTGGCCTGGCCTTCGCGCAGGCGGCTCTCTACGTGTGCGGCGGTCTGGCGCTGGGCGTCGGCCAGGGCCGACACGATGCGCAGCCTCTCCTCGGCGCTGCGCAGCACGAAGTATTGGCGCGCGACCTCGCTGGCGACCAGCAGGCGCGCGCCTTGCACGCCTGCGACCGCTGCCGTGCTGTCGGCCTGCGCTGCGTCGCGCGCGGCGCGCAAGCCGCCCGCCAGGTCGATCTCCCAGGCGACATCGACGCCGGCGCGCAGCGCGCGCGTGTCGGGCATCCCCTGCTTCACGGGCGCGGGCAGGCCGCTGTCGCTGCGTGATGCGGAAGCCTGTACGCCCACCGTCGGCCATAGGCGAGAGGCCTGGGCATCCGCGCCCGCGCGGGCCTGGGCGACGTGCTGGAGGGCGATGGCGATGTCCTGGTTGGCGCTCAGCGCTTCCTCAACCAGCGCGGTGAGCGCGGGATCTTTCCAGGCGGCCCACCACTCGGTGCCTGCGGCTGCACCTTGCGCCTGAGCCTCCGGGGCGTGGCCAAACGCGACCGCGAGTGGTACCGAGGGTGCGGGAGGCCGCATGGCGGGTGTCGAGCACGCCGACAGCGCGACCCCTGCCGCGAGTGACAGGAGGCGGGTTGCCGCATGGACCGATCTGCGGTCTCGCTGGGGGGGTGAAGTCATCGCGCACTTTTTACTGGACTCATTGGTACAGTAATGTGTGGCAGATATAGTGAACTGTCAAGTACACTAAATTTGCCCATGCCCGACCACCCCCTTCCTGCTCCCAAGCCCCAGCGCGGGCGGCCTCGCGATCCCGAGCGGTGCAGGCGCATCCTGGAAGCGGCGCGAAGGCACTTCAACGAGCATGGCCTGGAGCGCGCCAGCGTGGACGCCATCGCGGCGGACGCCGGTGTGTCCAAGATGACCGTCTACAGCAACTTCGGCTCCAAGGAGAGGCTGTTCCAGGCGGTCGTGCACGAGAAGACAGCGACCACGGTGACTGGCGTCGAAGGCGCCGGATCGCTGGACCCGGACCAGCCGGAGAAGGCGTTGCTGGCGATCGGCGCCCGGTTTCTTGCATTGACCCGCGGGGACGACGCCCTGGGCACGTTGCGCTCTGTCTACGGTGTCGCAGGGGCACAGCCGGACGTCTGCCGAGAGTTCTACAAGGATGGTCCTGAGCGGTTTAACACTGAGCTGGCGGCATACCTGCGCCGCGCGCACTCAGCGGGCACGCTGAAGGTGCGCAATCCACTTCAGGCAGCCGACCTGTTCCTGTCGATGTTCCTGGGCGCTGGGCACTTCCGAGGGCTGCTAATGCTCGAGAGGCCGGACGCCCGGGAAGACAACGCTCTTCTGCGCGAGGCCGTGCGGGTTTTCATGGCCGCCTACGGCGCGTAACCATCAGCTCTGGCTCCGACATGGACGCCATGCCGATCACGCGTTTCGGTGCGACAACGAAGTCCGGGCCACTTGCGTGCGGCATGGCTGGCGCCGGCTTCGACGAAATCGAAGTTGTGCCGGAGGGCGGCCGTCGAACCTACATCGGATTGGGAGGACGCAGGCAATCAGGCGCGCTCGGCTCGTTGCAGATCATTTATGACCGCAAACGACAAAAATAACCGAAACAGCACTGGCACCGATAATCAACTGACAACGATTTCATAGAAGATCTCTGCACACCCACAAAGGCATGGTTGCCCCACAGGAGTCCGGATGAACTTCAAGCACATGACCGTTCGAGCCAAACTGACCGCTGCATTCGCCACGCTGGCTGTGCTGATCGCGCTGGTTGCTGGTTTGGCCACCAAGTCCCTCAACGATGCGAACAACCGCTTCGCGAATTTCGTCCAGGGGATCAACGCGCGATTGCTGCTGTCCTATGAGGTCCGCACGGCCGTAGAGCAGCGTGCCATCCTGGCGCGTGACCTGGCCAACGCCGCTACGCCTCAGGCTCGCGAGACCATCAAGGCCGAAGTCATGAAGGCTCACGACGACGTGCAGACCCGCATGGCCAAGTTGATGAAGATGGCTGCAGAACCTGGCGTCTCACAGCAAGCACACAGCCTCATGACGAAGATGGCGGAAATCGAAGCGCAATACGCGCCCGTGGCCCTGGGTATTGTTGAACTCGCTTCGCAAGGCAACCGTGAAGAGGCCGTTGCCAAGATGAACGCCGACTGCCGCCCGTTGCTTGCAGCCTTGATCAACGCGGCCCACGACTACCGCGACTACACGAGCAAGCACTCCGAGGAACTCCTGGCACAGTCTGCGGCCGACTACGCAATACAACGAAACCTACTGTTCGGGGGCTGCTTGGTTGCCTTCGCTGCAGCGTTGGTCGCAGGCGCCCTGATCACGCGCAGCCTGACACGGGCCCTGGGTGCCGAGCCCGCAGTTCTGAGCGAGGCCGTATCCCGCGTCGCTGATGGTGACCTGAGTCAGTCGCTCGACGTCGAGCGAGTCGACACCACGAGCGTACTGGCGAGCCTCGCCCGCATGCAGTCCAGCCTTTCTGGCGTGGTCGCCAACGTCCGTGCGAACTCGGAGAGCGTCGCCACGGCCAGCTCGCAAATCGCCCAAGGCAACCAGGACCTGAGTCAGCGCACCGAAGAACAAGCCAGCGCACTCCAACAGACCGCAGCCACGATGGAGGAACTCAACACCACGGTGCGCAACAACACCGACAACGCCAAACAGGCCAACCAACTGGCGCAAGGCGCCTCCGCAATCGCGGCGAAGGGTGGCGAGGTTGTCGGACAGGTGGTCACCACGATGCAGGGCATCAGCGAAAGCAGCCGCAAGATCGGCGACATCATCGGCGTGATCGACGGCATCGCCTTCCAGACGAACATTCTGGCGCTGAACGCGGCGGTAGAAGCGGCCCGTGCCGGCGAGCAAGGCCGTGGCTTCGCGGTCGTCGCCGGTGAGGTTCGAACGCTGGCGCAGCGCAGCGCCGAAGCTGCCAAGGAAATCAAGGGGCTAATCGGTCGCAGTGTCGAGCAGGTGGAGCAAGGCAGCGTGCTCGTTGACCAGGCCGGACAGACCATGGGCGAGATCGTCGGCTCCATCAAGCGGGTGAGCGACATCGTGGCAGAGATCTCCACAGCCAGTCAGGAGCAAAGCTCCGGGATCTCCCAAGTGGGCGATGCGGTCGGGCAGATGGATCAGGTGACGCAGCAGAACGCAGCGCTGGTCGAAGAGGGGGCCGCCGCTGCAGAAAGTCTGAAGGGCCAGGCACAGCAGTTGGTGCAGGCCGTCGCGGTGTTCAAACTTTCGGGCCGGGTGGCCGGTCAGCACAACGGCACTGCCACGCCGGCCGCCATATCGCCGACACATGAGCGCAGAGGGGCGGACCGCGCCAAGAACGTCATCAGGCCAGCGTTTGCCGCCAGACCGTCCGGCAGCCTGACCAAGTCGACAGAGGCATCTGTCATGAGTGGCACTGGAGCGAAGACGGGCACCGACGATTGGACATCGTTCTGACGGCAATAGCCGCGCAGCCCGCCTATTCGCCAGCTACAAGGGAATTGCCGTGCTCAACGACCCCGGCAAGCCTTGGCAGAGCGGCGCGGATGAAAGCTTCGACGGCAAGTTCCGTGACGAGTGTCTGTCCGTCGAATGGTTCCGCTCGCGGCGCGAGGCCAAGGGCGTCATCGAGTCCTGGCGCCAGCATTACAACGAGGTCAGGCCGCACAGCAGCCTGCAATACTTGACCCCGACGGAGTTCAAGCAGCAACTCCGTCAAGACCCGCAACCCGCCGTCTTCTAGGGAGTACTGTCTCGTAAATCCCGAGCAGGTCAACGCTGCGCCACTGGTTTCCCCGCGTGAGCCGTTTCAGCTTCGACCCGGGCGACGTCGCCGGGCCGGGCGCCGATGTCGCGCCCGCCACCGGTCGCGCGCGGGAGTGGCACAGTCGCGTCCGGCGCCGGCTGTTCCGGCGGCATCGTCGCGAGCCTCGTCACCATGTACCTGCCCCCGCAATTCGCCGCGCCCCACGTCGAGGAGCTGCACCGCATCGTCCGCGAGCACCCGCTCGGGCTGCTGGTGACGCACAGCGC
The DNA here is from genome assembly GCF_043555985.1 of Pelomonas candidula. NCBI lineage: Bacteria > Pseudomonadati > Pseudomonadota > Betaproteobacteria > Burkholderiales > Sphaerotilaceae > Roseateles > Pelomonas candidula. Next base: position 69,290 of record NZ_JBIGIC010000003.1, on the reverse strand, counting down.
CGGCGTGCTGGACGCCAACCACATGCCCTTCCTGCTCGACACCGACGCGGGCAGCGGTGGCGTGCTGACCGCCCACGTCGCGCGTGCCAACCCGGTCTGGCGCGAGGTGGGCGATGGCGACGCCGTGCTGGTCGTCTTCCGCGGTGTGGAGGGCTACATCTCGCCGAACTGGTACCCGGGCAAGCAGGAGACGCACCGGCGCGTGCCGACGTGGAACTACGAGGTCGTGCACGCGCACGGCGCGATCCATGTGCGTGACGACGCGGCCTTCGTGCGCGGTGTCGTCGCGCGGCTGACACGCCGGCACGAGGCCGCCCAGCCGCAGCCGTGGAAGATGGGCGACGCGCCGCCGGACTACATCGACGAGCAACTGCAGCACATCGTCGGCCTGGAGATCCGCGTGAGCCGGCTGGAGGGCAAGCGCAAGCTCAACCAGCACCACCAGGCACCCGACCGCGAAGGCGCAATCCGCGGGCTGGAGGCCGCCGGCAACACCGGCCTCGCCGAGGCGATGCGGAGCGCGCCGCCGTGGTCGGCGTGATCCGCGGGGGCGGCTGCTCCAGCTGACAGGATCGGGCCGGCCGGCGCCGTCCAATCCGGCCATCGCCCCACGGACCGCACCGCCATGATCGACCCCGCCACGCTGATCGCCTTCACGCTGCTCAACATGGGCTTCGCGCTCATCCCGGGGCCGGACGTCATCTGCATCCTCAGCAATGCCGTGTCTCGCGGCACGGCGGCCGGCTGGCGGGTGTGCCTGGGCATCGCCTGCGCGGCGCTGGTCCACGTGGCCGCGGCGGCGCTGGGGCTGACGGCCTTCCTGGCCGCCGTGCCGACCGCCTTCGTCGTCGTCAAGACGGTGGGCGCCGCCTACCTCGCCTGGCTGGGCTGGCAGATGCTGCGCCACCCGGCCGCCGTGGACGCCACGCCGCGCAACGGCCGCTGGACGTCGCCGTTCGCGCAGGGCGCGGTGTCCAACCTGCTCAACCCCAAGGTGGCGATGTTCTTCCTGGCCATCCTGCCGCAGTTCGTCGACCCGGCGCGTGGCCACCCGGGCCTGCAGGCGGCGCTGCTGGGACTGGTCTCGATCGCGTCGGGCACGGCGGTCAACCTGGTCACCGCCACGCTGGGCGGCCGGGCGCGGCGCTGGGTGCTCGGTCGGCCCGGCCTGTTCAGGCGCTTCCAGCAAGGGGCGGGTGCCGCACTGATGGGCTTGGGCGCCAAGGTCGCGCTGGAGCGCGCCCGCTGAGGCTTCAGGCCGCGGCGTCGGCCGTGCGCAGGTGCAGCCGCCTGCGGAACCACACCAGCACGTCGTCCACGTAGGTGAACACGACCGGCACGACCAGCAGGCTCAGGAAGGTCGACGTCAGCAGGCCGCCGATGACGACGATGGCCATGGGCTGGCGGAAGCTCGGCTCGGCGCCCAGGCCCAGCGCGTTGGGCAGCATGCCGGCGCCCATCGCGATCGTCGTCATGACGATGGGGCGGGCGCGCTTGTGGCAGGCGTCGACGATGGCCTCCATGCGCGTCATGCCGCCCTCGCGCCGCGCGACGATGGCGTACTCCACCAGCAGGATGGAGTTCTTCGTCACGATGCCCATCAGCATCAGCACGCCGATGACAACCGGCATCGAGAACGCCTGGCTCGTCATCCACAGCGCCAGCAGCGCGCCGCCCATGGCCAGCGGCAGTGCGCACAGGATGGTGGCGGGCTGCAGGAAGTCGTGGAACAGCAGCACCAGCACCGCGTAGATGCAGAACACGCCGATGGCCATCGCGACGCCGAAGCTCGTGAACAGCTCCCCCATGCGCTGCAGCTCGCCCTGGTCGACGAAGCGCACGCCGGTGGGCAGCGAGCGCAGCGCCGGCAGCGCCTTGGCCTCCTTCTGCACCTCGCCGATGGCGCGACCGTTCAGCTCCACGGTCAGCGTCACGTTGCGTGAGCGGTCGATGCGGTCGATCTGCGACGGGCCGCTGCCCATCGAGATGTCTGCCACCGAAGCCAGGCTCACCGTGCCGTGGGTGCCCGCCACGCGCAGCTGGCCGATGGCGGCCAGGTCCTGCCGCACGGCGTCGTCCAGCCGCACGCGGATGGCGATCTGGCGCTGCGGCAGGTTGAGCTTGGGCAGCGAGGTCGAGTAGTCGCCGTAGGTCGCGAAGCGCACCGCGTCGGCCAGCGCCTCGGACGTGACGCCTAAAGCGGCGGCCTTGACGGCGTCGGGCCGGATCTGGATCTCGGGGCGCTGCAGCGCGGCGCTGGAGGTCACGTTGCCGATGCCCTTGAGCGTGCGCAGCTGCGCCTCGGCCTGCGTGGCAGCCAGCGTCAGCGCGTCGGGGTCGTCGCTGGCCAGCGTCAGCTGCAGCGACTCGCCGCTGTTGCCGCCGCCCACCGAGATGCGCGCGCCGGGCAGCGTGCGCAGCAGGCTGCGCATCTTGGCTTCCACCTGCGACTGCTTCAGCTTGCGGTCGCCGCGGGCGACGAGGTCGGCGGTCAGCGTCGCGCTGGTCAGGTCGGCGGACGACGAGGCGCCCATGCCGCCACCGGTGGACGCCGTGCCGGCTGAAACGAACACGCTCTCCACCTCAGGCAGGCCTTTGAGCAACTCGGCCGCGCGCACGCTGGTGGCGGTGGTCTGCTCCAGCGTCGTACCGGGCGCCATCTTCAGGCTGATGCTGCTCTGCGCCTTGTCCTGCGCCGGCATGAAGGCCGTCGGGATGAGAGGCGCGACGGACAGCGACACCGCCATGAACAGCGCCGCCAGCGCCATCGCCGTCTTGCGGTGCTTGAGCCCGGCGCGCGCCCAGCCGAGGTAGCGCGTCATCGTCGGGCCGTCGGTGGCCACCTCGTGGTGGCCCGGCGTCTTGGGCTTGAGCAGGTAGGCCGCCATCATCGGCGTCAGCAGCCGCGCGACCAGCAGCGACGCGAGCACGGCGACCGACGCGGTGATGCCGAACTGCTTGAAGAACTTGCCGGGGATGCCGCCCATGAAGGCCGTCGGCAGGAACACGGCGACCAGCGTGAACGTCGTCGCGATGACGGCCATGCCGATCTCGTCGGCGGCCTCCATCGCGGCCTGGAACGGGCTCTTGCCCATCAGCAGGTGGCGCTCGATGTTCTCGATCTCGACGATGGCGTCGTCCACCAGCACGCCCACGACCAGCGACAGCGACAGCAGCGTGATCGTGTTCAGCGAATAGCCCAGCAGCCACATGACGAGGAAGGCCGGCACGATGGACAGCGGCAGCGCCGCCGCGGACACCAGCGTGGCGCGCCAGTCGCGCAGGAACAGCCACACGACGATGACCGCCAGCACCGCGCCTTCCAGCAGCAGGTGCATGGAGCCGTGGTAGTTCTCCTGGATGGGCTCGACGGTGTTGGAGGCCTCGCTCACGGTCACGTTCGGGTGCGCGGCGGCGAAGGCCTTCACGGCCGCGCGGATGTCGCTGGCGACGCCGGTGTCCGAGAAGCCGCGCGAGCGCGTGACCTGGAATCCGATGACGCGCTTGCCGTTGCGCAAGGCGATGGTGGACCGTTCGGCGTGACCGTCGCTGATGGTGGCGATCTGGTCCAGCCGCACGTTGCGGCCGTCGGCCAGCGGCAGGGTCAGTGCGGCGATGTCGGCCGGCCGGCCCACGGTGGCCAGCATGCGCACGGACTGGCGCTGGCCGCCCAGGTCGCCCTGGCCGCCGGAGCTGTCCTTCTGCACGGCCTTGAGCCGGGTCGACACGTCGGACGGCGTGACGCCGAGGCCGGCCATCAGCGTCGGCTGCAGCGTGACGAGCACCTCGCGGTCCACGCCGCCGACGCGCGCGACCGAGGCCACGCCCTTCACGGCCAGCATGGCCTTGGCCACGTCGTTGTCGACGAACCAGGACAGGTCCTGCTCGTCGAGCTGCGTCGACTCGACGGTGAAGGTCAGCAGCGCGGAGCCGGCGCTGGTGATCTTGGAGACGGTGGGCGAGGCCATGCTCGCCGGCAGGTCGGCCTTGGCGCCGTCGATGGCGTTGCGGACCTCGTTGAGCGCTTCCTCGGAGTTCTTGTCGATGTCGAAGCTGACGCTCATGCTCACCGAGCCGTCGGTGATGGTCGTCGTGACATGGTCCAGCTTGGACAGCGACGCGAGCTTGTCTTCCAGCTTGCGCGCGACCTCGGTTTCCAGCTGGGCCGGCGCGGCGCCTTCCAGCGAGGCCGCCACCTTGATGGTCGGCAGGTCCATGTCGGGGAAGTCCTGCACCTGCAGCTTGCCGAAACCGATCAGGCCGATGACCGTCAGCAGGATGAACAACAGGATGGACGGGACCGGGTTGCGGATCGACCAGGCGGAGACGTTCATGGTGCGGCTCCGATCAACGCGAGGCCGCGGAGGCTGCCGCTGCGACCACCGTCACCTGGGCGCCGTCCGACAGGAAGGCGCCGCCACCGGCCACGATGCGCGCGTTCGCCGGCACGCCGCCCAGCACCTCCACGCGCTGCTGCTGGCGCCGGCCCACCGTGACGACGACGCTGTGCGCCTTGCTGGCGCTGTCGACCGTGTAGACGTAGTCGCGGCCATCGCGCGACACCAGCGCGCTCTGCGGCAGCGTCAGCGCCGGCGTTGCCGGCAGCTCCACGGTACCGCTTGCGAACATGCCCACGCGGGCGGCACTGTCGGTCGGCAGCGCGACATAGACCAGCGCGCGGCCGGTGTCGGTGCTCAGCACCGGGCCGACCAGGCGCACCTTGCCGTCCACGGCCTGGCCGGTGGGCAGCGTGACGTGGGCGTGCTGGCCTTGCTTGATGACGGCCAACTGGCGCGCGTCGACTTCGGCGCGCCACTCGACACGGCTCTGCCGCACGAGACGGAACAGCTCCGTGCCGGCCGACACGACGTTGCCCAGCACGCCGGTGCGCGTGGAGACGATGCCGTCGTCCGGCGCGACGATGCGGGTCTGGCGCAGCTTGAGCTGCGTCGCGTCCAGATCGGCCTTGGCCGATGCCAGCGCGGCACGCGACGTGGCCTCGCTGATGCGGTACTGCTCGATGGCCTGTGCCGACAGACCGCCGCTGTTCTCCGCGACCTTGGCGCGCTGCACGTTGGACGCGGCCTGGTCCAGCGTCGCCTGCGCCTGCGCGACGACGGCCTGCTGCTTGTGCAGGTCGTTCTGCAGGCTCTCGTCGGCCAGGCGGGCGAGCAACTGGCCCTTGCGCACGCGCGTGCCCACGTCCACCGCCAGCTCGGCGATTCGCAGGCCGCCGGTCTCGGGGGCGACGATGACTTCCTGCCAGGCCGCCAGTGCACCGTTGGCCTGCAGGGTCTGCGGCCATTGCAGCGTGGTCGGCGACGCGACCTCCACTGTCAGCACGCTGGGCGCGCTGGCGGCTGCCGAGGGGCCGCCGTCGGCGGGCTTGCTGCAGGCGGTGAGGATGAGCAGCGCGGCAGCCGAGATGGTGCGAAGAGTGCCGGGCGAGGAGATGCGAGTGGGCCGGTTCAAGGCTGGGCTCCGTTCTTGTTCGTGGTGACCGCGGCGCCGGGTGTCCAGCCGCCGCCGAGGGCCTTGTAGAGGGCGATCCAGTCGCTGACCTGGCTCTGCGCCAGCGTCAGGTCGGTGATTTCGGCGGACAGCGCGGAGCGCCGCGCGTCCTCCAGGCTCAACAGGCTGGCCGTGCCGGCGCGCCAGTTGGCCTCGGTGGCGTTGAAGTAGCGGCGGTATTCCTCGGCGGCCTGGTGCGCCTCGGTGGCGCGCTGGCGCGTGCTGTCGAGGTTGACGAGCGCGTTCTCCACCTCGCGCACTGCGGCGCGCACGCCCTGCTGGTAGCCGGCCAGCGCGCTGGTGTAGCTGGCGTTGGCGCTGTCCACCGCCGCGCGCCTGGCGCCGCCGTCGAACAGCGACATCGACAGCGCCGGCCCGAACGACCAGGTCGTCAGGCTCTGGCCGAGGCTGCGCGTGATGGCGCCGCTCAGCGACAGGCTGGGATAAAGGTCGGCCTGCGCCGCACCGATCTCGGCGCTGCTGGCGGCCAGCTCGCGTTCCAGCGAGGCCAGGTCGGGCCGCTGGCGCAAGACCTGGGCTGGCACGCTGTCCACGCTGAGGTGTGCGGGCTGCGGCACGGCCGTGCTGCCCGCGGCCATCGTGGCCAGCAGTTCGGGCTCGTCGCGGCCGGTCAGGTAGACCAGCGACTTCAGCAGCAGCGCGCACTGCGCGCGCTGGTTGATGGCGGTGGAGCGGCTGCTGGCCAGGCTGGCCCGCGCGAGCGCGCCGTCGGACGGGGCCGTGAAGCCCGCCTGCACCATCGTCGCGGTCGTGGCTTCCGTCTTCGCCACGGAGTCGAGTTCGCGTTCGTAGGCGTCGGCCAGCAGGCCGCAGGCGCGGTACTGCACATAGGTGTCGGCCACCTCGGCGGCCAGCGACACGCGGGCGTCATGCCAGTCCGCCTCGCGCGCCTCGACGCGGGCGCTGGCGGCCTCGGCGTTGCGGCGCACGCGGCCGAACAGGTCGACCTCCCACGACGCATCCAGCCCGGCGCTGCGGGTCGTCGTCGTGGCCGTGCCGGTGGTGCCGCCGCGTGTGGCGCCGGCGGAGGCGGTGACCGAGGGCAGGGCGCCGGCGCGCGTCGTCGTCAGCGTGGCGCGGGCCTTCTCGATGCTGGCCCAGGCCTGCGTCAGTGTCGGGCTGCCGGCCTCGGCCCACGCGATGAACTGCGTCAGCGCGGCGTCGTTGAACTGGGCCCACCAGTCCTGCAGCGAGACGGCGTTGCCGTCGTGCGGCGCGGGCGCATGCCAGGTCGCCGCGGTGGCGGGTGCGGGGGCGCGATAGGTCGGCCCGATCGCGCAGCCGGCCAGGGCCAGCGTGAGCGCGGCGCAGGCGGCCGAGAGTGCGCGTGGAAGCGGTGCTTTGTACATGGGATACCTGTTGGAGCCCATGCTAGGGAGCACGTCGGTTAAGCGGTATCCGACAGGGTTAAGGTGGGTAAAACGCCGTGCCCGATGCGGGGTGTGCCACGGATACTGGGTACCGATGAACAAGGTTCTGCTTGTCGACGACGACGTCGACCTCACCACCATGCTGTCGCAGTACCTGATGCGCGAGGGCTTCGACGTGCACGCCGTGCACGATGGCGAGGCTGGCGTGCTGGAGGCCACCCGCCCCAGCGACCCGCCCTACAGCATCGTCATCCTCGACATCATGATGCCGCGCCTGTCCGGTGTCGAAGCGCTGCGCCGCATCCGCACCATCAGCCCCGTGCCGGTGCTGATGCTGACGGCGCGTGGCGACAACATCGACCGCATCGTGGGCCTGGACATGGGCGCCGACGACTACGTGCCCAAACCCTGCACGCCCGGCGAGCTGGTGGCGCGCATCCGCGCCATCCTGCGCCGCACCGAAGGCCGCGGGCCCGCGCCCGCTGCGCCGGTCGCCAGCGGCACCAGGTCGCTGCAGGCCGGCCCGCTGGCCTTGTCGCCCGGCAGCCGCAGCGCCACGTGGCAGGGCCAGCCGCTGGAGCTGACCGGTACCGAGTTCACGCTGCTGGAGGTGCTGGCGCGCCACGCCGGCCAGCTTGTCAGCAAGCAGGAGATCTCGCTGCAGGCCTTCGGCCAGCCGCTGGCGCGCTTCGACCGCCGCATCGACGTGCACATCAGCAGCATCCGCCAGAAGCTGGGCCTGCGCGGCGACGGGCAGTCGTGGATACAGAGCGTGCGCGGCCGCGGCTACCAGCTGCTGGTCGATTGACCATGACCGGCACGCGCCGCCCCGGCCGGCTGTTCTGGAAGTTCTTCCTGTCGCAGTGGATCGGCATGGTGCTGACGCTGGTCAGCGTCGTCAGCTACTTCCACCTGACCGGCCGCCCGCCGCCGCCGCACAGCGACGACCTGCTGTTCGGCGTCATCCCGCTCGTGCCCTTCACGGCCGGCCTGCTGACGATGCTGCTGACCAGCGCGGGCCTGGCCTGGTACCTGTCGCGGCCCATCCGCCACCTGAGCTGGGCGCTGCACCAGGTGGCCGACGGCCACCTCGGCACGCGCGTGCAGCACCGCATGGGCGGGCGCGACGACGAGATCGTCGACCTGGCCGGTGACTTCGACCGCATGGCGCGCCAGCTGCAGCAGCTGACCGAGTCGCGCCAGCAACTGCTGCACGACATCTCGCACGAGCTGCGCTCGCCGCTGGCGCGGCTGCAGGTCGCCATCGGCCTCGTGCGGCAGGACCCGGCCAGCTTCGAGCCCATGCTGGACCGCATCGAGCGCGAGAGCCAGCGGCTGGACGGCCTCATCGAGGAGCTGCTGACCTGGCACCGCCTGGAGGCCGGCGCGGCCGTGCCGCCGGCCAGCCGCATCGACGTCGTCGAGCTGCTGCAGGCCATCGCCGACGACGCGCACTTCGAGGCCCAGGCGCGGGGCCAGTCGGTGCGGCTGGATGCGCCCGGCGAGTTCGTCGCACAGGTGCATGGCGAGCTGCTGTACCGCGCCTACGAGAACGTCATCCGCAACGCGATCAAGTTCAATGCGGCGGGCGCCGAGGTCGCGGTCAAGGCGACGGTCGACGAGGTGGGGCAATGCCTGACCTGCACCGTCGAGGACCGCGGCAAGGGCGTGCCCGCCGACATGCTGGACGCCATCTTTCAGCCCTTCGCGCGCGTGGCCGGCTCGGAGAACGTGCAGGGCGTGGGCCTGGGCCTGGCCATCGCGCAGCGTGCGTTCGCGCTGCATGGCGGGCGCATCCGCGCCGAGCTGCGTGAAGGGGGCGGGCTGCGCATGGTCATGACGCTGCCGAAGGACTAGGCCTGTTGGGGCCGAGGCAACGGACCCGTTGCCGCAGCCCCAGCAGGCCCTGGCTTTACCCAACCTAACCTTGCCGAACCTCAGGCAACACACGGCATTCCTAGCATCACGTGTCGTTCGCTGATTGCCGTACCTGCCCAGAGCCATGAAGTTTCCTTTCTGCCCGCCCGTGGCCTTCTGGCGGGACTGGCTCCTGGTCAGCGGCCGGGTCTTCGCGCGGACCGTTGTGGCGCTGTTCGTCCTCCTGTCGCTGGTCTGGCCGCTGCTGAGCCTGGTCGAGCCGCACCCCGGCCTGCTGGCGCGCGCCGTCTTCAGCGCCGACGTCGACGACCCGTGGGCCTGCGCGGGGCGCGACGAGTGACGGCAGCGGTCTCCATGCGCAGGCGCCGCGCCATCGCCGCGTCGGCCGTCTGTGCGAGCCATGTGCTGGTGCTGCTGGCCGCCTGGCAGGTCCGGCAGTCTGCGCCGCGTGACGACGCCGGGGCGCGTGAGCCCATCTCGATCCGGCTGATCCCCGAACGGCGCGAACATGCCGCGCGAGCCCAGGCCGCCGCCGCGCCGGCGGTCACGCCTCCTCGCCGGCCGGTCGTCGAGCCCGCCCGGCCGGCAGAGCCCACCGCGGTGAGCAGCGTGCTGGTGCCGGTGCCTGCCGCTGCCGCGTCGGCCGGTGTGGCCGATGCCGCCGGCATGGGCAGCGTGGCGAGCGCCGCATCCGGCAGCGCGGGGCAGGCCGCGTCGCTGTCGCTGAAACCGTCGCGCGAGGTGCTGCTGGGCTCGCTGGGCTCCAACGAGGCTGTGCACGACCCTCGCAGCAACACGCCCAAGCCCACCTTCGAGGAGCGCATCGCCATGGGCCTGAACCCCGAGCTGTGCGTGAAAGTGGAGCGCCTGCCCGACGGCACCATCAAGCGCTCGATGGGCAAGTGGCGCGGCGTGCCGTCGACGGCGCAGGCCACCGGCGTCACCAGCGGCGGTGGCAGTGGGAGTGGTGCGGGCACCGGAGGTGGCGGCGGGTTGAGCTTTGGCGGCGGAGGTGGCGGGATCAGGCTGTGCACCTAGGGTGCCATCGCCGCGGCCGCCGTGATTGGGGCATATTGCAGGCATGACTTCACTGCTACCCCCTGTCCCTGGCGACGACCTGCCCGCCGTCGTCGAAGCCCTGCGCGCCGCCCGCCTGCGCTGGCGCGACGCCCACCGGCGCGGCGGCGACGGCCGCGAGCTGCCGTCGCGTGAGCTGCTGGCCGGCATGGTGCAGTGCCTGTCCGGCGCGCTGTTTCCGATGCGTCTCGGCCCGCCGACGCTGCGGCCCGAGAACGAGGACTTCTACGTCGGCCACACGCTGGGCAGCGCGATGGTGACGCTGCGCCAGCAGATTGCGCTGGAGTTGCGCCACGACGCCCGCCAGCGTGGTGCCGATGCGCCCGCTGGCGATGCCGGCGCGCTGGCCGCGAGCTTCCTGCGCACGCTGCCGACCGTGCGCGAGCTGCTGGACAGCGACGTGCTCGCCGCCTACCAGGGCGACCCCGCGGCGCGCAGCGTCGACGAGGTGCTGCTGTGCTACCCGGGCCTGCGCGCGCTCATCAGCCACCGTCTCGCGCACGAGCTGTACGGCCTGGGCCTGCCGCTGATCGCGCGCGTCGTCGCCGAGCTCGCGCATGCCGACACCGGCATCGACATCCACCCCGGCGCCACCATCGGCGCGGGCTGCTTCATCGATCACGGCACCGGCGTCGTCGTCGGCGAGACGGCCATCCTCGGGCGCGGTGTTCGCATCTACCAGAACGTCACGCTGGGCGCCAAGAGCTTCCCCACCGACGGCGACGGCAACCCACTCAAGGGCCAGCCGCGCCATCCCATCGTCGAGGACGAGGTCGTCATCTACGCCGGGGCGACGGTGCTGGGCCGCGTCACCATCGGCCGCGGCTCGGTCATCGGCGGCAACGTGTGGCTGACGCGCAGCGTCGCGCCGGGCAGCGTGATCACGCAGGCCGATTCGCTGTCGGGAGGGGCCTGAACCCCTCGCCGGTCCTGCGGTGTCCGACGCGGGCGGGCCGGAGCGGCTGACGCAGCCGTGTGCCGAATGACGGGCCCGGCGGGCGCCGCGCGTCACGGCGTCAAGGCGTCACGCGGAAGAACTCGAACTCCGCCCAGCCCACCCGCGTTGCCGTATGGGCCGGCGTGCCGGCGGGTGCTTGCGCGAACAGGCCGATCTGCGTGCCCACCCAGCGCCCAGGCAACGCGGTGAAGCCGGGGCCGAGGGGCGTGAAGTGGACGCCGTCCAGGCTGTAGCTGAAGCGCACCTGCGCGTTGACCGAGCGCAGCATGGCCGGCCCGTAGTGCAGCTCCCGGGGCGGCAGCGTGGGCACGACGACGGGGCTCAGGCTGACGCGCACGTGGACCGGGCCGTCCACCTGGAGCGGTGCCGTCAGCACCGTCTCCGAACTCTGCTGCAGCGGCGGCTGGTGCTGGCCCAGGTCGGCCTTCAGCCGCGTGACCTGCACGAGGCGCAGGCCGTCGGCCGTGTTTTCCAGGCCGATCCAGCCGTAGTCGTAGCCCATGACGAGCAGGCCGGCGCGTTCGCCGACGGCGCGCGGTGCGAGGCTGAGCCGCGTGGTGGCCGAGAAGCTCTCGCCCGGCAGCTTCTGCGTCAGCAGCTGGCCGGCCTCCCACAGGTTGGCGGAGGACGAGATGGACTTCAGCCGCAGCCGGCCGTGCACGCTGGCGTCCAGCCAGTCGTCCATCGGGTTGGCGCTCCACTGCCAGCCCAGGTGCGGGCCGTTGGCAAAGTCGTCATCGACGACGGGCACGGCGACGGGTTGCGTCGGCAGGTCGGGCTTGCGATGGCGCGCGACGGGCTCGCCCCAGGTCTGGCCGGGCTTGGGCTCACCGATGATGGGCCAGCCGTCGGCCGTCCAGCGCATCGGCTGCAGCAGCACGCGGCGGCCGTAGCTGTCGCCGTCCTGGAAGTGCAGGAACCAGTCCTGGCCCGACGGCGTGTCCACCCAGGCGCCCTGGTGCGGGCCGTTGATGCCGCTGTCGCCCTCGTCCATGACGTTGCGTGCTTCGTAGGGGCCGTCGATGTGGCTCGAGCGGAACACCCCCTGCCAGCCGCCCTTGACCGAGCCGGACGGCGCGAACACGTAGTACCAGCCGCCGCGCTTGTAGAGCTTGGGGCCCTCGGTCGTGAACCAGGGCAGCGCGCCGCGCGAGGTCCTGGCCTTGGGCAGCTCATCGGCGTTGACGATGACGCGCGTCTCGCCCTCGGTGTGGGTGCCGCCGGCGTTCAGGCGGCGCAGCGCGATGCGGTTGTTGAAGCCGGCGCGCGAGGCCGCGTAGGCGAACACGAGCCAGCCCTGGCCATCGTCGTCCCAGAAGGGCGCGGGGTCGATGGCGCCGGGCGTGGCGTCCACCAGCACGGGCGGGGTCCACGGGCCGCGTGCGTCGGCGGCGCTGACCATGAAGATGCCGAAGTCCGGGTCCGGGTAGTAGATGACGAAGCGTCCGCCGTGGTGGCGGATGCTGGGCGCCCACACGCCGCCACCGCGGCGCGGGGTGGCGTGGTGGGCCTCGGGCACATTGCGCGCCAGCGCGTGGCCGATCAGCGTCCAGTTGACGAGATCGCGCGAGTGCAGGATGGGCAGGCCCGGCACGTTCGTGAAGCTGGAGGCGGTGAGGTAGTAGTCGTCGCCGACGCGGACGACGTCCGGGTCGGAGTAGTCGCCGGCGAGCACCGGGTTCACGTAGCTGCCATCGCGCTGGTCGGGCGTCCAGACGCCCGGCGGCATGCCGTCGGCCCGGGCCAGCAGGCACAGGAGGACCAGGCCCCCGGTTGTCAACACGCGTCTCGTCCTCATGCGGGCGGCCTCCGAAGTTGGCAGGACTCTAGGCGCGGCCCGGGCGCAGTGCGCTCAAGGCGTTGAGCGATGCGCCCGCAGGCCGGCCCCGGGGCGCCAGAAAGGCCAAGGCCCCGCGGGGTGAGCCGCGAGGCCTTGGGGGATGGTGCACGGGGCGGAGCCGGGCGGGGGCAACGACGCTGTGCGGCCGCCGGCCGACCCGATGCAGGCGCCGCCACGGCGGCGCCCGGTCCGATCACAGCTTGTAGGTCACGCCGATGTTGAAGCGGCGGCCGAACTGGAAGTTCTCCTGACGGTACGGGTCGTTGGAGTAGGTGTAGATGACCTTCTGGTTGGTCGCGTTCTCGATGCCGAAGCGCACGGAGACGTGGTCGCCAAGCTTCTGCGACAGGTTCACCGACACCCAGGTCTCGGCACCGTTCTGCTGGATCAGCGTGGAGTCCCAGGTCGGCGCGCGGTTGTAGGCCGTGTGGCGGTTGGCCGACACGCGGGCCTCGAAGCCGTTCTGCTCGTACCAGACCGTCAGGCCGCCGTTGCCGCGCATCAGGCCGTTGGCCGTGATGGGCACGAAGGTCTTGCCGCTCTGGTCGCCGTTCTCCTTGATGTTGCCGGTGCTGTAGGTGTAGTTGCCCATCAGCCCCAGGCCGTTGGCGAAGGACTGCTGGTAGACCAGCTCCAGGCCGTGCACGTCGCCGCCGTCGCGGTTGACCTGCTGCGTGCAGTAGGCCGCCTTGCCGGCATAGGTGCAGGCCACGGAGGCGAGGCCGATGTAGTCCTTGACCTGCTTGTAGAACAGGCCGGCGGAGAAGAAGTTGCCCTTGCCGAAGTAGTGCTGGTAGGCCACGTCGAGCTGGTCGGCCATCATGGGCTTCAGGCGCGGGTTGCCGCCGGAGACGATCGTGGGGTTCACGCCGTTGGGGTCGGTCGTGACGGTCTGCGCGGAGGTCATCACGTCCAGCGGCGCACGCGACAGTGCGCGGGCCACGCCGAGGCGCAGCTGGTTCTCGTCGTTCTCGTCCAGGCTCAGCACGAGGTTGAGGCTGGGCAGCGCACGGGTGTAGGCGATGCCGTCCTGCGTGGGCGTGACCACGTTGTTGATCAGCGAGTTGCCGTAGCCGGTCTGGCTGGTGTGCACGACGCGCAGGCCGACGTTGCCGCGGTAGCTCATGCCGCCAACGCTGCCGTTCAGGTCACCCTGCACGAAGGCGGCGGTGCTGCTCTCCTTGGCGCGCCAGTCCTTGGTGACGAGGTCGCTGGTGGTGGGCGTGCGGCCGGCGGCGCTGAGGGTCGAGGCGCCGAAGAGCTTGGTGATCTCGTCCTCGACGTTGCCGAAGGCGACGAAATCGGGGCGGCCGGACACGGCCACGCGCTTCAGGTCGCTGGTGTTGAACTGCACCCAGTTGTAGTCCCACGAGGTCTGCTCGTACTGCTTCTCGCGCTGCGTGGCGCGCAGGCCGAACTTGAGCTTGTTGATGTCGCCGAAGTTCAGCTTGCGCGTGAAGTTGACCTGCTGGGAATCCAGCTTGTCGTGCAGCGTGCCGGCGTAGGTCGGTCCCCAGGTCTCGCCCGTCCAGTTGTTGAAGTTGGCCGGGTTGCCGCTGTCGGCGCTGAAGCTGTAGGTGCTCCAGCCGTCCTTCGGGAAGTTCCAGGTCAGCGTGCCGGTGGCGGGGTTGTTCATGTCCAGCTCGACGGCCGTCCACAGCGTGTCGCGGTCGGCGGTGGAGTGGGCCAGGTCGGCGTCGATCTGCCAGTCGTCGAACTTCCACTTCGCGTTCACGCCGGTGGCGAAGTCCTTCATGTCCTGCTTCCACAGGCCGTTGATGGTCTTCAGCGCCGCGTTGGACAGCGTGCCGCCGGTCACGTAGCCGCCGTTGACGGTGGGAGCGCCGGTGTACGCGGCCGCGCAGCCGTTGTTGGCCCACTGGCAGGTGTCGGCCGTGTGGATGTACTGCTGCTCCTTGATGTTGGAGCGGGCGGCGTAGATGTCGGTGGTCAGGGAGAACGTGTTGTCCGGCTTGAACTCGATCTTGCCGAGCACGCTGCTGCGCTTGTTGGTGCCGTTCTTGACGGCGTTCTGGAAGCCCCAGGACTCGATGGCGGCGTTCTTGTTGCCGTTGCCGCTGTCGAAGCCCCAGTTCTGCACGCCGTCCTGCAGCACGGGCTGGTCGTAGTAGCTGAAGGCCAGCGCCACGCCCAGCACGCCGTTGCCGAACTGGTCGACGTAGATGCCGCCCAGGCGGGGCGACCAGGTCTTGGCGCCGCCGATCTTGCTGCCGAGCTGGTAGTAGTTGGCGTCAGCCTTCAGCGACAGCTCGCGGCTCTTGTAGGCCAGCGGGCTGACGGTCTGCAGGTCGATGGTGGTGGCGATGCCGCCTTCGGCGATGTCGGCCTGCTGGGTCTTGTAGACGGTGGCGCCCGACACGGACTCGGACGGGAACATCTCGAAGCGCACGGCGCGGTCGGGCTCGGAGGACGCGAATTCGCGGCCGTTCAGCGTGGCGCCGACGAAGCGAGGGCCGAGGCCGCGCGCAACGATCTGGCTGGCGTTGCCGCGGTCGATGCCGGCGGACAGGCTGGGCAGGCGGGCCAGCGATTCGGCGATGGTGGTGTCGGGCAGCTTGCCGATGTCTTCGGAGGCGATGACCTCCACCATGCTGTTGGACGCTTCCTTGATGTCCAGCGCCTTGCGCACCGAGGCGCGGATGCCGCTGACGACGACGGTGTCGAGCTTGTCGGCAGCGTTGTCACTAGGTGCCGTCTGGGCGGCCGCGGGCAGCAGCAGCGCCGCCTGCATCAGCAGGCACAGACGGGTGGGGGTGAAGGGATTCTTCCGCATGGGGTCTCCGGGGGCTTTGTGTGTGGACTCGGCCCTCTCTGGGGCCGGCGCAGGCGATGGTACGGAGGGGTTACATGCCTCAGATATCACTTATTCGCCGCCATCTATGTCGTTTTCGGAATGCGTGACGAAGCCGCCACACGGGATTCTTCGGAGGCATGTCGCGGAATGTGACCTTGACTGACGCCGTTGGCCGAGACGCCAGGCTTGCGCCCACCAGCGTTGGCTGCTCCCGCAGGCCGGCGATCCGTAAGCCGCCCTCCCGGGCTGCGGTCAGCCCCGCGCGCGTGCAGCGGCGCGGGCCGGGGTGTGGGGTTCCCCGTTCAGCTGTTGGATCAGCGAGCGATGGCTGGGCAGGTCCACCAGCGCGCGGTCCGCGAAGCGCTGGATCTTGGCGAACAGCTTCTCGGCCTCGGCGCCCTGCGTGAAGTCGGCGCGACCCGCGCCGAGGTCGGTGCGGAAGCCCATGCCGTACAGGATGTACTGGTAGTTGAAGAACGCGAAGGTCTCGGTGTCCAGCACGAAGTCGAAGCGGCCCGGCGGGCGCAACTGCCACTGCTCCAGCAACTCGGCCAGGCGCTCGGGGATGGTGGCGGGGTTGGCGTTGTCGCGCCAGAACGGCTCGCTGCGCCTGCTCAGGCAGTAGTGCAGCTTCAGGAAGTTGATGATGTTCTCGAAGCGCAGCGTCATCAGCTCGTTGAAGCGCCGCGCCGGTGCCTCCATCGGGCCGCTGTGCGGCAGCATCTCGGCGATCATGCCGACGGCGGCCTCGATGAGCACGAGGCCGGTGGCCTCCAGCGGTTCGAGGAAGCCGGCCGACAGGCCCACGGCCACGCAGTTCTTCACCCACTGCTTCTCGCGGTAGCCGGGCGCGAACGGGATGCTGCGCAGCGCCACGTCGCCGTGGCCGGGGCCGCAGTAGGCGCGCAGTACGTCGGCGGCGCGCTCGTCGCTCATGTGGCTGCTGGAGTAGACGCAGCCGACGCCTCGCGCGCCGTTCAGGCCGATGTCCCACAGCCAGCCGGCCTCGTGCGCCGTCGCGACGGTGCAGCTCTCGATGTCCGGTCCGTCGTGCGGCAGCTTGCAGGCGAGCGCGCGGTCGGCGAAGAGCTGGTCGCGGCAGGACTTGAACGGGCTCGCCAGCGCGCGGCCGATGAGCTCGGCGCTGAAGCCGGTGCAGTCGATGTAGAGGTCGGCCTCGAAGCGACCTTGCGGCGTGTTCAGGTGGGCGATGGCGCCGCGCGCGTCCAGCGCCACGTCGGTCACCGTGCCCTGCACGTGCTTCACGCCCAGCTGGCGGGCGCGGTCGGCCAGCAGCTTGGCGAGCTTGAGCGCGTCGAAGTGATAGGCGTAGTTCAGCGGCGCCGCGTAGGGCGCCTCGCCGGCGCGCTTGGGTGCGCGCTGCGCCTCGGCGACGCGGTGCTGCAGCGTCATGGCCTGCGCGAACGGCGGGCGCGTCGCCTCGTCCTGCAGCAGCCAGTAGGGCACGAGGTTGAGGTCCTCGGCGTAGAACGGCGCCTCGAACGGATGGAGGAACTGCTGGTGCCGGCCAGCGGTGGGCGTCTGCGCCCAGTCGACGAAGCGGATGCCCTGCTTCAGCGTCGCCGACGTCTCGCGGATGAAGTGCGCCTCGTCGATGCCGAGGAACTGCAGCGTGCTGCGGATGGTGGGGAAGGTGCCCTCGCCGACGCCCACGCTGCTGATGTCGGGCGACTCCAGCACGGTCACGTCGAGGTGCTCGCGCTCGGACAGCCGCAGCGCCTTGGCGAGGTAGGCGGCGGTCAGCCAGCCGGCGGTGCCCCCGCCGACGATGAGGATGCGTCGCTTGTTCATGCTCTTACGTAGAGGTTCTTCAGCCACTGGTGGCCGGTCTGTGCGCCGTGGGCCCAGTCTTCGTCTTCCTCGGTGGGCTGGGCCACGTAGCCGGACGGGTTGAGCAGCTTCACGCGGCCGGCGCGGAAGGCCGAGACGCGGTGCGTCACGAAGGTCAGGCCGTGCTCCAGCGCCGTCGCGGCGAGCAGGCCGTCGCGCGTGTTGGCGTAGGGCAGCTGCGCGCGGCGGCGCACGATGGCGGCGTCCACCGGCAGCACGCGGCCCTCGAAGGCGGGCATCACGCGTTCGTCGATCCAGTCGCGCACGACGAGGCCCGCCGAGCGGTCCTTGCGCGCCAGCCGGGCGGCGGCGCTCTCGATCTCCAGCAGGTTCAGCGCCGAGATGAACAGCTTCTGCCTCGGCAGCCCGGCGGCCCACGCGGCGAGGCCGGCGTCGGACTGGCCGGCCTTGGCCTTGCGCAGCTCCAGCACGATGCCGGTGTCGAGCAGGAACATCAGAGGTTCTCCCGGTGGTCCCACGCGCCATCGGGCGCAGCGTCGGCGGCCTCGATGGCGACCGCCTCGGGCATGGCCAGCAGCTCCAGGATGCTCTCGCCCTCGCCGGTCAGGCGGCGGTACTCGGCGATGCTCATCAGCACGTGCGTGGGCTGGCCGCGATCGGTGATCAACACCGGCTCCACCTGAGCAGCGCGCTTGGCGAGGCTGACGTCGCGGTTGAACTCGCGGCTGGAGAGGAGCTTCATGATGGTTTGCAATTGTGCCTACGTGCCTACATCGGCGTAAAGCCAGGGTAGGTACGTAGGTACACGTCGGTTCGACCCCATGGACACCAGAAACCCGGCTGGCACAGTGCATGGCAGCTGATTGCGTTGAGGCGATCCAGCCGGAGACAACGTTGTCGCCATGCTGCCCGACGAGGCGGCCAGCGGCGAGGCCCCACAGAAAAAGCCAAAGGGTAGACCCATGGAATTCGATCTTCTTGCCATCCTGGGCGACGTGTTCGCCAAGCATGGCCCAGCCGCACCCGCGGTCGCGCAGACCTACGCGCCGGGCGACTTCAGCGTCCACTTCTTCCTGCAGCTCGGGCTGATCATGCTGGCCTGCCGCGTGGTGGGCTGGGCTGGCCGCAAGTTCCTCGGCCAGCCGCAGGTCGTTGGCGAAATGATCGCGGGCGTCATCCTCGGCCCGTCGCTGCTGGGGCTGTTCTTCCCGCAGCTGCAGGCGGCCATCTTCCCGAAGGAAATGCGCAGCGTGCTGTACTCCGGCGCGCAGCTGGGGGTGGGCCTGTACATGTTCCTCGTCGGCACGACGCTGCGGCTGGATCACTTCGCCACCAAGGCCAAGAGCGCCATCGGCGTGTCCATCTCCGGCATCGCGGCACCGTTCTTCATCGCCTTCCTCATCACGCCCATCCTGCTGGGCATCCCAGGCCTGTTTGCCGAAGGCATCTCGGTGGCCAACGCGACGTTGTTCATGGGCGCCTGCATCGCACTGACGGCCTTTCCGATGCTGGCCCGCATCATCAACGAGCAAGGCCTGGCCAACACGTCGCTGGGCACGCTCACGCTGACGGCCGGTGCGTTCGACGACGCGGCCTCGTGGTGCGTGCTGGCCCTGGTGCTGGCGGCCTTCGGTGCCGGCCCGGGCGTGGCGGTGCTGGCCATCGGCGGCGGCGTGCTGTGGGCGGCCTTCATCCTGCTGTTCGGCAAGAAGCTGCTGGCGCCGCTGGGTCGCATGGTCGAGCGTGATGGCCACATGAGCCACACGGTGCTGGGCATCACGCTGATCGCCTTCTGCGTGTCCGCCTTCGTCATGGACGCCGTCGGCATCCATGCCATCTTCGGCGGCTTCATCCTCGGCGCCGTCATGCCGCGCGGCCTGTTCGCCGCCGAGCTGAAGAAGAAGCTGGAGCCGATCACCGTCATCCTGCTGCTGCCGATGTTCTTCACCTATTCGGGCCTGAACACGCGGCTGGACATGATCAATTCGGCCCAGCTGCTGCTGATCGCCGGCGGCGTGCTGGTGGCCTCGGTGCTCGCCAAGTTCGGTGCCTGCTACCTGGCGGCCCGCATGGCCGGCGAGGACAACCGCACGGCGCTGGGCATCGGCGCGCTGATGAACTCGCGTGGCCTGATGGAGCTCATCATCATCAACATCGGCCTGCAAAAGGGCATCATCGGCCCGGCGCTGTTCTCGATGCTGGTGCTGATGGCGGTCGTCACGACCATGATGGCCACGCCGCTGTTCGAGATCTTCTACGGCCGCAAGGCGCGGGCGTCGGGTGAGCTGGATGCCGTGCCCGGCCGCGCCACCCCGAGCGGCGCGGCCTGATGGTGGCCTGAACCGAGTCTCAGGAGCCGCCGTCTGGAGGTGTTCGGCGGCCTTCAAGGGGTCGAGCTCGTAAGCTCCACCCCTCTTTTCGTTTACGGGTCGCGGAGGGCATCCATGAATGATGCCGCGCCCGCGTCGTCGGCGAGCTGGCCTGCGGCTCGTTCAACCTGGGCTCGCCTTGTTCGCGCGCCTGCCGGCGCTCAGCGGGCCGCCGGCTCCTGCTTGAAGAACAGCTGGTGCGTCACGGCCAGCGGCTGGCCGGCGGGTGGGGGTGGGAAGACGATGGCCGCCAGCGCGGCGCGCACGCCCTCGTTGAGGGCTGCCTGCTCGAAGTCGCTGTGCGTGACGGCCACCTGCGTGGGTCTGCCATCCGCGCCGATGGTCCAGCTCAGCGTCACGGCGCCTTCCGACCTGGCTGGCTTGCCTGCCAGATAGGCGAGCCACGGCTTCTGGATCTCCGCCGCATGCTCGCGGATCGTGGGCTTCACGGCCTCGTCCTGATAGGCGGCTGCCGGGGTCGATGGCCGGTGTGGGTTGGCAGCCTGGGCGGCCAGCGCGCGCAACTGCTGCTGGTCTAGCGACGGCGCTGGCGGCGTGCGCAGGAACCAGAGCCAGGAGCCGGCGAGGGCGACGGCCAGCGAGGCCGCCACGCTCCAGGCCACTGCGGCGGACTTGCTGCCGGAGGCGGGAGCCGTCATGCGTCAGGTGCCACGCTTGAAGACATAGGCCGCGCCGGCAGATTCCAGAGAGTTGTTGGAACTGGCTCCGGTGCCGTTGGTGATGGTGGCCTGGCTGCTTGCTTCGCCAGTGGCGCCGACGGCAATGGTGTCGCCATACACGGCAACTGCGTAGCCGAAGCGGTCCTTTGCATCGGGGTTGGGTGCCTTGAGGTAGGCCTGCTGGCTCCAGGTCGTGCTGTTGCGTACGAAGACGTAGCCCGCCCCAGAGGACGAGAGCGAGTGGTCGGCGCTAGCCGTGTTGCCGTTGGTGATGGTGGCCTGATTGCTGCTCTCCCCGAAGGCGCCGACGGCGACGGTGTCGCCACTGATGGCCACGCCGATGCCGAAGCCGTTCTGGGCGTTGTTATTTGATGGTTTCAGGTATGCCTGCTGGCTCCAGGTGGTGCCGCTTCGCAGGAAGACGTAGGCCGCGCCGGCGCCGTAGGCCGAGTTGTCGGCACTGGCAGTGCTGCCGTTGGTGATGGTGGTCTGGCTGCTGCCTTCGTACGGAGTGCCCACGACGATGGTCTCGCCGCTGATGGCCACGGACATGCCGAAGGAGACGCTCTGAACGGCATTCGCGGCCTTGAGATAGGCTTGCTGGCTCCAGGTGGTGCCGTTGCGCAGGAAGACATAGGCGGCACCGGCGGCTGCGGCGGAGTTGTCGGCACTGGCAGTGCTGCCGTTGGTGATGGTGGCTTGGCTGCTGCTCTCGTAGGGGGCGCCGACGACAATGGTGTCGCCATTGACAGCCACGCTGGATCCAAACAGGTCTTGCGCGTTGGCGTTTGCGGCCTTCAGGTAGGCCTGCTGGCTCCAACTCGTGCCGCTACGCACAAAGACGTAGGCTGCCCCGGCTGCTGGGGCCGAAGTGTCGGCACTGGCGGTGCTGCCATTGGTGACGCTGGTCTGGCTGCTGGCTTCGTAAGCGGAGCCGACGACGATGGTGTCCCCGCTGATGGCCACGCTGTCGCCGAAGTTATAGCCGCCACTGGCATTGGGCGCCTTGAGGTAGGCCTGTTGGCTCCAGGTTGTGCCGCTGCGCACGAAGACATAGGCGGCCCCGGCGTCGCTGGCCGAGCTGTCGGCGCTGGCGGTGCTGCCGTTGGTGATGGTGGTCTGGTTGCTGCTTTCGCTAGAGGCGCCGACGACGATGGTGTCGCCGCTGATGCCGACGCTGATGCCAAACTTGTCGCCCTGCTCGGCGTTGGGGGCCTTGAGGTAGGCCTGCTGGCTCCAGGTCGTGCCGTTGCGCACGAAGACGTAG
This sequence comes from Pelomonas candidula, assembly GCF_043555985.1. Lineage (NCBI taxonomy): Bacteria > Pseudomonadati > Pseudomonadota > Betaproteobacteria > Burkholderiales > Sphaerotilaceae > Roseateles > Pelomonas candidula. The sequence continues at coordinate 47,692 of NZ_JBIGIC010000003.1, read as the reverse complement.
GCGGCCCCGCTACTGACGGCAGACGTGTCGGTGCTGGCGGTGCTGCCGTTGGTGATGGTGGTCTGGTTGCTGGACTCACCGACCGCGCCTACGACGAGGGTGTCGCCACTGACGGCCATGCTGAAGCCGAAATTGGCATTTGTTGCTGCATTGGGTGCCTTGACGTAAGCCTGCTGGCTCCAGCCGGTCACGGTCGGCGCCCCGGTGGACGGGGTGCTGCTGCCACCACCGCCACCACCGCCACCGCACCCGGCGATCAGCAGCAAGGCGAGGCCGGCTGGCAGCAGGCGGGGCCAGGTCAGGGCACGGCTCATGGGAGAACTCCGGTGGGCTTCAGTCAAGGGACAGGGGGCGGCGCGCATGGCGGCGCATTTTAGGGAGGGGTGGGGCGGCGTCGGCTCGAGCCTAATGTTCCAAGTTTGGGGGGCGCCGCATCGCGAACGACGACGAGGCTGCTTATCCAGCAAGCCCCGCCAGCCTCAGCCCGAAGCCCAGCGCCGCGCACAGGCCCAGCAGCGGCATGACACCCAGCTTGAAACGGAACAGCGCCACGCCGGCACCCACGGCGATCAGTGCAGAAATCCAGTCGAAGCGCCCGCTCCAGCCCTGCGGCCACAGCACATGCCCCGCGAAGAACATCGCGAGGTTCAGGATGACGCCGACGACGGCGGCGGTGATGGCCGTCAGCGGCGCCGTGAACTGCAGCTTGCCGTGCGTGGACTCGATCACCGGCCCGCCGGCCAGGATGAAGACGAAGGACGGCAGGAAGGTGAAGAAGGTGACGACGCCGGCCGCCGCCGCGCCGGCGAGGAACAGCGTGTCCGGGCCGAACAGCTGTTTCGTCCAGCCGCCGACGAAGCCGACGAAGGCGACCACCATGATCAGCGGCCCCGGCGTCGTTTCGCCCAGGGCCAGGCCGTCGATCATCTGCGTGCCGCTCAGCCATTGGTGGTGTTCCACGGCGCCCTGGTAGACATAGGGCAGCACCGCGTAGGCGCCACCGAAGGTTAGCAGCGCGGCCTTCGTGAAGAACCAGCCCATCTGCGCCAGCGCGCCGTCCCAGCCGCAGGCGGTCACCAGCGTCAGCATGCCCGCCGCCCACAGCCCGAGGCCGATGGTCAGCACGCGCGCGAGCCGGCCGCGCGTGAATCGGGCGTGTGGCGGTGTGGGCGTGTCGTCGTCGATCAGGGCCGGGCCATAGCCGGCCTTGGCCGCGCCATGCCCGCCGCCGATGGCGAACACCTGCGGCGCGCGCCGGCCGCCGACGTGGCCGATGGCGGCGGCGCCCAGCACGATGAGCGGGAAGGGCGCGTCCAGCGCGAAAAGGGCGACGAAGGCCGCCGCGGCGATGCCCCACAGCCAGCCGTTCTTCAGTGCCCGCGTGCCGATGCGGTGGGCTGCGTGCACGACCAGCGCCGTCACCGCAGGTTTCAGGCCGTAGAACAGGCCCGCCACGACGGCCAGCTTGCCGAAGGCCAGGTAGGCCCACGACAGCGCGATCAGGATGGCCAGCGACGGCAGCACGAAGAGCGCGCCGGCGACGATGCCGCCCCAGCCGCGGTGCATCAGCCAGCCGATGTAGGTGGCGAGCTGCTGCGCCTCCGGGCCGGGCAGCACCATGCAGTAGTTCAGCGCGTGCAGGAAGCGCTTCTCGCTGATCCAGCGGCGCCGCTCGACGAGCTCGGTGTGCATGATCGCAATCTGCCCGGCCGGCCCGCCGAAGCTGATGAAGCCGAGCTTGAGCCAGAAGCGGAGGGCCTCGCAGAAGCTGACGGGTGGTGGCGGCGAGTCGATGGCGGATTCTCTCGGCCGGTGTGTCCGGCGGCCTGGCGGAACTGTAGGGCCCGGTCAGCGGGCCCGCACCGTCGCGAGGCTGTCCCGCACGGGACGTCGGGCGCGGGCTCCAACTGGCCAGCCCGGGCTACGAAGCCGGACGAGGGCGCTGGTGCGATGGATGTCGGTGTGACGGCGGGCGCCACAGCGGCAGGTCATCGGGTGGCGTGCTCAGGCCGCCCTTCCGCCATCGGCCGTGAGCCGCGGATGGTGGTGCTTCGGTAATCTCGGGCGTCGGTTCTCGCACTCGGCGGCGTCCATGAGAATGGGCTCGAACATCACTCCCCAGCCCGCGACGTGCCCATTCGCAGTTCCCGCTTCGCCGCCACGGCTGTCTTGCCGGCCCTCGCGCTCGCAACGGTCTCCGGCTGCATGGTCGTGCCGCGTACCGTCAGCAGCTACAACGCCGACTGTCACGTGGTCGAGCGGCGCATGACGCTGGAGACGCAGCAGGTCGGTGCGCTGGCCAGTTGCCACAACAACGCTGAATGCGCCAGCCTGCTCGCGCTGTACGGCCTCGTGGCTGCCACTTCGGCCGTTGTTTCCGGCAGCGTTGCCGTGGCGGGCAACGTCGTCTACTGGGTGGAGAGGCAGGGCCAGTGCAATCGGCAAGGCCCGGAGCGGAGTCAGCCCGAGCCCGCGAGCCCCGCCAGCCAGGCGCTGCGGGCAATGCCCCCGGCCACCGGCGGTTGAGCGGCTGCTTCGCGGCGCCCTGCTTCCCCGCTCAACCCGCTCTCATGCCGCCACAGGCCGCGGCCGCATGAGCACATGCGCAAACCTCAGTTCGCGCCGGGGCGGCGGGCTCGTAGCCTGCCCGCTCCCTTGAACCAGGAGTGCCTGATGACCCAGCCCGCCGCGCCGTGGCGCTTTGAGACCATTTCCGTCCACGGTGGCTATTCGCCCGAGCCCACGACCAAGGCCGTGGCCGTGCCGATCTACCAGACGGCCGCCTACGCCTTCGACAGCGCGCAGCACGGCGCCGACCTGTTCGACCTCAAGGTGGCGGGCAACATCTACAGCCGCATCATGAACCCCACCAACGACGTGCTGGAGAAGCGCGTCGCGGCACTCGAAGGCGGCATCGGCGCGCTGGCGGTGGCCTCGGGCCAGGCGGCGGTGACCTACGCCATCCTGACGCTGGCCGAGGCGGGCGACAACATCGTCGCGTCCAGCGCGCTGTACGGCGGCACCTACAACCTGCTGGCGCACACGCTGCCGCAGTACGGCATCAGCGCCAAGTTCGCCGACTACCGCCAGCCCGACAGCTTTGCCGCGCTGATCGACGAGAAGACCAGGGCCGTGTTCGTCGAGTCGCTCGGCAATCCGCAGGGCAACGTGACCGACATCGAGAAGATCGCCGCAATCGCCCACGCGCACGGCGTGCCGCTCATCGTCGACAACACGGTGCCCTCGCCCTACCTCAGCCGCCCCATCGAGCATGGCGCCGACATCGTCGTGCACTCGCTGACCAAGTACCTTGGCGGCCACGGCACCAGCATTGGCGGCGCCATCGTCGACTCGGGCAAGTTCCCGTAGGCCCAGCACAAGGCCCGTTTCAGGCGCCTGAACGAGCCCGACCCCAGCTACCACGGCGTCGTCTACACCGAAGCACTGGGCCCGGCCGCCTACATCGGCCGCGCGCGCGTCGTGCCGCTGCGCAACACGGGCGCGGCGCTGTCGCCGTTCAACGCCTTCCTGATCCTGCAAGGCATCGAGACGCTGGCGCTGCGCGTGGACCGCATCAGCGACAACGCGCTGGCGCTGGCGCGGTACCTCAAGACGCATCCCAAGGTCGGCTGGGTCAACTACCCGGGCCTGGAAGACCACCCCGACCACGCGTTGGTGCGCAAATACCTGTCGGGCAAGGCCTCGGGCATCCTGACCTTCGGGCTGAAAGGCGTGACTAACGTCGAGGGCGAAGGCCGCGAGCGTGGCGCGCGCTTCCTGGACGCGCTTCAGCTCTTCACACGGCTGGTCAACATCGGCGACGTGAAGTCACTGGCCACGCACCCGGCGTCGACGACGCACCGGCAGCTGTCACCGGCAGAGCTGGACAAGGCCGGCGTGTCGGAGGACACCGTGCGGCTGTCCATCGGCATCGAGCATGTCGAGGACCTGAAGACCGACTTGAACCAGGCGCTTGAGGCGGCCTGAGCCGGGGCTCGGGGCGGTGATCGTTTTAGGCTGGGGGCTGCCGAAAGCGCAGGATGGTCGTCTCGTCAGGCATGCGCGCAGCGCCTTGCAGCCCGGCAAAGCGGCGGTGCAGCGGGCGCTCGTGCAGCTCTTCTTCCATCGCCGGGTCGCTGAGGTTCCACCACAGCTGCAGGCAGTGGATGCGCAGCATGGTCTCGATGGGAAACGGCGGCCGACCGCCCAGCGCCTGGTGCGCGCCGCGCGCATGCGGCTGAACGAGCCCCACCAGTTCCGCCCACGGCACGACTTGGTTCATCTCGTCGAGGAAGACCTCCTTGCGGGTCTTCTTGGGCAGTGGGTCAAGGCCGAGTGTGATCTGGTCCATGCCCACCATCGTCCACGACGCTCAGGCCGCACGCCAGTCGGATTGACGAGAGGTTTTGCAGATCTTCCTTAGCTGTCATTCGGGCGAAGCACGATGAACAGTCGAGCGCTGTAGAACGCGTCGCGGGGCTTCCATGCGCAGGACGTCAATGCGTTCGCGCCGTTTAGCCACGGCTCGTTGTCCTTCAAGGCCTCGAACGTGAATTCGCCGTTCACCTGCCCCACATAAACACGGAACCAGTGCAGGTCGTGCTCAAGGGGCTCGGTCCGGATCGCCGCTTCGAGCAGCGACATGAAGTTGGCCGGAATCGACGGACGGACATCATTTGAACTTCGCGTACCGATGTTGCCGATGAAGGCGCTGAAACGTTGGCCGGCGACGGTCCACTCTTCGATCTCGACCTGCTCGGGGTCGTGGCAAGACCAGAGGGACGACTGAAGTACGTGAAATGCGTTGATCGTGAAGTTCTGGAGCCCATCAGACAACCCGACGTCGCCCGCACCGATACCGCCGAAGCACTCCTCGATGACAACGCCGTCGCGCACCACGATCTGCATGTCGAGTCGACCGTGTGTATAGCCAGGGTGCCAAGTGCCGCGGATGGCTGGCAGTTCAGCATTGGGAAGCACCCAGCCGTCATGGACGTTTGACTCCAACCCGTGGCGCTTGAAGAGTTCGAGCAGCCAAGCCTCGGGGGTCAACTCGGGTCTGGCGTGGCCAAGCTCGGATGGTTCCGCCGTGGGTGTACTTCGCTTGGCGAAGAGACTCCTCATGAATCGCATGCTCTGATCGTGATGGCGGCGCCGAAGTTCATTCTGGCATTGGTGTATGGGACATCCAGCCAAGCGATTCGGCAAAGTCGAGGTGCCCGTAAGCAGACATTCATGAGCGGCGGGTTATGGCCGATATCGCCTCACTCGTCCAGAAATCGCCATGTGTCTGCGCCGTCGAACCGGCGGACGCGTACCGACGCGATCAGCTTCGGATCGAAATTGCCGAGATGAACGCCGTGCCTGGTGCCGGCCTCCGCAGGGATGGGCTCCCAGTGCGTGACGCATCCGCAGTGCCGGCAGCGGATCGTGCGCAGAGTCCGGTCGCCCTGGACGTAGGACTCCGTCGCATCGGGTGCTGCTTCGATCTTCACCGTGCCCCACTCGAAATACGCCCAGGGGCCGCCGATCCTGCGGCACAGCGAGCAGTTGCAGGATGTCGCGGAGTCCGGCGTGGACGGCAGAGTCAGGCGCACGGCGCCGCAGTGGCACGAACCCTGGTGCATGGGCAGGCACCTTTCAATTGATCCGAAATGCGGCAGCCTACCCGTAAGCCGACCATTGCGGCCGGCAGCGGTGGGCTGACGCGCCCGCTCGCGTTCCGCGCTGGAAGCCGTCACAAGCGCAGCCCGGCTGCCGCTGACCGCGCCCCTGGGATGCGGCAAGACGATGCAGACGCTTGGCGAAAGCACGGCCGCGCGTCACCCATCCCTAACTCAGTTGTCCGTCTCACGCGCCGGACCACGTTTATGCGGACAGGAGCGGCTGCTTGTAGGCGACCGCGCGTCCCACGACACGGGAGTTGTCATGCCAAGTCAGTTCCATACCGCGCCGGCTTCGGCGCCCGGCGCGCCGGTCTTCGGCTTCTATTGGGAGATGACGCATGACCGCTCGGGAGAGGTGGTCGGCAGTGGCTTCTGCCGTGACCAGCGGCCCCGCCTGAGGCCGCAGTCCGGCTACAGCTATCACGTCGTGGAGCTGCTCGCGGCGCCGACCGGCAAGGAGTGCATGCCATGCCCACGCTGAGGCTCTTCGACGCTGAACTCGCGCTGCTTGCACAGACGCCAGCCCTGCGGCCCATCGCCGATCGACTGGAGAGCGCCTTCGCCGCCGCGTTGTGCCGCGACGAGCCCGACGCCGACATCGCCCTGCTGGACCTGGTGCGTGCGGAAGGCGAGGTGATCGGCCTGTACTGGCTGCTCAACGGCCTGCCGCCGGGCCTGGCCTGCCTGTGCGTGCGCGATGCGCAAGGCGGCGTCCACGAGGGCATGGAGGCCATCTGTGGCGGCACGATTGAGTCCGGCCAGGTTTTTTGCCGGCTGCGCATTGCGGCGTTCGCGCCGACGGCGCGTTCGTAGCCGCTGCACGCCCTGGCGGTGCGGACCGCGGTGGCATCACGCGGCTGTCAGGGTACGGCGCCGTACCGGCAGCACGGCGGCCAGCACCGAACTCAGGCTCGCCCAGGTGGCTGCTCTGACACCGATCCTTCGTCAACGGCTGCCCCTGGCCGACAGCACGCCCTCGTCGCCCTCAAAACCACTCGCTCAGGATCGGCGTTGACCAGGCACGGCGCCAGAAGCGGCGCGCGCGTCTGGCCAGGTCAAGTTCAGTCGCCCGGCAGCCAGTCCTGGCGGCAAGGTTCAGCTGCCTGACCTCTTCGTGGATGAGTTCGTCTTCACGCCACGCGATCTGGTGAGGCCCCGCTTCATCGCGGAGCTCGTCAACGTGGGTGGCGCGGCCAAAGACTGGGGGCACTTGTCGTCGTCAAAATACGGCCCCCGACGGTTCGACATGCCCCGCTTTCATCATGGACAAATTCTTGCTGCAGCAGCAGGTGCTGGAGCGGCTCGCCGAAGACTTGATGCAAGCCGAACAGGCGGCGCGAACGGCTCATGAAACGGCGACGCACGAAGAGAACATCGCCGAAAACAAGTACGACACCCTGGGGCTCGAAGCCGCCTACCTGGCCACCGGCCAGGCCCGCCGCGCCGAAGCGATCCGCCAGTCGATCGCCAACTGGCGCCAGTTCCGCCCGCTCCCCTACGACGCCAGCAAAGGCATACAGCTCGGCGCGTTGGTCTGCCTGACCGATGCCGACGACAACCAGCAGCATCTCTTTCTCGGCCCGTTCGGGGGCAGCATGAAGTTGGCCAGCGGCGATCAGCCGGTCCAGGTCATCAGCAGCGAAGCACCTCTGGGCCGTGCCCTGCTCGGCAAGTGCGAGGGGGACGAGGTGGCGATCGAGGTGGCGCCAACGCGGCAGCAGTTCGAGGTGCTTTGGGTTCAGTAAGCCGCGGACAAGGTAACGCCGGATTCCCGAGTTCTGCAGAGGATGCGGCGTCATCGGGCGAGCGTGGCGCCTGACACCTCTGGGCAGTGGACTGCTGACGGCGAACGAAGCGCTGCGCTTGGAATATGCGCGGCCGCTCACGTTCATGAGTGATGTCGATTTCGACATGAGCTCACGCGCTTTTATTCATTGCTGCACCGCAGCATCGCGGTTAAGCTTGCGCTCAATTCGTTTGTCTCCTCCGCCCACCCTGGGTGGATTTCAACCCTTCGGGCCGCGTGCCGGCCGAAGGGTTTTTCTTTGGGGCCATCGCAGCGGGATGCATGACCGGCGCGGCTGACTCGCAAAGCGCTTAACCGTCCTTGATTTGCTTCGTTTGACGAAGAAGGGCGTGCACCTGGCCTTGCTCGGTTTTCGCATGAGACCCGACATGAGCACCACCGTTCTCCATGAACCCGAAGTCCTGGCCCAGGCCGCGGCCCTGCCGTTCGCAGGCAGCCTTGCGCGGCGTGATACCTGGGCGCTGATGCAGGCGGGCCGCGCCGTCTGCGCCGACATACGCAGCGCCGAGACCTGCGACGAGATCGCCCATCTCGTGTCGGTGGTGAGGCGGCTGGCCCGCGCCTGAGCGGGATGTGTCGCGCTGAATGTCGGCCACCCGGTCGGCGCGTCCGTCTTCTGCGCCTGACCGCGTCAGTGCAGCAGCGCCGTGCGCACGTCCGCGAAGCTCATCGGCCGGCCGAGGTGGTAGCCCTGGGCCCTGGCGATGCCCAGCTTGCGGACGGCATCCAGTTCGGCGGCCGTCTCCACGCCCTCCGCGACGATGCCGCAGCCCGTTTCGGCCGCGAAGCCGCACAGCGCGGCCGCGAGCGCGCGGCGCGAGCGGTCGACGTCGATGTCGTGCGTGATGCTGTTGTCCAGCTTGACGATGTGCGGATGCAGGTTCAGCACATGCCGGAAGCTGGCATAGCCGGCGCCCGCGTCGTCGATGGCGATGCGCAGGCCACGCCGCTGCAGCGGTGCGATGGCGTTGGCGATGTCCTCGTAGCGCTCGATGGCCTGGTGCTCCGTCACCTCGACGACGAGGCGCTCCAGTGGCTGCCCGCGCAGCGCCTCCGCGAGCGCGCCCTTGACGATGGTCTCGGGGGACGCGTTCACGGCGACATAGACGCTAGCCGGCAGCTCCGCGATGCTGGCCAGTGCCAGGCGTATGGCCAGGCTCTCCAGCTCGATGAGACGACCGATCTCACCGGCCTCCGAGAACCAGACGTCCGGTGTGCGATAGGGCTCGGAGGTGAAGCGGGCCAGCGACTCGAAGCCCGCCACGCTGTTGGTGGCCACGTCGACGATGGGCTGGTACACCATGCGCAGGCCGTCGGATCGCAGCACGGCGTCGATGCGGTCCTCGATCTCGTGCCGCGCCAGCTGCTGGTCGAGGTCGTGTTGGATCTGCTCGGCGGCCATGTCGGAGAACACCCGCATGACGTTCAGGTCCCGCTCCGTCAGCGTCGCGTTGGGCGCATGGCTGAAGCAGCAGAAGGTGCCGTAGACGCGGCCGTCGGCCAGGCGGATGGGAACGCTCAGGTGCGCGCCGACCGGCACGGCCCGCGTGGCCGCGAGCGTCAGTGCTTCGGCATTGGCGCAGGCGTCGGGGATCAGCTCGGGCAGCCGGCCGTCGACGACGCGCTGGCAGTAGCTCTCTTCCAGCGGGTCGGAGTTGCCCGGCTGGATCGCCAGCGCGGAATCGCCGATCTCCACCTGCCGGAAGAATCGGCGACCGTCCTTGAACTCGGAGATGAACGCGACGTCCATCTCCATGTGCCGGCGGATGGCGTGGAGCAGTCGGTCCAGCGAGGGGCGTGGGCCGAGCGCCGAAGCAGGAAACCCTGCGAGGCCGGCTGCAGCGGCTGCGAAAGGCGAGTTCATCATCGACCTCCTCAAGCTGGCCGGATCGCGGCCCTCGGAAGGCGGCGCGGCCTGGAGGACCAAGGCTAACTGGCTTACTGCTGGTCGGCAACCGGCCGCCGGCGCGTGAAGCTCCGGGTGTCATTACATGCGGGTACCCGCATACCATCGCGGCGCCCCCGTCGCTGACCCCTTCTCCACCATGAGCTACACCCCCGATCCCCAGCGCTACGAACGCCAGCCCTACCGCCGCAGCGGCCGCAGCGGACTTCTGCTGCCCACGCTCTCGCTGGGTCTGTGGCACAACTTCGGCGATGTCGACCGCTTCGACACCGCGCGCGAGATGGTGCTGGGCGCCTTCGACCGCGGCATCACGCATTTCGACCTGGCCAACAACTACGGCCCGCCGCCCGGCTCGGCCGAGCTGACGATGGGCCGCCTGCTGCGCGAGGACCTGCATGCCCACCGCGACGAACTCATCATCTCCACCAAGGCCGGCTACCGCATGGGCCCCGGCCCTTACGGCGAATGGGGTTCGCGCAAGTACATGCTGGCCAGCCTGGATGCGAGCCTGAAGCGGCTGGGCCTGCCCTACGTCGACATCTTCTATTCCCACCGCCCCGATCCGCACACGCCGCTGGAAGAAACCATGGGCGCGCTGGACCATGCGGTGCGCAGCGGCCGCGCGATCTACGCTGGCGTCTCCAACTACTCGGTCGAGCAGACGCGCGAGGCCAGCGCCATCCTGCGCCGGCTCGGCACGCCTTGCGTCATCCACCAGCCGCGCTACAGCATGCTGGACCGCTGGGTCGAGGACGGCCTGCTGGACACGCTGGCCGAGGAAGGCATCGGCTGCATCGCCTTCTCGCCGCTGGCGCAGGGCATCCTGACGGAGCGCTACCTCGCGTCGGCCATCCCTGCCGACTCGCGTGCTGCCAAAGGCGGCTTCCTGAAGCCCACCGACCTCACGGAAGGCAAGCTGGCCGCCGTGCGTGCGCTGAAGGCGATTGCCGACGCCCGCGGCCAGACGCTGCCGCAGCTGGCGCTGACCTGGGTGCTACGCCACGCCGGCATGACGTCGGTGCTGGTCGGCGCCAGCCGCCTGGCGCAGATCGACGATGCGCTGGGGGCGGCGAACGGGGCGGCGCTGACGGGCGAGGAACTGGTGGCGGTGGAAGCCGCGTTGCGGCTGGTGCGATAGAGCTCAGACGAGACGGTGTCCGACGGCATCGGGAGCACTTGCGATGAAGTTCGGGAATCTCAGATCGTTGGCACACAACCTGGCGGACTCGCTGGCCAGCGGCATCGGGCTGCTGATCGGTGTGTACGACATGAATGTCTTTGGTGAAGCAGCGGCTGAGGAGCCGGGCTATATCGAAGTCGATTTCCTTGCCGCGACCGCGGCGGGCAGCCCTGCGTCGCCGAGTCTTCTCCAGGCTATCGAACGGTATCGACAAGCGCTCCCGACGTTGGCGGCCAAGCATGGTGTGGTACTTGGGCAGATCAGAGTCCTGTCGGCCCGCTTCGGGACGGACTCCGTCTATGGATGTCACTTCACCGTGACAGTGATCACCGAAGACGGACGGTCTGCGACGGACAGGTATGTCGGCTCGCCGGGGAAACGCTTGTATCGCCGCTGAAGAAAAGGCCCTTGCCGCAGGCGAGCGCGCACAGGCCCCTGCCCAGCCGAACGAACCGTTGACTCAGTTCGCCGCAAAGCAGTACAGCAACCCTGCGCCGCCCGTAGCCACCAGCTTGGGTTGGCTGCAGCCGCGACTGGCGTGAGCGGCGTTCCACGACGAGTTGCCGCCGCCGGTGCGGTCGTAGTGGCCCGACTGCATCTAGCCGGCGTCGGCGTTCGGCGTGCAGTTCTTGCACGTCTTGTCCGCGCCGTCGGGGAAGGCTCAGCCTTCCGAGAGCAGCTTGCCGCCCTTGGCCCACTGCTCGCGCGGCACTTCCTGGATGACGATGTCCACGCTTTCCGGCGGGCACTTCAGGATCTCGACGGCCACGCGGGTGGCCTCGCGGACGAAGTCGCGCTTCTGGTCCTGTGTGCGGCCGGGGTGCATTTCGAGGCGAAGGATGGGCATGGTGTGGGTTCCGTTGAAGCCCGGCGGTGTGCCGGGCGTGGACGCAGTCTCCTGTGCCGGGCCGCGGCGATAAACCTGCGAGGATGACCGACATCCCGAACCTGGAGGTTGGCAATCGTGGACAAGCTGGCGGGCATGGAGACCTTTGTGCGCGTCGTCGAAGGCGGCAGCTTCGCCGCGGCGGCGCTGGCCACGGGCGTGTCGCCGACGATGGTGGCCAAGCAGGTGCGCGCCATCGAGGAGCGACTCGGTGCCCGCCTGCTGCACCGCACGACGCGCCGCCACCAGCTCACCGAGGTGGGGCAGCTCTACCTCGAACGCTGCCGCGCCGCGCTGGCCGGTGTGGCGCTTGCCGAGGCCAGCGCCACCGAGCTGCAGCGGGCGCCGCGCGGGCCGCTGGCCATCGTCGCGCCCGTGGGCTTCGGCAGCCGTGTGCTGGCTCCGGCGCTGGCGGGCTGGATCGCCACGCATCCGGAGGTGTCGGTCGAGTTGACGCTGGACGACCGCCCGGAGGCGCGCATCGCCAAGGACTGCGAGCTGGGCATCGTCATCGGTGACGTGCGCGACACGGCGCTCGTGGCGCGGCCCCTGCGGCCGTACCGGCGTGTGCTCGCCGCGGCGCCGCGCTACCTGGCCACCCACGGCACGCCCGACCACCCGGATGAGCTGGCGCAGCACTCGTGCCTGGCCATCCGCTACTGGCGCCATGCCGACAGCTGGCACCTCGTGGGGCCGGCCGGCGAGGCCTGCGTCGTCCCCGTGGCCGGTCGCTTCACGGCCAACGAGGGTGGTGCGCTGCGCAGCGCCGCGGCCGCCGGTGCGGGCATCGTGCTGCAGCCGGAGGACGCCCTCGCCGACGACTTCGCCAGCGGGCGCCTGCTGCCCGTGCTGCCGGCGTGGTCGTTCCGGCCCACGCCGATGCACCTCGTCTACGCGTCCGACCGGCGGCCGACCGCCAAACTGCGCAGCGCGATCGATTTCCTCGTGGGGCGGTTCGGCGTGTGAGGCGCGCAGGTATCAGCGCGAACCGAAACGTGCCTTCGCGGCGTCGGTGACCGGCGTGAACAGCGCCACGAGGTTGCCCTCGGGGTCGCGGAACTGGGCCGACTTGTTCCCCCATGGCATCAGCTTCGGCGCGTGCACCCACGGCACCTTGCCATTCAGCCGCTCGAACTCTGCATCGATGTCAGGGACGATGAATTCGAGGATGGCCGTGCGGTTGGCGCCGGGCTCGGCACTGCCCGCCTGGAACAGCGCCACCGTCTCGGTGCTGCCGATGGCGAGCGTCGCCGCGGGCGTCACGATCTCCGCGAACACGGGCGCCAGCCAGTCGGCGCGCTGTTGCGTCACCAGTTCGTAGAAGCCGACCATGGCCTGGATGTCGGCAGCGATCAGGCGGGTGGAGGCGAATTTCATGCAAAGACCTTCAGGCAATGCCGCTGGCTGCGGCGAAGGTTCACATGCTGAACGGCGGCTCCTGACGCCCGAAGGCAGCAGCAGGCCGGTATGCCTCGTGCGCCGCCGCCCTGCTGACAAAACTGTGCGACCTCAGTTGGGCTCACCGGCAGCACAAGCTGGCGGCCAAGGCGCTGTACGCGTGGCTGGGCCTGCATCTGGCGGCGGTTTCGCTCGCGCTGGCCGGCGCGTTCCAGCTCTTGTTCTGAAATGAAAAAGGGGCGCCGGTGGCGCCCCTTTTTGCTTGGCAGACGTTGATCAGCCGGCCACAACGCGGACCATTTCCAGGACCTTGTTCGAGTAGCCCCATTCGTTGTCGTACCAGGACACGAGCTTGATGAAGGTGCCGTCCAGCGCGATGCCGGCGTCGGCGTCGAAGATGGAGGTGCGCGGGTCACCACGGAAGTCGGTCGCGACGACCTTGTCTTCCGTGTAGCCCAGCACGCCCTTCAGCGCGCCTTCGCTCTGGGCCTTGAACTCGGCGCAGATCTCTTCGTAGCTGGCGTCCTTCAGCAGCTCGACGGTCAGGTCGACGACCGACACGTCGCTGGTGGGCACGCGGAAGCTCATGCCGGTCAGCTTCTTGTTCAGCTCGGGGATGACCTTGCCGACGGCCTTGGCGGCACCGGTGCTGCTGGGGATGATGTTCTCCAGGATGCCGCGGCCGCCGCGCCAGTCCTTATTGCTCGGGCCGTCCACGGTCTTCTGCGTCGCGGTGGCGGCGTGCACGGTGGTCATCAGGCCGCGCTTGATGCCCCACTTGTCGTTCAGCACCTTGGCCAGCGGAGCCAGGCAGTTGGTCGTGCACGACGCGTTGGAGATGATGGCTTCGCCGGCGTACTTGGTGTGGTTCACGCCGTAGACGAACATCGGCGTCTCGTCCTTGCTGGGTGCCGAGAAGATGACCTTCTTCGCGCCCGCGGCCAGGTGCTTCTCGCCGCCGGCCTTGTCCAGGAAGATGCCGGTGGATTCGATGACGATGTCGGCGCCGGCCTCGGCCCACTTCAGTTCCGTCGGGTCCTTGATGGCGGTCAGGCGGATGGACTTGCCGTTCACGACCAGCGTGTTGCCTTCGACGGCCACGTCACCCTCGAACTTGCCGTGCACGCTGTCGTACTTGAGCATGTAGGCCAGGTAGTCGGGCTCCAGCAGGTCGTTGATCGCGACGACCTCGATGTCCTTGAAGTTCGCGACAGCGGCACGGAACACCATGCGTCCGATGCGGCCGAAGCCATTGATGCCGATCTTGATGGTCATGGGAGAGTCTCCAGAGGAAAGGAAAGAGGTTCGCGCGGGGCCGCCGATTCTCAGCGATCCGTGGGCGGGTGGGGTTTCAGGTCGATTTCAACGGCGGCTGGTTCAGGCGCAGACGGCCGCAGGGTACGTTGATGACGAGGTCGCTGCCGAGCAGGTTCTGGAAGCGATCAGGCTGCAAGGCCAGTTCCAGCCCACGCAGCCAATCCAGGAAGGCAGCGCGGTTCAGATTGTGTTCGCCGATCTCTCCGACGCTGTTGTCCCAGGCCGGCTTGCCCAGTGTCCAGGCCACCTTGAAGGGGCAGTCCATCGTGTTGAAGTCGAAGTCGGCCTGGAGTTGTTGTGCGCCCTTCACACCACCGAGGAACTGCCTGAGCGGGAATTCGCGGCCGAAGTGCGTCGCTGCGTCGCGGCCGCTGAATTTGAAATGCTGCTCGACCTCGAATGGCTCTGCGCCAGCCGGCAGGCAGGGTAGCCGGTAGTCCTTCAGGTAGGCCAAAAGGTCGACGCGACCTGCCTTGGGCAGTGTCGAATACAGCAGCCTGACGTCGGGTGCAGCCTCGGCACTCCTAAACACCAGTCTGACCAGCACGTTGATCGATTCGCCGGGATCGCTTTCCAGAAAGTAGATCCGCTCCGGGCGCTTCACGCACTGGCGCAACGCAGCCGCGTGCGCGGCCACCTGCGGGTCTTGCGTCGCGGTCAGGCTCCAATGCACCGGGCCGAGACCGTGTGCGTCGAACAGGAACTCCTGCACCGCCAGCACTGGGGCTTCGCCGGTCGGCAGACAGGGCAGGCGGTACAGGCGGGCAAAGGCCTGGAGGCGTCGGACCATGTCTTCCGGCGCGTCGCCGCGCACGACTGCCACCTCAGGCTCGGCGTCGGGCGCCGTGAAGCGCAGCGACAGTCGGACCGTGGCGCGGTTCTCGCGCTGGATCTCGTCGGCGGAGAACTGGGGCGGTTGGCCCGGTGTCGTCAGGCAGGCCAGCAGCGCCTTGGAGCGCACGTCGGGTGCAGGCGACAGATCCTGTGCGTGCACCGGCGCCAGTTGCCACAGCAGTACCGCTGCCAGTGCAGCGCGGCGCAGCAGATTTATCAGTCGCAAGTCTTGTCTCCCCGGACGCGTCGACGCGCGCAGAAACCGCAGCGTAGCGGAACGCGGCGCCGCAGACCTTGACGGTTGCTCAAGCGGGTCTTGACGAGACCGGGGCGCCCCGCGCCGGCCGTGTCACGTCAGCTCATGGTATCCAGGCCTGAGTTGACCGGGCTGGCCCGCGCGCCAATGACGCACAGGCCCAGCGCTCATGGCGTGAGCAATCGGCACCGGTCAAACGCTCGGATCGTGATGACCCTGTCGGTTCTTGGCGCCGCTTGGCGGCTTACTTCTTCTTCAGCACCGCCTTCACAGTCGCCGCCACGTTCTCGGGCGTGAAGCCGAAGTGCTTGAACAGCACCGGCGCCGGGGCCGATTCGCCGAAGGTGTCGATGCCGACGACGGCGTCCACGCCGTACTTCCACCAGAAGTCGCTGACGCCCATCTCCACCGCCACGCGCGGCAGGCCCTTGGGCAGCACGGTCTTCTTGTAGTCCTTGTCCTGACGGTCGAAGACGCTGGTGGACGGCATGGAGACCACGCGCACCTTCACGCCTTCGTCGGCCAGCAGCTTCTGCGCGGCCATGGCCAGCTGCACTTCGGAGCCGGTGGCGATGATGACGGCCTTGGCCTTGCCCTTGGCCGGTTCACTCAGCACGTAGGCGCCCTTGGCGATCTCGTCGACGTTGGTCTTGGGCGAGTAGGCCAGGTTCTGGCGGCTCAGCGCCAGCAGGCTGGGGCGCTGCGCGTTGCCCAGGGCCATCGTCCAGGCGACGACGGTCTCGGTCGTGTCGGCCGGGCGCCAGACGTCCAGGCCGGGGATCAGGCGCAGGCTGGCGACATGCTCGATGGACTGGTGCGTCGGGCCGTCTTCACCCAGGCCGATGGAGTCGTGCGTCATCACGTGGATGACGCGCGTCTTCATCAGTGCGGCCATGCGGATGGCGTTGCGGCTGTAGTCGCTGAAGGTCAGGAAGGTGCCACCGTACGGGATGAAGCCGCCGTGCAGCGCGATGCCGTTCATGATCGCGGCCATGCCGAACTCGCGCACGCCGTAGTTGATGTGGCGGCCATTGTTGGGCGTGCCAGCGGCGTCGAAGCGCAGGTTGGGCGTGCTGCTCGTGTTGGTCAGGTTGGAGCCGGTCAGGTCGGCGCTGCCGCCCAGCATCTCGGGCAGCTTGGCCGTGAAGGCTTCCAGCGCGATCTGGCTGGCCTTGCGGCTGGCGACGGTCTGCGCCTCGGCGTGGGCCTTGACGACGGCGTCGACGGCGATCTGCGCGAAGTCGGTGGGCAGCACGCCGGCCATGCGGCGCTGGAATTCGGCGGCCAGCTCGGGGTGGGCTTCGGCGTAGGCGTCGAAGCGCTGGTCCCAGGCGCTCTCGGCCTGATCGCCGGCAGACTTGTGATCCCACGCGGCGTAGACCTCGGCCGGGATGGCGAAGGGTTCATGCGTCCAGCCCAGCGCCTCGCGGGTCAGCTTGATCTCTTCGGCACCCAGCGGCTCGCCGTGGGCCTTGCTGGTGTTGGCGCGGTTGGGCGAGCCCTTGCCGATGTGGGTCTTGGCGATGATCAGCGTCGGCTTGTCGGCGCTCTTCTTGGCCTTGCCGATGGCATCGTCGACGGCGTCCACGTCATGGCCGTCCACCGGGCCGATGACGTTCCAGCCGTAGGCCTGGAAGCGCTTGGCCGTGTCGTCGGCGAACCAGGGCGCGACCTGGCCGTCGATGGAGATGCCGTTGTCGTCGTAGATGGCGATCAGCTTGTTCAGCTTCCACGCGCCGGCCAGTGCGGCGGCCTCGTGCGAGATGCCTTCCATCAGGCAGCCGTCGCCCAGGAACACGTAGGTGTGGTGGTCGACGATCTGGTGGCCATCGCGGTTGAAGTCGCGCGCCAGCAGCTTCTCGGCCAGTGCCAGGCCGACGGCGTTGGTCACGCCCTGGCCCAGCGGGCCCGTCGTCGTCTCGACGCCGGCGGTGATGCCCACTTCCGGGTGGCCGGGCGTCTTGCTGTGCATCTGGCGGAAGTTGCGCAGCTCCTCGATGGGCAGGTCGTAGCCCGTCAGGTGCAGCAGCGCGTAGATCAGCATGGAGCCGTGGCCGTTGGACAGCACGAAGCGGTCGCGGTCGGCCCAGTGCGGGTTGGCCGGGTTGTGCTTGAGGTGGCGCGCCCACAGCGCCACGCCGATGTCGGCCATGCCCATCGGGGCGCCGGGGTGGCCGGAGTTGGCCGCCTGCACCGCGTCCATCGCGAGGGCGCGGATCGCGTTGGCCATGAGGGTGGGGGAGGCGGTCGATGCGTCAGTCATGGCCGGAGCTTTCTTGGGCTGAAGGGGCAAAACGCGCGATTTTACGGGGGTGACTTTCGGCCGCTTGATCCAGCGCAAGGTCCGGTCGTGGTCGAGGCGCGACGCTCGCGGCATGTTCCCGTCGCCCATGCCCCTGGCCGTGCGTGTCATCCGCGCCGAGCACGATGCCCTCGCGGCCATGCTGCGCACGGTGCCGCTGCTGCTGGAGGCGCAGCGCCGCGCTGACACGCCACCGGACTTCGGCGCGCTGCGGGCGATGCTGTTCTACGTCGACGAATTTCCCGAACGCTTGCATCACAAAAAGGAAAGCGAGTTGCTGTTCCCCAAGCTGCGCGCGCTGGCGCCGGCGCTGCGCGACACGCTGGACGACCTGGAGGCCGACCACGCCCAGGGCGAGCGCGCCATCCGCGAGTTGCAGCACAGCCTGCTGGCCTGGGAGCAGATGGGCGAGGCGCGGCGCGACAAGTTCGAGCAGCAGATCCGCGTCTACGCGGCGCGCTACCTGCGCCACATGAAGCGCGAGGAGACCGAGATCCTGCCACGCGCGGCCGAGGTGTTCAGCCCCGACGACTGGGTGGAGCTGGACGAGGCCTTCGGCAGCCACCAGGACCCGCTCGCGCCGCGGCCGGGCCAGACGGTGGACGCCGCCTACGCGCCACTGCGCGAGCGCATCCTGGCGGCGCTGCCGGCACCGTTCGGCTGGGGCCCTAGCTAGCGAGCGCTCCTGAGCACGCGCAGCCGCTCGCTGGCCAGCCATTCGACGGGCGGGCGGCCCATCAGGTCGCGCAGCGCGTCGGCGTCCAGTCCGGCGTCGGCGCTGACCACGCCCACCCACCGATCACGGCCACTGCGCTTGGCCTCGTAGAGCGCGCCGTCGGCCACGTCGATGAGGGTGCCCCAGTCCAGCGCCTGCGGGTGGGCCGGGGCCAGCGGGAAGCAGGCGAAGCCGATCGAGCAGCTGCGCGTCAGCCGCTGGCCGTCGGGCAGCTCGAAGGGGCGGCCGGACACCGCGCGGCGCATGCGCTCGGCCAGGTCGGCGGCGTGCTCTCGCGAGCCGTCGCGGGCGACGACGAGGAACTCCTCGCCGCCCCAGCGCACGACGTGGTCGCTGTCGCGGCAGACCTCGCGCAGCCGCTCGCGCATCTGCACCAGCACGGCGTCGCCGGCCGAGTGGCCGTGCCGGTCGTTGACGAGCTTGAAGTGGTCCACGTCCACCAGCATGAAGATCAGGTCGCCGTTGTCCGACGGTGCGCTGCCCGCGGCATGGCGGCGCAGCGCGACGGCGATGTCGGCGTCGATGTGCTGCGTCAGGTAGCGGCGGTTGTGCAGGCCGGTCAGCGGGTCGCTGAGGCTGGACTCCTTCAGCGCCGCGGACAGCGCCTCGAGCTCGGCCGTGCGCTCCTGCACGCGCCGCGCCAGCTCGGCCTGGCGCCGCTCCAGCGCGCGCGTACGCCACTGCACGAGGCTGTAGATGCCCAACCCGGCCAGCAGCCCGCCCAGCGTGCGTGCCCACCAGGTCTGCCACCAGGCCGGCTGCACCTCGACGTCGATCAGCAGCGGCTGGTCGGTCCAGTCGCCCAGGCGGTTGCTGCCCTGCACCTGCAGCGAATAGTGGCCGGGTGCCAGATTGGCGTAGTTGGCCACGCGCAGCTCGGCGCCGGTGGAGATCCAGTCCTCGTCGTAGCCCTGCAGCCGGTAGCGGTAGAGGTTCTGCGCCGGCGCGCTGTAGTCCAGCGCGGCGAACTCCACCGAGAACGCGCGCTGCCGGGCCGTCAGCGTCAGGCCGTCACGCAGCAGGCCGGCGGGCTGGCGGCGGCTGTCGATGCGCAGCTCGGTCGCGACGATGGGCGGCTGGAAGTCCCAGCGGTGGAAATGCGAGGGCTCGACCACCAGCAGCCCGGTGCTGCCGCCGAACAGCATGCGGCCATCGGCCAGCTGGCCATAGGCGCGGAACCAGCCGGTGCCGATGTCGACGCCGTCGATCTTGCCGAACTCGGTGTACGTCCGGGTGGCGGGGTCGAACATGCCGCGGTGTGTCCAGATGCGGCCCTGGGCATCGGCCAGCAGGTTGGCGCCGAAGCTGCGGTCCTGCGCGCCGCGCGGCAGCGCCACGCGCTCGAAGTCCGCGCCCGGCGGGCGGCGGAACAGGCCGGCGCTGGTGTCTACCCACATCACGCCGCGCGGGTCGACCAGCAGGCCCAGCACGCCCTCCTGCGGCAGGCCGGCGCCGGCCGGGCGCAGGGCGCCGTCGACGAGCTGGAAGAGGCCCGCCTCGGCGCCCACCCACAGGTGGCCGTCGGCGGTTTCGACCAGCGCGTTGACGTTGCCACCCAGGCGCTTGCCACCGGCCAGTGGCAGGCGGTCCAGCTCGGTCGCGCCGGGCGCCAGCCGGTGCACGCCATCGGCCGTGCCCACCCACAGCGTGCCGTCGCGGCCGGCCAGCAGCCGGCGCACGCGGGCCTGGCCGGTGGAGCGGACCTCGCGCAGGTGGTGCTGGGTGTCGAAGCGGAACAGCTGGCCGCTTTCCGTACCGGCCCAGACGCTGCCGTCGCCGGCCTGGGCCAGTGCGGCGACGAGGCCGCTGAAGCGGGTGTCCGGCCGGATCGCGCCGGTCAGGTGCAGCTGCGGGTCCAGCACAGCGATGCCGCGCTCCAGCGTGCCGAGCCAGATCTCGCCGCTGGCCAGCTGCAGCACGCTGCGCACGTCGGTGTCGGCCAGCGGGCTGGCGGGGTCATCGTCCTGGCGGCGTACCCACAGGGCATGGTTCTCGGGGTCGTAGCGCTGCAGGCCGCCGCCGTAGCCGCCTACCCACAGCGTGCCGGCACGGTCGCGCAGCAGCGCGTGGAAGTCGGTGCCGCCCAGCGTCCAGGGGCGGCGCTGGTTGCGCTTGAGCAGCTGCAACAGGCGGCCGTCGGTGGCGCGCAGTTCCACGCCGGTGACGCGGCCCACCCAGACCTCGCCGTCGCCCACGCTCAGCAGGCTCAGCACCGGCGACGGCCGCGTGCCTTCGCCCGCCTCCAGCGCGTGTGGCGCGGTGCGGCCGCCACGGTCCACCAGCAGCAGCCGGCCGTCGCGCGTGCCGACCCAGATGCGGCCGTCGCCACCCTGGGCCAGCGCGTTGACCGCCCAGCCGCCCTCAACCGGCTCGAAGCGCTGGCTGCCGGCGCGCAGCCGTGCCAGGCCACGCCAGGTGCCCACCCAGAGGTCGCCGTCGCGGTCCACCAGCAGCGCGCCGACGCGGTCGTCCGGCAGGCCGTGGCCGTCGGCGACGCGGAAATGCTCGAAGCGGCCGGTGGCGGGGTCCAGCCGGTCCAGGCCACCGAGCAGGCCCACCCATATGCGGCCGTCCTGGGCGCGCGCCAGCCGCAGCACGCTGCCGGGCGAGATGGAGTCGGGCACGGCCGGGTCGTGCTGAAGGAAGGTCCAGCGCTCGGTCAGCGAGTCGAAGCGGGCCAGGCCGTCGCTGGCGCTGCCGGCCCACAGCACGCCGCCGCGGTCGGCCAGCAACGCGCGCAGAAAGCGGTTGGCGCGGCCGCCGGGGCGGTCCGACTCCGTCATCGGGTAGGCCCGGGTCTGGTAGCCGTCATAGCGCACCAGGCCCACGCTGGTGCCCACCCAGATCAGGCCGCGCTCGTCCTGTGCCAGCGCCGCGACGATGCCGTCGACGATGCCCGAGGTGCCGGTGGCGGTGACGAAGCGGGGCTCTGACATCGCGTCGCGCTCGGCTCGCGCGGCCGGCAGGCCGAGGCAGCAGAGCAGCAGCGGGAGCAGGACGGATGACAGACGCATCGACACGGTTGTTGTTCTAGGGGGCTTCGAGCGTAGCAGGCCACCGCGGCGGGGCGCCCCGGTCGCGGGAGCCTGCGCCTCCCCGAGGCGCGTCAGCGCGCAGGTACGCGCGCGGCGACGGACGTGACGAGCCGGACCCGTCCCGTCGCGGCCCAGTCGTCCAGGCGCCGGCGCGAGTCCTCGCGCAATTCGGCCTCGGTCGCAGCTTCGGCATCGAGCAGGCCGATCCAGGCGTTGCGGCCTTCGTCCTTGGCCTCGTACAGCGCCGCGTCGGCGAGGTCGATGGCGGCGTGCCAGTCCAGCGCGGCGGGCAGCCGCGTGCACAGCGGGAAGGCGCTGAAGCCGACCGAGCTGGTCAGCGACAGCCGGTAGCCGCCGTCCAGCGCGAACGGCTGGGCGGCGATGGCCTGGCGGGCACGCTCGGCCAGCTCGGCAGCGCGGCTGCGCGGCGTGCCGCGGGCGACGATGAGGAACTCCTCGCCGCCCCAGCGCACCAGGTAGTCGGTCTCGCGGAACACCTGTTCCAGCCGGCCGCGCATCTGCGTCAGCACGGCGTCGCCGGCCATGTGGCCGTGGGCGTCGTTGATGCGCTTGAAGTGGTCGATGTCGATGAGGAAGAACAGCAGGTCCTGCTCGCTGCCCTCAGGGCTCGCCTGCCCGGCCAGGGGTTCGTAGTGGCGCACGGCCAGCGCCGCGTCGGCGGGCATCTGGCGGTCCAGGAAGCGGCGGTTGCGCAGGCCGGTCAGCGGGTCGGTGAGGCTGGCCTCCTCCAGCTCGGCGGACTTGGCCGTCAGCGCTGCCGTGGCGGCCTCCAGTGCCTCGGTGCGCTCCTGCACGCGGGCCTCCAGCACGCGGTGGCGGCGCAGCAGCAGCCGTGTGCGCACGCGCACGATGCCGGTGACGGCGCCGATGACGGCCAGCACCGCCAGCGCGCGGGCCCAGCTGGTCTGCCACCAGGCGGCGCGCACGTCGACGTCGACGACCAGTTCGCCCGAGCCCCAGGCGCCGTCGCGGTTGCTGCCCTGCATGTGCAGCCGGTAATGGCCCGGCGACAGGTTGGTGTAGGTGGCCGTGCGGCCCAACGTGCCGTCCACCCAGGCGTCGTCCAGACCTTGCAGCCGGTAACGGTAGCGGTTGCGGCTGGGCTGGCTGTAGTCCAGCGACGCGAAGGACAGGCTGAAGGCGCGCTCGCCGGCCGCCAGCACGATCTTGTCGGCGCCGGCGGGCAGCGGCCGTTCCTCGCCTTCCACGCGCAGCTCGGAAATGACCAGCGGCGGCTGGTAGGACCATGGCGAGAAGCGGTTGGGGTCGATCACCAGCAGGCCGTGCGCGCCGCCGAACAGCATGCGGCCGTCATCCAGCTGCACGTAGGCGCGGAACCAGCCGGTGCCGAGGTCGGCGCCGTCGGCCGCGCCCAGCTCGCGGCGCTCGCCGGTGCGCGGGTCGAACATGTTGCGTTGCGACCAGATGCGGCCGCGCTTGTCCAGCAGCAGGTTGGCGCCAAAGGCGCCGCCCACGTCGGACGCCGGCACCGTCTCGAAACGCGCCTGGCTGCCGTGGCTTTGCACCAGCCGGTGCAGGCCGGTGCCGGTGTCCACCCACAGGCGGCCGGCCAGGTCCACGGCCATGCCCAGCACGGTCTGGCCGGTCAGCCCCTTGGGCTCGATCCATTCCGCCACCGGCTCTTCATCCGTCGGGTTGGCGATGCGGAACAGGCCCGCCGCGCCGCCGGCCCACAGGCTGCCATCGGGCAGGCGGGCGAAGGCGTTGACCTCGCCCGTGCCGCCGACGAGGCCGGCCGTCGGGATGGCTCGCATCTGCGGGTGCTGCGGCGTCCAGCGCATCAGGCCGTCCAGCGTCCCGATCCACAGCGCGCCGTCCTCGGTGGCCTGGAAGCGCCGCGGCACGGCATTGCCGCTGCGCAGCGTCTCCTTCCAGCGGCCGTGCTCGTCGAAGCGCAGCAACTGCGTGTCGATGGCCACCCAGACCGAGCCGTCCAGCGTCTGCCCCAGCGCGTTGATGCGGCCGGCCGGCAGGCCGGCGCTGCCCGGCGCGATGTGGGCGATGGGCTGCAGGTCGCGGTCGCGGCGCTCGATGCCGCCGGCCAGCGTGCCCAGCCAGACCTCGCCGTTCTTCAGTTGCAGGATGCTGCGCACGTCCAGCGTGGCCGGGCCCATGGCGTCGCGCACCATGGACAAGCCCGGCAGCGACGGCACGTGGCGCATCAGGCCGCCGCCGTAGCTGCCGGCCCAGATGGTGCCGGAGGGGTCGCGCAGCAGCGCGCGCACGTCGCTGCGCGGGCCGGTGGCGTTGCCGCCGGTGGCGGACAGGCGTTCGATGAGCGCACCGTCCGACGCGCGGCGGCGCGACAGGCCGGAGGAGTCGCCGAACCACAGTTCGTCGGCATCCGGCTGGGCCATGGCCATGACGGGCCAGACGCTGGAGGAGCCGTCCGCGGGCGAGCCCGGGCTGAAGGGCAGCGGCTGGCCGCTGGTGGACAGGGCCTTGAGCCGGCCCTGGGCCGTGCCGGCGATGATGCGGCCGTCCAGCGTCTCGGCCAGCAGCGTGACGAGCTGGTCGCCCAGGCCCACGTCCAGCGTCTCGATGGGACCGTCGGGCGCCTTGCGCGCCAGGCCGCGCCAGGTGCCGATCCACAGCACGCCCTGGCGGTCGACAAGCAGCGTCTGCACGCGCGGGTCGGGCAGGCCGTCCTCGCGGCCGCGGTGGTGGGTGAAGCGGTCGCCCTTGACATCGAAGCGGTCCAGCCCGCCGCTGCCGCCGATCCACAGCGTGCCGTCCTTCTCCAGCGCCAGCGTGCGCACGGTGTTGGCGGCGGGGGCGGTCTCGTCGGCGGAGGCGCCGTCGCGGGCCCAGCGGGCCCAGCGGCCGGTGGCCAGGTCCAGCCGTACCAGGCCGCTGTTGCCGGCCGCAACCCAGATCCAGCCGCGCGGGTCGGGCAGCATGGCGCGCACGAACTGCTCGGGCAGCAACTGGCCGTCAGGGGCGGCCAGCGCGTAGTGCTTGAAGGTGTAGCCGTCGAAGCGCAGCAGGCCTTCGGGCGAGCCGGCCCACAGCAGGCCGTGGGCGTCCTGCGCGAGCGCGGAGACAACGTTGTCCCGGACGGCGCCCGGTTCGCCGATGGGCTCGAAGCGCGGCACCACGGCTCCGGCCGCCTGTGCCAGCCCCAGCACGATCAGCAGGGCTGCCCACCCACTCGCTTTGAAGACCCTCATTCCGGCATTCTCCGCGACAGCTGTGACGCCTCGCCCCCTGCCGCGATCGGGAAAAACGCCGGTCCGCATCGCCGGTGCCCGCCCCGGATCGTGAACTAGTGGCGTGCTCGAGATGTTTGTATCAAATGGGTCAATTTGAATTTATCAATTTGAAGCAAACTGGCGCTGCAGCCCTGCCGATTCACCGGGTGAGTCCGGGGCCGCCGGAGTTCTGCCATGGATGCCCCCCTCGCCCCGTTCGTTTCCGCTTCGCCCGCCGCTGAGCCGGCGACGGTGCTGTTCGTGGACGATGAGGCTTCCATCCTCAGCGCGCTGCGGCGGCTGTTCAGGCCTCAGGGTTACCGCGTGCTGCTGGCGGAGGGTGGTGCGGCGGCACTGGCGCTGCTGGAGCAGGAGCATGTGGACCTGGTGCTGTCGGACATGCGCATGCCGGGCATGGACGGCGCGCAGCTGCTTCAGACGGTGCGTGAGCGCTGGCCGGACGTGGCGCGGCTGCTGCTGACGGGCTATGCGGACATCGGCTCGACGATCGCCGCAATCAACCAGGGCGAGATCCAGCGCTATGTCGCCAAGCCCTGGGACGACCATGAGCTGCTGCTGGCCGTCGGTGATGCGCTGGAGCGCAACCGGTTGCAGGCGGAGAACCGTCGCCTGCTGGCGCTGACCCGCGAGCACAACGAGCAACTGGAGCGCCGTGTGGCGGCCCGCACGGCGGAGCTGTCGCAGGTGAACGCGATGCTGGAGCAGGCCTTCGCCGAGCAGCGCGAGCACTTCCTGCTGTCGATCAAGGTGTTCGCAGGGCTCATGGAGCTGCGCGAGGGCGTGCTGGCCGGCTATTCCGAGCGCGTCGGCCAGCTGGCGCGGCGCCTGGCGGCGGCGCTGGATCTGTCGCCGTCGCAGCAGGAGGAGTGCTACGCCGCCGGGCTGCTGCACGAGGTGGGCAAGATCGGCCTGCCCGATGCGCTGCTGCGCAAGCCGGTGTCGGTGATGCGCGATGACGACCTGGCGCGCTGGCGCCGCTATCCGCTGCAGGGCGAGGCGGCGCTGATGCCGCTGACCGGCCTGCGCGGCGCGGCGCGGCTGGTGCGCTGGCACCAGGAGCGGCTGGACGGCCACGGCTTCCCGGACGGCCTGGGCGGTGCCGAGCTGCCGCTGGCGGCCCAGGTCGTGGGGCTGGCCGCCACGTACGAGGGGCTGCAGGCCGGCCGGCTGTCCGAGCGCCGCCACAGCCCCGAGCAGGCCCGCGCCGCCGTGCGCGGCGCGGCCGGCACGCATTTCGCACCGGCGGTGGTGGACGCCTTCGAGCGCCTAATGACGACCGCGCCCAGCCAGGCGCCGAGGGAACGGCATCTGGTGGCAGCCGATCTCAAGCCCGGCATGGTGATGGCGCACGACCTGCTGAGCCCTCACGGCACGCTGCTGCTGGCGGCGGGCTTCGTGTTCGACGCGCCCGTCATCACCACCATCCGCGACCTGCTGGCCCGCGAAGGGCTGGACATCGTCTTCCGCATCCGCGGCCTGCCCACCCCCGCCGTCCCCGCCTGACGCCCATCCGAGAACGCCCATGCCCTTCGAAACCTCCTTCTCCCCCCCCGGCCCGTTGCACGTGCTGCTCGTGGACGACGAGCCGGCCATCCTGAGCGCGCTGGTGCGCACGCTGCGCCGTGGCGTCGCGGACGGGTTGTGGCCCGAGCTGCGGCTGGAGACCTTCACCGAACCCGTGGCCGCGCTGGCACGGGCGGCTGAACAGGCCTTCGCGCTGGCGATCAGCGACTTCCGCATGCCTGGCATGAATGGCGCGCAGTTCCTGGCCCGGCTGCGCGAGTGCCAGCCCGACTGCCGGCGCGTCGTGCTGTCCGCCCATGCGGACTTCGAAGGGCTCACCGACGCCATCAACTCGGCCCGCATCTCGCTGTTCCTGGCCAAGCCGTGGAACGAGCCCGAGTTGCTGGCCGTCGTGCACGAGCAGTTGCACGAGCACCAGCGCGCCGTGGAGCTTCATCTGCTGGCCGAGCAGCAGCGCCTGGCGCGCGGCGAGCTGTCGCCGCAGGAGCTCGAGCGCCGCCGGCTGGAGCGCCTGGAGCCCGGCATCACGCGGGTCAACTGGAGCAGCGACGGCGCCTACGTCCTCGACGCCGCCGCGGTCGGGTCATGAGTGCCCCCGCTCCCGCGCTGCCAGCCGGCCTGCGCGCGGGGCTGGAGGCGGTCTGCGCGCCGCTGCTGGCGCACGACGGCACGCACATCGTGTTCGCCAACGACGCGATGCTGCGCCTGCTGGGCCGCTCGGCGGACGAGCTGGCACTGCTGGCCCCGCAGGCCTGGGCCGCCGCGCCGCAGCAGGCCGCACTGCGCGACTACGGCTGCCGCTGCCTGGGCAGCGACGAGGCGCTGCCGGCCATGGAGATCGAGGCGCTGAGCGCCAGCGGCAGCAGCCGCCACCTGGAGATCACCGCACGCCGGCTGGCCTTGGCGGAGGGCGGCGCGCCGCTGGTGCTGCTGAGCTGCCAGGACCTCAGCGACATGCGCCACGTGCAGAACAGCCTGCTCGAGGTGGGCCGGGTCATGTACCAGATCGTCGAGAACGGGCCGGTGGCCAGCTACGTGATCGACAGCGGCCACCACGTGACGCACTGGAACGCCGCCTGCGCCCAGCTCACCGGCCAGCCGGCCTTGCAGATGCTGGGTGGCGACGAGACCTGGCGCGCCTTCCACGCCGAACCGCGGCCGACGCTGGCAGAACTCATCGTCGACGGCCGCGTGGACAGCGACGGGCCCCTGTACTACGGCAGCGACCTGCAGCGCTCGCCGCTGCTGCCCGACAGCTATGCCTACGAAGGCTTCTTCCCGCAGCTGAGCCCCGGCGGGCGCTGGCTCTATGTGACGGCCGCGCCGTTGCGCGGCATCGACGGCCAGGTGATGGGGGCCATCGAGACACTGCAGGACGTGACCACCCGGCATCGCGCCGAGGAGCAGCTGCGCCGCCATCAGGTGGAGCTGGAATCCATCGTTGCCCAGCGCACGGCCGAACTGCGACTGACGCACCAGGAGCTGGAGGCTTTCCTGGAAAACGCTTCGGTGGGCATCATCGCCACGCGCGAGCTGAAGATCTCGCGCAGCAACAAGAAGTTCGCCGAGATCCTGGAGCTGCCGCCCGAGCCTGCGCCGGCCGAGCTGCCGCTGCGGCGCTTCTTCCTCGACGACGGCGACTTCCATGACCTCGGCCGCCTGGCCGTCGGCGCGCTGCGGGCCGGCACGTCGCTGGTCCACGAGATGTGGATGCGCACGTGGACCGGTCGCCGCATCTGGGTGCAGCTCATCGCCTATGCATCCAACCCGGCGGGCAGTTCGCCCGGCATGTGGTGGCTGCTGCAGGACCACAGCGAGGTCATGCGCGCGCAGGAGGAGCTGGTGCGCAACTACCGCAACATCCAGGAGACCAACGCGCGGCTGGAGGAGGCGCAGAACCAGCTGCTGCAGTCCGAGAAGCTGGCCTCCATCGGCCAACTGGCAGCCGGCGTCGCGCACGAGATCAACAACCCCGTCGGCTTCGTCAACTCCAACCTCGGCACGCTGCGCCGCTATGTCGAGCAGTTGCTGGCGCTGGTGAACGCCTACGCGGCCCGCGCCCGCGGTCCTGCCGACGCCGAGCTGGCGGCGCTAGAGAAGGCGGCGGACCTGGACTTCCTCGCCGAGGACCTGCCGCTGCTGCTGCGCGAGAGCGAGGACGGCCTGTCGCGCGTGCGCAAGATCGTGCAGGACCTGAAGGACTTCTCGCGCGTGGACCATGCCGACTGGCAGGACGCCGACCTCAACGCGGGCCTGGAGTCCACGCTCAACGTGGTCATGAACGAGGTCAAGTACCGCGCCGACGTGAAGCGCCAGTACGGCACGCTGCCACCGGTGCGCTGCCTGGCGGGGCAGCTCAACCAGGTGTTCATGAACCTCATCGTCAACGCCGCGCACGCGATGCCGGCGGACCGCCGCGGCGTCATCACGCTTGCCACCGGCGTGGCCGAGCAGGGCGGGCGCGACTGGGCCTGGATCGAGGTGGCCGACGACGGCTGCGGCATGCCGCCCGAGGTGCAGCGCCGCATCTTCGAGCCCTTCTACACGACCAAGCCGGTGGGCCAGGGCACGGGGCTGGGGCTGTCGATGTCGTTCTCCATCGTGCAGAAGCACGGCGGACGCATCGAGGTGCAGTCCGCGCCCGGCGAGGGCACCCGCTTCAGGGTGTGGGTGCCCGTCGCCAGGCCGGCCGTGGGCTGACGGAGGTCAGCCGGCCAGCGGCTTCGTGATCGCGTCGATGCGCTCGACGACCTCGGCGGTCAGCTTCGGCGTGACGGCCAGCGCGCCGAGGTTGTGCTTGAGCTGCTCCAGCCGGCTGGCACCCAGGATGACGCTGGACACGCGCGGGTTGCGGTTGGCCCAGGCGATGGCCAGCTGGGCGGTGTCGCAGCCCAGCTCGGCGGCGATCTCCGCCAGCTTCGCCACGGCGTCGTTCTTGGCCTTGTCCTGCACGTTGTCGCGCAGCCAGGCCATGCTCTCCAGCGCCGCGCGGCTGCCGGCCGGGATGCCGCTGCGGTATTTGCCGGTCAGCAGGCCCGAGGCCAGCGGGCTCCAGGTGGTGAGGCCCAGGCCGATGTCGTCGTAGAGCCGCGCGTACTCCTGCTCGACGCGCCGGCGATGGAAGAGGTGGTACTGCGGCTGCTCGACGACCGGCTTGTGCAGGTGGTGGCGCTCGGCGATGTCCCACGCAGCGCGGATGTCAGCCGCGCTCCACTCGCTGGTGCCCCAGTACAGCGCCTTGCCCTGGCGGATGATGTCGCTCATGGCCCAGACCGTCTCCTCGATGGGCGTGTGCGGGTCTGGGCGGTGGCAGTAGATCAGGTCCAGGTGTTCCAGCTGGAAGCGCTTGAGCGACGCGTCCACGGCCTGCATCAGGTACTTGCGGTTCAGCGTGTCCTTGCGGTTCACGGTCACGCCGTCGCGGGCCAGGCCCCAGAAGAACTTGCTGGAGACGATGTAGTCCAGCCGGTTCCAGCCCAGCGCCTTGAAGGCCTGGCCCATGACGACCTCGCTCTCGCCCTGGGCATAGACCTCGGCGTTGTCGAAGAAGTTCACGCCCGCGTCGAAGGCGGCGGCGAGCATCTCGGTGGCGGCCTTGGTGTCGACCTGGTTGTGATACGTGACCCAGGAGCCGAGCGAGAGTTCGGAGACCTGGAGGCCGGCGCGGCCGAGGCGGCGGTATTGCATGGGCGATCCTGTCAGGGGGCTGAGGAAAGGGCGGCAGCTTACGCGGGCTCGAATGCGCCTGCCGACCGGCCGGGTATCGTTGAGGGCATGAACCTCGCCGTCATCGGCGCCGGCCCCGCCGGCCTCGCGCTCGCCCTGCTGGCCGCCGAGCGCCTGCCACAGGCCCGCATCCATCTCTTCGACACCCGGCCGCTGGACCGTGACATCCGTGGCGACGCGCGCACGCTGGCGCTCAACCTCGGCAGCGTGCGGCTGCTGCAACGCCTGCACGCCTGGCAGCCCGCGACGGCCCAGGCCATCCAGACCGTGCACGTCAGCCAGGCGCCGCCCGCGCCGGTGGCGGGCGAAGTGTGGATACGCGCGGCCGACCAGGGCCTGCCGCAGCTGGGCGCCGTGCTGCCCTACGGCGCGCTGGTGGCGCCGCTGCAGCAGCGCTGGCTGGACGTGGCGGCCGGCGAGCCGCAGCGGCTGTTCACCCGCTTCGGCACCGCCGTGCACGCCATCCGCTCCGAGGCTGGCGGCGTGGAGCTGGACAGCGGCGAAGGGCCGCTCGTCGAGCGCTTCGACCTCGCCGTCGTCGCCGAGGGCGGCGTGTTCGCCGAGCAGGCCCGCAAGCGCATCAGCAGCGACTACCACCAGAACGCCTGGGTCGGCAGCGTGCGCCTGGCCGCGCCGGGGCTGCAGGGGCTGGCCATCGAGCGCTTCACGCGCAACGGGCCGCTGGCGCTGCTGCCGCTGCCCGACGACGCGCAGGGCCCGCGCGCCGCGCTGGTGTGGTGCCTGCCGCAGGCCGAGGACGACATCGCCTCCCTCAACGATGCCCAGCGCCTGACCGTCATCCAGCAGCAGCTGCCTGCCGCGGCCGGCCGGCTCACCGGCATCTCACCGCTGAAGTGCTTCCCGCTGGGCCTGAACGCCGAGACGCGGCTGCTGCAGGGCCGCACGCTGCGCATCGGCAACGCGGCGCAGACGCTGCACCCCGTCGCCGGCCAGGGGCTCAACCTCGGCCTGCGCGACGCCCAGGCCCTGGTGGACGCGCTGCGCGATGCGGCTGAAACCGGCCAGGGCCTGGACACCGTGCTGGCCCGCATCGACTGGCAGCGCGCGCCCGACCGCTGGCCCATGATCGCCGCCACCGATTTCCTTGCCCGCAGCTTCGCGTGGCGCCTGCCCGGGCTGCCCGCGCTGCGTGGCCTGGCGCTGGCAGGGCTGGAGCTGGCCACGCCGCTGAAGACGGCCGTGGCCCGACGCATGATGTTCGGCGGCTGATCCAGCCGCCCAGGGAGTACCGATGCAGTTCAACCTCACCCTCGCCGCAGCCCTGCTGGCCGCCGCGGCCTTGCCGGCAGGGGCGCAGACCCCCGGCGCGCCCACGCTGCCGCTGATCGCACCGACCAAGCCCATCGCCGGCCAGTCGCAGGAGGAATGGTCCAAGCGGTGGTGGCGCTGGGCGCTGTCCTTCGACGACGACGGCAGCCCCGTCGGCGACCCCGACGGCAGCCTCTGCGCCGAGGGCCAGAGCGGGCCGGTCTGGTTCCTGGCCGGCACCTACGAGACGGCGCGCACCGTTCGCAAATGCCGCGTGCCGGCGGGCAAGACGCTGTTCTTCCCGCTCGTCAACTTCATCGCCGTCGAGCCGGACGACGAGGAGGAGAGCTGCGCCTCGCTGAAGCGCCGCGCCGCCGAGCTGGCTCCCGCGCCCACGGCGCTGGTGCTGGAGGTCAACGGCAAGCGCTTCACCGGCCTGGCCGCGCACCGACAGGTCACGCGGCGTTGCTTCCACGTTGCCGACGATGACGACACGCTGGCCGCCGGCAACGGCTTCTACGTGGCGCTGGGCCCGCTGAAGAAGGGCCGCTACACGCTGAACTTCGGCGGCATCCTGCCCGAGCTGTCGCAGGCGGTGACGTACACCATCGACGTCGACTGACCGGCCTGCGCGCCGGCTGGGCTCCTGGGTAATTTCCCCGTTGCTGCGGGGCTGCCGCTCGCTAGAGTTCGCCGCTCCCAACGCGGGGCATGCCATTCGGCTGCGCCCCTCAGAAGACCAGGAGGAAACCCGTCCATGAATGCCATCGCCAAGGGCCCCGACGAAAAGTTCTGCAGCGAGTGCGGAGCCGTCATCAAGGTCAGGGCCGAGATCTGCCCCAAGTGCGGTGTGCGCCAGTTGCCGCCGCCGACGCAGGCGGCCGAGGGCCGCAACCGTGTGGTCGCCGCGCTGCTTGCCTTCTTCATCGGCGGTTTCGGCATCCACCGCTTCTACCTGGGGCGGACCGTCTCCGGCGTGCTGTACCTGCTCTTCTTCTGGACGTTCATCCCCGCCATCCTGGCGTTTGTCGAGACCGTCCGGCTCCTGATCATGTCCGACGCCACGTTCGCCCAGAAATACCCCTGAGCTCAGGCCCCTGGCGGTACGACGCTGCGCAAGCCTCGCTAAGGCCTTGACGAAGCGCTGCCGCGCCGCCCTTTGGGACAATCGACCCATGAGCCTCACCGCCTACATGGACGACCTCGGCCGCGCCGCCCGCGCCGCCGCCACGCAGATGGCCGCCGCCTCGACGGCTGCCAAGAACACCGCACTCCTGGCCCTGGCCCGCCGCCTGCGCGAGGCCGGCCCAAGCCTGGCCGAAGCCAACGCCCGCGACCTGGCCGGTGCCGCCGAGCTGAGCGGCCCGTTGCGCGACCGCCTGAAGCTGGACGCCAAGACGCTGGCCACGGTGGCCGAAGGCTGCGAGCAGATCGCCGCCATGCCCGACCCGGTCGGCGAGATCACCGGCGTGAAGCGCCGCCCGACCGGCATCAGCGTGGGCCAGATGCGCGTGCCGCTGGGCGTGTTCGGCATGATCTACGAGAGCCGCCCCAACGTGACCATCGAGGCCGCGTCGCTGGCCATCAAGAGCGGCAACGCCTGCATCCTGCGCGGCGGCTCCGAGGCCATCCATTCCAACCTCGCGCTGGCCGAGATCGTCAGCGCGTCGCTCGAAGAAGCCGGCCTGCCGCGCGCGGCCGTGCAACTCGTCAACACGACCGACCGGGCCGCCGTGGGTCTCCTGATCAGTTCGCCGCAATGGGTGGACGTCATCATCCCGCGCGGCGGCAAGGGGCTGATCGAGCGCATCAGCGCCGAGGCCAAGGTGCCCGTCATCAAGCACCTGGACGGCAACTGCCACAGCTATGTGGACGAGCAGGTCGATCTGGCGCAGGCCGTCAAGGTCGTCGACAACGCCAAGACGCAGAAGTACAGCCCCTGCAACGCGACCGAATCGCTGCTGGTGCATGCGGCGCAGGCCAAGGCCTTCCTGCCGCTGATCGCCGAGGTGTTCACCGCCAAGGGCGTCGAGATGCGCGGCTGCGGCCGCACCTGCGCGCTGCTGCCGGCGGCGGTGCCGGCGACCGAGGAAGACTGGTCCACCGAG
Organism: Pelomonas candidula; assembly: GCF_043555985.1. Lineage (NCBI taxonomy): Bacteria > Pseudomonadati > Pseudomonadota > Betaproteobacteria > Burkholderiales > Sphaerotilaceae > Roseateles > Pelomonas candidula. The sequence goes on along the minus strand of NZ_JBIGIC010000003.1, from coordinate 14,488 downwards.
TACCTGGCACCCATCATCAGCATCAAGGTGGTGGACTCGCTGGACGAAGCCATCGCCCACATCAACCGCTATGGCTCGCACCACACGGATGCGATCCTGACGACCAATCACCCCAACGCGATGCGCTTCCTGCGCGAGGTGGATTCGGCCAGCGTGATGGTCAATGCCAGCACGCGTTTTGCCGACGGCTTCGAGTACGGCCTGGGCGCCGAGATCGGCATCTCCACCGACAAGTTCCACGCCCGCGGGCCGGTGGGGCTGGAGGGTCTGACGTCGATGAAGTGGGTGGTGTTGGGGCAGGGAGAGGTGCGGGGCTGAGTCGTGCCACCTGATCCTGCCGAAGCCACTGGATGGCTTCGCTGGCGTGATACGGGAATAGTGGCCTGACCAGCTTTCCCCGAGACGGTTGCTGCCGCCTTAGCATCCCGGCCATGAACAAATCCAGTGGGGAGCGGATGCCGCAGGTCAAGGCGAAATGGAGAGCCTTGGTGCCAACTCTGGTGCTGCTGGCTGCGGCGCATGCTCACGCCGCGCCCGAGGCGCTGCCACGGCATGGCGTCGTCATGTTCTCCAACCTGTGTGTTGGCGAGCGCAGCGGTGACCTCCATGGCCTGCGCATCACGTTGAGGCGCATCGGCGACGTGGACGATCTGATGTTCGAGCTTGAGAACGAGCCGCCGCAGCGTATCTGGCCGGTGCGGGTCGAGGGCGACAAGTTGAGCTTCACGATACCCAAGCCGTACAGCGGCGCCGCGGTGGTCGCGCGACTGCTCCGGCACGGCGAGACGCTGCAACTGGACGGCCCGGTCGTCAATGCAGACTCAAAGGATCAGATCGAGCTTCGCCGCATCACGAACTTCGCTCGGGGTTTGCCCAACTGCTGAGCAGAACCGGCGCGGCCCGCATACCTCGCCGAGAACCGCCTACCAGTCCACTTTGCCTGGTGCGCAGACGGGAGCTGATCCATGCGGGCAATCGGGGCGCCCGGGTAGCATCCCGCCCATGCAAGACTCCCGCAAAGCCCTCGTCCTCTTCTCCGGCGGCCAGGACTCCACCACCTGCCTGGCGTGGGCGCTGGACCGCTATGCCGAAGTCGAGACGCTGGCGTTCGACTACGGCCAGCGTCACCGCGTCGAGCTGGACTGCCGCAACACCGTGCGCGCCGAGATTGCGCGCCAGTTCCCGGCCTGGGCCGGCAAGCTGGGTGCCGACCACCTGCTGGATCTGGCCGTGCTGGGCCAGATCAGCGACACCGCGCTGACCAGCGAGCGTGCCATCGAGCTGCAGGCCAATGGCCTGCCCAACACCTTCGTGCCCGGCCGCAACCTGCTGTTCCTCACCTTCGCCGCGACGCTGGCCTATCGCCGCGGCGCCAGCGTGCTGGTGGGTGGCATGTGCGAGACCGATTTTTCGGGCTACCCCGACTGCCGCGACAACACGATGAAGGCGATGCAGGTGGCGCTCAGCCTGGGCCTGGACACGCCGATGACGCTGGAGACGCCGCTGATGTTCATCGACAAGGCTGCCACCTGGCGCCTCGCCGAAAGCCTGGGCGGCGACGCGCTCGTGAAGCTCATCGTCGAGGAGACGCATACCTGCTACCTCGGCGAGCGCGGCGAGCTGCGTCCCTGGGGCCATGGCTGCGGCCAGTGCCCGGCCTGCGCGCTGCGGGCGAGCGGCTTCGAGCGCTACCGGGCTGGCGCATGACGACGTGGCAGTGGATCGGCGTCGCGGTGGCGGCGCTGCTGTTCTTCTGGGGCGTGGGGGCCTACAACCGGTTGATGTCGCTGCGCAATGCCATCGGCGAGGCCTTCGCGCAGCTGGACACCCACCTCAAGGAGCGCAGCGAGGTCTGCGACAAGCTGCTGGCGGCTGTCGCCCCGCGCCTGCCCAGCGAGCAGGCCACCTTCGATGCGCTGGCCGCGGCGCAGGCCGAGTCCCAGGCCGCCACGCAGGCGGTGCGCGTCAAGCCCTGGGCGCCCGACCCCGCCGGCAGCCTGGCGGTGGCCGGCGCGTTGCACGCGGCGGCGCTCACGAGATTGATGTCGCTGCTGGATCACCAGGCCGAACTGCGCAGCGAGACCGAGATCGACGGGCTGATCAGCGAGCTCAAGCTCGTCGAGCGCCAGCGCGCCTTCACGCGCCAGGTCTTCAACCAGGCCGTGGGGCAGTACAACGAGGCGCTGCGGCAGTTCCCGACGCGGGTGCTGGCGAACCTGTACGGCTTCAGCGAAGCGCGGTCGCTGTAAGGCCTGGGGCGACTCGCGCGACGGAGCGGCATGCGCCTGCTCACCGCCCTCCTGCTTGCCATCAGCTTCTCCGCCAAGGCCCAGCCTGCATTGTTGGAGGGGAACACGCTGGACGGCCAGCGCTTCAGCCTGGAGGCGTTGCGGGGCAAGGTGGTCATGCTGTTCTTCTGGAACACCGACTGCGTGCCCTGCCTGCAGAAGATGCCCGAACTGCGTGCCAACGCCGCGGGCTGGCGCGGCAAGCCGTTCGAGCTGGTGCTGATCAGCACCGATCGTGACCGCGCCGCAGCGCTGGGTTACCTGCAGACCCTGAAGCAGGTCGACAGGAACACGCCCGGCTTGCCGGCGTTGTGGGCCGGCGATCTGCGCTTCGGTGGCGGCGTCGCGGCACCGGCTGGTGTGCCGCTGACGCTGGTGATCAACGGGCAGGGGCTCATCCAGGCCCGGCACGTCGGCCGCATCAGCGACGAGGCCTGGGACGAGGTGGCCGGCCTGCTGCCCTGATGCGACTCAGCTGACCGCGATGGCGCCCGAGTCGCACATCTCGCGGAACAGCGCGGCCATGGCCTGGCCACTCATCGTGTACGGGTCCAGGCGCCCGGTCTCCGAATACTTCAGCAGCAGCGCCGGATTGAGCCGGTGCAGGTTGACCTGGCCCATGGTCCAGCCAGCGAAAGCGCGTTCGATGATTTCTTCGTAGGCGAGCAGGATCACATCGCGGTGACGTGGGTCCTCGACGATGCGCTTGTAGCGTGCGTTGATGGCGTCGCGGCCGCCTTCCAGCACCTGTACGAAGATGCCTTCGCTGAAGCACAACAACCCTGTGATCCCCTCCGCCGGGTTGTGCTCACGCGAGGACTTGAGGATGGCGGCGAGGTCGCCATCGGCAGGCGCCGCGGTGGCGCGGCTGGCGTACATGAGTCGAACCAGCATGGTGGTCAGCCTTTGGAAATCAGTGACAGGAATTCGCGCCGCAGGTTGGCGTCCTTCAGGAAGGCCCCGCGCATGACGCTGTTGGTCATCTTGGACTCGCTGTCCTTCACGCCGCGCCAGTGCATGCAGAAGTGGTCGGCCTCCATGACCAACGCCAGTCCGTCGGGCTGCACGCGCTCCTGCAGTTCGTTGGCCAGCATCGTGACGGCCTCCTCCTGGATCTGCGGGCGGCTCATGATCCAGTCGCACAGCCGCGCGTACTTGGACAGGCCGATCAGGTTGGAGTGCTCGTTGGGCAGCAGGCCGATCCAGACCTTGCCCATGATGGGGCACAGGTGGTGCGAACAGGCGCTGCGCACGGTGATCGGGCCGACGATCATGAGCTCGTTGAGGCGGCTGACGTTGGGGAACTCGGTGACCGACGGGGCCTGTGCGTAGCGACCCGCGAACACCTCGCGCAGGAACATCTTGGCCACGCGCTTGGCCGTCTCCTGCGTGTTGTGGTCGCTGTCGGTGTCGATGACCAGGCTCTTCAGCACTTCCTGCATCCTGGCCTGCACCTCTTCCTGCAACGCATCCAGCTCGCCGGGCTCGATGAAGGCGGCGATGTTGTCGTTGGCATGGTGGCGGCAGCCGGCCGACACGAGGCGGTAGCGGATGCGCTCGGAGACGGGCGCGTCGGGGGCGGGGGCAGTCATGACGCGGATTCTCACGTCAAGCGCACTTCTACACTGAAGGCATGTCCCAAAGCCCCCAAACCGCCGGCCAGAGCGCCCCGCTGCACCGGCTGCTCTCCCAGGCCGCCGACGCGGTGCAGGGCGTGCGCGAGGGCAAGTCCCTCACCGACCTGCTGGCCCGCGTGCCGGCCGACCTGCGCCCCGGCACCCAGGCGCTGGCCTTCGCGGCGCTGCGCCGCCTGGGCTCGGCAGAAGCGGCCCGCCAGCAGTTGGCGCCCAAGGCGCCGCCGCCGCGCGTGGACGCGCTGCTGCTCGTCGCGCTGGCGCTGCTGTGGCCCGACCCCGAGCCCGCGAACACGGCGATGTACGCCGACCACACGCTCGTCGACCAGGCCGTCCACGCCGCCAAGCAGCGCGCGCCGGCCAGTGCCGCCTTCGTCAACGCCGTGCTGCGCCGCTTCCTGCGCGAGCGCGACGCCATCGTGGTTGCCGCCCAGCGCAGCCCGCTGGGGGCCTTCAACCACCCGGCGTGGTGGGTGGAAAAGCTGAAGGCCGACTGGCCCGGCCAGTGGCAGGCCATCCTGGCCGCCAATAACCGCCCGCCGCCGATGACGCTGCGCGTGCACGCCCAGCGCGACACGGCGGCCGAGTACGTCGAGCGCCTGGCCGGCCTCGGCATGCCGGCGCGCGCTCTCGGCGCGCCGACGCCACAGGCCGTCGTGCTGGACAAGCCGGCGCCGGTGTCGGCGCTGCCCGGTTTCGCGGAGGGGCTGGTCTCGGTGCAGGACGCCGCCGCCCAGCTGGCCGCGCCGCTGGTCGTCGGCGCCGGGCCTGATCGAAAACTCAGGCCGGGCGCCCGCGTGCTGGATGCTTGTGCCGCCCCGGGCGGCAAGACGGCCCACCTGCTGGAGCTGCAGCCCGACCTGCAGCTCACCGCGCTGGACGCCGACGCCCAGCGCCTGACCCGCGTGCAGGACAACCTGAAGCGCTTGCAACAAAGCGCAACCTTGAAGGCCGCCGACGCCCGCCAGACCGCCACCTGGTGGGACGGCCAGCCCTTCGACGCCATCCTGCTCGACGCCCCCTGCAGCGCCTCCGGCATCGTGCGCCGCCACCCGGACGTGCGCTGGCTGCGCCGGCCGGACGACATCGCCTCGCTCGCCCGCATCCAGGCTGAGCTGCTGGACGCGCTGTGGCCGCTGCTGGCCCCCGGCGGGCGTCTCGTCTACGCCACTTGCTCGGTCTTCCGGGCCGAGGGGCAGGCGCAGCTCGACGCATTTTTGCAACGCCAGCCTGACGCGAAGTCCCATGCCGTGCCCGGGTTCACGGGTCACCTGCTGCCCCTGGCTGACAATGCCGCGCAGCCTCAGCCGCCCCTGGACGGCTTCTTTTACGCCCTGTTGACCAAGCCCTGATTTGTTCGCCCGGATCGCCATCGCCGCCTTTTTTGCCCTGCTGCTCGCCCTGTTGCCGGGTGCTGCGCGGGCCGAAGGCGTCGAGCTGGCTCATCTCGCGACGCGCAAGGTCGACGATGGCCTGGAGCTGAGCTTCACGACCCGCTTCGACCTCAGCCGCCCCGCCGAGGACGCGCTGCACAAGGGCGTGCCGCTGTATTTCGTCGCCGAGGTCAACGTGCTGCGCAACCGCTGGTACTGGCGCGACGCCCGTATCGCCCAGGTCGAGCGCACCTGGCGCCTGGCGTGGCAGCCGCTGACGCGGCAGTACCGCGTGTCGATGGGCGGACTGCACCAGAGCTTCGCGACGCTGGACGAGGCGCTGAACGTCGTCCGCGGCGTGAGTGGCTGGCACATCGCCGAGCCGCGGGATATCGAGGACGGCGGCAGCTACTACCTCGAGTTCAGCTTCAAGCTCGACGTCAGCCAGCTGCCGCGGCCGATGCAGATCGGCCTGCAGTCGGGCTTCGCGCTGAGCATCGAGCAGAAGCGCCACTTCGCGCCTGACTTCACACTGAAGTGATGCCCCTCGTCCAAGGAGTACCTTGGCCGGGACCGCGCTGCGGCCGGCCGCAGCGCTTCGGCAGGCACATCCCGCCCACCGGGCGCGATGTGTTCAGCCTCAGCCCCCGAGGGGACGGCGATGCTTGCGGCGTTGAGCCGCAAGCACATCGCCATGACGGGCCGGCTTGGGGCGGCCCGGCGCTCGGCCCGGCAATTGCGGCGCCGGGGCAACTGAAATGACCAAAGTCGCGCGCTGGGGCTGGGTCATCACGCTGGTGACTCTCACGGGCGTTGCCGGGGTTCTGGCCTTCGTGCTCATCGTCGGCACGACCTCCGAGCGCGGCTTCTTCGAGCGGCACTACCACTGGCTCTACTGGGTCAATGTGGGCGTGGCCGTCGTGCTGACGCTGGTCATCCTGACGGCCGCCGTGCGGCTGTTCGTGCGCGTGCGCCGCGGGCGCTTCGGCAGCCGGCTGCTGCTCAAGCTGGCCGGCATCTTCGCGCTGGTGGGCGTGGTGCCGGGCGTCATGATCTACGCCGTCTCCTACCAGTTCGTGAACCGCAGCATCGAGACCTGGTTCGACGTGCGCCTGGCCACCGCGCTGGAAGCCGGCCTCAACCTCGGCCGCGGCACGCTGGATGCGCTGGTGGCCGACCTCGGCACCAAGACCCGCGACGCAGCCGACCAGCTGGCCGACACCAGCACGCCCCAGCTGCTCGCGCTGGAGCGGCTGCGCGACAAGCTCGGCGCGCGCACCATCGCCCTCGTCGGCGGCAACGGCCAGATCCTGCTGGAGAGCGGTGCCGACACCCGCCAGCTCACGCCCGACCGACCCAGCAGCACGATGCTGCGCCAGGCTCGCGGCGGCGGCGTGGCCAGCCAGCTCGAAGGCCTGGAGGACGAGGCGGCCGCGCTGCAGGGTGGCGCGCAGATCCGCACGCTGGCGCTGCTGCCCAACACCGAGCTGCGGCTGGGTCTGGGCGAGCGCTACCTGATGGTCATCCAGCGCATCCCGGCCAGCATGCTCAGCAACGCGCTGGCCGTGCAGGCCGCCAACAGCGAATACCAGCAGCGCTCGCTGGAGCGCGTGGGCCTGCGCCGCATGTACCTGGGCACGCTGACGCTGGTGCTCATCCTGGCCGTGTTCGCCGCGCTGCTGCTGGCCGTCACGCTGGGCAACCAGCTCGCGCGCCCGCTGCTGATGCTGGCCGACGGCATGCGGCAGGTGGCTCAGGGCGACCTTTCCGTGCGGCCGGTGCTCGCGTCCCGCGACGAGCTGGGCGGCCTGACGCGCTCCTTTGCCGACATGACCGGCCAGCTCGCCGACGCGCGTGCCCAGGTGTCGCACACCGTGGCCGAGCTCGACGCCGCGCGCACCCACCTGCAGACCATCCTCGACAACCTGACCGCCGGCGTGCTCGTCTTCGATGCCGAAGGCCTCCTCGAAACCGTCAACCCCGGTGCCACGCGCATCCTGCGGCTGCCGCTGTCCGCCTACATCGGCCACACGCTGGCCGAGGTGCCCGGCCTGGCCGACTTCGCCGCCTCGCTGAACCAGCGCTTCGACCAGAGCGCCAGCCACGACGGCACCGGCGAACTCGACCGCGAGCTGTGGCAGGAATCCTTCGAGCTGGCGCTGCACCCCAAGCAGGACCCGCTGACGCTGCTCGTGCGCGGCGCGCCGCTGCCCTTCGGCGCGCGGCTGGTCGTGTTCGACGACATCTCCGAAGTCGTCTCCGCGCAGCGCTCCGCCGCGTGGAGCGAGGTCGCACGCCGCCTGGCCCACGAGATCAAGAACCCGCTGACGCCCATCCAGCTGTCCGCCGAGCGCATGCAGCACAAGCTCGAAGCCAAGCTCGAAGGCGCCGATCAGGCCATGCTCGTGCGCTCGGTCGCCACCATCGTCAACCAGGTGCAGGCGATGAAGCAGCTCGTCAACGAGTTCCGCGACTACGCCCGCCTGCCGTCCGCGCAACTCAAGCCGCTGGACCTCAACGCCCTCGTTCACGAGGTGCTCAGCCTCTATGCGGAGGCGCAGGAAAAAGGCCACCTGGCCGCGCGGCTCGAGCCTGGCCTGCCGCCGATCAAGGGCGACGCGAGCCAGTTGCGCCAGGTCATCCACAACCTTGTGCAGAACGCGCTGGACGCCGTGCAGGACCGCCCCGACGGGCGCGTCATCGTGCGCTCGACACTGTCGTTGACCGAGACCGGCGCGCCGCGCTCGGTGCGACTGCACATCACCGACAACGGCCCCGGCTTCGCCGAGAAGGTGCTCAAGCGCGCCTTCGAACCCTATGTGACGACCAAGACCAAAGGCACCGGCCTGGGCCTGGCCGTCGTGAAGAAAATCGCCGATGAACACGGCGCGCGCATCTCCCTGCGCAACCTGCATCCCGCAGCAGCTGCGGGTTCTCCCCTTGATGAGGGAAGCGAGCCGCCGGTGACCGGCGCGCAAGTTTCGCTATCATTTTCCAATCTTGCGCCCGTCACCGAGCCCGGTGCGGCGACCGCCAAGACCTAAGGATTCATGGCCACCATTCTTGTTGTCGACGATGAGCTGGGCATTCGCGCCCTGCTGTCAGAGATCCTCAGCGACGAGGGGCACACCATCGAGCTTGCCGAGAACGCCGCCCAGGCGAGGGCAGCGCGCGAGCGCTCACGCCCCGATCTCGTGCTGCTCGACATCTGGATGCCTGATGTCGACGGGGTCACCCTGCTCAAGGAATGGGGCGGCGCCGGCCTTCTCACGATGCCCGTCATCATGATGAGCGGCCACGGCACCATCGACACGGCGGTGGAGGCGACCAAGTTCGGCGCCATCGCCTTCCTCGAAAAGCCCATCACGCTGCAGAAGCTGCTGCGCGCCGTCGAGCAGGCGCTGGTCAAGACCGCCCCGCCGCGCCCCGCGCCGGCCGTCGTTGGCCTGCCCAGCTATGCCCGCCCCGAGCCAGTGCCCAGCATGAGCCTGGGCGGCGGCATGCCGGTTGCGCCCAGCCAGGGCGCCGGCGTCTCCGGCCACCTGCCCGGCGGCGTGGGCAGCGGCAACCACGTGCTGGCATCCGAGCAGAGTTTCGAGCTCGACCGCCCGCTGCGCGAGGCACGCGACGCGTTCGAGAAGAGCTACTTCGAGTTCCACCTCGCCAAGGAAAATGGCTCCATGACTCGCGTCGCCGAGAAGACCGGCCTGGAGCGCACGCACCTGTACCGCAAACTCAAGCAACTGGGCGTGGACCTGAGCCGCAACAAGCGCGGCGCAGGTGGTTGATCTGAAAACGCTGTGCTATAGTGGCGGACTTCGCTGACCGGCCACTCGGTTGTTCAGTGATCCAGACAAAGGCCAAGTAGCTCAGTTGGTAGAGCAGCGGATTGAAAATCCGCGTGTCGGTGGTTCGATTCCGCCCTTGGCCACCAGAATTCATCCCTTGCAAATCAACGATTTGCGAGAGACGAGAAAAGAAGCGGCCCCTAAGAAGGCCGCTTTTTTGTTGGTTTGTGGCAGATTTACTGACACTCGCATCAAGCGACGTCAGGAAACGACTGCCCGGAGACTGCGCTCGACCACGCATCACTGCGCACGTCGACCCCTCCAAACCAAGCCGTGACCGAGGGCGAAAAAGCGCCTCCAGGGCCCGCCAGTGCTGCTCTATTACACGGATATAAGTCCGTTCTCCTAAACGCAACTCCACTACTTAGGAGTTGTTTGTGACCTCACAAAAAGCCAGTTCGGTCGTCGCCCTGACGACCTCTTTCGCGGCGTGGCTGCCGCACACCACCCACGCGGCCATCGCGTGTTCGTCGTCCACCTCTGCGCCTGCTCCCGTCGGTCGCGCTTCCGTTCAGGAGGTGTGTCATGGCTGAGGCATATCGTGTAGCGACCGGCTGGGCCATTCGCCCACAAATCGGCGGTGAGCGCGTCTACTTAGACGGCTTCTCGACCAAGACTGCGGCCGAGAAAGAGGCCAGGCGCCTGCTCTGCGAGTACGAGGACCGTGGCGCGCCTAAGCACGCCGGCCCCCACAAGACCACGCTCGCCAAAGCGATGCAGCTGTATGGGCTGGAGCGATTGCCCTTCCTCAAAGGCGCCGAGCAAGAAGCCAACCGCATCAACAAGGTTCTGCGTGCGGCCGGTGAGCGCGTCTTGAGCGTCAAGCGCATCGACGCACCGACCCCGGATGACATCGTGAGGGCGGCCGAGAACAAAGAGACCCCGGAGGACTCGCCTCCGAAGAAGGGTGCGCTCTTCAAAGTCGAGCTGAAGTCCGCCGCCGACAGCGCCAAACGCGCCATCCCGAAGGGGCTGCATCAGCACCGCCAGGGGCTCGCGACCAAGACCCTCAAGAGCGACAAGTGCCGCACAGAGCTGGCCAAGAGCAAGGTCGCTGACATCACGCGCCACCAAGTGCAAGAACTGATGGATGCGTTGCGCAGCGACGGCCTGTCGGCCTCGAGCTTGCAGTTAGAACGCGCGACCTTGCGCGTGTTCTTCTACCACGCAGCGGCGTCCTGGAACTGGACCGTACCCGCGCAGAACCCGGCGACCAAGCTGAAGATGCCCAGCGTCGACAACGGCCGCGACCGGGTCATGTCGGAAGAGGAGCAGGAGCGGCTCGAGAGCGCACTGGAGGACTGCCGTAACAAGATGGTGCCGCACATCCTCACGCTGCTGCGAGAGACGGCCATGCGCTCGTCCGAGCCCTTGCAGCAGGCCAAGTGGTGTGATGTGCAGTGGGAGCGCAATGTGCTTCACCTGGATGACGGGAAAGCCGGACAACGCGATGTGCCGCTGTCGCCGCTGGCCGTGCGGGCGCTGCGCGAGATGCAAGCGATGCAGCCGGGCGCCCACCCGCGGTCGTGCATCGTCAACGTCAGCTACGAGGCCCTCAAAGCAGCGTGGAAGCGCGCTTGCGAGCGGGCGGGCGTCGATGGCTTGAACATGCACGACCTGCGCCACACGGCTGCGACGCGCTTGATGCTCAAGACCGGCAACATGTCCATCGTCCAAGCGCTCACCGGGCACAAGACGCTGTCGCAGCTGGGCCGCTACATCAACGTGAAGGCGGACGACGTCGTCAAAGTGCTGCACGCGGAACCCTTGCCGCCGAACCCGCCCGCGGCGTCGTCGCCGACTCCGCAGCGCATCACGCCGGTCATCGACTCTGTCGAAGGCAATGTGGTGCGCCTGCAGCTGGCGCAGGGGAGGGCAGCATGAGCAAGACGCGCGATGAAGTGAGGCGTCAACCTCCGTGCCGGCAGGTCGCTCGGCCTGCCGAGTTTCTGGGCTTGTCGTGGTTCCTGCAGCTGGCACCCCTGAGCGCCGAGGTGCGGGCTCAGCACGACGCGCTGGCGCGGTGCTTGGGGGTGGTTCCGCTGGAGGACGGTGACCTGGTGCAAAGCAGCTCTGCAGCGACAGAAACGGGGAGGTGCGCATGAACTGGGACTCGCATCACGATGTCATCCGTCGATTGCTGTCGCGCGTGAGCCCCTCGGGCTGGCGATGGCAGCCGGTCGAAGGTACGGCTGGACCGGCCTGGGAGCTCGTGCAAGACGGGGCGGCACCGAGCGAGGTGTTTGCGCTGGGCGAGGTCTTGTCGGGGCAGGCGCGGCTGATTGCGGCCTTCACGCCCAGCGTCTTGTCGTCGCTCGAAACGGCCGAGGAGCAGCGCCTGGAGGCCGCTGAGCGACTGGAGCAGGCCTCGTTGGTGTTGCGGCGCCACCTGCGGCGATGCCATCGGCTCAAGCAGCAGGAGCACTACGAGGACCTGCGGCAGTTGACGCAGCTGCTCTCAGGCGTGCTCGAGAACGTCGGGGCGTCGGTGCACGCATCATCGGTGCTGCTGGAGGCGCTGGAAGAGGCGCAGCTGGTGCATCGCACGGGGTGAGCGCGATGCGGCCCTCAACGGCGGTTGGGGGGCGTTGAAACGGTGAAGAACCGAAGAAGCGCTATGGGGGCGCCAGGCCTTTGGGTCTGGCGCCCCATTTGTTGTTGGGTGCAATGGCAGTCAGCTCGCCATGAAGCACCGCCCCGGCATCGGTGATGTCGGGGCGGTGCATGGTGTGAGCCTTCGGCGCGCCAAGCGCGTGACGAGGCGGTCAGGCGTCGGGTTGCCAGTTCTCCTGCCGGAGGAAGAGCGCTTCGTGCCACGCGAGAACGGCTTTGCGGCTCCAGTAAGCGCGTTTGCCGATGCGCACCGGCGGCGGGAAGGCGCCGCGGCGCACGGCCATTTCGAGTGCGCGAGGCGAGAGCTGCAGGTGCTCGCACACCTGCGCCTTGGTCATCGAATGGTTCGCGGAGGTGGTGGGGATGGTGGTGGTGATGGGGGCCGTGGTCGGCACCGGAGTTGCGACGGTCATGGGTCAAACAAGAAGTGTTGGATTCCTGTTTAGGTAGGTCGTTTATCCGTATCGGCGGGGAAGGCGGTCTGCGCAGCGACTGAAGGAGCAGAGGCTGGGGTAAGGGGCTGGTGGGCGTGACTGGAGCGCGCTGGGAGCCGTTACGGAATTTGTTCGTAATGGGCCGTAATGCACCGTGGTCGCTGCGGGCGTGGGGTGTTCGGCGGGCGCCCGGAATGAGCTGGGGAGGGGTTTTTCCACCAAGTTTGCGCAGATTTGCGCAAAGTCGGTGGAAAGTGAAATAAATCAAATACTTACGATGCTTCTGCCGCGGATTTGTTACAGGTTTGAGCGGTGGCGTCGCGGCTACAGGCCTGCGAAGCCTTCGGCCAGCAGTCGCTCCTGCTCCTCGAATCGGCCTGGGTCACGTCGCTTGAGGGTGCCAAGGTTCTGGAGCTTCCAGCGGATGGCCGGCAACGCCTGGAGCTGCTCGAACCGCATCAGCGACCATGTCGGCTCGCCTCGAACCAGTGACAGGAGAAACGCGCGGTGGTCAGCACTGAGCTGTCGCGGCAGTTCGTGGCGCAGCTGCGCTTGGGTCTGGGTCAGTGCCTCGAGCGAGACGGGTTCTCGGGTCATGCCGACAAACTCGTTCGTGAAGGCGGGCTCCAGAGACTTGGCGGGACCGAACAGGACTTCATGCACCGGCCGGTTGTGGCCGGCCAGGTAGGCCACGAAGCAGTCGACCACCTCGGAGGCCCATCCGAATCGCTGCAGCATGTGCATCACGTCGAAGATGTCCCGCGGATGCTGTCGGTCCATGGCCGCGACGAGCTTGCTGCCGTAGAGCTCCGGCGCAGCCAGCACGGGCAGGGTCACCTCGGTCGTGAACAAGTCCTGAGCGCTGGACGCGAGCGCCTGCGCTTGAACCGGCATCACCGTGCCTCGGAAAACGAAGTTCACCTCTACCTTGACCTGGACGTCGGCGCTTCTGACGGACAGTCGGACTTCGTCGCCCTTTGCATTGGCGGGCAGGTGCACGTCGAGCCCTCGTGACTGCAGGGTCTGCTGGATGTTGCGCAGTTCGACACCAATGGCGGCGAGGGCCGCTTCTCGGTCCGGCGCGTGGTCGATGAAGACGACGTCGATGTCCACCGACAGTCGAGGCATGTCTTGCACGAACAGGTTCAGCGCCGTTCCGCCCTTCATGGCGAAGAGGCCTGACTGAAACACGGTCTGCGCGATATCCAGCAGCAAGCGGACGGTGGCGATGTAGTCGTCGGTCATGGCTTCTTGAAGTCCAGGCGCTCACCGGTCTTGGAAACGGCAACCCAGCGAGCTCCGCCGCCGATACGCAGGCTGTGCTGCTTGGCCATGTCCGCCCAGGGCAGGCCTAGCTCTCCAGCCAGGCTGGCCGCAGCTCGAACGACCTTGATGCGGGTCACGTGCATCAGGAGCTCATCCAGCACCTTGGCGCGCAGGCTTTGCAGGCCTTCGATGAGCTCTCGAGCTTCGCTCAGGGATTGGGTCTTGCCGACATCGCTCAGCAGCTCCAGCATGGCGCGCTCCGGCACGGAGACGAGGACGCGAGGGTCGCTATTGGGCAGCGGCTGCAACCCCAGCCTGCTGTCCATCGTGCTGTCAAAGAGCTGCGTGACCTGGTACCGGGCCGGAAAGCGCTGCGTGAACCAGGCGGGAAGCGGCTTGGCGCGGTCGCCCCAGAGCGTCAGCGTCTCTCGGAAGGCGATGTTCTGTCGCACGCCGCGCCAAGCCAGGGCCGTCTTGCTGCCGACGTGCAAGCCCGGTATTTGTTCGGCCAGGAAAGCCAGCGAGCCATCTCGGCTGAGCGTGTCGCCGGGCAGCATGTAGACACCCCTTGCGAGGTGGTCCAACCAGCCGCTGCGGGCGAGGGCCGAGGCGCGGAAGTTGGAGACGCCGAGGCGCTTGAGGGCGGCGGTGCCCAGGGGTTCGCCGCGGGGGTGGGCGCGGAGAACCTCCTTGAATGAAACTGTCTCAGATGTTGATGGCACTCATCAACAATAGAGGAAATTTTATGCCGAGGCAACTGTGTTGAATGATTTAAATGCGAAAGTTGATTTCATTCGGCAACAAAAGTGAGTTTTTTATTCATGAGAGCGAGCGACGCCTCTGGGGCGTCAATCGCGTCAGGGTGACAAGACTGGGTACTTCCGACTCAACCAGCGGTCAGAACATGTTGACGCCGACTGAAATTTGACCCACCCGTGAGGGCCCTGCCGACCCAAATTTGACCCAGGTGTTCAACCTACCCTGCCCGAGATATCCACAGCTGGGCGGGGGTGTGAGGAGTGATCACCATGG
>NZ_JBIGIC010000039.1:0-2294 GCF_043555985.1 Pelomonas candidula | reverse complement strand
TGCCGGCGCATCGGAGACAACCAGGAACCACCCCCCATGAAGTTCACAGACGGACAGTGGATGCTGCAGCCGGGCGTGGCCGCGCACTACGCGGCCGAGGCCTATGCCATCGAAGTCCACGAAGACCGCCTCGTCGTGCTCGCCACGACCCGCCCCATCAAGCACCGCGGCGACACGCTGCAAGGCCCCACGCTCACCGTCACGCTGAGCTCGCCGCTCGAAGGCGTCATCCGCGTCAGCGTGGAGCACTACACCGCGTCGCAACCGCCGCGGCTGCACATCCCCATGGTCGGCGCCGGCAAGCCGGCCGTGCAGATCGTCGACGGCGAGACCCAGGCCACGCTGACCTCTGGCACTCTGTCGGTGGACGTCAAGAAGGGCGAGGGCTGGAGCCTCACCTTCCGCGAAGGCGACCGCGTGCTCACCAAGAGCGACTGGCGCGGCCTGGGCTACATCCAGTGGGCCGGCAAGGGCAACCACGTGCACGAGCAGCTGACGCTGGGCGTCGGCGAGAACGTCTACGGCCTGGGCGAGCGCTTCACGCCGTGGGTCAAGAACGGCCAGGTCGTCGAGAACACCAACAAGGACGGTGGCACCGCCTGCGAGCAGGTCTACAAGAGCGTGCCGTTCTACCTGACCAACCGCGGCTACGGCGTGCTCGTCAACGAGGCCGGCCCGGTGTCCTTCGAGGTCGGCTCGGAGAAGGTCGCGCGCGTGCAGTTCAGCCGCGAGGGCGAGAGCCTGGACTACTGCGTCATTGCCGGCCCCACGCCCAAGGATGTCGTGTCCCGGTTGACAGCGCTGACAGGCCGCGCCCCGCTGCCGCCGGCGTGGAGCTTCGGCCTGTGGCTGACCACCTCGTTCACGACCCAGTACGACGAGGCCACGGCCACCCACTTCATCGACGAGATGAAGCGCCGCGAGCTGCCGCTGTCGGTCTTCCACTTCGACTGCTTCTGGATGCGCGAGTTCCAGTGGTGCGACTTCGAGTGGGACCGCCGCGGCTTCCCCGAGCCCGAGGCGATGCTGCAGCGCCTGCACGCCAAGGGCCTGAAGATCAGCCTCTGGATCAACCCCTACGTCGCGCAGAAGAGCCCGCTCTTTGCCGAAGGCGTCAAGCACGGCTACTTCATCAAGAGAACCAACGGCCTGACCTTCCAGACCGACCAGTGGCAGCCCGGCATGGCCATCGTGGACTTCACGAACCCGGCGGCCAAGGCCTGGTACCAGGGCCACCTGCGCCGCCTGCTGGCCACCGGCGCCGACTGCTTCAAGACCGACTTCGGCGAGCGCATCCCGAGCGAGGGCGTCCAGTACTTCGACGGCTCCGACCCCGTCGAGATGCACAACCTCTACGCGCTGCAGTACAACGAGGCGGTGTTCGAGCTGCTGAAGGAAGTGCAGGGCGACGACGCCATCGTCTTCGCGCGCTCCACCTACGCGTCGGGCCAGCGCTTCCCCGTGCACTGGGGCGGTGACTGCTGGAGCACCTTCGAGTCCATGGCCGAGAGCCTGCGCGGCGGCCTGTCGCTCACGACCAGCGGGTTCGCGTTCTGGAGTCACGACATCGGCGGCTTCGAGGGCAACCCGCCGCCGGCCGTCTACAAGCGCTGGATTCAGTTCGGCCTGATGTCCTCGCACAGCCGCCTGCACGGCAGCAGCTTCTACCGCGTGCCCTGGCTCGTCGACGAAGAGAGCTGCGACGTGCTGCGCGTCTTCACGCGCCTCAAGCACCAGCTCATGCCCTACCTCTACGCGAAGGCGCACGAGGCGACGCAGACCGGCATTCCGCTGATGCGTGCGATGCTGCTGGAGCATCCGCACGACCCCGCCTGCACGACGCTGGACCGGCAGTACCAGCTGGGCGAAAGCCTGCTCGTGGCGCCCGTGTTCACGGAGAGCGGCGAGGTGGACTTCTACCTGCCCGGGTCGGAAGGTTCGGGCACCTGGACCCACCTGCTGTCCGGCGAGAAGAAGCAGGGCGGGCGCTGGCACCGCGAGACCCACAACTTCCTCAGCATGCCGCTGTACGCGGCACCGGGCAGCGTCATCGCCTGGGGCACCGAGACCGAGAAGCCCGACTACGACTACGCCCGCGGCACGGTGCTGCGCGTGTTCGAGCTGAGCGATGGCGCGAGCGCGGCCTTCACGGTCGTAGGCGCGGACGGCCAGGTCGCGGCCTGCGGCACGGTCAGCCGCAGCGGCGCGCAGTACACGGCCCACGTCTCTCAGGGGGCGCTGCGCGACTGGAGCCTGGATGTGGACGGCAAGCGCAGCCCCGTGCAGGCCGACGG
>NZ_JBIGIC010000038.1:0-2448 GCF_043555985.1 Pelomonas candidula | reverse complement strand
ACGTGGTACAGCGCCAGCGCCGTCTCCGGCACGTTGTTGGGGAACTGGTCGGTGTCCCAGCCCAGCTGCGGGTCGCCGCGGTTCATGTCCAGGCTGCCCAGGATGCCCAGCGCGCCGGCGGTGGCGATCTCGTGCTCGAAGCTGTGGCCCGACAGCGTGGCGTGGTTGGCCTCGATGTTGACCTTGACCTCGTTCTCCAGCCCGTAGCGCTTGAGGAAGCCGTAGACCGTGGCGGTGTCGAAGTCGTACTGGTGCTTGGACGGCTCGCGCGGCTTGGGCTCGATAAGGATGGCGCCCTTGAAGCCGATCTTGTGCTTGTACTCGACGACCATCGTCAGGAAGCGGCCCAGCTGATCCAGCTCCTGGCCCAGGCGCGTGTTCAGCAGCGACTCGTAGCCCTCGCGACCGCCCCACAGCACGTAGTTCTCGCCGCCGAGCTTGAGCGTCGCGTCCATCGCGTCGCGCACCTGCAGCGCGGCCATCTTGAAGATCTCGGGGTCGGGGTTGGTGGATGCACCCGACATGAAGCGGCGGTGGCTGAACAGATTGGCCGTGCCCCACAGCAGCTTCACGCCCGTGGCTTGCTGCTTCTCGCCCAGCACGTCGACCAGGCGCTGGAAGTTCTCGTGGCTCTCGCGCGGCGTGGTGCCTTCCGGGGCGACGTCGCGGTCATGGAAGCAGTAGTAGGGCACGCCCAGCTTGGCGAAGAACTCGAAGGCCGCGTCGGCCTTGAGCTTGGCCAGCTCCATCGGGCTGCCGCCCTGGAACCAGGGGCGCTCGAACGTCGCGCCGCCGAACGGGTCCAGGCCCGTCCAGACGAAGTTGTGCCAGTAGCAGGCAGCGAAGCGCAGGTGGTCTTCCATGCGCTGGCCCAGGACGATGCGGTCCTTGTCGTAGTGCTTGAAGGCCAGTTCGTTGTGGCTGTCGGCGCCTTCAAAGCGGACGGGCTGGATGTGTTCGAAGTAGCTCATGTCGGTGGGGCTGAAGGAATTCAGGCGCCGCGCAGGCGGCGGTACAGGTCACGGAAGCGCGCCAGGCGTGGGGCCAGGCGGGCGTGGTGGGAGGCATCGGGCGTGAAGCGGGCCGCGATGTCGGGGCGGGTGCAGACGGTCTCGACGGCGCCGCCCGTGGCGAGCCAGCCCAGCCGTGCGGCGCCCAGCGCGCCACCGGCCTCGCTGCCGGCGTGCACGACGATCTCGACGTCCAGCGCATCGGCGATCAGCTGCGCCCAGTAGGCGCTGCGCGAACCACCGCCGACGAGCGACAGCTGGCGCACCTCGGTGCCGGCGGCGCGCAGCGCGGCCAGCCCGTCGGCCAGGCCGAAGGCGACGCCTTCCAGCACGGCGTAGGTGCAGTCGGCGCGGTTGGTCTGGCTCTTCAGGCCATGGAAGACGCCCGGCGCGAACGGGTCGTTGTGCGGCGTGCGCTCGCCGGCCAGGTAGGGCAGGAAAAGGGGCGCGCGGTCGCTGACTGCGTTGTCATCGGGCGCCAGGTCGGCCAGCACGGTAGCCTCGTCGGCACCCACAAGCTGGCAGAACCAGCGCAGGCAGCTGGCGGCCGACAGCATCACGCTCATCTGGTGCCAGCGCGCGGGCAGCGCGTGGCAGAAGGCGTGCACGGCCGAGGCCGGGTTGGGACGGTAGCGGTCGTTGACGACGAACAGCACACCCGACGTGCCCAGCGAGATGAAACCATCGCCGGGGGCCGTCGCGCCGATGCCGATGGCGCTGGCGGCGTTGTCACCGGCGCCGCCGGCGACGACGACTTCCGCGCCCAGGCCCCAGGCGGTGGCGAGTTCGGGCTTGAGCACGCCGCTGGGCTCACTGGCCTCCACGAGGCGCGGCATGTGGGCGCGCGTGAGGCCGGTGGCGGCCAGCAGCTCGTCGGACCAGTCGCGGCGCGCCACGTCCAGCCACAGCGTGCCGGCGGCGTCGGAGGGGTCGGAGACCTTGTCGCCGGTGAGCTGCAGGCGCAGCCAGTCCTTGGGCAGCAGCACGCTGGCCACGCGGGCGAAGACGGCGGGCTCGTGCTTGCGAACCCACAGCAGCTTCGGGGCGGTGAAGCCGGGCATGGCCAGGTTGCCGGCGATGTCGTGCAGGGCGGGGGCTGCGGCTTCCAGTTCGGCGCACTCGGCGTGGCAGCGGCCGTCGTTCCACAGGATGGCGGGGCGCAGCACGGCGTCGGCGGCGTCCAGCAGCACGGCGCCGTGCATCTGGCCCGACAGGCCGATGCCGCGCACGGCGGCGAACTCGGTGGGGTGGGCGGCGCGCAGCGTCGCGACAGCGGCTTCGGTGGCGCTCCACCAGTCGGCGGGGTTCTGCTCAGACCACAGCGGCTCGGGACTGGACAGCGTCAGCGCGCTGCCGGCCGTGCCGACGATGCGGCCCGTGCCGTCCAGCAGCAGCAGCTTGACTTCGGACGTGCCCAGATCAATGCCCAGATACATCA
>NZ_JBIGIC010000037.1:0-2769 GCF_043555985.1 Pelomonas candidula | reverse complement strand
TGCGTATTTCGGCCCAACGTGACCGCCGATTTCGGCATCGTGACCGGTCATTTCGGTCATCGTGACCGACCGCTGATTTCGGCTCATCGTGACCGGCCGTTTCGGCATCGTGACCGCCCATTTCGGCGATCGTGACCGCCGTGACGGCGCCTCTTGAGGAGGGTGCCGGCACCGCCGGCAGTGCTGCGTAGAGAACGCAACCCGGGCCTCCTACCCTCGACGGTTTTTTGCCCTCGAGCCACGGATGCCCAAGCAACAACTTTCTCTACGCATGATCAAGGACGTCATCCGCCTGAAGTGGCACGCGAATCTCTCTCACGAGCAAGTCGCCGCCACGCTGAAGATCTCCAAGGGCGTGGTCGCCAAGTACGTCGGGCTGGCCAGCGCCGCCGGCCTGGACTGGGCCACGATCCAGGACTGGAGCGAGCAGCAGCTCGCGACCGCGCTGCAGCCGCGCTCGGCCACGGCGCTGCCCGTCGTCGTCCCCGACTGGGGCCGCATCCACCGCGAACTCGACCGCAAGGGCGTCACGCTGATGCTGCTGTGGCAGGAGTACGTGGCCGCCCACCCCGAGGGCCGCACCTGGCGCTACACGCAGTTCTGCGAGCACTACAAGGCATTCGCCGCCACGCTCAAGCGCTCGATGCGCCAGCATCGGCGCGCCGGGGAGAAGATGTTCGTGGACTACGCCGGCTCCACGGTGCCCTTGAGCGACGGCGCCCGTGCCCAGGTCTTCGTCTCGGCTATGGCCGCCTCCAGCTGTGTCTTCGCCTGCGCCACGCCCGCACAGCGCCTGGACGACTGGATCGAGGGGCTGGTGCGCGCGCTGCACTTCTACGGCGGCGTGCCGCAGCTGGTGGTGCCGGACAACGCCACGGCCGTGATCGCCTGCGCCGACCGCTACGAGCCGCGCGCCAATGACTCGGTGCAGGACTTCGCCCGCTACTACGGCACCTCGGTGCTCCCGGCGCGCCCACGTTCCCCACGGGACAAGGCCACTGCAGAAAGTTCGGTCCAAGTGATCGGCCGCTGGGTGCTGGCGCGGCTGCGCCACCACCGCTTCGACACCGTCGCGCAGGTCGACGCGGCCATCGCCGAGCTGCTGCCCAGCGTGAACCAGCGTCCCTTCCAGAAGCTGCCCGGTAGCCGCGCCAGCGTGTTCGCCGAGCTGGATGCGCCGGCCCTGATGCCGCTGCCAGCGCAGCCCTACGAACTGGCCCGCTTCAAGACCGTGAAGGTCCACATCGACTACCACGTGGAGGTGGACGGACATCGCTACAGCGTGCCCCATGCGCTGGTCCAGCAGACGCTGGAGGCCCGGCTGACACGCCACGGCGTGGAACTGCTGCTGCGGGGCCAGCGGGTGGCGGCGCACGCCCGCAGCGAGCGGCGCGGCGGCTTCACGACCGTGGAGGCCCACATGCCGGCGGCGCACCGCGCGCACCTGCAGTGGACGCCCCAGCGCCTGATCGAGTGGGGCCAGCAGATCGGCCTGTCCTGCGGCGAGCTCGTCACGCGGCTGCTGCAGACCTACAAGCACCCAGAGCACGGCTACCGCTCGTGCCTGGGGCTGCTGAGCCTGTCGCGCAGCTACGGCCGCGAGCGGCTGGAGGCGGCCTGCGAGCGCGCCCTGGCGCTGGGAACCGTGCGCTACCGGCATGTGCGTGACTTGCTGGCCAACAACCGCGATCTCGTCGCCCAAGGGCCTGGCCCCGAGTGGACCAGCCCGGCGCACGCCAATGTGCGCGGCCCGGACTACTACCAATGACGCGCCACACCTCGACACCCAACGCAACGAACCGAACCCCGACACCTATGCTTAACAACGCCACCCTCACTCAACTGCGCGCCCTCAAGCTGCAAGGCTTCGCCGACGCGCTGCAACAGCAACACGAGCAGGCCGATGCCTTCAGCCTGTCCTTCGACGAGCGCCTGGCCCTGCTGGTCGAGCGCGAGGTCCATGCCCGTGGCGACCGCAAGCGCACCCGGTTGCTGCAGCGGGCCCAGCTCAAGTACCCCAGCGCCACGCTGGAGGACGCGAGCTTCGAGGGCATCCGCGGCATCGACCGCGCCGCGCTGATGGGCCTGGCGCTGTCCACCTGGATCGAGCGCGGCGAGACGATCTGCTTCGCCGGGGCAACGGGGCTGGGCAAAACCTGGTTGGCTTGCGCGCTGGCGCAGTACGCCTGCCGCCAAGGCCACTCGGCGCTGTACTTGCGCGTGCCGCGCCTGGCCGAGGAGCTGCGCATCCTGCACGGCGCGGGTAGCTTCCGGCGCTGGCTGCAGCAGCTCGCCAAGATCGACGTGCTGGTCTTGGACGATTGGGCCACCGGCGCCATCGACGCGGCCACGCGGGCCGACCTGCTGGAGATCATCGACGACCGCAGCGCCCAGCGCGCCACCATCATCACGCACCAACTGCCGATCGAGCACTGGCACGCTTGGCTGGGCGATCCGACGGTGGCCGACGCGATCCTGGACCGACTCATGCAGCGCTGCCGGCGCTTCAGCCTCGAAGGCGAGTCCCGTCGCACGGGGCGAACGCAACGCGCGGCAAGCAAGGCAAAAAACGCAGCTCAGGAGGACCAATCTTGACCTGATCCAGCCCCCGCCACCCTAGACTTCGAACCCTACGCAGCACCCGCCGCCGGCCCGGCGGTCACGATCGCCGAAACGGGCGGTCACGATACCGAAACGACCTCTCCGACGCTCCTCAACAGCGTCGGTCACGATGACCGAAATGACCGGTCACGTTGGCCGAAATACGCA
>NZ_JBIGIC010000036.1:0-3173 GCF_043555985.1 Pelomonas candidula | reverse complement strand
GTAAGCGTCCGCCGAAGTCACCCTTATATTCCGCCGCCTACCTGCTCAAGCCGACGAAGGACCCTTTGACATGAAGACAACGCGAGCTGTTTCGGCAGCCCTTATCGGAGTATTTTGGTGGTCTACCGCCTCCGCCGCTCCTGGTGAGGTAGAACCACCGCTGTGCAATGAAGACAGCATCGTGGACGCGGGCCCCCTGGACGGGGTCAAGCTTGTAAGCCCAGGGCGAATCGCGGCTGGACCGGCGCTCCACCTTGAGCTCATGCCGGGTGAGGTCTGCGACCCTGATAAGTGGCAGCCCGGTTGGTGCAACCCGAATGCCGCGGCAGGCACATCTGGCGTCCAGATCCACCGCTACAAATCCTGGGCCTGCGTCGTTGTCCCCGGCAAGGGAAAACTAGCTACTGTCGCAGGCTGGATTCCGGCCTCTCGGTGGCTAGAGGACAAGTCTACAAGCACAAGCGCGTGGGTTGGTGTTTGGCAGAACAACCACGCAAAGCTATCAATCACTTCGGTCGACGGCCGCCTTCACGTCGTCGGGAACGCAATATGGCAGGGCGGTGGTGACCCGCACTTTGGATCATTCACATTCGACGCCCCCCTCGGGACCGATGTAGTGGGACTAACGGGTGAGTGCGAGGTCCAGATTAGGAAGGTCGGAAACTTCCTGTTCGCTCAAGACAACAAGCAGTGCGGCGGCATGAACGTTTCCTTTGACGGGCTGTACCGATACCGCGGAGACCTCAAACCGTAGGGGAAGCCTGAGCTGGAGCATTCGTTCACTCGATTGGCCAATAACGCCTTTGGTCGATGCTGATGGCTACGCTAGCGGCGACCAGCGATGCGGCAGTAGCTCGTCGACCCGACTGGCCGGCTGCGCCGGCAGCCGCTCCAGCACATCACGCAGGTAGGCGAAGGGATCGAGCCCGTTGAGCCTCGCCGAGTGGATGAGGCTCATCACCGCCGCAGCCCGCTTGCCCGCGCGCAAGCTGCCGGCGAACAGCCAGTTCTGCCGGCCCAGAGCAATGGGCCGGATGCGGTTCTCTACCCAGTTGTTGTCAAGGGGTAAATCGCCGTCGTCGAGGTAGCGCGTCAGCGCCACCCAACGCTTGAGGCTGTAGTCGATGGCCCGCGCGGTGGCTGAGCCGTCGGGCACGCGCTGGCGTTGCTGTCGCAGCCACTGGTGCAGGGCGTCGGCCAGTGGCCTTGCGGTCTGCCGGGCTTCAAGCCGAGCTGCGCTGTCGGCACTGGCGGTGGTTCGCTCGACCTCGTAGAGCTGGCCGAAGAACTTCAGTGCCTGCTCGCCGACCTGGCTGCCGTGGTTGGCCCAGAGTTCGTGGAACTTGCGCCGCGCGTGCGCCATGCAGCCTGCCTCGGTCACGCCCAGCTCGAAGCAAGCCTTGTAGCCGGTGAAGCCGTCACAGACGAGCTTGCCTTGCCAAGCTGGCTTGGTTGGCGTCCCGGGCAGCCCGAGGAAGCCACGAGCGTGCTGACCGCCACGGCTGTCGGCGAAGTCGAAGACGACGGCCTGCAGGGGGCTGAACTGGGTGCTGCAGTAGCTCCACAGGTACGCCCGATGGGTCTTGCCGTCGCGCTGACCGGCGGCCTTGAGCATGGCTACTGGCGTCTCGTCGGCGTGCAGCACCCGCTGGCGCAGCAGCTCGGCGGTTAGCGCGTCAACGAGAGGCTGCAGCTGCACGCCGCACTCGCCAACCCACTGCGCCAGCGTGGAGCGCGAGATGGCGTGGCCGGCGCGCTCGAAGATCGCTTCCTGTCGGTACAGCGGCAGGTGGTCGAGGTACTTGGCCACGAGCACCTGGGCCAGCAGGCCCGTCGTCGGCAGGCCCTTGTCGATGATGTGTGGCGCGACCGGCGCCTGCACGATCCGCTCGCAGCACTTGCAAACCCACTTGCCGCGGATGTGGCGCTCGACGGTGAAGACGCCGGGCTGGTAGTCCAGCTTCTCGGCGACGTCTTCGCCGATGCGCTGCATAGCCTGGCCGCAACCGCAGGTGGTGTTCTCGGGCTCGTGACGCACATCGCGGCGGGGCAGGTGCGCCGGCAGCTTCCCGCGCCGGGGCTGTTGCCGTTCGCCGGCAGCCCGGCTGGGCTGCAGCCCTTCAATCTCGGCAGCCACTGCCGCCAGGTCGCTGTCCAGCGTCTCGTCCAGCAGGCTCTTCTGCTCGGCGCTGAAGCGCTCGCTCTGGGCGGCGAACTTCAGCCGCTTGAGGATCGCGTTCTCGTGGGTGAGCTTGTCGATGATGGCCTGCTTGAACGCGGCCTCGGCGCGAGCGGCCCTCAGGGCGTCGCGCAGTTGCTGGGCATCGAGCGTGTCGAGGTCATCGGCAATCACGAGACGTGATGCTGCCCGGCGCAGACCGAGCTGCCCATCGGCAGATGCCGCAATGGACGCGGAGCTACAGCAGCGTGATGACGCCGGCTTCGCCGACGTGCTGCCAGGGCAGGCCAAGCACCAAGGCGTCGAACTGTGCGTGGTTCAGGTTCAACGTGCCGGTCACGTCGCGCGGCCACACGAAGCGGCCGGCGTTCAAGCGGCGAGCTGCCAGCCACACGCCGATGCCGTCATGCACAAGCACCTTCATCCGATTGGCGCGGCGATTGGCGAACAGGTAGGCGTGGTGGGGGCGGGCAGCACCGAAGACAGCGACCACGCGCCGCAGGGCGGCCTCGGTGCCGGCTCGCATGTCCAGTGGCTCGACTGCCAGCCACAGCGCGTCGACCCGGATCAACGCAGCATCTCGCGCAGCCAAGCGGCGCAGGCCGTAGCGCCATTCAACGGCCAGCGCACGCGAACGTGGACCGCGCCGCGCTGCAGCTCCAGTTCGATGGACTGCGGCGGATCAGATGGCGGGACCTCAGAGACCACCGACACGGGGACGAAGGCCGGTGAGTTGCGAATCTCACCGTCGTCGGCAGCCAGGCGGCGCCACTTGTGAACGAGATTGGCGTTGAGGCCGTAGTTCATCGCGACCTGGGCCACGGACGCGCCTGGCGCCGCGCATGCGGCGATGACTTGCTGCTTCAGCTCTGCATCGTGACGCCGGCGGAGGGCCGGCTTGGCGTCTGACATGGTGTCCACCTAACTTGTTTGGTGGGCACCATCCTGGCTGCCGGCCACGGGCCGTTCAAGGTGAGTTGGCCGGACGGATACG
>NZ_JBIGIC010000035.1:0-4019 GCF_043555985.1 Pelomonas candidula | reverse complement strand
CGACGAGGCGGGCTGACCGAGCTCAGCGCTACAGTTGTCCACAGCCGGCGTCAGCCGATGCCGGCCCCAAGCCCTGGGTCAAAGTTCAATCGGCAGGGTGGGTCAAATTTAGATCGGCGCCAACAGCCAGGGCTATCACTATCTGCCGATCGCGAAGATAGAGTTGCTGCCATGCATTTTCAAACATGGATGAATTCAATTTGGCCCCTGCCGCGATGGCGCGTGTACGGCTTTTCCAAGAATTGAAGACTATGGAGTTGTTTCACGAAACCTTTGCTGTGATATCTCACACACAAAAGCCGATGTTGGGAAGAATATATCCAAGATAAACAACCAGTGCTTCCACACAACTCCTTGCGTGAGTGCTGCGCCCTGTGCCCAGCCGGAGTCCCCAGCGCGCTTCGGTTCTTGCGCCAGAATGGCGCCTTCGACATGACATTAGCCGCTCGACCTGCGGGTCGTAAATCTGTCGAGGCTGCAGGCTTCGCTAGACCTGGCAACCAATCTCCGTAAGCTCACGCCATGACTCAGTGATAGGCGAGCGTGCAAGCTCCAAATACGATCGTGAGCACGCACGCAACCATGAACCGCATTCAATTTCAGCCCCAAAATGTCGAGATAGGCTGACCCGGCCCCGCACCCAACTGCTCTAGGAAGAGATCTAAGCGCTCCGCTGCATCCATCGATCCTCCGGCGTGAAGTCGAGAGGGACGAATTTCACTGTTTGCGGCGCAGCAAGACCAGTCGTCTAAAACTCGATTCTACGCCCACTAGTCCCAACAACCTTCTTTAGGTGCGCTCCAAAATTTGCGAAATTTGGAAGAGAGTCAACCTTCGTTCCGGCAAAATAAAGTTCAGTGAGCGACGAAAGATTATGCAGGAACATAAAATCATGAATGGGAGCGCACGATTCCAGATCAACGATGTGTAGCCCGCTGCACAACCCCAGCACCTGATAGGAGGCTACAGACTTGCATTTTTCCATGTGCAAATATCTCAAAGATGGAAGATGGCGCAATGCACCGATATCCTTCAATTGCGCAAGATAGTGCAGCGATACCTCTTCGAGGTATGGCAAGTCTTTTAGTCCATTCAGCGACTCAATTCTTGACTGAATCAATTCAATTGAGCAAAGACTCGAAGGAAGATTGAGATTGGTGAGATCATTCGTGGAGCGGTCACCGTACTTCCAGATGGCAAGCCTTCTTAAGGAAGTTCGCCCCAACCCAACGATATCCCCCCCCCAATAACATCGCAACTCCTTCAGGTTGTCAAATACCGAAATATCCAGCCGGGATTCGGTCTGCTCAATTTGAATGTACTCCAACAAGGCTTGATCGTGCAAGGGAGCCAAATCAACCCCGGTCGCGGTAATAATGACCCCCCTTAACGAGGATAATTGTCGGATAAATTCAATACTTCCCAACTGAGAATAGGCCGCCTCGGAAAGAAAAATTCCATAAAGACCACTGCCTGGCCGATTGAAGCTTGCAATGCACTCTCCAAGCCGCTCGCTTTGAATCTTTAAGAACCTCCGCTCGCGAACCGTAAGGTAATCCAAGTCATCGTTCATAGATATCTAGCAGTTTTTATCCTGGGCGCAATACTTTTTCCCGGGGGAATTTATCTGATTAAGGTTGTTCGGATTTTGAACGCCGCCATCGGCTTCAATTCTCTTGTGCTCATCCTTAAAAGCTTCCCTATCGTTTTCGGAGGGCTTCCATTCTTTATCCTTGACACCACCGTTCTTCTCGGATTTTAGCGCGGCGGATTTCTCCATTCGACTCTCAGGACCTTTGCCATGATACTTCATCCCATTATTAAAGGTAATGGTATATGATCCAACCCGAGGCTTAAACTCTCTACGCAGTTGCTGAACAGCCGCTCGCGTTCCAGGGACCGGATTTGCAACTCCTAGTGTACTGACCGCAGCATCGGCGCGCAATGCCACCATGTCGCCAAGAGCCATCGATGCGACAGCACTGTCCCCTTTAATTTCGGCCGCCGCATAAACCAACTCGGACACGAGAAGACTTCCGACATCTTTCGCAAAGTATAACCAATCACCAATAGAAAATGCATTCTTGCCGAGCGGGTCAGTTCGATTGAGTGGATCATTTCCGACATATGTATAAAGATCTAAATCGTCATTATATCCAATCGGGTCAACTTGCAAGAATCGACCTATGGCAGGATTGTAAATTCGGGACTTATAGTGATGCATACCCAATTCAGGTATGTAAGTCTGCCCGGTATAGGAAAACCGCCCTTGATTAAGTACACTTGGTACGCCATAGGCGTCATAGGCGTTGACATAGATCGTACTACCCGAACTATTGGTCGCTGAAACTATCGAACCCTGGCGATCGGCATGCAGGAATTGGCGGTTGCCGGCGCCAACTACTGCACCGGTGTAGCCGACCAGGGATTGGTCAACCCCGTTTCCGGCGACGTAGCGCCTGACGATGGCTCCGCCCTGATACTCGGCAACCAGCGTAATGCCGCTGTAGACGAACTGAGTGGACTGGCCGCCCGAGGTGACCTTGTAGAGGCGCCCCAGCGGGTCATAGGCCAGCGTAGCGTTATGGCCGCCGCTGGCAGAGACCAGTCGGTTCTCGACGTCATAGCCGTAGGTGGTGCTGGCGTCAGCCGTGAGGTTGGCGTTGGCGTCGTAACTGAAGGCGGTGCCGCCGACCGAGGTGTACTGGTTCAGCCCATTGGCGACATAGCTCCCGCTCGCGCTGCCTTTCTCGCGATACTGAAAATTGTCGTTACTGAAGGCCATCTGCTTAACCTGGCCGGCAGGGTTGTACGATGCCGTCTCACTGAAGGCATAGTTGGCATCTGTCGGCGCGAGGCTATTGAGGTAATTGCGCGACCAATTGTCATACTGAAACGTCGTCGTCGCGGAGGACGTGCCGCCGGTGTAAAGTGCGCTCACCCGAGCCTGGCTGTCAAACCCAATCTGAATCAATACCGGGCTCGTGGTATTGGAGCCCTCCTTGATGAAGTTCAGCTGATCCAATCCATCATATTCATACCTGAACGGTGTTCCGTCCGGGTGCGTGATGAGCGTGCGATTGCCATTGAGGTCGTACTTGTGGGAAACCGTATAGGTCGTTCCACCCACGCTGGTCGCTTCGCTGGCCAGTTGATCAAAACCGTCGTAAACCGTTGCAACGCCAGAGCCGTTTGCGCTACCGAAGTTGGCGTAGCGGGGATGGCCCTGCAGGTCGTAGCCCAAATAGACGTCTGTATCAACGGCGCTATCCGGAACATCCTTCAGCGTATTGCGATTGAGGGCGTCATACGTGTAGTTGATGACCCGCCCGTCCCGCTTGGTCAGCACCGTGCGGTTGCTGTTGTTGTCGTAGCCGTATTGTTCGAAGTCGGTGGTGCTGAACTGGCCCGGCGTGGTTTTGCTCGGGAAGGACATCTTGCTTACCCGAGCGAGGCCGTCATAGTCCAGGTGTGTGACGTTGCCGTTGGCGTCTTTCTGGTCAGTCAGCCAAGAAAAGGTATTGGTGGCGGTGGCCGTGCCGCCATACGTATTGGTGACGTAATCCATTTGAAGGCCCGGGACACCATAGGCCCGCGTCTCAACAGTCATCTGGAAGTACGTGTTATAGGAATAATGGGTGATCCGATCCGGCCCGTCACTGCCCTCGGCACCCAAAGTGCAAGCGTCTGCCGGCAAACTGCCGTAAACAGCGGGATTCATCCGCACCGTTTTGCAGATCACCTGATTCCAGTCGTCGTAGCTGTACTGCACCAGGCCCACGGGTTGCCCGTCGGTCCCAACTTGGGATTCAGTGGCCTTGCGGCCTAGGCTGTCGTAGGTATAGACAGTTTTGCGATTCGGTACGAAGTTCGAACCCCAGTTCAGGGGTAGCACGGTATCGTCTTGCCAAGCGTTCAGCACGCCCTCTTCGACCGACACGAGGACCCGACGCGCGGGGTCGTACGTGTTGCGGACCGCGGGCCACGGGGCCTGACCATTGGCTGAAGGCTTGATCACG
>NZ_JBIGIC010000034.1:0-4150 GCF_043555985.1 Pelomonas candidula | reverse complement strand
GCCAGGTCGCGGCCTGCGGCACGGTCAGCCGCAGCGGCGCGCAGTACACGGCCCACGTCTCTCAGGGGGCGCTGCGCGACTGGAGCCTGGATGTGGACGGCAAGCGCAGCCCCGTGCAGGCCGACGGTGCGTCGCTGAGCTGGAGCGTCTGACGGGCTGACGGCCCCAAGCCGGTGGACGGCGCCTCACAGGCGCGCCACCGGCTCCTTCGTTGGATGGAGTGACCGTGATGGCCTGGCGTCGTGTTCGAGAGCTTCTGCTGCTGGCCCTGGTACTTGTCGGCGGCGGCGTGTCGGCACGGCAGGTCACGGCGCTGGACGATGGCTGGCGTTTTCTGCGTGCCGACGTGGCAGGCGCGGGCGCCACGGTCTTCGACGATTCGGTGTGGGCGGTCGTGCGCCTGCCCCACACCTGGAACGGCATCGACGGCGAGGCTGGCGGCGCCTACTACCGCGGCCCGGGCTGGTATCGCCGCGAGCTGCAGATCTCGGCTGCCGCGCTTCCGTCACGACACTTCCTGCAGTTCGACGGCGCCGCGCTGCGGGCCGAGATCTGGGTCAACGGCCAGCTCGCCGGCCGCCACGACGGTGGCTACGCGGCCTTCCGCGTCGACATCAGCGCGCCGCTGCGTGCAGGCCGCAACGTGATCGCCGTGCGCGTTGACAACGCGACGGCAAAACACGTCGCGCCGCTGGGCGGCGACTTCACCGTCTTCGGCGGCCTGTACCGCAGCGTGAAGCTGCTGACCGTGCCGGCCGCGCACTTCGATCTGCTGGACGATGGCGGGCCGGGCGTCTACGTGTCGGCGGACGACGTGACTGCCGAGCGAGCGCACCTGTCGCTGCGTGCCCGCGTGCGCAACGACGGCGGCACTGCCGGCAAGCTCGCGCTGCATCTCCAGCTCCGCGACGCGCAGGGCCGCGACGTGGCGCACAGCGAGCAGTCCATCGAAGCAGCGGCGCAAGCCACGGTCTCGGCCGAGCAACCCTGGACCGTGCCTCGTCCTCACCTCTGGCAAGGCGCCGCCGACCCGTACGTCTACACGCTGACTGCCGAGCTGCGCGACGGCGCCACCGTGCTCGACACCGTGACGCTGCCCATCGGCATGCGCAGCATCCGCATCGACCCGCAACGCGGCCTGTTGCTGAACGGCCAGCCCTACGCGGTGCATGGCGTCAACCTGTTCCACAGCGGCCGCCCTGGCCACGGCCTGGCGGTGAGCGACGCGCAGATCGACGAGGACTTCCGCATCCTCGACGAGCTGGGCGTCACCGGCCTGCGCTTCGTGCACTTCCAGCATCCGCAGCGCGCCTACGACGACGCCGACCGCGCCGGGCTGCTGGTGCTGACCGAGATTCCGCTCAACAGCGCGATGGACGAGGGCGAGGCCTTCCGCGCCAACCTGTCCCAGCAGTTGCGCGAACTGATCAAGCAGAACCAGCACCATCCGTCGGTGATCGTCTTGGGCGTCGGCAACGAGGTCTACCGCTCGGATGCGCCGGTGGTGGACCTGCTCGCGCAGCTCACCCGCGAAACCCACGCGCTCGACCCGACGCGCCCCACGATCTACGCCCACTGCTGCGCCGCCGACGACCACGCGATGGCGCGGCAGACCGACGTCATCGGCTTCAACCGCTACTACGGCTGGTACGACGGCACGTTCGCCGACATCGGCCCGTGGGCCGACCGCGTGCACGCCGCGCAGCCGGACCGCGCACTGTCGCTGACCGAGTACGGCGCCGGCGCCAGCGTGCTGCACCAGCAGGACCCGCCGGTACGCCCGCAGACCACGGCACGCTTCCACCCCGAGCAATACCAGGCGCTGTTCCACGAGGCCTACTGGCCGCAGATCGCCGCGCGGCCGTGGCTGTGGGGCAGCTTTGTCTGGGTCGGCTTCGACCTTGCCTCGGCGGGCCGCAACGAAGGTGACCGGCCGGGCATCAACGACAAGGGCCTCGTCACCTACGACCGCGCCACGCGCAAGGACGCCTTCCTGTACTACCAGGCGCAGTGGTCCGCGAAGCCCGTGCTGCACTTCGCCAGCCGCCGCGCCACGCCGCGTGCCGTCGGGCCGGTGGACGTGAAGGTCTACGCCAACGGCGGCCGCGTCACACTGACGCTGAACGGCGCCGAGCTGCCCGCACAGGCCACGCGCGGCGGCATCGCCATCTGGCCCGGCGTGCCGCTGCAGCCGGGCCGCAACCGACTCGAAGCCCGTGCCGACAACGGCGCCACCGACAACATCACCTGGATTGCCATTCCTTGAACTTCATGACCCACGGTTTCCGCCACGGCCTGCTGGCCGCCTGCCTGTCCGCTGCGGGCCTCGCCCACGCTGACGGCATCGCCATCAACCAGATCGGCTACCTGCCCGGCGCCGCCAAGGTCGCGGCCGTGCCGGCGGGGGATGCGAAGGCCTTCTCGGTCGTCGACGCCGGCACCGGACGCACGGTGCTACGCGGCGACCTCGGCGCCACCGCGCGCTGGGAGCCCGCCGCCCAGGACGTTCGCCTGGCCGACTTCTCCGTGCTGAAGGCGCCGGGCCACTACCGGCTGCACGTCGACGGCATGGCGGACTCGCCGACCTTCATCGTCGCCGCCGATGCCTACGCGGCCGTGAGCGCCGCGGCCATCAAGGCCTACTACTTCAACCGCGCTAGCACGCCGCTGTTGGCTGCCAACGCCGGCCGCTGGGCGCGCCCCGCTGGCCACCCGGACGACCATGTGCTGGTGCACGCCTCCGCTGCCGGCCCGGGCCGGCCGGAAGGCACCGTCATCAGCGCACCCAAGGGCTGGTACGACGCCGGTGACTACAACAAGTACATCGTCAACTCCGGCATCACTGTCTACACGCTGCTGGCTGCGTACGAGCATTTCCCGGCCTTCTTCAAGGCGCAGCAGCTCAACATCCCCGAGACCGGCAACGGCCTGCCCGACGTGCTCAACGAGGCGCTGTGGAACCTGGAGTGGATGCTCGCGATGCAGGACCCCGCGGACGGCGGCGTTTATCACAAGCTCACCAACAAGGGCTTCGATGGCATCGTGATGCCGGCCGACGCCAAGGGCGAGCGTTACGTCGTGCAGAAGAGCACCGCGGCTGCGCTGGACTTCGCTGCCGTCATGGCCCAGGCCAGTCGCGTGTTCGCCGCGTTCGAGGCGCAGCGGCCGGGCCTGTCGGCCCGCATGCTGGCCGCGTCCCGCCGCGCGTGGGACTGGGCGCAGGCCCACCCGAAGGATGTCTACCGGCAGCCGTCCGACATCCGCACCGGTGGCTACGGCGATGACAAACTCGACGACGAGTTCGCCTGGGCCGGCACCGAGCTGTGGGTCACGACGCGCGACGCGCGTTACCGGCCCGACCTCGACAAGCTCGCCATCAACGTGCCGTCCTGGGGCGACGTGAAGGGCCTGGCCTGGGTCACGCTGGCGCAGCAGCGCAGCACGCTGACCACGGCCGATGCCGCGCTCGTCGAGTCCCGCGTCGCGACGCTGGCGGCGGAGCAGGTGGCCCTGTGGCGCGCCTCGGCCTACCGCGTCGGCACGCGCTCGCAGGACTACGACTGGGGCAGCAACTCCGGCATGCTCAACCGCGCGCTGATGCTGATCCAAGCCTACCGCCTCAAGCCCTCGCCCGACACGCTGGCCGCGGCGCAGGCGCTGTTCGATCACGTGCTGGGCCGCAACCCGCTGGGCCAGTCCATGGTGACCGGCTTCGGCGCCAAGCCGCCGCTGCACCCGCACCACCGCCCATCCGAGGCCGATGGCGTCGACGCCCCGGTACCCGGTTTCCTCGTCGGTGGCCCCAATGCCGGCCAGCAGGATCAGAAAGGCTGCCCCGTGACCTACGCTTCCAGGTTGCCGGCGCTGTCCTACCTCGACCACCTCTGCAGCTACGCCAGCAACGAGGTCGCGATCAACTGGAACGCGCCGCTCGTCTACGTCTCGGCCGCGTTGCAGGCCCTGACGCCGACGCCTCGCTGAACGCCCAACAACAAGAACGGAGACACCATGTCCAACACCACTCGCCACCCACTGACCTGGGTGCCCTCGCTCTACCTGGCCATGGGCCTGCCCAATGTGATGGTGGGCGTCGTCGCGGCCATCATCTACAAGAACCTGGGCGTGGCCAACGAGGACATCGCGCTCTACA
>NZ_JBIGIC010000033.1:0-5526 GCF_043555985.1 Pelomonas candidula | reverse complement strand
GATGTTCTTTAATAATTAGCAGCCGATAAGCGTGGGCGTTTGAGGCGAAGTGATGTTGCAGGGTGACTTGCAACGGTCCTTCGGACTTTAAACGCTCACGGAAATTAGATTTGAATCATGCAAATGGTTTAAGTCGATTCCGTTGAGTAAATTCAAGATCGAACTGTAGAGTTTGATCCTGGCTCAGATTGAACGCTGGCGGCATGCCTTACACATGCAAGTCGAACGGTAACAGGTTAAGCTGACGAGTGGCGAACGGGTGAGTAATATATCGGAACGTGCCCAGTCGTGGGGGATAACTGCTCGAAAGAGCAGCTAATACCGCATACGACCTGAGGGTGAAAGCGGGGGATCGCAAGACCTCGCGCGATTGGAGCGGCCGATATCAGATTAGGTAGTTGGTGGGGTAAAAGCCTACCAAGCCGACGATCTGTAGCTGGTCTGAGAGGACGACCAGCCACACTGGGACTGAGACACGGCCCAGACTCCTACGGGAGGCAGCAGTGGGGAATTTTGGACAATGGACGCAAGTCTGATCCAGCCATGCCGCGTGCGGGAAGAAGGCCTTCGGGTTGTAAACCGCTTTTGTCAGGGAAGAAAAGGTTCTGGTTAATACCTGGGACTCATGACGGTACCTGAAGAATAAGCACCGGCTAACTACGTGCCAGCAGCCGCGGTAATACGTAGGGTGCAAGCGTTAATCGGAATTACTGGGCGTAAAGCGTGCGCAGGCGGTTATGCAAGACAGAGGTGAAATCCCCGGGCTCAACCTGGGAACTGCCTTTGTGACTGCATAGCTAGAGTACGGTAGAGGGGGATGGAATTCCGCGTGTAGCAGTGAAATGCGTAGATATGCGGAGGAACACCGATGGCGAAGGCAATCCCCTGGACCTGTACTGACGCTCATGCACGAAAGCGTGGGGAGCAAACAGGATTAGATACCCTGGTAGTCCACGCCCTAAACGATGTCAACTGGTTGTTGGGAGGGTTTCTTCTCAGTAACGAAGCTAACGCGTGAAGTTGACCGCCTGGGGAGTACGGCCGCAAGGTTGAAACTCAAAGGAATTGACGGGGACCCGCACAAGCGGTGGATGATGTGGTTTAATTCGATGCAACGCGAAAAACCTTACCTACCCTTGACATGTCTGGAATCCTGAAGAGATTTGGGAGTGCTCGAAAGAGAGCCAGAACACAGGTGCTGCATGGCCGTCGTCAGCTCGTGTCGTGAGATGTTGGGTTAAGTCCCGCAACGAGCGCAACCCTTGTCATTAGTTGCTACGAAAGGGCACTCTAATGAGACTGCCGGTGACAAACCGGAGGAAGGTGGGGATGACGTCAGGTCATCATGGCCCTTATGGGTAGGGCTACACACGTCATACAATGGCCGGGACAGAGGGCTGCCAACCCGCGAGGGGGAGCTAATCCCAGAAACCCGGTCGTAGTCCGGATCGTAGTCTGCAACTCGACTGCGTGAAGTCGGAATCGCTAGTAATCGCGGATCAGCTTGCCGCGGTGAATACGTTCCCGGGTCTTGTACACACCGCCCGTCACACCATGGGAGCGGGTTCTGCCAGAAGTAGTTAGCCTAACCGCAAGGAGGGCGATTACCACGGCAGGGTTCGTGACTGGGGTGAAGTCGTAACAAGGTAGCCGTATCGGAAGGTGCGGCTGGATCACCTCCTTTCTAGATAGATCGCGCCTCGTACGTTCTAAGGAATGTGCAGAGCAAGATCAACTAAGAGCGAAAGCTCAAGCACTTAGCTTTAAGCGCCCACACTTATCGGCTGTATACAACAGTGAGTGAAATCGCGTGCCTGTGGAGCTGGCCTCAACAAGCCTGGCGATGATGCAGAGCGACGCAAACAAGTTTCGCGTGGGTCTGTAGCTCAGTCGGTTAGAGCACCGTCTTGATAAGGCGGGGGTCGCTGGTTCGAATCCAGCCAGACCCACCACGAGAGATCGGGGGATTAGCTCAGCTGGGAGAGCACCTGCTTTGCAAGCAGGGGGTCGTCGGTTCGATCCCGTCATCCTCCACCAGTTTCACTCATAAGGTTGGCAAACCTCAGCAGAACGAGAGTTCTTCTGAGGTTTGCCAGTCTTGATCGAAAGATCGGCTGTTGTTCTTTAACAATTTGTAGAGTCGAATCAGCGTTGCTGACGGAAAGTATCTCTTGATACACCGTGCCGTCAGCAATGATTTTGATTGCGTCAAACATAGACTTCAACTGAGCAAGAAATTGTTTAGATGAAGAACGGCGTAACGCGTGAATACTCAAAAAAGCGGTCGGACTGGAGAAATCTAGTTGGATCGCGTCCTTGATCGACAGTGCAGTCAGCGCTGTCAAAGTTATAGGGTCAAGTGACTAAGTGCATGTGGTGGATGCCTTGGCGATTACAGGCGACGAAGGACGTGATAGCCTGCGATAAGCTTCGGGGAGCTGGCAAATTAGCTTTGATCCGGAGATTTCCGAATGGGGAAACCCACTCCGCAAGGAGTAACTCTGACTGAATACATAGGTCATTGTGGCGAACCGGGTGAACT
The DNA here is from genome assembly GCF_043555985.1 of Pelomonas candidula. NCBI lineage: Bacteria > Pseudomonadati > Pseudomonadota > Betaproteobacteria > Burkholderiales > Sphaerotilaceae > Roseateles > Pelomonas candidula. The sequence goes on along the minus strand of NZ_JBIGIC010000033.1, from coordinate 2,984 downwards.
GAAACATCTCAGTAGCTCGAGGAAAAGACATCAACCGAGATTCCGAAAGTAGTGGCGAGCGAAATCGGAGTAGCCCTCGCGTTTTAGCAGTTTGCATATCAGAACGGAATGGAAAGTCCGGCCACAGCGGGTGATAGCCCCGTATGAGAAATGTAGATTGTGGAACTAGGCGCGAATAGAGTAGGGCGGGACACGTGAAATCCTGTCTGAATATGGGGGGACCATCCTCCAAGGCTAAATACTCGTAATCGACCGATAGTGAACAAGTACCGTGAGGGAAAGGCGAAAAGAACCCCGGGAGGGGAGTGAAATAGATCCTGAAACCGCATGCATACAAAAAGTAGGAGCCCGCAAGGGTGACTGCGTACCTTTTGTATAATGGGTCAGCGACTTACATTCAGTGGCGAGGTTAACCGAATAGGGAAGCCGTAGAGAAATCGAGTCCGAATAGGGCGAATAGTCGCTGGGTGTAGACCCGAAACCAAGTGATCTATCCATGGCCAGGATGAAGGTACCGTAACAGGTGCTGGAGGTCCGAACCGACTAGTGTTGCAAAACTAGCGGATGAGCTGTGGATAGGGGTGAAAGGCTAAACAAACTTGGAAATAGCTGGTTCTCTCCGAAAACTATTTAGGTAGTGCCTCAAGTATTACCTGCGGGGGTAGAGCACTGTTTAGGCTAGGGGGTCATGGCGACTTACCAAACCTTGGCAAACTCCGAATACCGCAGAGTACAGCTTGGGAGACAGAGCACCGGGTGCTAACGTCCGGACTCAAGAGGGAAACAACCCAGACCGCCAGCTAAGGTCCCTAAAATTGGCTAAGTGGGAAACGAAGTGGGAAGGCTAAAACAGTCAGGATGTTGGCTTAGAAGCAGCCATCATTTAAAGAAAGCGTAATAGCTCACTGATCGAGTCGTCCTGCGCGGAAGATGTAACGGGGCTAAGCCAGTTACCGAAGCTGCGGATGCATAGCAATATGCGTGGTAGGAGAGCGTTCTGTAAGCCTGTGAAGGTGGGTTGTGAAGCCTGCTGGAGGTATCAGAAGTGCGAATGCTGACATGAGTAGCGTTAAAGGGGGTGAAAAGCCCCCTCGCCGAAAGCGCAAGGTTTCCTACGCAACGTTCATCGGCGTAGGGTGAGTCGGCCCCTAAGGCGAGGCAGAGATGCGTAGCTGATGGGAAACAGGTCAATATTCCTGTACCGATCAATAGTGCGATGTGGGGACGGAGAAGGTTAGCTCAGCCAACTGTTGGATATGTTGGTTCAAGCGTGTAGTCGTGCTCTTTAGGCAAATCCGGAGGGCTTAGATGAGGCGTGATAACGAGTCTGCTTGCAGACGAAGTGAGTGATACCCTGCTTCCAAGAAAAGCCACTAAGCTTCAGCTATTGACGACCGTACCGCAAACCGACACTGGTGCGCGAGATGAGTATTCTAAGGCGCTTGAGAGAACTCTGGAGAAGGAACTCGGCAAATTGACACCGTAACTTCGGAAGAAGGTGTGCCTTTAGTAGGTGATCCATTTACTTGGTTAGCCCAATGAGGCCGCAGAGAATCGGTGGCTGCAACTGTTTATTAAAAACACAGCACTCTGCAAAGACGAAAGTCGACGTATAGGGTGTGACTCCTGCCCGGTGCTGGAAGATTAAATGATGGGGTGCAAGCTCTTGACTGAAGTCCCAGTAAACGGCGGCCGTAACTATAACGGTCCTAAGGTAGCGAAATTCCTTGTCGGGTAAGTTCCGACCTGCACGAATGGAGTAATGATGGCCACACTGTCTCCTCCAGAGACTCAGCGAAGTTGAAATGTTTGTGATGATGCAATCTCCCCGCGGAAAGACGGAAAGACCCCATGAACCTTTACTGTAGCTTTACATTGGACTTTGAACAGATCTGTGTAGGATAGGTGGGAGGCTTTGAAGTAAGGTCGCTAGATCTTATGGAGCCAACGTTGAAATACCACCCTGGTGTGTTTGAGGTTCTAACCTTGTCCCGTTATCCGGGATGGGGACAGTGTATGGTGGGCAGTTTGACTGGGGCGGTCTCCTCCCAAAGTGTAACGGAGGAGTTCGAAGGTACGCTAGTTACGGTCGGAAATCGTGACGATAGTGCATTGGCATAAGCGTGCTTGACTGCGAGACTGACAAGTCGAGCAGGTACGAAAGTAGGACAAAGTGATCCGGTGGTTCTGTATGGAAGGGCCATCGCTCAACGGATAAAAGGTACTCTGGGGATAACAGGCTGATACCGCCCAAGAGTTCATATCGACGGCGGTGTTTGGCACCTCGATGTCGGCTCATCTCATCCTGGGGCTGTAGCCGGTCCCAAGGGTATGGCTGTTCGCCATTTAAAGAGGTACGTGAGCTGGGTTTAAAACGTCGTGAGACAGTTTGGTCCCTATCTTCCGTGGGCGCTGCAAGATTGAGAGAGCCTGCTCCTAGTACGAGAGGACCGGAGTGGACGCACCTCTGGTGTATCGGTTGTCACGCCAGTGGCATTGCCGAGTAGCTAAGTGCGGAAGAGATAACCGCTGAAAGCATCTAAGCGGGAAACTCGTCTCAAGATGAGTCTTGCCGGGGCCTTGAGCCCCCTGAAGGGTCGTTCGAGACCAGGACGTTGATAGGCTGGGTGTGGAAGCGCAGTAATGCGTTAAGCTAACCAGTACTAATTGCCCGTGAGGCTTGACCCTATAACTTTGACTGTGAATTGCACAGATCAAGGTGAGTGTTCAAGTTATGCTGTTCTTCAGAAGTCTGAAGACGCAATCAAAATACTGATTCCGCAGCAAGCAATTGCTGTGTGCAGAGTAACTCTGCTGACTCTACGAATTGGGTTTATTGGCCTTGCCAGTAAGCCAACCAGTCAAGCCTGACGACCATAGCGACTTGGTCCCACTCCTTCCCATCCCGAACAGGACAGTGAAACGAGTCAGCGCCGATGATAGTGCGGATTCCCGTGTGAAAGTAGGTCATCGTCAGGCTATTA
>NZ_JBIGIC010000032.1:0-6960 GCF_043555985.1 Pelomonas candidula | reverse complement strand
GGTGATCACTCCTCACACCCCCGCCCAGCTGTGGATATCTCGGGCAGGGTAGGTTGAACACCTGGGTCAAATTTGGGTCGGCAGGGCCCTCACGGGTGGGTCAAATTTCAGTCGGCGTCAACACTCCAGGTCTGGAAAGCCTGACATGTGGTCCTCGTCGTAGTTCGTGCAAACCAGCATGTCGAGGTAGTTCACCCCCAACGACTGCAGGTGCCGACCTGGATACCACGGCGCCCCGCGAAAGTTCACCGCGTGCCCGCAGTCGATGAGAACCCGGTAGGCGTGGTTCGGACCGAACGGAATCGTCAGCAGCGCGCACTGGCCGTGGTCCACGTCAAAAATCTGCAGGGCGCCGTCGTGGAGGGGTGGTGTCATTTCGTCCCGTCTCGTCTTACTGCGATGCCGCAGGATTTTCAGCGGGGGGTTAGCCACTTCTCACAGCGGTGACCTGCGGTGCTACCGGCTGCGGTTTCGCCGGCCCGCGATCTTGCCTACGCCCTGACGATTCTGCGGAAACCCAGGCTCACCTGGTGAGCCACCCCACCTTCACACTGCCGTTGCCGAGCCGCAACCCGATTGCTCCGGCGTCGCATCATCGTTACATTTGTTGCTAGCACTCATAGAGAACGAGTGCTAACAACCGAAATCGCTCAGGGGTATCAATGGCAAAGGCACACAAAGTGGTCTTCTACCCGGTCGGGAACGGAGACACATCGCAGGTCATCACCACGGAGGGCCGGCGCCTGCTGTTCGACTACCGGCACTGCGCCAAGGGGGAGGATTCGGACGAACCCGAGATTGACCTGGCGAGCCGGCTTCGCTCGGAGCTGAAAGGCTCAGGCAAAAACTATTTCGATGTCGTCGCCTTCACGCACGGCGACCTGGACCATATCCAGGGTAGTACCGACTTTTTCCACCTCGAGCACGACAAGAAGAAGCAAGGCGGCGACCGCAAATTCGCGAAAGAGATGTGGTTCCCCGCAGCGATGCTGCTGGTCGAACCGGAGGACAACCCAGAGCGCGAAGAATACGTGCTGTGCTTGGAGGCCCGGCACCGGCTCCTCGAGGGCAAGGGCATTCTTGTCTTCTCACGACCGAAGGTGCTGATCGACTGGCTCGAGAAGGAGCTGAAGAAGAAGGGGTTGGCGTCCGACGCTCGCGACCACTTGTTCATCGACGCCGGCCAGCTCGTCCCGGGCTTCAGCCTGGTACAGGATGCCCTTGAGGTCTTCTGCCACTCCCCTTTCATCAAGCACTGCGGGGACGGTGAAGACATCGTGCGCAACGATGCGTCGCTGATCTTCAATGTCCGGATGCAGATCGGCAGCGACCTCTATGACTACCTCGAGGTCGGCGACTCGACCTGGGAGGTGCTGGAGGAAATCGTCGAGACGACCAAGAAGCACGACAACATGGACCGCCTGGCCTGGGACATCTTCAACATCCCTCATCACTGCAGCTACAAGGCCCTCAGCGACGAAAAGGGCGAGAAGAAGACGACGCCCAAGCCGGGCGTCGAGAAGATTCTCCTCGGCGGCAAGCCTGGGTCGTACATCGTCAGCAGCAGCCGGCCGATCCCGGACATCAAAGAAGCCTACAAGCAGGAACAGCCGCCCCACATCCAGGCTCGCAATACCTACGAGGAGTACGTCAAGAAGGTTGACGGCAACGACTTTCTGGTGACGGGCGAAGAGCCTCGGGCGAACGCCCCCGAGCCAATCGAGTTCGAAATCACCAGTCAGGGTTTGTCGCTCAAAAGCGCTGCTGTAGCCGGCGCAGCAGCCATCGTGCGCTCCGTCGCGCCCCGGGCTGGCTGATGGCCGACGATGAGTTCTATGAGCTTCGCGGCGAGACCCTGTCCGACGAAGCAGCTCTGACACTGCCTCGGACCAAAGCGATAGCGGCCGCGGCCCGGCGAAACAGGGACTTCACCGTCGAAAAATATGCACGGCTGGGCGGTGACGGCAATACGACGGCCGAGTTCATCGTCATGGAGGTGAAGACGCGCGGCGTGCCCTCCAAGAACGCCGCCGGCATCAAGTACCGCGAGCGCATAGCAGTCGTGGTGCGTGCCGACCCCAAAGTTCTGGTGAACGTCTGGGCTTTGCGTAAGGCCTTCCCGCGGCTGCTGCACCAGAACCGAGTCGGCCCCAACGCCCCTGCTGACCTGTGCCTCTATTTTGAGCCGGTCAAGGCGGTGCTGCGTGAATGGACACCCGAGACCTTCCTGCGCCGAATCCAGTGGTGGCTCGAGAACTCCGCGAAGGGGACGCTTCACGCGGCGGACCAGCCAGTCGAGCAGCTTTTCTTCATTGCCGACTACGAGCTTGTGCTGCCCTGGAACTTCGACGAGCTACGCAAGAAGGAGGGGGGCAGGTTCTCCGTAGTACCCGGCATGAAGCTGGCGAACGGTCGTCTGACGTTGAGGCTTGTGCCGAACGCCGGTGAAGGTCTCCTACCGGTGTCGTTGGTGCAGCTTGACCTCCCCCCCGTCATTCAAGGCGAGGTGATGCCTGAGCCGGCTACGCTTGGGGAGCTGCAAGGTCTTCTGGAAGGCCGGGGATTGGACCTACTCGCCGAGCTGAAGGCCCTTGTGCAGCCGCGCGTCGGTCACGACGGGGCCCTGCCGACGTCCGACGAGGAATTCACCCTCGTGCTCTTAAACATCCCGGTCAAGCGCACTGCAGACGTCGAGCCAGAGCGCACGCGCCACCAGGCGTTCGTGCTCGCTGGAAGCCTGCTTGAGCTTGGCGAAAAGCTTGGCGTGCTGATGAAGCACGCAGGGCGGTACTTCCAGGATGTCCTCCGCACGCAACCAGCGGATGCGTGGAAGTCGGTTGCTCTGCTCACGTCAGAGGTCCTCCAGTTCAACAGCGCGAAGGCGGCGCGCGCCCAGTCCGGTATCACGGAGCCCGGGCCGGAAGCCACGTTGATCGGCGTCGGCTCGCTGGGTAGCCTGCTGGCATCTTTGTGGGGGCGCATGGGCTGGGGCAAGTGGACTGTCATTGACAAGGATCACGTCAAGCCCCACAACCTTTCGCGACACATCGCGATGCGAGAGCACGTAGGGTTGCCCAAGACGGCCGTCGTGCGGGCGCTCCATGTCTCAGCCATGCTGGACGCGAGCATCGTGACGGATATTGAAGCCGATGCCTGCGAGTTCACCAACGACAAGGTCGCGGCGGCAATCGACTCGCCGGCCCTGGTTGTTGATGCCTCGACCACGCTCGAGTACCCCCGCGCGGTGAGTTCTCGCGACGGCGCTGCACGCCATGCATCGGTGTTCCTGACGCCAAACGGCCGCGACTCGGTGCTACAAATGGAGGACGCTGCCCGCAAGCTGCGGCTCCGCACGCTCGAGGCCCAGTATTACCGGGCGCTCATCCGAAACGACTTCGGCAAAGACCACCTCGCCGGCAACGCCTCGACCTTCTGGAGCGGGGCCAGTTGTCGAGACATCTCGGCCGTGATGCCGTACTCGCTCATCATGACGCATGCAGGCAGCTTGGCCGACCAGGTGCGGCAGGCCCTGTCGCAGGCTGGCGCGCGCATTCGCATCTGGCAGCGTGACGGCGACACCGGACAGGTCACGGTGCACGACGTCCAGGCGGAAGAGGAAGGCTCAATTGACCTCGGTGAAATGAAGCTCTTCATGGACGCGGGTGTGGAACGGCGCCTGAGGGCTATGCGGGCCGCCAAACTGCCGAATGAAACCGGTGGTGTGCTGCTGGGCTACTACGACTTCATCGAGAAGATGGTGGTCATCGTTGACGCTCTGCCCGAGCCGCCGGACAGCAAGGCCTCGCCCACCGGATTCGAGCGAGGCAAGGAAGACCTGGCGCCGACCGTGGAGGAGGCTATGAAGCGAACTGCGGGCAACGTGAAGTACGTCGGCGAATGGCATAGCCACCCGCGAGGCCATTCCACGACGCCGAGCATCGACGACCGGGTGCAGATGGCCCATCTGTCTTTGGAGATGTCGAGCGACGGGCTACCCGTCCTCCAGCTGATCGTTGGGGACACGGACATCTTCATCAGCCAAGGAGAGGTGCGTTGACGCAGGCAGAGCAAGGACGCGGCATTGCCCTGGCGCTTTCCGGCGGAGGCGTCAGGGCCATGGTGTTTCACGCAGGCGTCCTTCGCTGGATGGCCGAGCGCGATCTACTCGAACGGGTCACTCGCATTTCAACTGTCTCTGGCGGGAGCCTCTTGACCGGGCTGATCTTTCAGTTCAACGGGATGAAGTGGCCCTCCTCGAGCGAATACCTGACACACGTCTACCCGCAGTTGAGAGCGGCGTTTTGTGAGCGAAGCCTCATGTGGGGTGCGTTCCGCCAACTGCTGAACCCGTTGAACTGGCGCTTCCTGCTGTCCCGCGCCAATCTCCTCGGCCTCGCGCTTCGCAAAGAATGGCAGATTCAGGCGCCCCTATCGGCGCTTCCCCGCACTCCCGAGTGGTCGATCAACGGCACGACGGCCGAGAACGGAAAGCGCTTCCGTTTCAAGGCGGGCCAGATGGGTGACTACGAGCTTGGGTACGCGGAGGACTGTCACACCTTCCCCTTGGCGAATGCTATGGCTGTGTCCGCTGCGTTCCCTGGCCTCATCGGACCGCTCACGCTGCGTGCGGACAGCTTCGAATGGAAAAAGCGCCGCTGGGGCACGACGCCCGGCAGCGAGCAGGTCGTTACCCTTCCGTTTCGAAACCTCCACCTGTACGACGGTGGTGTGTACGACAACCTTGGCTTGGAGCCCCTGTTCGACGCAGGCCGTCAACGCTCGAAAGTTGGCGACGAGTGCATCGTCGCCTCGGACGCAGGGCTGCCGCTTGCGCCAGGGTTCGAATCGAACCCGCTGAACATATTCCGTCTCCGACGGATCACCGATGTGATGTCCGAGCAGGTGCGGTCGCTTCGCGTGCGAGCCTTCTCGAACTTTCTACAGGGCGGCAAGGCCAGAGGCGCGTTCCTATATATCGCAGGGCCCAACCCGGAGGAGCCCGACGCCGAGGCGCTGTATGCGATGCGATTCCCGACGTCGCTCAGCCGCCTTTCTGTCGAGCAGTTCGAACGCCTGGCAGAGCACGGGCGCTCTGTCGCGCAGGCTGCGGAGGACAACTATGGCGCTCTGTGCTCGAAGGAGCATTAAGCACGGGAGCAGCCGAAGGTGGCCATGCCAACCCGGGACGCTATGCTGCCGCAAAACGATACGACCACGGATGAGGGAGCAGCATGGCGAAGACCATCTATGACAAGCCCACCAGGGCCCTTCTGAAGGACATGCTGGCTGCGTGGGACCTCAAGCCCGGCCAGGTGTTCACGAGCTCAAGGGCGGTCGAGTGGTTCAGCACCAACTACCCGAAGCTGAAGCCGGTCACCATCCGTGCGCATCTCGTGCAGGCCTCAACGAACGACAAGAACCGTCTGCACCACCCCTCGACCAACGAGACCGACGACATCCTCTTCAAGGTGGACACCGGCCAGTACCGCCTGTACGAAGCCGGCAAGGACCCCTCCCCGATTCATGAGCTCGTCCAAGGTGATGTCGAGCGGCAGGAACAGCAGGTCGCGGCGGACAGCGAGGAAGCCGAAGCTGAAGAGCCGTGGGCTGGCTCGTCGGAGTTCTTGCTGGAGAAGGACCTGCAGCGCTATCTCGTCGAGAACCTCGAGTGCATCGAGCCAGGACTTAGGCTGTACGAGGAAGAGGACATTCGTGGCGTCGAGTTCGAGGCAGGCAGCGGTCGGCGAATCGACATCCTGGCGGTGGACCGCAACAACTCGCTCGTCGTGCTGGAGCTCAAGGTGTCCCGTGGGTATGACCGCGTCGTCGGCCAGTTGCTTCGCTACATGAATTGGGTCCGCAAGGAAGTGGCCGACCCTGGCCAGCGCGTGCGGGGCATCATCATCTGCCGAACTATGTCCGAGGACCTACGCCTGGCCTGCGCCTCGATCCGAGATGTTGAGCTCTGCGAATACAGGCTGTCGGTGACGGTGTCGAAAGTACCCGCGCTCGAGCTGCCGTCCTGACGACCGCTCGCGGAAGCCAAGACACTCCATGAAACGAACAGCGGCACCTACGGCCGCGCACCATGCGCCGGCAGACTGGACTCAAGAGTCCCTGGAGGACGAGCTGCATCGCTCGCTTGGGCGCCTAGTCTATGAGGCTGCGAGGTTCGACTTCTTCGTCGGCTTGCAGCTGAACTGGCTCGGACCGTACCTCCAGGTCGACGTTTCCAAGTACCTCACCCCTTCGAAGTACACGCTCGACAACCGGCTCGCCATCCTCAGGAAACTCGTAAGGAAGGCCTACAGGTCCGCGGGACCTGAAGTGATTGCCGAGTTCGACCAGTGGTTTGCGAGCGCACGTTCTGCGCGTGCCCTTAGGAACGACTACGCCCACGGCAGATGGGGCGTTCCTGGCAAGCTGGCAGAGTCCCCTCTCGGCCCCCACCATCCCCGAATCCCCATGCTGGCATTCGTTCGACTGGACTGGGACATGAAGCCGAACCAACCGGATCGAAGCGTCTATATGACCGTCGAGGAACTCAAGGAGCAAGTCGCAGAGGCAGTCGCTGTCTTCAGGGCGTTCTTCGGCCTATCAGAGAAGCACAAGCATCATTGCTTGCCTCAGTAGGAAGCACGGATGGCTACAGAGCGTGCCCCTTCAGGATCGGGCATCGTGGCCACATCGGATCGAGGATCAAGGTGTGGATACGCGCCCTGGTAATACCCACACGCAGCACCTTCCGGCTCTTCTCGTACGGCGGTTCGTCATTCCTCCAAACGAACGAGGATTCCGCCTGAAACTCCCGGCTGCTTATCTCTAGGTCGTCCGTAAGCGTCCGCCGAAGTCACCCTTATATTCCGCCGCCTACCTGCTCAAGCCGACGAAGGACCCTTTGACATGAAGACAACGCGAGCTGTTTCGGCAGCCCTTATCGGAGTATTTTGGTGGTCTACC